>WRKM01000006.1 GCA_009778065.1 Oscillospiraceae bacterium
CTCCTTATTATGCGATGTTCCTGTAGGGGACGGCGTCCTCGACGTCCCGCAAATTTGCGGGCGTTGAAATGGGACGTCGAGGACGCCGTCCCCTACGGTTGATGATGTTTTTGTGTAGGGCGCGTATGTCAAGCGCAGTGCGCCATCGCGCCTAAAAAACACGAAACATCTGCTGATTGCGGTGCGATGTGGACATCGCACCCTACGACAACGATTGCGGTGTGTACGGGCGGCATATATGCCGCCCCTACAAAAGGAACTGCGCATTTTATAAAAAACCAATAAATTAACAGGGTCTAATGCTTTTTAGCGGAAGTTAAATGTGTTCGATTTTGCAATTGGGCAAGACTTTACGAATCTGGTCTATTTGCTCATTATCAATATTATTTTTCGGTATATATAACCAATTTAATTTAATCAGCTTTGACAGTGGAGTTATATCGCTAATTCTGTTATATGCTAAATTCAATCCTCGCAAATTAACCAACTCGCTTAACGGAGATAAATCACTGACTTGCGCCACTGCTACATTTAGACATGTTAAATTTACTAACTTCGCTAATGGTGATAAATCACTTATTGGATTACAACCTAAATTTAAGTTTGTTAAATTGACTAATTTAATCAACGGAGACAAATCGCTAATGTTATTATTATTCATCAATAACGCTGTAGCATCATTTGGAATTTCGCCGCCTGACACCATTTCTGCTAATTGCGTGTTTGTAATATCTTTCATACCTAAATCAATACAATCTTCATATTTGTGTGTCATTTTTTAACCTCCCATTATATAAATTCCAATACATCAACAGCAATGAATATCCATATCTATATCTTGCTTCTCGACCAACGAATACGTAAACCCTTGCTTTTGTAATTCTATTTTATTTACGCTTCTGTGTCCGTTGATTTTGCTGAAATTCCTTTTGTCGGCGTAGATTAAAAAGCACTTGCAAGGCAATGCTTTTTGCATAATTTCAAGCATCCTGTTATAATAATACCGCCCTATACAAAGCTCTCCGAGTTGCAGTCCGTAATTGCCGCCAATCACTTCATTCTTCATATCACTTTTACTGCTGATATTAAGCCCTAATCGAATTACTTTTATATTATTTTCGGTAAATCTGCGGTAAATTTCCGCACAAAGCTCTATAGTTTCTTCGAGCGAAAATGTCTTAAACTCGCCGCGTTCATATAAATCGCCGAGTAGAGTGCCTTTAATTATTACAGTCGGATAAATACGCGCTGTATCGGGTTTTAATTTAATTAATTCGTCGGCAGTATTCAGTGATTTAAGGGGCGTGTCACCGAGAAGCCCCGTCATCATCTGTACACCGAGTTCAAACCCGAAATCTTTTATGAGCTTCGCGCTTTGTCTTACCTGCTCTGCGCTGTGATTTCGGTTGTTCAGGTTTAAAACTTCTTCGTCCATGCTCTGAACGCCGAGTTCAACAGCATTTACGCCAAAGGCGCGGAGTTGCTTTAAAACACTTTCGTCTATATAATCCGGGCGGGTTGAACATCTTATCCCCTTGAAAAGTTCGGGGTGTTTTTCTAAATATAAATTAGCCGTACTCAGCAGTTCTTCTCTGTACTGCGGAGAAAGTGCGGTGAACGTACCGCCGAAGAATCCAATTTGCGCGGTTAAGCCGCGCTGTTTCAGCGACACGGCGTAGCTGTCTAATATGTCACAAACCTCTTTGGCTCCCACGGAGTTTTGTGCCCTCGTGGTTTTATTCTGGTCGCAAAAGCTACAGGTATGCGGACAACCGAGGTGCGGTATAAAAATTGCGGCATTAGTTCGGCGAATCACCGCCGATGTTTCGCACTTCTCGCGGTGTTCATTCATCGCAATGCTCCATATAGCAAATCGCCTCCCGTGCCGCCGCCTGTTCGGCTTCTTTTTTGCTTCTGCCCGTTCCCGTCCCCATACGCTTTTCATTTAAAAACACGCTCGCCGTAAAAGTTTTATTATGTGCTTCGCCGCTTTCGCTTTCGAGGCAATAGGTAATTTTATCATCGGGATTTTTTTGAATTATTTCCTGTAAAGCGGTCTTATAATCGTTCAGTAACGACTTTCCGCTCATCAGCTTATCTTTCTTCGGCAGAAAAGACAGAACGAACTTTTCCGCCTCTTCCGCTCCTCCGTCAAGGTAAATAGCGGCAATAAGCGCTTCAAAAGCATCCGCTAATATTGAACGGCGTTCACGACCGCCTGTCTGCTCTTCGCCCTTGCCCAAAAAAAGCTGTTCTCCGAGCGATATTTCCCCGGCAAAACCGAAAAGCGACTGTTCACAGACTATTCCGGCACGCAGTTTTGTAAGCTTTCCTTCAGGGACATCGCAAAGCTGTTCAAACAGATATTTTGATGTAATAAGCGACAAAACGCTGTCGCCAAGGAACTCTAACCGCTCGTTATTCGCACAGTTTCTACCCGCGGTGTATGACGAGTGGGTTAAGGCTTCGGTAAGTAATTCTTTTTTTTTAAATCTGTACCCTATTTTCTTCTCGAATGATGTCAATTTCTACACTCCTTCGTATTTTTGTTCGTAAATCTTAACTTTGTTTACATCGTTTTTCATAGAATAATAGGCTTTGCTATAAAGAATAACCTTCTCATTGTTCGGCTCTAAAATTCTTAAACAGCTTAGTATAGTCATCCATATTAAATCGTTTTCATTTAACGCCTCTTCAAATAAACTTAATAAACAATCAGCATCCATATTCAAAAAATTAAATTTATTATTTAATTGCTCCAAATATTCAACGCAGAAGTCCCTGCTGTTAGACAATTTTTTAGTATAATCAAGAAATTTACCGCAGGAATCAACGGAAACATTATCACTACAAATATTATAAAATGACTCGTATAATAATGATAACCATTTCCTGTTTTTAATTATGTCGTTTTCAGAGAACAATAGGGTTATTTCATCAAGAAGCTCACATGAATTAAACGGAACGGCACTACTGTGATATATCTTTATAAAATCAGGCTCGGAAATATTTCTTCCCAAAATCCTTGATACTATGGACGCGTCGATGTTTTCATAATATTTTTGCTTTGGCTTCTTTTTGATTATTTCGTACATACTCTTGCTCGCCGCCAAGGCATAATCATTTTCAAAATGCACCGGGGTAAAATCCGCATTATGGCTTTCGTCTGATATAAAGTATTTGGAAACATCAATAACATACGGGTTGTATTTTTCAATTATGCAGTCTTCCAATTCTTTGAGTTTCTCATTATATAAAGCATTACCATAACCGAGTTTCCATTCGGGGAAGTCCTTTACCACTCCCCCTGAGGGGACGTTTTTACCTATATAATACTTAGCGCATTGCAACCTTACGAGAATTATATTATCTCCAAATTTTTCTGTCATTTTATTCAGATATAAATCAATATATCCAAACCATAAAAACATCGGCATATCAAAAAAATGAACTATTTTGTATTTATCGACGTTCTCTTTATACGCGCTTGTTGCGAAAAAAGAGGTGTCATAATGCGAGAATGTGGTGTTTTTATAAGCGACCGCATTTTGGCACAAATCGAAAAAATCAATAACTAAAAATTGAGAAGTTGATTTTTCTAAAAGCGGTACGGTGTTTTTATGCAGCGCGTAGCGCATACATCTATATGAATAGTCGCTTTTATGCAGCATTTCGGATTGTTCCACGTTAAAATCTACGGGAGGCATCATTGATGATATAACGCAATTTCTGCTGAAATGTTGATTAACTTTGATTTTTGAGTTTTCAAATATATTAACATTAAAAATGTTTCTGCTGACACATGAACCATGTACATCTACTAAAATCTCATCCTCTGTATTCGGAATATGGTTAATTTCTTTCATTTTCCAACCGCTCCTACTTCTTTTTCTATCTCCCCGATTGCCTTTTGAAAAGCTATTGCCTGTCCGATTGCATTTTTAAACGCTCTTTCGTCACTTGAACCGTGTGCTTTTATAACAGGGTGTTTTATTCCGAGTAGCGGCGAGCCGCCTACCTCTCTGTAATCGGTTTTTTTCGACAGAGCCTTAACGCCTTTTTTTGAAAGCAGATAGCCGATTTTTGAGCCGGCGCTTGCCCCGAAAAGTTCCCTGAGAGACGCTTTCATAAACGCACCCATACCCTCTACGGCTTTTAAGTAGATATTACCCGTAAAGCCGTCCGTGACCGCCACATCACAGAGATTTGCAATCGGGTCGCGTCCTTCAACATTACCGATAAAATTAATCGGTGCGTTTTGTAACGCTTCGTATGCTTTTTGCTCAAGCTCGCGTCCTTTTTCTCGCTCGCTTCCGATATTTAACAGTCCCACGCGCGGGTTTTCGACCTGCATTATTTTTTCCATGAATATACTACCCATGACGCCGAACTGCACTAACATATCAGCGCGGCATTCTACATTCGCCCCCACATCGAGTAACATATATTGCCCGTTTATGCCCGGCATAATAGGCGCAAGCGCGGGGCGTTTTACGCCTTTCATTCTGCCTATGAGCGTTGTCGCTCCGACTACTAATGCCGCAGTACTACCCGCGCTGACAAATGCGTCGGCGTCTCCGCTCGCAGTAAGCTGAAAGGCTTTACCCATAGAGCAATCTTTTTTCTTTCCTCTTATGTCGAGCGGGTCGTCTTCTATTAGGATTACGCCGTCTGCGTTAACGATTCTTATATTTTTATCTGAAACGCCGAGAGCTTCCATTCGAGACTTTATATTCTTCTCGTCTCCCGTAAGAATTATCTCTACGTCATATTCAGCGACCGCCAAAGCCGCGCCGAGAATTACCTTGTCCGGAGCGTGGTCGCCGCCGAAAGCGTCTAATGCAATTTTCATATCTTTATTCCTCCAAATTTATATAATTACTTCCTTCAAATCTCTGAGTGCACGCTCTGAAATCGCCGCATAACGCTCCCTTTTGTCTTTGATTTTTATGGTTAGCGGCGGCAATAAGCCCATATTTGCACCCATGGGTTGAAAATCGGTCACGGTTTTATCGCTGATATAACGTGTAAGCGAACCTGTTATAGTTGTTTCGGGTAGCTTGAGCGGTTTTTCACCTCTCAGCCGAGCCGCAAGTGCGAGTCCCGCAATTATTCCGCCCATCGCACTTTCGGTATATCCCTCTGTTCCTGTGATTTGCCCCGCAAAATAGATGTTATCCGAACCTTTCAACATAAAATACCTGTCTAAAAACAAGGGGCTGTTAATAAATGTATTGCGGTGCATCACGCCGTAACGCATGAACTCGGCGTTTTCAAGTCCGGGTATAAGCCTGAAAACCCTCTTTTGCTCATTGAATTTTAAATTGGTCTGGAAGCCGACTATATTGAAAAGAGTATGGTTATTATTTTCAGGACGCAACTGAACTAAGGCATACGGGCGTTTTCCCGTTTTCGGCTCTGAAAAACCCACCGGTTTCATGCATCCGTAACGGACACTGTCTTTACCGCGTTTTGCGAGGATTTCCACCGGCATACAGCCCTCATATACCGTCAAATCTTCAAAAGTTTTCAACGGCGCGGATTCTGCATTAATAAGCTCATTATAAAAATATTCATACTCGTCTTTTGTGAACGGGCAGTTAAGATAATCCGAAACAGAAGTCCCGTCTGTACCCGTTTTGCCGTAACGATTTCCGAAAAAGGTTTTGTCCAAATTCACGCTTTCGAGGGTTACGATAGGTGCGGCGGCGTCATAGAAATTTAAAAACCCACCGCATTTTTTCTTAATAGTTTCAGCAAAAGCGTCACTTGTCAGCGGTCCCGTACATATAACGGTGTTATTTTCGGGAAAGTCTGTGACCTCTTCATTTATTATTTCTATATTAGGGTGATTTTCAAGCCTTTTAGTGACCTCGTCCGAAAATGCCTGTCTGTCAACCGCCAAAGCTCCTCCCGCATTAACTCTCGTTTTTTCGGCTGTTTCGAGAACTAACGAGCCGAGCAGACGCATTTCAGCTTTGAGTAGTCCCGCCGCACTATTCTGGTTGTCCGCTTTAAAAGAATTTGAACAAACAAGCTCCGCAAAACCGCTATAACTGTGTGCCGCACTCATCTTATGCGGTTTCATCTCATACAGTTTTACGCTGAACCCTCTTTGCGCCAAAACCCACGCGGCTTCAGCCCCTGCAAGCCCTGCGCCTATAACTGTTACAGACATATTATTTTTCATCATTGTTATTCGCCGTCATAGGCTTACTGTCTCTTTTAGCTTTTTCCTTTTTAGACATTGGTCTCAGCCTCCGTATCCGCTTGTTCAAAGCTACAGCTTTCCGCCGCGCAGTATAGTGTGCCTTTTTTACCGCCTTTTCTGAACAGTTTCTTTTGACAGTTGGGGCATATATCCGATACGGGGACATCCCAGGTCATAAAGCCGCAGTCCTTGACGTTTTCGCACCCGAAATAAGGTTTACCTTTTTTGGATTTTTTGCTGACCATTTTACCGCCGCATGAGGGACATTCGCCGTCCGCCTCGTTAATAATTTTTTTGGTCTGCTTACATTCGGGAAACCCCGAACAACCTAAAAACTTTCCGTAAGGACCTATTTTAATCGACATCATTTTTCCGCAAAGTTCACAGGGAATATCAGTAGGCTCGTCGGGGATTTTTACTCGCTTGCCTTCCATTTCAGTTTCAGCCTTCGATAATGTTTTTTCAAAATCACCGTAAAATTCACGCAGAACCTCAACCCATTCCTCGCTGCCCACCTCGATTTTATCAAGGTAGGTTTCCATTTGTGCAGTAAAGCTTGTATCTACTATATTATCAAAATGCTCTTTCAAAAAGTCGGTAATAACACGCCCCAAAATCGTGGGTTTTAATTGCTTAGCTACTCGCTCTACATACTGCCTGTCAAGAATCGTGGTAATTGTCGGCGCGTAGGTCGAGGGTCTGCCGATTCCGTTTTCCTCAAGTGCTTTTATCAGTCCGGCTTCCGTATAACGTCCCGGAGGTTGTGTAAAATGTTGATTTCCGTCTAAACTTTCCACACTAAGCTCTTCACCCTGCGTAAGCGGAGGAAGTGCCGTTGCGCCTGCGGCGTTATCTGCGTCGTCTGATTTTTCGGGATTCTCGCTTTCGCTCGCCTCAACGTACAGTTTCATAAATCCGTCAAATTTGACGGTATAGCCGTTAGCTTTAAATAAACAACCGTTTGCGTTTATATCAACAGACACTGTATTGAGCTGCGCGTTTTCCATCTGGCTCGCCATAAAACGCTCCCAAATAAGCTTATACAGCTTATATTGGTCACTCGTGACGCTGCTTTTAATCTGTTCGGGTGTAATATGCGGTACAGTAGGGCGTATAGCCTCGTGTGCGTCTTGACCGCCTGCTTTCGACTTAAACAGCCGTTCACCTTTAAAAACGTATTCCGCTCCGAATTTCTGCTCAATCAGCTCTTTAGCCGCTTGCTTTGCCTCTGCCGAAATCCGAACGCTGTCGGTTCTCATATAGGTTATGAGACCGATTGCACCATGTTCGGGTAACTCCAACCCCTCATATAATTCCTGTGCGATTTTCATGGTTCTGCGGGAATTAAAGAACAGCTTACGAGACGCCTCCTGCTGTAAGGTGGATGTGGTGAAAGGCGGCGCGGGAAGCTTTTTTCTCGTAGACTTCTTAACTGCCGACACGTTGAAACTTGCACCTTCGAGACGCTTTAAAACCTTATCGGTGTCTTCTTTATTATTGAGTTCTGCCTTAACACCGTCTACTTCTGACAACCTTGCGGGAAACAGTTTTTTAGCATCAGAGACTGAAGACAGCAGAGTTGCATCAATGCTCCAGTATTCTCTGCTTTTAAAGCTCTCTATTTCCTTTTCTCTGTCTACTACTAACCGCACAGCCACCGACTGTACCCGACCCGCCGACAGACCTCTGCGTACTTTTTTCCATAGAAAGGGGCTTAGTTTATAACCGACGATTCGGTCAAGAATCCGTCTCGCCTGCTGAGCATTGACCAATCCCATGTCAAGCCCGCGCGGATGCGCCATACCGTCTTTTACCCCCGTTTTGGTAATTTCATTAAAGGTTACGCGAATCGGCTCCGCCGCGTCTAAATCTAAAATATGCGCTAAATGCCACGAAATAGCCTCGCCCTCGCGGTCAGGGTCTGTCGCGAGGTAAACGCTTTTTGATTTATCTGCCTGTTTTTTCAGGTCGCGGATTAGAGCGGTTTTATCCTTTTTGTTTTCATACATCGGTTTAAAATCCTGCTCTATGTCTACGCCGAGCTTCGACTTCGGCAGGTCTCTGATATGACCTACCGATGCCATTACCTTAAAATTCTTACCGAGGTATTTCCCGATTGTTTTCGCCTTTGCGGGTGATTCTACAATTATTAAATCAGACAAAACTTTTCTCCTTCATGCGTTTATTCGGGCGAATAAAATCCATCCCTATGCTGCATTTTATATATAATAATCGATGCGGCGACTGCCGCGTTTAAGGATTCGACATTTTTTACGGGTATATAAATTCTTTCGGTGCATAGCTTTATTATTTCCGGGCTTATACCCCCACCCTCGGAGCCTATTATTACAAGGCTTTTCTGTGGAAATTTAAACTCGTCAGCAGACAAACACCGCTCTCCCCCGCAGTCCGCACCTATTATGCAAAACCCTTTTTCCTTCAGCCGTAAAATAAGAGGTGATAATTCACATCTGTAAACAGGAAGCCTGAACACCGACCCCATAGCGCTTCTGATTAACTTCGGCGAATTTATATCGGCACAACCCCCGGATAGAAAAAGTGAATCTATGCCGAAAGCGTCACAACTTCTTATAATCGCGCCGACATTCCCGGGGTCTTGAACCGCATCAAGGGCAACGAACGAATATACCCCCTCATTATACATTGTATTCATATTTAAAGTTTTGTCAAGGAGGGGAAGGGTAAAAAATACCCCGCTCGGCGTCTTTGTATCTGAAATATATTCAGCTAAATCGTCGCTTATTATGTCTATATTGCATAAATTTTCGGCTTTTTTCCGAAAATTGTCGTTTTTTTGTGAAAATTTTTCAGTTATTAATAAATTTTGCGGTTCAAGCCCTGAAAGGACAGCTTCAAAAAATAATTTTTCGCCCTCTACAGCAAATACACCCGCTTCTCCGCGAGCCTTCTTACTTCTCGATAAGGAGCGAAGCAGTGCTATTTTGGGGTTTTGGCGGCTTGTAATCATAATTCACACCATTTACACCATTTACCCCGCCGCCATTATAGCAGGCGGCGGGGTATAATTTATTCTTACCTTATGCCCCCGCTTTTGCCTTTTCACAAAGCGCGGCGAAACCGTCTGCATCGTGAATAGCTATTTCCGAAAGCATTTTGCGGTTAAGGTTTATATTAGCTTTTTTTAAGCCGTTCATGAAGGTCGAGTAGTTCATGCCGTTACTTCTGCAAGCGGCGGAAATTCTCGTAATCCAGAGTCTCCTGAAATCTCTCTTTTTGAGCCTTCTGCTTATATATGCGTATTGAAGCGATTTCCAGACCGCCTCCTTCGCGGTTTTAAAAAGCCTGCTTTTACCGCCCCAATAACCTTTAGCCTGCTTTAAGACTCTGTTTCTTCTTTTGCGCGTAGCGAGCGCACCTTTTACACGAGCCATAATTTACATTCCTCCTGATTTGTCCTTTTATTTTTAGTTGTATGGAAGCAACGCTTTTACTTCCGCGACGTTGCTCTTGTCAACGTAGTTTGCCTTGCGGCTCGTGCGCTTCCGCTTAGTCGCTTTTTGTGTCAGTCTGTGTATACGGTTTGTACGGCGGTACTTTATTTTTCCGCTTTTGGTGACTTTAAAGCGTTTTTTTGCTCCGCTGTGGGTTTTCATTTTTGGTTTAGCTGCTTTTGCCATTTTTAAGTGCCTCCTTTTTTCTTATTCTTACTCTGTATTTGCGTCTTTCACACTAACGCTTGTGTTTGAACCCGCCGAGACGATGGCGGTTTTCTTCGGTGCAAGTATAACGTGTAAATTCCTGCCCTCGAATTTTGATGGCTTCTCAGCCGCTCCAAACTCAGCGCAGGCGTCAAGAAATCTCGTCATGAGCTTCTCGCCTAATTTCGGATGCGTCATCTCTCTCCCTTTAAACCGAATTGTCACCTTTACCTTATCACCGCTTTTTAAAAACTTAACAGCGTGACCGACCTTTGTGTTGAGGTCGTTAGTGTCAATATTCAGCGACATCCGTACTTCTTTGAGCTCTACATGTTTTTGGTTCTTGCGAAGCTCTTTCTCGCGCTTCGATTGTTCAAAGCGGTGCTTCCCGTAGTCCATAATGCGACATACGGGCGGATTACCCTGCGGCGCAATCAGTACAAGGTCTAAGTTCCCTTCATCGGCGATTTTCTGCGCTTTTTCACGCTTCATTACGCCGAGCGGTTCACCTGTTTCTCCTAATACACGCACCTCTTCGGTCACTATCTGGTCATTGATGAGTAGCTCCTTGTTGGCGATGGCTTACACTCTCCCTCCGAAATAAAAATAAAATCAATAAATAAAGCGCGGGAGAAATTTCCCGCGCCGATGTTACAATACACAGCGCATACGCATTACATAACCGAAATATAGGGATAAAAACCCGATAGACAGATTAAATAAGCGACCACGCCCGACGCATTTAAGCCGGCGGGTGAGAGAAATCCTCTGCTTTATTACTTACCACAACATTATACTACGAGATTTTTTGTTTGTCAATAGTTTTTTTGCACTTATTTTAATTAATTCTTTTTTTTATCGCCATTTTTACCCTTTTTCCTTCACCTATTCGTGTTTTTGTGCATATTTTACAGACTTGATTTTGTGCATATTTTACAAATTTTCCTCTATATATTGATTTTATGTTTGTTATATGATAAAATTATCTGGTAGATAAAATTTATAGAATCGTAATCCGGTGGAGTTTCGTCAAAATTCATAAAACGAAAACCGAAAGGACGAGTAAAAATGAACACAACCGGGGCGTATGGAAACGTCATCAGCGCGAAAAAAAGCGAAGAAAATTTAAAAACCGAAAAACGCCGTGCGTATACCGTCGTCAAAAGAACCCTCGATGTACTCGTTTCTTTTTTCGGGTTGGTTTTACTTTTGCCTTTTTTTCTCGTAATAATAATCGTGATAAGAATCGACTCGAAAGGAAAGGCTGTTTTCACCCAGACAAGAATAGGCAAAGACGGGAAGCCATTTAAGTTTTATAAGTTTCGTTCAATGTGCGATGATGCAGAAAGAAAGCGAGCGGAATTAATGCACCTGAACGAGCGGGATGGTCCTGCGTTTAAAATAAACAAAGACCCGCGAATCACCGCAGTCGGTGCTTTTATCAGAAAATACAGTATTGACGAGCTGCCGCAGTTATTGAATATACTTAAAGGCGATATGTCATTTGTGGGACCGCGTCCCCCTCTGCCATGCGAGGTTGAGCAGTATTCGGAATTTCATAAAAAACGGCTCGACATAAGAGGCGGACTCACCTGCTACTGGCAAATCAGCGGACGAAGTAATATAACATTCGACGATTGGGTTAAAATGGATATAAAGTACATAGAGGAAATGTCTTTTTATACAGACTTAAAAATATTTTTAAAGACCTTTAAGGTCGTATTCGCTCGAAAAGGGGCATGTTGAAGGAGAGCTTATGAACGGTGCCGAATTAACCGTAGATATAAAAACCCTGCTCCGTATACTGCGGAAATATGCCGCAGTGATTACCGTTGTCACTATTACAGCGGTCTTCACGGCTTTTGCCGCGGCGGAATTTATTTTACCGAAAAAATATTCGGCGGTCGCAAAATTTTATATAGAAAACAGCAGAATCCAGAGCGAAATAGTAAACGTACAGGACATTAACGCCGCCCGAAATATGGTTAACACCTGCGCCGAGCTTTTTACGACCCGCGATATAACCCAAAGGCTCAAAACCGAATCGGGTGTGCTTTATTCCGTAAACGAGCTTATGAACATGATTAGCATGGGTACCTCGAATAACACCGAATTTTTACGAGTATCTATAACCGCCGACAGTCCGAAAGCGGCAGTTTATATGCTTGAATTTTTTGTCGATATATGTATAGAAGAATTTGATAAAACTATTGAGTCGGGCAGAATTACATTAGTGGACAGCCCATATTCTACAGGAAATCCGATTTTCCCTGACACTCTCATGTTTTGTGTCATGGGTTTTTTCGCAGGTTTCCTGCTGTCTTATTTAATTGCCTTTATAAAAGAGATTCTTGATATTAAGGTAAAAGCGGAGGACGACCTGTTTAAAATTTATGACATCCCTGTATTCGCCGAGGTCATGTGCTTTGATATAAAGGTTAAGGGGGATTTCGGCTATGAGTAACGGGAAGAAAAGAAACCTGTTAAACGACGATACGCCGTTTATGATTACCGAGGCGTATAAAACAGCGCGTACAAACCTTATGTTCTCACTCTCCACAGGCGAGCGAAAGGTTGTAGTTATCACGAGTTCAAACCCGTCGGAGGGTAAAAGCACCACCTGCTCAAACTTAGGGCTGACTCTTGCAAGTATGGGCGCGCATACACTTATAATAGATGCAGATTTACGTAAACCGACTATTCATAAAATGTTCGGTATTCCGAATAAAAAAGGGTTATCTACAATTTTAGGCGGCTTCGATAAAATTGACGACTCTATCGAATACAGCGTCCGCGAAAACCTTGATATTATTTCATCGGGACCGATTCCGCCTAATCCTGCCGACTTGCTCGCTTCTGACCTTATGGACAGCCTCTTAAAGGCTCTGTCGAAACATTATGACTATATACTAATCGACACGCCGCCAATAAACGTCGTCACCGATTCGCAGTTAATGAACAATATTATTTCGGGGATTATTTTCGTGGTATGGGAGGGATTAACCACCCATACGGATATTAATGCCGCTCTTCGTTCGATTAAAATGGCGAGCGGAAAGGTTCTCGGTTTTATTAAGGCAAACTGTAACGCAAAAGGTGCGAAGAATTATAAAGGCAACTACAAGTATTCATATGCAAGAAAGTCCCAAAGGAAAAAGGTATAATGATTATAGATTTCCACTCGCACATATTACCCGATTTAGACGATGGTGCAGAAAACGTCGCAGAGTCACTTCGTCTGCTGAAAATGCTTAAAAAAGACGGCGTTGATATCGTCGTTGCCACCCCGCACCTATATCCTCACCGCGACAGCGCGAGCAGTTTTTTAAAGAACCGCGAAGAAAGTGCGGGTATACTAAAAGACGCTATGAAGGACGGTGATTATCCGAAAGTGGTTTTAGGCGCGGAGGTGTATTTTTTAGACGGGATTTATAATCTGCCTTTGGATAAGCTCTGTATAGGGGACACAGATTATTTGTTACTTGAGTTACCGTACATGAATTTTGACGATGATTTCATGGACTCGTTTGCAAACTTCATGAATTCTTGTAAGGTAAAAATAATACTTGCACATATTGAACGGTATTTTGACTTCAGCGAAGCGAAGCGCGTGTTTGAAATAATCTCATACGGACTACCCGCTCAAGGAAACTGTGATTCTCTGCTGTCTGTCCGAACGCGGAGATACACGTTGGATTTAATAAAAAACGGCAAAATAAACCTTCTCGGAACCGACCTGCACTCCATACGAAGAAGACCTCCGAGATTTAAAGAAGCCGAGCAGGTCATCCGAAAAAGTCTATCCGCCGATGTATTTGAAAACATGATGAGAACAGCCGAAGAGGTTTTAAATTCAAAAAAAGACAAGGAGAATCAAAAGTTATGAGAAAAATCAAATTTATCACCGCCGCATTTCTGTTAATCGTTTTCAGTATGAACATGGCGGCTTCCGCCGCATCCGGCAGACAGTGGGATTTAACGCTCCCATCGCTAAAGGATTCGTTCGCCGAGTACTTCGGAATCGGGAATATAATAGAACCGCCCCAGGTCGCAATGGAAGCCATGACGGATATGTTCAAGCACCACTATAATTTCGTAACAGCCGAAAACGCAATGAAGCCGAGCAATATGTCGAGAGAGCAGGGAGTCTACAGGTTCACCGAGACTGACTTTTTAGTGAACTGGGCAATCGAAAACGATATTCAAGTCGTCGGACACGCCTTAGTATGGCACTCGCAGTCTGCGGGATGGCTGACTATAGCCGAAGACGGCGGTCCTGTTACCCGTGCTGAGGCTCGCGCAAACATGGAGGACTACATAAATGCAGTTGCGGGGCATTTTGCGGGACGAATATACTCATGGGACGTCGTTAACGAGGCTTTCATAACGAGTATTACATCTGCCCCCCTCGAAATGGAAGAGGGATGGTGGAAAGGAAGGCTGAGAAAACAACTCAGCGATACCGAAAACAGACCCTCTTGGTATGCGGCATATGCGAACGGAGCAGACGAAGAAGCCGGTGAAGACGGTTCGGACTATATATACGATGCTTTTATTTTCGCACGAGCGGCAGACCCGAACGCCATACTATACTATAATGATTTTAATGAGACGGACGCCGGAAAACGCGAGGCTATAGCCCAGATGGTCGAAGAGCTTAACGAAAAGTGGGAGAGTGACCCTCAAAATACCGAACCGGGGCGTCTGTTGATAGAAGGTATAGGTATGCAGGCACACTATTGGACAGCCAATCTGTCTCCTGTCAGCGTTGAATTAACCATATTACGTTTCGCCGAAACAGGCGCGGTTGTGAGCATTTCCGAACTCGACATACCTATAGGCAGTTGGAACAATTACGGAGAAGCCACAAAAGAAAATCTTGAACGTCAGGCGGAATTATACGGCGAGCTTTTCGAGATTTTTATAAAACATTCCGATAAAATAGAGCGAGTCACATTCTGGGGAAAGATGGATTCGCAGAGTTGGCGAAGCAGGGGTAATCCTCTGTTGTTCGATGTCGCACTCTCAGCCAAACCGGCATTTTTCAGCGTAATCGAAACCGCTCCCGAAGCCGTACTTCCTCCCGAAGCCGCGCAACCGTCCGAATCATCGGGTGAAGAAGCCGAAGAACCGACACCCCCACCGACCGCCACCGAATCCGCCGCGCCGGACTTCACAGAAAGCGATACCGAAAATTCTGACTTTTTATTAATTATAATAGCCTCAGCGGGCGGTGTTCTGCTAATTATAATCGGAGCCGTCTTAATTATTAAAAAACGAAAATAACAGTTGTCATTCTCCTCATGCTATTTTTTGATAGCCTTTTTAAGCGTGGGGAGAATAATTATTGCTATAAACCCTCCTACAGACGCCGTTATTAACTGCGGGTAGGAAAACATAGCGGCAATAGTATCCGTCTGCTGTTCCGATAAATCTAACAGGAAAGGAAGCGCGACCATAACGACCCCCGTGTATAAAACAGCGACCTTTCCCATCGCCCCTATAATAAGCGCGATAACATACTTAACACGCTCGCCCTTAATCCCGCAGTTACCTATGAAATGCCAAAGAATGACAAGCGTCAGATTCCCCGCGCAGATAAAGGGAATAATGACAGGTATTTGCGGACCTAATGATATAGGTAACAAGAAAGCCGCAACAGGCGAAAGCACGGCAACTGCCGCTCCCGATGCAAGACCGCAGGTCATTACTGAAACAATCAGTATTAAGTTAACGACAGAGCCTGTCACAAGTGTATTAAACGGCGGAGGTGCGGCTGAGGTCAACGCCCCGACACCCCACTGTAACGAAACTAAAAGCGCGACAAAAACTCCCGTTTGTGCAATGCGAAGGATTTTCTTATCCATGTCAGTTCTCCTTTATTTCTCGTTTTGATATGGCTGTTTCGGCGGAAATTTTCGGTATTTTTCCGTATCTGCCTGTCAAGTTGTTTATTATAACCTAAATCTATGAAAATGTCAAGTAAAAATTAAATTCAAGAACATTAATATGACAAAGGACACAAATAAGACGCAAATATAATAAGAGTATTTGTTAATTAGCATAAAAAACCACTTGGCTATTGCTTTTTATTCTACTATGTGATAGAATGGTAAAAGTCAGCGGCTTTTTTTTGTTTTTTATCAAAGAAAAAGTAATATTTTTAAAAGGAGTTGTTCATCATGGATAAAAAGGTTAAGCTTTCCGCAGGAACGAGAGTTTTCAGCGGTTTGGTCGGGTTATTCTTGATTTTAATGGGTATTTTCTTGTTTTGGGATTTTGTGTCTTTTGTGTTAATGTTCTTTATCGCTATCGTTGTTCACGGTTTTTCTTTAATTATTAAATACTTGTTCTCAAAAGGTTCGCGTAATGGCTGGGACTTGGTCGGCGGTATTATGAATATATTTTTCGGTATGTTTATACTGATTAGCGGACCTGAAGTAAAGGTAGCCGGTATTTTCGTTATCGAAACATTTATGGCGGTTTATGCCATATTCTTCGGCATAATAAAAATGGGAGCCGCTTTGAGTGATAAGAAAATTGAGGGCAAAAAATGGGTGGGTGTTTTCGTCAGCGGTATTCTCATGCTTATCGTCGGTATATTGCTTCTCTGCTTCCCCATTCTCGGTACGGGCGTGATAGTTTTAGCGGCTAATGTGTATGTGAGCATTTTGTTGATTTCTTTGGGTTTAACGGGTATAGCTGAGGCTCTTTCTTCTGTGAAAACCGTTAAAGCAGATAACGATAATGACAATGACGCGAATTCGGGTACAGCCGTAAATACCGCCGCCGTGGCGAGCGACGAATAATCCGCAGTATTTACTTACGGAGTGAAACCTTATGAATATTATTTTAATTCTCGGGATTATACTCATAATAAGCGTTCTATCGTGTAAAATAACAAATAAAACCGGCTTGCCCTTGCTCGTCGGTTTTATTCTCATTGGCGTTTTAATTGAATTTAGGTTCAAGATAGCGGTAAACGCATCGACCGCCGAAAATATATGCAATTTCGCCCTGCTTTTCATAATATTCACGGGCGGTCTCCAAACAGATTTTGCTAAGACGAAGCCCGTACTTCCCGTTTCGGTATTATTATCAATGGCGGGAACCGTTATGACAGCCGCCGCCGCCGCGGTTTTTGCCTATTTTGTTTTAGGCTTTGAGCTGTATGCGGCTATGCTTCTCGGCGCGGTTATGTCCTGTACCGATGCGGCGTCTGTCTTCTCAATATTAGAGTCGAAGAAAATGAACCTTAAAAATAATCTCGGTCCAATCCTCGAAATGGAAAGCGGCTCAAACGACCCGACGGCGTATATGCTTACCGTTGTGTTTATCGGTTTAGCCGTGGGTGCATCGCAAAACGTAGCGGTTCTGCTAATCATGCAGATTCTCATAGGGGCGGGTATGGGTGTTATTTTCGGGTTACTCGGCAGACGGATGATAAACAGGCTGAACCTTGAGATTGACGGACTCTATGTGGTTTTACTCGCGGGGAGTGCATTACTTATTTATGGTTCGGCAAGCGCACTCGGCGGAAACGGATTTTTGGCAGTATATATAGGCGGAATGATTTTAGGTAACGGCAGATTAATCTACAAAGACTTTTTATCACGGAGTTTCGGTGCTTTTTCCATGCTCATGCAAATCATTCTCTTTATCGTGTTGGGTGTACTCTGGCTTCCGGGTACGTTCAGAACTGTCGCAATCACGGGTATACTGTTCGCACTGTTCTTGTTCTTTGTGGCGCGTCCGTTAGTGGTTTTCCTGATTATGAAGCCTTTTGGTTATAAAATAAAACAAATCGCCTTAGTGTCATGGGCGGGTTTTAGGGGTGCGTCCTCTATCGTGTTTTCGACCTATCTGCTATCTGCGGGTTTTGATTATGCCGAGACTGTTTTCAGCGTCGTCTTTTTCGTGTGTATGCTGTCGGTAATCCTTCAGGGTTCGCTGTTGGCGCCTATTGCGAAGAAATTAGATTTAACGGAGCGAGAGTAAAATGGCTACTTCCGAAAAAACCGAAAAAACAATTAAAAGCCGTATGCTTTTTTTGCTTGCGGCTGTTTTCCTCGGCGCAGTCGCAGGAGGGGTCGTCTGGCTGTTCCTTAAAGCTATGGAATTGGGAATAGCTTTTATATGGGACTTCTTACCCTCCCGTTTTGAAATCTCATATTATCCCCTTTTAATCTGTGCGGCAGGCGGAATAATAATCGGGCTGTGGAGAAAATTTTTCGGGGACTATCCTGAGGATTTTGAAGAAGTTATAAAGGTCATAAAAGAGACAAAACGCTATGACTCACGCCTCGTCTTTGTGTTATTTGTTTCCGCATTATTGCCGCTTGTATTCGGTGGAAGCATCGGTCCCGAAGCGGGACTTGTCGGAATTATTGCGGCGTTATGCACATGGGTCGGCGACCGATTCAAACACATATTTAAAGAAATGAAGGAATTAGCGCAGATAGGTGTGTCTGCTACTCTCAGCGTCTTGTTTACCGCTCCTTTATTCGGGTTTTTAACCCAGGTTGAAGACGAGGGTGAAAACAATTCTTTCCCCGGCAGGTCTAAGCTCATAGTGTATTTTGCCGCTATTTTCGGCGGATTCGGCATTTTTATGTTACTCATTTTTTTATTCGGCGGCGGACTGTATTTTGAGAGATTTGAAGAAGCGGTAACCGGGCGGCTCGAAATGATATTCTTCGTTCCGTTAGCTGTTTTCGGCGCGGTAGCGGGTTGTTTTTATCATTATGCGGGAAAGCTCACACTTAAAATTCTAAAACCGCTTAATCGCCTGCGTATCGTGTCTTCTCTCACGGGCGGTATACTGCTCGGACTCTGCGGAATGTTCATACCGCTCGTCATTTTCACAGGGGAAGTACAAATGGGCGAACTCACGCAGACATGGACGGACATGACGCCTGTTTTCCTTTTGGGTGTGGGATTTTTAAAACTACTCTTAACGAACATATGTCTCGGTACGGGTTGGCGCGGCGGTCATATACTGCCCATAATTTTTGCAGGGGTAAGCTTCGGATATGCCGCATCACATCTTTTCGGCGTGGATTCAATTTTTGCCATAGCGGTAATAACGACCGCTCTGTGCGGTGCGATTATGAAAAAGCCGCTCGCCGTTATTATGGTTATGCTCGTTTTCTTCTCTTTTAAGAATATTATTGCTTTATCGTTATCCGCTTTTATAGGAGCGTTTTTATCTCTTAAAAATAAAAAATCTATACGGAAGACACAAGTTTGAAAGAACCGGTGCAAATCGGGGAAAACGAAACTTTCAAATGCACTTTTGTGCGGAAAGGACATGGTGAATAAGTTTGAAAGAACCGGTGCAAATCGGGGAAAACGAAACTTTTAAATGCACTTTTGTGCGGAAAGGACATGGTGAAAAATGAAAAAACTCTTCACGGCAAAAAGGCTTATTCGTTTTATTTTCGCGGTGTTTATAATATCGACGGTTTTTGTTATAATAAGGATTATTCTCGCTCCTTCTGTTGTGCCGCAGGGCGAAGACGGCGAAGGGGTCAGAGTTAAAGCCGATTATATCTTAATGTTTTTGCAGTCGCTTCTCGGAATAGCCGCCATGCTCTTACCGCGGATTTTAAAACAAAAGGCGGGATTAGTCATCCCCACCGGTATGATACTCGGTTATGCTGTATTTTTGTTTTGCGCTATTTATCTCGGTGAGGTGAGGGCATTTTACTACAGATTTGAAAACTGGGACGCAATACTTCATACCTTCAGCGGAGCCGCACTCGGCGCACTGGGTTTTTCGTTTGTCAGCCTTTTAAACAGGTCGGAAAAAATCACCTTTGAACTCAGCCCGTTTTTTGTAGCTTTGTTCGCGTTTTGTTTCGCGCTTGCACTCGGTACGTTGTGGGAGCTTTATGAGTTCGGTATGGATTATTTATTCGGTACAAATATGCAGAAATTCGCACTCGAAACAGGCGAGCTCTTTGTCGGGCAAGAAGCCTTAAAAGACACCATGACGGATTTTATTGTAGACTCGCTCGGCGCACTCGGTATGTCGATTATCGGTTATATATCATTAAGATTTGAAAAAGGCTGGACTGAAAAGCTCAGAATTAAAAAGCAATAACGATATAAAATTTAAGGGCGACCGCAAAGGTCGCCCTTAAATTTTATCCGAATCGTCCCGTGATATAATCGCTGGTTCTTTTATCTTTCGGGCTTGAAAAAACCTCGATATTCGCACCTTCCTCAATCAGCCGCCCGTCAAGCATAAACGCAACCCTATCTGAAATACGCGCCGCCTGTTGTGTGTTGTGCGGTGAAATAATTATTGTCACCTGCTTTTTCAGCTCTGTCAATGATTCCTCTATCTTAGCTGTCGAAATAGGGTCAAGCCCCGAACACGGTCTGTCGAGTAATACAACCTCAGGTTCGAGCGCTAATACGCGGGCAAGACAAAGCCTCTGCTGTTGTCCACCTGACAGACTCATCGCAGGGCTTTTCAGCCTCTCCTTAACCTCGTCCCAAAGGGCAGCCTGCCGCAGGGCTGTCTCTACGCTTTCGAGCGGTGTTTTTTTATTTTTTCTGCGGACAAGCCGCAGACCGTAGGCTACATTATCAAAAATCGACATAGGGAGCGGCGTAGGCACATCAAAAACGAACCCAACGCGCCGTCTGAGTTCGGTTATGCTGATTTCCTCGGAATAGATATTTTTATTATCAAGTAGTATTTCGCCCTCTATGCGCGTCCCCGGCGTCAGGTCACACAAACGATTCAGGGTGCGAAGCAGGGTGGTGATTCCGCTGTTCGCCGGACCGATTACCGAAAAAACCTCGTTCGCAGGGATATTAAGTCTCAGGTCACGGATTGCCTGTTTATCATCATAATAAAAATTCAAATCTTTTATAATTATTTTATTTCTGTTCATGATTACCGTCCTTTCGCCACAAAGCGGTTTATGAGCATGTTTGCGACGACATTAATAAAGAACACCAAAATAATCAGTACCGCCGCCGTGCCGTATGCGTTCGTCATGGATATGCCCTCTATAACAAGCTGATAGAAATGCACCGCCATAGTACGCGATGAATCAAGAACAGACTTAGGCATACTCAGGCTTACCCCCGCCGTCAATATAACTGCGGCTGTTTCGGCGACACAACGCCCGACGCTCAGAATCAATCCGTTTACAATCCCCCTTATCGCAGACGGAACCACCGCCTTTCGTATCGTCTGCCACTTTGTTCCGCCGAGCGAAAAGCTGACCTCGCGGTATGTTTTAGGGACGGCGCGAATCGCTTCCTCCGATGTGCGTATCAGCGTAGGGAGAACCATTATGGCGAGCGTCAGTCCGCCTGACAAAATCGACCATTTTAAATCTAAAATCTGTACAAAAAATATAAATCCGAAAAGCCCGTAAATTATAGACGGTATTCCCGCAAGTGATTCGGTACAAAAACGGATAATACGGGTAAGGATTCCGTCTTTAGTATACTCGGCAAGATAAAACGCCGTCCCGATACCAAACGGCATGGCTATCAATATAGCAAGCAATGTCACAGACAGCGTACCGATAATCGGCGTCAAAATACCGCCCTCACGCCCCGAACGGCGCGGAATACGTGTAAGAAATTCCCAGTTTATCACGGACAGACCCCTGTAAAGTATGAATACAATAATGAATATAAGCACGGCAATAACCATAAGAGCGACTGTCCAAATCACACCCTTGGCTAATTTTTCAGCGGTATGCGGATTAAGTTTAATCATTTACTCTTCCTCCGAGTAATAATCTGAGCGGTTATGTTTAAAATCATGATTAATATGAAAAGTACTATCCCGGTGGCGAAAAGCGCCTGTTGATGCTTGCCTGCGGCATAGCCCATTTCTATGCCTATATTCGTGGTCAAAGTTCTCACGGGGTCGAGAATGGATTCAGGCAGAGCTACCGCATTACCGAGAACCATGATGACCACCATTGTTTCGCCGACAGCCCTTCCTATGCCTAAAATCACTCCGGCTACTATTCCCGACTTCGCCGCAGGTAGCTGTACGCGCCATATAGTCTGCCAGTGGGTCATTCCGAGTGCAAGCGCGCCCTCTTTATAATGCCGGGGTAACGCCATAATCGATACTTCCGATATACTTATAATAGTAGGGAGAATCATAATAGCGAGAATCACAGAACCCGCTAAAACACTAAGCCCCGGACCGCCCAATCTGTCTCGGATAATCGGCACTATATAAATTAACCCCCAAAACCCGTATACGACTGACGGTATACCCGCCAATAGCTGTATCGCAGGTCTGAATATACTCCTCATTCTCGCGGGTGCAAATTCTGCCATGAAAATACTACAGCAGATACCGACGGGAATACCTATCAAAGCCGCACCGAATGTAACAGAAACAGTGCCGACAATCATGGGGAAAATACCGAAATGCCCCTGACTCGGCGACCAGACCATACCGAAGATGAAATTAAACAGCCCTACCTCGGCTATGAGCGGCATACCTTCAACGAAAATGAATATAGTAATCAAGACGAGTGCGGATATGGTAGACAGAGCCAATATGAAAAATATACGCCCCGACAGCTTTTCTTTAAACTTCTTCATCGCTCACACCCTCTCCGCCCGTAAGAGCCATTTCCCTCGCGGGAATCAGCCCTTCACCCGACAATATACGCTGTCCCTCTTCAGAAAGGACAAAGCTAACGAAATGCCGCGCCGCACCTGTCGGCTCATCCTCCGAAATAAACAGAAACGCCCTGTAAAGCTCATATTCACCGCTCAAAAC
This sequence comes from Oscillospiraceae bacterium, assembly GCA_009778065.1. Lineage (GTDB taxonomy): Bacteria > Bacillota > Clostridia > Oscillospirales > Ruminococcaceae > Ruminiclostridium_E. The sequence continues at coordinate 22,670 of WRKM01000006.1, forward strand.
ATTTTCCTGCGTGGGTGAGAAGCCATCTAAATTTAACGCTTTTACGGGTTGAAGCCCGGGTTGCGGCTCGGCAAGCCCCAAAGAAATAAACCCGATTGCGTTTCGGTCGCTCGAAACAAGCTGTCTTACCGCGCCGTTTGAGTTTTGTACAATCGCACGCGGCGCAATCATCTCATCTCCCATTACGAGGTCTTGAAACGCGCTTCTCGTTCCCGAACCTTCCTCGCGGGATATGATGTGTATTTTACGGTCCTCGCCGTTTACCTCGCTCCAGTTAGTGATTTTACGCGAGTAAATGTCACGCACCTGCTCCATTGTGAGGTTCTCGACTTTATTGTCGGGATGCACAACTATGGCGAGTCCGTCTAAGGCAATCTCAACAGACCACAGTCCCAGTTCTTTTTCCTCTTGGTTCAATGCGCGGGAGGACATACCTATTTCGGCGATTTCATTTAAAACCGCCCGTATTCCCGCCGATGAACCGCCGCCCTGAACGCCTACCGCGTTATCGGGGTACAAAAGCCTATATTCTTCGACTAAAATCTCTACATACGGCTGAACCGAGGTGGAGCCGGCGACAATAACCGTCGTCGGATTAAGCCCTCCGTGAGCCTTTCCCGCCATACACGAAGACAAAAGGTTCACCGAGAGCAATAATACCGATAATAAACCCACCTGAATATAATGTTTCATTTTTTATCCAAACCTACCTGTTATATAATCCTCTGTACGCTTGTCCTTTGGGTTGGAAAACATATCGGAGGTACGGCTATACTCGACTAATCCGCCTACACCGTCTTGGTCAATCATCATAAACGCCGACATATCCGACACACGCATAGCCTGTTCCATGTTATGCGTGACTATGATGATAGTGTAATCTTTAGCTAATTCGAGCATAAGCTCTTCAATTTTCATTGTCGATACGGGGTCAAGCGCACTGCACGACTCGTCCATAAGTATTACCTCGGGGTCAACTGCAAGCGCGCGGGCTATACACAGCCTCTGTTGTTGCCCGGCGGAGATTTCCGTTGCGGGCTTTTTCAGCATATCCTTAAGTTCGTCCCACAAAGCCACCTGCGTCAAACACCGCTCCGCAATCCCGTTCAGCAGGCTCTTGTCCTTTATTCCGTGGCTCTTCGGTCCGATAACAAGGTTTTCATAAATACTCATCGGAAACACGTTAGGTTTTTGAAAAACCATGCCGATTTTTTTTCGCAGGTTTACGACATCGGCGTTTTTTCCGTAAATTGAAAAATTATCAAGCAGAGCATCTCCCTCGACGCGCACGCCGGGGATTAGGTCGTTCATACGGTTAAAAAGCCGCAAAAATGAGGATTTTCCGCATCCTGAAGGTCCGATAATCGCCGTAATGGCACGTGCGGGGATTTTTACCGTAATATCCGCGAGTGCGTGATGATTACCGTAATAAAGGTTTATTGACTTTGTTTCGATTTTTGTTTTTCGGGAGTTATTCTTTCGGGAACCTGCCATTCTTTATTTTACCGCCGTTCGCAATTTTTTTGCATATTTATGACCCATGTCCTCTGCACACAAAAGCATTTTGAAAGTTTGGTTCTCCTTGATAACCTCGGTATTACTTTCAAACTTTTCCGGTCAAAACAATTATATCAAAAAAAAGAAAATTTTGCAAGGGGTTTGAAAAAAAAGTGATAAAACTTGCTCTAATATCGAATTGTTACGATTTTAGGACATTTTAGTTTTTCCTTACATTTAAGGTTGACAAATTACGATGTAACTGGTATAATATATTGGGATATGTCGATTCCTTAGTACCTATTAAGAGTGAATCGCAGGAAATTTAAGGTAGGTTCTTTGTATGAAAATCGGATTTTTGAGCATGGACCACCTGCGCGATTGGACGGGGATTACCCGTCTCATCGACCGAATCGCCGCTGAAATGGTTCGGCGCGGTCACAGCGTCGTCATAATAGCCCGTGATTTTAAAGCCTCGGCTAAAATCCCCGTGTCGATGCTCGATTATCCCCATGAGCTTATCAGAATAGACATAAACAGCCCGAAGGCGCGGGAGGAATCACGCGAGAAAATCTCAGCTTCCGATATACAAGTCTGCGCCGTATCAATAGGAGACAGCAGTTTACCGCAGGTCAGCGCAATCTTCAAAGGGAGCGTCATACCTTATGTCTTAGGCGAGCCTTTTGACCCCCGTGTTCTGATTTATCAGCGGGGAAACCCTTATGTTCATTTCGGTGCGTTATACTCTGCCGATGCGGTTCAGGTGTTGTTATCACGGTATCTGCCCTATTATCCCGAGGTTTTGCGGCGGCGTGCCTTCGTCATAGGAAACCCTGTTCATCCGCCGTCAGACGTGGATTTTAAGGCGCGTAGGGAAAAAACGATACGCACAATAGTCTCAGTCGGACGTTTTAACGAAGACGATAAGCGGTTTTCACTGCTCATTCGCGCGTTCGCCCTGCTGTATAAGGATTTTCCCGATTGGCGGTTAAAATTAGTGGGAGACGGTCAGTTTTGGGAATACTATCATATAATGGCGGAACAGCTCGGTATAAAAAAGGTTGTTATCTTCACGGGCGGAGTTCCCGACCCTGATAAGCATTATGCGGATTCGGACATATTCTGTCTGCCCTCTCGTGCGGAGGGGTTTCCGATGGTTTTGACAGAAGCGGCGGCTCACGCTCTGCCGCTCGCGGGGTATCGGACTTGTATGGCTTTAGATGTACTTATCGAGCCTGATATGGGCGTACTCGCCGAAGCGGAGCCGATTTCTGAAACTGAGGAAAGCGACACACCGCAGGCATTAGCGGATAAGCTACGCTCTTTAATGGAGCTTTCTCCCGAAGAACGCGAAAAAATCGGAAAACGAGTGCAGGAAAAGCTACAGTCAGACCACGGCGAAAGCATTGTTTTCGATAAATGGGAAGAGCTTCTGAGCGATGTTTGCAAAAAAGTCAGTACCACGGGGAAAACCGCACTCGAACGTATAAGCGAGGATTTTACCATGAACGGTATAAACAGCATACCGCCTGAATGGGACGGACTCACCCCCGACAGCCCTGTCTGGACGGACGAGACTCTCTCGGCGGCGGCTCGTTTTCTGAATAAACCCGAAGGCTCGGAAGAATCGGGCGTGAATGAGCAGGACGCGAGCGAAAGCGAATTGCTTCGCCTTCGTTGCGAAATCGCAGGGTTAAAGCGTGATTACGCCACGCTTGAAAAAAAATACGCATCCCTTTTAGGGCAGTTTCAAGCCGCGGCAGGCAGAAGAAGGAAATAATATGCACTTTACGTGCTTTTATGTCAAAAGCAACTTAAAATTTTTTGGAGGTAAACATGAACAGAGAGCAAAAACGAAAAACAAGAAAATCGCGGCATCGCGCCTTGGCTTTTCTTGTCGCGGGAGCAATCGCGGCGGGAAATATTAATACAATGCATGTCGCCGCGGCTGACCCGGCAGGTGACCTGACAATCACAGGCGGATATGGTGGTACGGGCGATTCCGGTAACTATGGTGGAAACGGTTCGGTAATTTATACACTTTCCGAACCGGGCGATTGGACTATCGTTAAAGGGCTTGGGAGTTATTTTGGTGAGGGAGGTGAAGCGAGCGTTATAACAACCGGAAATGTTACACTAAACAGCCTCACATTAATAGGCGGGGACGCCCCGAGTGGCGCAAACGCCGGTGATGCAATCTTCAAAGCGGGAAAATTAGATGCGAAATCAATTACATTAACCGCCGGAACAAAAACGGGAGGCGGTTCGGCAGGTTCTGTTTCGTTCGTTGTCGACACGTTAGTAGCGGGTAAGGGTTACAGTTTTGACAGAAGCGGGGTTGTGCCGTATATAAATGACGGCTATGAATTTAACCTTACCGGAGTAGGAGACGGCGATACACTGCTGACGAGTAGTAATCCTATGCCTTCATCGTTTGGTAATATATCTTTCACAAACTTTGAAAACAGTACGCTTGATGATGGCGATACTATAACATTGATAAACTTATACAGCGGCGTTTATTACTCCGATATGTATATCGATATTGGCGATTGTAAGAAAATGGAGTTTTGGTCTGACGGCGCATTGAAGGCAAAGCTGATAATAGACCATACCCCCGGAGCGGAGGCGACCTGTATAACAGACCAGGTCTGTACGGAGTGCGGCGAAATCTTAGATGAAAAATTAGGGCATGACTTACCCTCGGCATGGACGTTAAGAACAAGGTCTACCTGTATCGTAAGGGGAATAGAATTTAAAGAATGCAGTCGTTGTGATTTTGAAGACACGCAGTATATTAATCTTGTAGACCATTCATGGGGCGAGTGGGTTTTGACGAAGTCTCCGACCACAACAGCAGAGGGTGAAGAAACACGAACCTGTTCCGTCTGCACTATGCAGGAACAACGCAGTGTTGATAGATTACGCGGCGGCGGCGGTGACGGCGGCGGCGGTGACGGCGGCGGCGGCGGCGGTGACGGCGGCGGCGGCGGCGGTGACGGCGGCGGCGGCGGCGGTGACGGCGGCGGCGGTGACGGCGGCGGCGGCGGTGACGGCGGCGGCGGCGGCGACGGCGGTGGCGGTACCGGCGGCGGCGACGGTGGTGGCGGCGGCGGAACTATAGATATTTCGCTCGTTGAAGAAGCGTTAAAAGATGACAATCCGAGGATTTATCTTGACGATGATTCCGGTACAATCATCACCGAAGAAATATTACAGATGATAAAAGACCAAGACAAACCCGTAGAATTTGTACTGCCCGACGGCACAATCGTGATTATAGACCCCGATAAAATCACAGACGCCGCACGCAGTATCGACATCAGAGTTATCATCGTGGTTGAGGCGGCTTTTATCGAGGGACTGAATATTCCCGATAACTCTATTTTGATTACACCGATGACAAAGGGCGAATTCGGATTTGAGATTCAGTATGTTATTTCAGCGGCGCAAATTGCCGCGGCAGGACTTACAGGCTATGAAATAATGATGTTTTACATCAACGACCAAAACGAATACACCTATCTCGGCATACTCGATTATAACGAAGACGGCTCGGTAACGGTTGCGATAAGCTCGGCTTCTCACTATCTGCTGACCAAAGAGCCGCCCGAAGGTTTTGTATTCGCCGAAGAGAGTGATTCTTCTGAAAGAAATCCCGGTACGGGATTAACCCTTCTCGGCTTTACAGGTCTCTCTCTTGCCTGTGGTATGGCGGTAATAAGCAGAAAAAGAAAACAGAGCGTGTAAAAAAACTATTGACAAGAGATAATTTATTTGATATAAGCGACAGAGCAGTCGCACACAGAAAGTAAAAGAATTTAGCCGCTCGCTTGAGACGCAGGGCGGCTATTTCCTTTATTTACGGAAAAATAATTTCCGAAAACGCTTGACGTTATATATGACGTTATGATATAATAAAAATAAAGCGGGGTGTTTAAGGTTTGAGCAAAAAGGAAAAACAACTGCAAGCTATCAGAAATAATCCGACAAACGTGCGGTTTGACGTACTTAGAAGCATACTTTTAGATTATGACTTCATCGAAACAAAGCCGGGAAGCGGCTCAAGCCACTATACTTACCACAGAGGGGTTTTTAGAATTACTATTCCTAAAAAGCACCCTATAAACGCAATCTACGTAAAACGAGTAACACAAATAATAGACAAATTGGAGGCAGAAGAATGAAAGACTTAAAATATTACATGGCTCTAAAATATCCTTTCGTCTTAGAGCAGGACAAAGACGGCAGTCACTTCATTGAATACCCTGATTTGCCGGGATGTATGAGTTGCGGCGCGAGTGTTGAGGAAGTTTTAGAAATGGGTGAAGATGCAAAGAAGTGTTGGCTTAATTCGGCTTTGCAAGCCGGCGATTTTATCCCCGAACCAAAAGCCGTTTCCGATTTTCCCGATAATTTCAAACTTCGGCTTCCTAAGACCCTGTATAAACAACTCTCGATAAATGCAAGTGCCGAGGGTGTTTCTATGAATCAATACTGCCTGTATCTTCTGTCCGGCAGTGTAAATAACAGCGCGAGTAAAGGTATAAACGCTTGAATAAAATGGGTGGTTACAGAACCACCCATTTACCGTTTTTATCGGCACCTTCGCGTTTAATTTTGCCTAATTTTTTCAAGTCACTTATATTTGATTCAACCCTGCGTTTTGTAATACCTACAATATCTGCTATTTCTTGAGCAGTAACAGCCCCATTTTCGACCATCAAATCAAGAATTTTCTGTTGTTTTTCATTTACACCGACGTTTACACCGATGTTAATTTCATTTACACCGACGCTAATTTCATTTACACCGACGTTTACACCGACGCTAATATTATTTACAGGGACATTTACAGGGACATCAATCTCATTTACACCGACGCTAATTTCATTTACAGGGACATTTACAGTATCATTTACAGTATCATCGCCCTTATTTACAGTATCATTGTCACCGTTTACAGTGTCATTTTCTTCCAAAACAACTCTTTTATGAGTATAAAAACAAACTCGAAAGCCGTCTACGGTTACGTCAAATTCCGGCTCCGGTAATCCGACCGCTACGCAAGCCGCCTTAATTTTCTCGATTCCGCGTCCCCACGCCTCAATCTGCCCCGAACGGAAAAACACATTCGCAATCAGCGGATTGTACGGTTGCGATTTATGAGCATTCTGCAAATCCTTTTCGGTAATTCCTACAGGGAATCTTGCGGAATTGTAAATGCAAACTTTGTCATCAAAAACCCGAATTTGAATCGGATTTCCCGTTTCATACGAGCGATGAACCACTGCATTCAAAATCGCCTCGCGCAAGGCGTCACGCGGCATTGGGTAATGGTCTACCCGCTGAATCCCCTCATAGTGAATTAAGCCTTTGAAATATTTCGTGTAAATTAAATCCATAACCTTATCGGGAATTGTCAGAATAGGACCGCCTATTTCGTCTTGATAAATCAAGTCTGCCGCTGTTTTAAAATACCCGATTTTCACGTAACAGCCAAGACACCAGTTTTCGGGTTCGTGGTGGAAAAGCAACACGCCCGCCTTGAGCAGATAGTCGCCCTCTGTCAGCTTCAAAGCCTTGAAAAGCTCTTCATCACTCATATTCACATCTTCTTTGGCAAGCCGACCGCTTGCTATTGCTTTTTTGCGGAAAATGTCGAAAGTATCATGATAAAATTCACTCGCCTTTATTCGCGGAACAGGAACACTGTCCCATGTTTTGCCGTATTTGCCGAGTAAAAGTTCATCTAACGGAAAGCCGGTCAATTCTTGATTTGTGCTTCCCGACCTGTAATAATATCTGCCGCGGTAACTGATTGCATTATGCTGTACAGGAATACTAATCGTTATATATTCTTTACCGGACTGCTTTAAATCACGGACTATATTCACATCGGCGATTATGCCCATAGTAGTGCGTATTTTGTTGGGAAGCTCTTCTAATAACTTTTTTGCATCGGAAAGCCCGACAATCTCGCCCTTGTCGTTACGCCCAATCTCAAGAACGCCGCCCTGCGCGTTTGCAAAGCCGCAAATCCATTTCAAATGCTCGTCACGCCACGATTCTTTCCACTCGATTTTTTGGTTTTCCATTATTACCTCAATCATGCTCTTTACCTATTTATTTTATCACTGCCTAAAGGAAATGTCAAGAAAATGTTCAAAAAGTCAACTACGGAAATTCGTAAATTGTTGAAATATTTTCGAGAAAACTATTGACAACATCGGAATCTTATGATATAATTTCTTGTGTTGGTCTTATGCCGAGCGTGTGAGAAAACGCAAAAGGTTTAAAAGATGAACAAAAGCTGTTCTAAAGACAGCAGGTACGCGCCTTTCCTTTTATGGAATAAAGTGCGTTTAAAAACCGCCTGCCGAGGAATGGGACTATACGTATTTTATATACCTTTGTCCTTTTTCCTTATAGCAGGGAAAGAGGGCTTTCCTTTTTCTCTGCTGAAAGGTTCATTTATATGAATAGCAATAATAAAGAATAGGAGGAACGATATGCCGAGTAACAAGATTTTAAACGAAAAAGAAAAGTTTGTAGACGAACTCGTCGAAAAACTTAAAAAATCAGTCTGCGGCGTCATGGTTGATTATAAGGGAATAAACGTAGCAAGTGATACAAAACTGCGTAAGTCCCTTCGTGACGAAGGCGTTGACTATTTCGTGGTCAAGAATACCCTTTTAAAACGCGCGCTTGAAAAAGCGGGTATAGAAGGGCTTGACGAGTATCTTAAAGGTCCTACTGCAATCGGACTTTGCGAGAGCGACCTGATTACCGCGCCGAAACTGTTGCACAAGCAGGTAGAAGCGTCAAAGGGAACGTATAAAATCAAAGCGGGCTTCATGGACGGCGCGGCGGTCAGTGCCGAGCTTATTGAAGAATACGCTAAACTTCCGAGCAAGGAAGAACTCGTAGCAAAACTGCTGTTTATGTTGCAGTCACCAATGCAAAGAATGGCAATCGCGATAAGCGAAATCGCAAAAAAAGAAGAAGGCGCGGCATAAACGCCGTAATAGTTTTTAACCCGACAGCCAATCAAAACAGCGTTTTTGAAATAAACAGGCTGACGGAATCGTAAAAGGAGGAAAATAAAAATGGCATCAGAAAAAATTACTGCTATGGTAGAAGAGGTAAAGGCTCTGACGGTTTTAGAGCTTAATGAGTTAGTAAAGGCACTCGAAGAAGAATTCGGCGTATCTGCGGCGGCTATGGTTTCAGCAGGTCCTGCGGCAGGAGCGGCAGCGGCGGCTGAAGAAAAAACCGAGTTCGACGTAATGCTTATGAGCTTCGGTGAAGCGAAAATGAACGTAATTAAGGCTGTTAAAGACCTCTGCGGTATGGGTCTTAAAGAAGCAAAAGACTTCGTAGAGTCTGCTCCTAAAGCTGTTAAAGAGGGCATTTCAAAGGCTGACGCGGAAGAACTCAAGAAAAAGCTTGAAGAAGCCGGCGCGACTGTTGAACTTAAATAAGTTATTACCGACATAAAGGGTTGCCGTATAATTTGCGGCGACCTTTTTTTGAGCTTTTTTTAAACCTGTTGACAAATAAACGATTTTAAACTATAATTAGTTTAATGTAAAAAATGACAGGAGGACAAAAATGTGAAAAAGCCCGTACCTGAAAAAGAACCCCACCTCGAAGCCCCGCACACCGCACTGTTAAAGCATAATGTCTTTATCGTCTGGCGACCGGAGTATAATTTAGGCATACCGATTATAGACGAACAGCACAGGGGTATCGTCACGACTATCAATTCCTTGTATTACGGAATGCAGAACAAATATGCGGCAGACATGCTTGTACCGATAATTGATATGGTTCATGATTATACGCATATTCATTTTCAAATCGAAGAAGGCTTTATCCGGAAATACCGCTTTCCACAAGCTGAAGCCCATCACGAAATGCACAGAGAGCTTATAATGAGCTTGGCTCAGGTCGGCAGAAGAAGTATGTTAGACAAAGACCCCTATCAGTTTTTAGAATTTCTGAAAAAGTGGTGGATTGAACATATTTGTAATGAAGATTTACTCTTCTTTAAGCATATTTCAAAACTGTCCTCAACAAATCACGGCATCTAAAAACACTTTACCCTACGACATACATAACTTTTTCTTAATTTTTTATCGGGTTTCGATTATGATTAACAGAAAAAATTTGGTTTCGCGCCATAATCCCGTGCTTTCCGACATTGACGCTGAGAGTCCGCTGACGGTAGGAAACGGAGACTTTGCCTTCACCGCCGATATAACGGGATTTCAGACGCTTTATGACGAATATGATGTCGCCCCCCTTTGCACTATGAGCAATTGGGGCTGGCATACTGCACCCACAGAGGACGGCATTTTTTTTAAGCCCGAAGATGTTGAACTAACCCGCTACGATATAGACGGTCGGGTCTATGAATATGCAGTAGAAGAAAAAAGGGGCAATGAAGACGTCTACAATTGGCTTCGTCATAACCCGCACAGGCATAACCTCGCCCGAATCGCTTTAGTTTGGAACGGACGCGAGATTTTGCCCTCTGATATAATCGAAATAAAACAGGAGCTTGAATTATATACCGGAGTTCTCCGCAGTGAATTTAAACTATTCGGTTTTAAAGTCAACGTGACTACAGTCTGCACTCAAAGCTCCGATATAATCGGTTTTTGCATAGAGTCCCCTGCTTTATCTGAAGGACTCGCGGTTGAATTCACCTTCCCTTACGGCTCGCATAAAAAAAACGCATCCGCATGGGATAATGCACAAAGGCACTCGACCGATGCAATAAATGGTCAGCCGCTAATTTTAAAACGCACACTCGATAACGATGTTTATTACATCGCAATAAATGAAAATAAGCCTGAACCGCATGTATATGAGCTGACTGCGGCTTTTGCAAAAGAGTGTTACTTACCTGTTTGGGATTTTAATAAAGTTATAAACGACAGCCGAACATCATGGGCGGCTTTTTGGGAAAACGGCGGTATGGCGGATTTTTCGAGCTGTACGGATGAACGCGCATATGAGCTTGAACGGCGGATTATTTTATCGCAGTATCTGTTAAATGTCCACAGTGCGGGTAAACTGCCGCCGCAAGAAACGGGGCTTTTATGCAATAGTTGGTACGGAAAATTTCATTTGGAAATGCACATTTTACATAGCGGTTGGTTTCCGCTTTGGGGCAGAGCCGAAAGGCTTGAAAGAAGTATTGCGTGGTATGAGAGTGTGTTGCCGAACGCCTTTGAAAATGCCGCATCTAACGGCTTTAAAGGTATGCGTTGGGTAAAGATGACAGCTCCCGAAGGTATAAACAGCCCGTCTCGAATCGCCACGCTTTTAATTTGGCAACAGCCGCATATCATTTATATGCTTGATTTAATCCTGCAAGCAAAGCCGCCGGAAGAGCGAGCAGGGTTTGTCAAACGCTATTTTAAACTCATAAGGCATACAGCGGATTTTATGTGCGATTTTGCGCGGCTGAATGAAGTGACGGGAAAATACGAACTCCCGCCGCCCCTAATCCCCGCACAAGAAGAGCATAAACCCGAAACTGCGTTAAATCCCGCTTTTGAACTTAGTTATTGGCGTTTCGGTTTAAAACTTGCGGTTAAATGGGGCAGGCTTATGGAGAGCGATGCTTTTAATGATTCTATTAAAAACTGGGAAAATGTTTGTAACAATATGGCGGACTTACCCGTTCAGGACGGTCTGTATTCGGCGCATCAGAATTGCCCCGACACCTTTACGCACTATAATCGAGACCACCCTTCAATGCTGTTCGGGTACGGGTTTATACCCTGCGACGCGGCAAAGCCCGATATAATGTCAAAAACTTACGACAGAGTACTTGAATGTTGGGATTTTAAAACCATGTGGGGCTGGGATTTCGCGCTTATGGCAATGACTCTTGTAAGACTCGGAAGGACTGATGAAGCCATTAATCTTTTATTAATGGACGCTGATAAAAACAGCTATGTAAAAAGCGGAAATAATTTTCAGCGCGGCCGCTCAGACCTACCGCTTTATCTCCCGGGAAACGGTTCACTTTTATTCGCGCTTGCTATGATGCTCGCAGGGTACGGTGAAAAACACGGTATCACAGGCTTTCCGCAAAACGGAATGTGGGACGGAATAGAGGTCGAAGGGATTATGCCGCTACCTTATTAAATTTAAACAATTTTATAAATTATTTTAAAGGAGCAAAAATCATGAAATTTATCGACTGCAAGAACTTAAAAATCGCCTACATAGGCGGCGGTTCACGCGCTTGGGCGCGGGTATTCATGAACGACCTCGCGCTTGAAGACGAGCTTGGCGGTGAAATTAGGCTTTACGATATTGATAAAGCCGCCGCAGGCGATAACGAAGTTATCGGTAATTTAATCACCGCCATGCCCGAGGCTAAAGGCAAGTGGAAATATACAGCCATCGATACCCTTGAAGGCGCGTTGGCGGGTGCGGACTTCGTCATTATTTCGATTTTACCCGGCACCTTCACCCATATGCACAGCGATGTACATTTACCCGAACGGCTTGGAATCTACCAATCTGTAGGCGATACAACGGGACCCGGCGGGATAATCCGCGCATTTCGCACTATTCCCGTTTTTGAAGGTTTTGCAAAAGCTATAGAAAAAATTTGCCCCGATGCGTGGGTCATAAACTACACCAACCCTATGAGCCTTTGTGTTCGCACTTTGTATACCGCTTTTCCTAAAATAAAAGCGTTCGGGTGCTGTCACGAGGTTTTCGGGGCGCAGGAGCTTTTGGCTTCAATGGTCAGACTAAAGACGGGCGAAAAAAATGTGAGTCGGAGCGATATACACGTAAATGTTTTGGGACTCAATCACTTTACATGGTTTGACAAGGCTTCGTGGAAAAATTATGAACTCATGGCTATGTATAAAGACTTTGTCGATGAGTTTTATACAGAAGGCTTTGCTAACGACGACAGCGGAATGCCCGATAAGTGCTTCACCTGCAATAACCGCGTAAAGTTCGACTTATTCAAGAATTACGGACTTATTGCGGCGGCGGGAGACCGTCACCTTGCCGAATTTATATCAGGCGATATTTATTTAAAAAGCCCGAAGACCGCCGAGAGTTGGGGCTTTTACCTCACGAGCGTTGATTGGCGCATTGAGGATTTAAAGCGTAAACGCGACAGAAGTAAACGGCTCGTTTCGGGCGAGGAAAAAGTTATACTTGAACCTTCGGGTGAGGAGGGTATTCTACTTATAAAATCGCTCTGCGGACTTACACGGGTTATCAGTAATGTGAATTTGCCGAATACAAGCGGGCAAATCGGAAACTTCCCCAAAGACACTGTAGTCGAGACGAACGCTGTCTTTTCTCATAACGATGTACGCCCTCTTTATGCAGGGAATGTTCCCGAAAATGTACTGGAGCTTATGAGAGTGCATATTGAAAATCAAGCGACAGTACTTAAAGCCGCTCTAAACTATGATAAAGAAGCCGTCTGTAAAGCCTTTTTAAACGACCCGCTTGTACGTAATAGCTGTAACGGAAAAGATGTAATTAAGTTAGCATATGATATGCTTAAAAACACACTTGAACGAAGAGCTTACGAAAGGATAGTTATACATGAATAAAATAAAGGATATTCAAATCCGCGACCCTTTTATAGTGCCTTATGAGAATAAATATTACCTTTACGGTTCGACAGATTCTGATATTTGGAAGGGTTCGGGGAGCGGGTTTGATGCCTATGTCAGCGACGATTTAATAAATTGGGAAGGACCCTGTAAAGTCTTTTCACCACCTGAAAACTACTGGGGAACGCGTAATTTTTGGGCTCCCGAAGTACATTTTTATAACGGTGCGTTTTATATGTTTGCTTCTTTTATCGGAGACGGTTTTAATCGCGGGACGGCTGTTTTAAAAGCCTGCGAGCCGAAAAATCCTTTCGGGAAGTTCATACCGCACAGTGAAAAAGCAATTACTCCGAGCGAGCATATGTGCCTTGACGGTTCACTTTATGTTGATAAAAAAGGTGAGCCGTGGTTGGTTTATTGCCACGAGTGGGTTCAAATTACAGATGGTACAATAAACGCCGTGCGTCTGAGCCGTGACCTCAAAACCGCCGTGGGTGAGCCTGTTTTATTGTTTAAATCTTCCTCCGCACCGTGGAGCAGAACGGTTCATTCAAAAAGCAACAACATAACCGGTTATGTAACGGATGGCTGTTTTATGCACAGGACGAAATCGGGACGGCTTTTAATGCTGTGGTCTTGTTTTACCGATAATGGTTATTGTGAGTGTTATGCGGTTTCGGATAACGATGAGATTGACGGTAAGTGGGAGCAAGGCGGCGTTTTATTTGACGAAAACGGCGGTCACGGCATGGTTTTCACGGATTTTAACGGCAGACTGATTCTAACGCTTCACACGCCTAACAATTCACCCGACGAACGCGCGGTTTTTCTTGAAATAGAGGAAACGGAGCGGGGGTTGAAGGTGAGACATTGTTTCTAACATTTCACTTAACATTCATGTGAGAATATGTTAGAATGTTAGAATGTTAGAATGTTAGATATTTTATCAGAAAACCGAGCAAGCATAAAGATGATACCCATAAACCTTGAAAGGATTATAAAAAAATGGAACAACTGAGTAGAAAGCATCCCGCCGCAAAAGATGCGAAAAATTTTCCCGAAAAGGTTTTAATGTTCGGTGAGGGGGCTTTCTTACGGGCTTTTGCTTGTTATGCTTTTGACGAAATGAACAGTAAAGGCTTGTTCGGCGGGAGCGTTGCAGTCGTTCAGCCGCTCCCCGAAGGGAAAACCGAGATTCTAAAAAAGCAGGACGGGTTGTTCACGGTCGTTGCGAGAGGACTTGAGCATGGTGAAAAAACAGTCAAGACGAATCTTATAACCTGTGTCAGTGACTATGTAAATCCATACTCCGAATATAGCAAGTACATAAAAAAAGCACGGAACCCCGAACTTCGCTTTGTCGTATCGAATACAACCGAGGCGGGTATTACATATCGTTCCGGCGAGCGATTAAACGACCGTCCTCAAGTTTCATTTCCGGGGAAAATCACGGCATTTCTATACGAGCGGTTCACTTTCTTTAAAGGTGCAAAAGACAAAGGTTTGATTTTTCTGCCGTGCGAACTAATTGACGATAACGGTACGAAACTGAAAGAGCTAATAAAAAAATATGCCGAAGAGTGGGAAACGGAAGAGACTTTTACACGCTGGATTGATGAATCGTGCGTTTTTGCGAATACGCTTGTAGACAGGATTGTCGCAGGCTATCCCGAAGCGGAAGCAGAGTATCTGTGCCGCACATTGGGCTATAAAGATGAGCTTTTAGACACCTGCGAATTGTTTTATTTTTGGGCGATTGAAGCCCCTATATCGGTAAAAGAAGAGTTGCCTTTTACCGAAGCAGGGTTAAACGTGGTTTTCAGTGAGGATATAACCCCTTATCGTCTTAGAAAAGTACGGCTTTTAAACGGAGCGCATACCTGTTTAGCCCCCGCTGCACTGCTTTATGGATATACAACCGTGGGCGAAGCTGTAAATGACGAGATGTTTAAAAAATATCTCGAAAAATTGCTTTTTGATGAGGTTATTCCCACGCTTGATATTAACAGAAACGTGCTTGACGGTTTTTCGAGGGCGGTTATAGAGCGGTTTTCAAACCCTTATGTACGGCATGAACTGCTCGGAATCACTCTTAATTGCGTATCTAAGTATAAAACGCGGGTGTTACCGACTATTTTTGAATATCAGAAAAGGTTCGGCAGACTACCCCCTGTGTTGACTTTTTCCTTTGCCGCGCTTATCGCGTTTTATAAAAACGGCGGACGATATACTTTAACAGACGATGAAAAAAATATCGTTTTTTTACGTGATAATAAAATTGATACAATCATAAAAAATATAAGCGGTGCATGGGGTGTGGATTTTTCGGGACAAAACGAGTTATTTGCACAGGTCGAACTTTTGTTCGGCTTAATAAAGAAACATGGTGTAAAACCGTTAATTGAGAGGTTGTTATGATAAAGATTAATGCGAAAGATAATGTTGCGGTTTTACTCGAAAATTACGGTTCGATTCCTCGTGGTCATAAGGCGGCGGTTTTTGATATAAAAAAAGGCGAGACAGTTATAAAATACGGCTTTCCGATAGGAGTTGCAACTGCCGATATAAAAGCGGGCGAGCATGTCCATATTCATAACTTAAAAAGCGGGTTGTCGGGAGAAAATACATACATCTATAAGCCCGAACCTTTACCGCAATTAACAAAAAAGCAGGGTGAATTTCAAGCGTATTTACGCACGGACGGCAGGGTAGGTATCCGTAACGAAATTTGGCTCATAAACACCGTAGGCTGTATCAATAAAGTTTCTGAAAAAATCGCCCTTAAGGCAAATGAAAAGCACGCCGGAAAAACAGACGGTATATTCGCCGTAACCCATCCTTACGGCTGTTCACAGCTTGGCGATGACCATAATAATACTGTGAAAATTCTCGCCCGAATCGCAGGTCATCCGAATTCGGCGGGCGTTCTCGTTTTGGGTCTCGGCTGTGAAAATAATTCAATATGCGAGTTTAAAAACTCGCTTGGTGATTACAACGAAAAGCGTGTAAAATTCTTGACGGTGAGCGAATGTGAAAATGAAACGGAAGATGCTCTGAAACTAATTGATGAAATAGTAAACGAAATTCAAAATGAACGACGGGTCAGCTTAGGACTCGACAAACTTATAATCGGGCTTAAATGCGGCGGTTCAGACGCATTTTCGGGTATAACGGCAAATCCGCTTGTCGGACGCATTACCGAGCGTGTTTGCGAATACGGCGGAACCGCGGTTTTGACAGAAACGCCCGAAATGTTCGGTGCGGAATTTATACTCATGAACAGGTGTAAAAGCGAAACCGAATTTAATAAAGCTGTTAATATGATTAATAATTTCAAGCGATATTTCATTGACCACGGACAAAAGGTTTACGAAAACCCTTCACCCGGGAACAAAGACGGAGGAATAACAACCCTCGAAGAAAAGTCACTCGGCTGTATACAAAAAGGCGGGACAGGCGTAGTTTCTGATGTTTTAAACTACGGCGAACAAGTAACGGGGACAGGCTTAGTTCTGCTCGACGGACCGGGAAACGATATAGTTTCAACCACTGCATTAACTGCGGCAGGGTGTCATTTAATCCTCTTTACAACAGGACGCGGAACGCCGCTCGGTGCGTTTGCCCCCACTATCAAAATTTCGTCCGGTTCGCCGCTCGCTTTAAAAAAGGCAAACTGGACTGACTATGACGCCGGAAAGTTATTGAACGGTGCGAGTATGGAAGAAATGACGGACGAGTTGTGGGATTTAGTTATAGCGTGTGCCGAGGGTAGAGTTCGTACAAAAAGCGAACTCAACGATTATCGCGAGTTCGCTATTTTTAAAAATGGCGTGACATTGTAGTATTTTATTAGTCGGGTAATTTATTTACGGCTGTGAAACGTAAATTTCATAGAAATTATTATACGATTTCTTTTGCACTTGCGACACGCTTGAAACCATATTTTTTTGCGGCGGCTTCACCAATTCTGTTCACACGTTCCACACGCTCACGGACGGTCATATTCTTTGTTTCCTCGTAAATCTGCAAGCGAATTTCATTTATCTCTTGCTCGATAGTATTAGGTGTCTTCATTTTCGTTTACCTCCATCGGATTATAGATTTCAACAGCGCGATAGCCGTTCGCTATGTTGATGTTACCCGTTTCAATTTTTGTTTTACGTTTGACGATATGCTCAAAGTTCATGCTGATAATCATGTTCAAATCATTTTATGATTATAGCACGATTTTATTCTATTGTCAATCAAAAGTTAAAAATATTTGAAACACAAAGCCAACGGTAAGCAAACTTAGTATAACTTCAATGAGAAGCGTTGTTAATATTTATGCCCCGAAAGGTAAACAACTTTTTCTTTCTTCACATCATCACCCATGAAATAATCTTGCCTGTCGTAATACGACAAGCCGTGAGAAGTCATGCCGCGGAACAACTCCACGACCTCGGCAGATTGAACAGGCTCTTGCCCGAAATCCACAACATCTACAACCACATTCATGTCTTCGGGGAAACTTTTTAATAAAATTCGTAGTTCTTTTACAGTCATCGCTAATCCCTCAACTTATATTTTCTGTTTCGATATACGTCAATCGGAATGGATAATATTTTCGTCTTCAAGTTGCGAAAGCGTTCTTCTCGCCGTCGCTCAGTTTAGGCTCGCCGCCGGAATAAATCTTCGTAAACTTATAAAGACTCCTCACGCCCGAACCGCCTTTCTTTAACGAATATACCACAAAAGCCGCTTTTTGTCAATACCAATCATATAAGTTGTTATAAAAATGGCGTGACATTGTAGTATTTTATTAGTCGGATAATTCATTGCTCTAATCCATAAGAAACTTTATGCGGGTCGTTTTTCGCGGCAGAGTTTAAGAAATTTTCAAGTTGGGAGTGTTCTCTGTCTTTATAAGATTTCTCAAAATACTCTTGCCGCCACCCCGTATAGTCGTAAGCGGATTTCGTTATTGCCGAGATGAACATTTCAATCTCGACTATACCTAAGTTCTTAGAAAGGCAGTCCATGCCTTTTTTCAATACTATCTCTTCATTTCTTAACATACTCGTTATCCTCCCACACACGAATAAAATCAATAGGGTTTTTGACGTTTATTTTGTCCGGCTTAAGGGGCGGTTGTAACAACAGTTATCCAAATAGATTTTTTAACTTATCTTTTAGAAATATTTTTCAAAAAAGGGTTGATTTTCTGTATAGTTTGTGGTACAATGGTATTTGTACAACTATATCTTGAAAGGTAAATTCAATATATGAGCAATTCAATTACGTTTGTTGACTTATTTTGCGGTATTGGCGGAATACGTCTTGCCATGGAGAGTTCGGGGTTTAAATGCGTTTTCTCGTGTGACATAAACTCCGAGTGCCAAAATACTTATTATGCCAACTTTGGAGAGTTGCCGAAAGGCGATATTAAAAAAATCTCTGAAAAATCAATGCCCGACTTTGATATTTTGTGTGCAGGATTCCCCTGTCAGCCCTTTAGCATATCGGGGAAACAGAAAGGGTTTGAAGATGATAGAGGGTCTATGTTTTTTGAAATATGCCGCTTTATTAAAGAAAAGAATCCTAAAATCGTATTTTTAGAGAATGTCAAGCATTTAATTCACCACGATAAAGGTCAAACGCTTAAAACAATTCTTGCCGAACTGCTTTCACTTGGCTATGCTCCCGAATGGAGGTTACTCAACGCTCTCGATTATGGCGTGCCGCAAAACCGCGAACGCATTATTATCATAGCAACAAGAATAGGAGATTTTGATTTTTCGCAAATAAAAACAACAAAACGTAAGATGTTGGTTGATTTTCTTGATGAATATGGCGATTTCGAGTATTTGACCGAAAAGGAATATACTCTTATTGAAAACCCTAAAACGCAAAAACAATCCGGACTGTGTTTCGTGGGTTATCGAAATAAGTCTATTCGCAAAGCGGGGGTTCGCCCCGGAACCGAACATCTCTCAAGAGTTCACAAGCAACCTAATCGTATATACTCAGTGTTTGGGACACACCCGACACTGCCTTCGCAAGAAACATCGGGGAGGTTTTGGGTTCTCAACCAAGAAAACAAGGTGCGAAAGCTTACTATTGATGAATGTTTCCGTATTATGGGTTTCCCCGATGATTTTATTCGTCCTTCAATAGTCGGCACTCAATATAAACAAATCGGAAATTCTGTTTGTGTGCCTATGATTAAGGCGGTATCCAAAGCGATTAAGAAACAATACTTTAATCCCGAAATTAAGGAGGCGTATATTTATGACCCACGAAGCATTTTTGCGGCAAACGTATGAATCTGCTTTAGAAAAGGCTTTTGATAAGTATTTTGTCTTTGATAAAATTGATAACGATATGAAGAAGCTCGTTGAGTGTATTGTCGAATGCCAATACAAAAGCGTTTTAACAGTAACCGTAACTTTACTCGCAAATAAAGCGGTTGTGCCTAAACAAGATATGCGTTATCACCAAAAACAGCTACCAAATGGTTATTCCGCAAGAGTAATTGACAATAAATACATAACGCCTTTTATGAAAGAGGTGTCTTTCCCTTTTAATTCGCAATCTGCTTGGCTTACTCGCTCTTTTGAACAAGTTTCACCGTTTACACTTGATTATCCCGGAAGTATATCCCCCAAAAAAGTAAAGCTTGCTTTTTTAACTTTAATTGATTTTGTTGAAAATAAAGGATTAAATCCTTCTGATGTCTTGTTTTATATGTTCATGTTGCTGATAAAACAACGCGATAGCATGAAAGTCGAGTTAGCTAAACCACACAGGCTTTCCATATCAGCGATTGTAGAGTTATTGCAGAAGCATTTCACCGTCAAATATGCCTGTTCGGGTGCTTCAAGATTACCAACTTTGGCGATTTATGCGGCTTATCAATGTATGACCGAACAAGTGCAACGCTACAACGGTAAAATACTTTGTTCTTTAGAAAATCACACATCATCTGACACACAGTCGGGGCGAATAGGCGACATTGATGTCAACAACGCAGATGATACTGCTTTTGAGGGAGTGGAGATAAAACACGAAATCATCATAACCAAGGCTCTCATTACCGATTCTTACGAGAAATTTAAAATCCACAACACGGACAGGTATTATTTGTTGACAACCGCAAATATGGAAAGCGCAGACTGGACGGCTATAAACGAGGAAGTGCAAAGGATAGCCCATATACATGGTTGCCAAGTTATTGTAAATGGTGTTTACGATACTTTGAAATACTACTTGCGACTACTTGACGATACTGCTGATTTTATTGACCATTATGTCGAGTGCATGAAAGCAGATACGACAATTAAGTTTCAACATAAGACTATGTGGAATGATATAGTGGGCGGGAAGATATAAATGCTAAAAGTAATATTGCCGTTGAACGTTATAAAATAAGACATTCATTTAAAATGATAATAAAAGGGGATAATTATGTTTACTAACGTAAATTCAAATCAAAAACGGTTATTAGTAAAAGCTATTGAAAAAGCAAAGGACGGTTTTTTTACAACAAACGATTTAATATCAGAAAATAGCTACAACGGATATGTACGAGTGCAAAGCATATTAGATGAATTAACGACAATGAGGTTTATTTCAAATATTTGTGACGGCGGTTATATGCTTTTGGACAAAGCATTTACATATGAAGAGGATTTAGCAGAATACGACCATCGATTATCTCCGTTGAAAACAAATAATGTAATAAATGTGTATGGCGGCGGTAATAACCAAATACAACAAAACACAATCAATTCTACCCAAAGCATAGACTCTGATAATCATTTTGATTACGCAAAAGCCATAGAAGTCCTCACGCAGACACTTAATAATATTGACTCATTTAATTTATCATGTGAAAATAAAGAGAGTTTAACAAAAGTTGTAAACGATGCAATTTCCTCTGCAAGTAACGAAAAAAACAGTATTTTTGTCAAAGAGTCCCTAATTACGATAAAGAATTTTCTTATTGGGGTTACTGGAAGTCTTGCGGCAAGCGGGATTTTGTATATGCTGTCGAATTTAAGAGTTTAGGTAATAATTTGCATAACAGCAAAACCGCCAACCTCACAGTCAGCGGTCAAGTATAGCGTAGAAGCATATCACAAATTCTTATCCATTATTTGTCCATTAAGTTTACAAAAACATAATGGAAATTACGTTAAGTTGCGAAATTGTAAGGTCGATAAAATGCGATGATAACGGCGTTTACGGTAAGTTATGAAAAGTTAGAAAATGCTGTTTAGAAAATTCAAATTATTCCACACGTGTCAATACGGCGTAAAACGAAAGCTCCGGAACAGTAACCGATATGCTTGAACTGCTCCCCGGGTCACGAGTTAAAACAAAAACCTCTTCAAAATACATGGTGTCACCTTCAATTGTTGCGGTTACAAAATACTCCTGCCCTTGGTAACTATAATCGGGGGCTTCAACTATTCCCGCATCTATATAAGCGGTAATCACATTCTCGGATTGTGTGAAATTGCGATACGTGCTACTGCGAACAGTAATGGTCTCAGCTGAATAGTCAACCGTTACTGTTGTTTCGCCGTCTGAATACACTTCAATGTTTTTATCAACATTTGATGTGTCATCCGTTTGCGTGATTGGAACGTCTGAATGTTGCGGTTGTGTTTGCGATTGCGGTTGCGATTCCTCCGGCGGGGTTTCTTCTTTTGGTGAAGTTTCTTGCGATAATTCCGGTGTCGTGCTACCGATTTCATTTGTGTTTTCGGTTTCGTTTTCGGGTTCATCGCCGCAAGCCGCTAACGTCAGCGACATTGCGAGGGCTATGATTAGTGCGAGAATTTTTGTTGTGTTTTTCATGTTCATGCTCCTTATTAATTTTATTAACAATTGTTTTACACGTGAATAAAGGTAACTTACCGCCGATTAACTTGAGCTATTTGCTATTATAAGCTCATCGCCCGTGCCGTCGGTGTGGATACGGTAAATTTCGTCGCTTATTTTATAAAAGAGCCAATCTCCCGCCACGTTCAAATAAGAACCGTCTGCGTTGTTCAACTGCACATCTCCCGTGCCGTCCGTCCCAATACTGCGCAAGCCAATCGGAGTATCGCCGTACCGGTCAGGGAAATAGAAAATTTTATCGCCGCTGACAACAAACTGTTCGCATCCCTTCTCAATCAGCGTGACATTTTCCTTAGTGTCGATGTGGAATTTATGCAGAGTTCTATTTTCGGTGTAGTAAATCCAATCGCCATCCACGATGCTTCGGTAAATATGCTCGACCGGCAAAATAATGCTATCCCTCGCCGAGCCGTCTTTTTTGACCCTGAAAATCGTGTCGTCTGCCTCTCCCTCATAACCTTGCCGATAGTAAACCCAATCGCCCTCTATCCCGACCATAAAGCATGAACCCTCGGTGGTTAGCTGTGTGTCCTCCGTGCCGTCAGTACGGATTCGGCAGACATTGGTAGAATTACCGCTATAATCATTATAATAAATCCAATCGCCCTCGAAAATGAACGGCGAGCTGATGCCTTCCGGGGGTATCTTTTGCAACCCCAGACCGTCTGTGCGAAGCCTGAACATGCCTTTGTTGCTTGTGTTTGCATAAATAAAGTCTCCGATGACATTGAGGGGTGTGTGGAAATAATACCCCGGCTGTTCTAACTTGATAAGCTCCGAGCCATCGGCACTCATTTTGTAAATCGAGCTACCTTTCAACATGTAAATCCAGTCGCCTTTTTCCGCGACATAGCCCTCGAACGCGATGTTGCTGTTTGAGATTCCGCGCTCGTTCGGGTCGGCGGAGTCGGGAGGAACAATGGAATCACGGTGCGTAAGCATTATACGCGATGACGGTTGCGGCATATCATCTAAAAATTCTCCTGAACCGTCCGCGTTCCAGACAAAGGTGTTGCTCCGCACAAGAACGTCATTGACCATGACTT
The DNA here is from genome assembly GCA_009778065.1 of Oscillospiraceae bacterium. Taxonomy (GTDB): domain Bacteria; phylum Bacillota; class Clostridia; order Oscillospirales; family Ruminococcaceae; genus Ruminiclostridium_E. Next base: position 45,717 of record WRKM01000006.1, read on the forward strand.
CAAAATAATATTCCGCCGGACATTCCTCAAAAACACCGTAGGTCAAAGAATAAGCCTTGACGGTATCTTCATCTTTGGAGGCATAGGGATAGTGGTCTACATGCTGCATAGACCAGAGAAAGGAGCTTTCCCCGAGCGGCATATGAACATTAGGCTCGTGTGCCTCTCCGTTGATGAATAGAGTAAAATTGCTTATCCGCGGCGGGAAAAAATTAAATTCACTTGACTCCCGTACGCCCGCGCCTGTGAACAGTAGGCTACCTCCGGCAACCTGAGTGATAGTAGCGATTTTTCCCGACTCGTCGCTGTTACCGCTAATACCCAATTGCGCGTAAAGAAATTCGCTCTCCGCACTCTGTGTTTCATTGCCGCCGTTGCCCTGTGTCGGGTTCGTTGACAGGGCTTCTGCTCCGTTGTCGAGGTTTTCAGCGTTTGTGTTTTGGTTGTTGGGGATGTTTGATGAAGCTTCATCACCGCAAGCCGCTAAAGTCAGCGACATTGCGAGGGCTATGATTAGTGCGAGGATTTTTGTTATTTTCATTGTTTGGGGGTTCCTTTCGTGATAATTTATTTGGTGTCGTTTACCCTCTCGGACCGTCCGAAAGCTGAAATTGCGGGGGAGGTTCAGGCGCGGGAATGTCTATTACTTCACCGTCCGGTCCTACCGCGCTTATATAGACCAATGCTACTTCGTCCCTGTAGCCCGGTTCAGTATATATATACTGTGTCACATCGTCAATCGTGATTGTCGAGCCCGGCGGCAGAAATTCCGGCATTTCGGGAAAAACGGGGTAACTAAGAAAACGCTGACCTTCTCCCAAATCCACATGATTAAAGCGCACGCTGAATTCCGGTTTAGTCCCGGGTCGTCTGTAGTTGAGTTTGAACGTCACGACCTCGCCGGGAAGCACAAAATTCAACGCCTCATTTCGATTCCACCATTGACAGGCGAGTTCTCCGTCCGTAAGAAGGATAGATTCGAGACTAAACTCATAGGGCGAATTATTGATTATCGTTGCTTTAAGACCGGGGTACATTAGGTCGGGCTCGGAATCATCAAGCGCGAGAGTCACGTCATAACCGTTTTCGGTAATTTCAGCCCGATACCAAACCGTGGCGGCTGTATCCACAAGCTCTATCACAAGTACGGGGTCTTCGATTTCGACCCATTCCCCATCAACAAAGTCGCCATTCAGATTACCGGAAACAGCATATGGCAAGTCCTCTTTTCGCTCTTCTATTTTAGCGACAAACCAATCGGCGGTAATCTCCGGACCTTCGACAACTGACCGGGGTTGGAATCTATATTGCGCTCCCTCGTCTTTGCTTGGGCTAAAGGTAAGCACAAGAATATTGTCACCACCGTCGCCCGCCGTGGCAGATATGTCAAAGGTATTCCCTATGGAATTTCTAAAATAGCTTGTAATGTTGGACATAACCTGACCGTCGTTGTCGATAATCGCCTGCATACGGTGTTGATGTACGGACGGCGTTTCTGTCCCGTTGTCGGGGGGTTCTGCTCCGTTGTCGGGGGTGTTGTTGTCGGGGGTTTCTGCGTTTGTGTTTTGGTTGTTGGGGGTATTTGATGAAGCTTCATCACTGCAAGCCGCTAACGTCAGCGACATTGCGAGGGCTATGATTAGTGCGATGATTTTTGTTACTTTCATTTTTTGTAATTTCCTTTCGTGGTACTTTGTTTACGGCTGTGAAACATAATAAGCATATCCCAATTCATCTAATTTGCTGATAACCTCATCCATAGTATATCCCACACCAAATAATGGATTACCGTCCAACGCGCCATACTCGACGTTATCTACAACTATCCCAATTGGAGATTCTTTAGCCGCCTCATTGCTTCTAAATACTATTTTATCCATAAAAGGCGCGGTTCGGGTCGTAGTAGCCTTGTTCGTATAAATATCGAAATCAAAGTTTATGAGATAGTATGCAACAAAACGCGGATTAGTATCGTTAATATAAACAATATAATAATCGGTTGTCGCATAGAAATAACCCTTGTCGCCCCTGTGACTTTCAAGCGGCGGTTCTATATACGGCGGTGTGCCGTTGTCGGGAACATCAGAACCGTCATTAAATATGCCGCCTTGCGGGTCTTGGGGTGTGCCGGAGTCATTATCGCCGTTGTCCGTTGTTTGGTTCGGTGAAGGGGTTTCTGTTCCGTTGTCGGGGGTGTTGTTGTCGGGGGTTTCTGCGTTTGCACCTTGATTATTTGCGGGTGAGTCATTATTGGGGGTATTTGATGAAGCTTCATCACCGCAAGCCGCTAAAGTCAGCGACATTGCGAGGGCTATGATTAGTGCGAGGATTTTTGTTACTTTCATTTTTTTGAGTTCCTTTCATTTAGTTTAAGTTTGTTTTATCCTATGACGCGTAAATCTGTGCCGTCCATGCGAATTGCGGAAATCTGTGGTGCATTGGCGGTAAAATAAATCCATTCTCCGACTATACAGAAGTATACATTTTCGGTAACGCCGGCTAATACAGCAAGCTCGGTCAAATCAGAACCGTCAAGGCGGGCTCTATGCAGTACGCCGCCTCTAACATAATAAATCATATCATTGGCGATATTGAAAGTTTCTATATAAAATTCGATGCCGATACCGCCGCCTGTAAGGGGATTGTCGCTTGTGCCTGTATTTGGCGAAACGATAGTTTGAGGTCTGTTTGTGGGAATTAGTCTTAACTCGTTTCCGTCACCGTCAATCTCGACAATGCCGCCGCCCCTTGTCGCATTTCCGTATGATACGACATATAGTAATCCGTTTTCGACAATCATTTTAAAAATTTGCGGCGAGTCAATGACAATCTCTGTCTCCTCTGTTCCGTCAGTTCGGATTTTCTTAGTAGCACTATTGCTTCTTTGCCGATAATAAATCCAATCCCCGTCTACATTCAAATAATCGACCGAATATTCAACCAATTTCTGTGGTTCTGTGCCGTCTGTGCGAACCTTAAAAATGCCGTCAAAGGTTTTGTAATAAATCCAATCGCCTATAACGGTAACATCACCTAACCCCGCTGAGGCGCGTACAACTTGTGTTAAATCTGTTCCGTCAGTTCGTATTTTATAAATCGACATACTCCCTGCATAATAAATCCAGTCGCCGACTACGTTGATACTGCCGAAACAAAACCAATCGGAGTACCCGTCTCGCTCTATTAAAGTTGTTTCGCCTGTGCCGTCAACATTAATTTTATAGAGCGACCTGTCATATGAGCGGTAATAAATCCAGTCGTCTTTTATTGCCGCATTTCCCCCGTTTGAAAGGTTACTGTTTGTGTTGCCGCGTTCGTTGGGGTCAACAGCAGGTTCTAAGACTACGGGTTCTTCGGGTATTTGGGTGGTCGGCGATGCGGTTGTAGACGGGGGTGTTGTGGTTGTAGGCACGGAGTCGGGTATAACTGCGTTTCCCGATAAATTTAACCACATAGCGGGACGAACGCCGTGCTCGTTTTTGACACCGAAGCCGTTTCGGTCTTCGATGCCGCCGTCGGCTTTGACGGGTGCGGCAGCATAACTAATGCCGCCGGGCGACCGAAGCCACCAATAGAGAGCTTCGCCGCCGGAATCATACACTCTCCTCGCCAAATCGTCTGCGAAATACGCTCTTGCTTCATCTATGCTAAGCAGGAAAATTTTGTCTACTGTGTTGTTGCCGCCGGGCGTATCGTAAGTTGGATTATTGTTGTTGATTAGCGTTGTTTCGATAATCCGCGCTTGGTCTGCTTGGCTGAAGCTACTCAAAAACTCGCCGTTTAAGTAGGCGCGAATTGTGCTGTCTTCCCATGTTATGTCACCGCCGGGTTCATGGTATGGGCGTGCTTCCAATACATACTCGCTGATGACCAACGTCCTGCCGTCCTGCACGTCAAGCACGCGCCAGTCATATCCGCCGAATGGAATAACATCGCCGATATTTGCTGAACCGGATGCATCGCCGCCGTTGCCGAGGTCATTGTCGCCGTTGCCCTGCACCTCGTTCGTTGACGGTGTTTCAGTTCCGTTGTCGGGGGTGGTGTCGTTGTTGTCGGGGTTTTCATTGTTTTGCTCGTTTTGCGGATTGCGTTCTCTCGGCGTAAGTCCCTCCGATGAATTATCGCCGCAAGCCGCTAACGTCAGCGACATTGCGAGGGCTAAGATTAGTGCGAGGATTTTTGTTACTTTCATTTTTTGTGTTTTCCTTTCGTGGTATTTTGTTTACTGCTGTGAAACATAAATTTCATAACTAAATTCAGACACCGGATATTCTATTTGCTTATAATGGGATTGTAAATCGTCTAAACTTGCCGTCAGCTTTTCTAAAAGTTCGGCTTTTGTTGTGCTTTTGTAATCGTAATAATCTCTGGTATTTCCATACATATTGTAATACGCTACATCGTAAAATTGTGCACGCGGACCCTTAGCATATATTATGTTGTCCATCAAATAATAAGCCGAGCTACTGTCATCTGCGCTGAAGCTATTCACTGCTTGGTCTGCGTTTGGATAGGCTTTTTTGGCAAATATTGCGACGCCATTACTCTCCCCGTCCGGATAATTCCATACCTCTGCCCCGACGCCGTCCCAAAAAAAGTACACAACATAGCCCGTTGTTATCTCGTCGGGTGGCGGCGTTTGTTCAACCCAGTTTCCATTTGAGTCAATATAGCCATCCCATGCCGGTTGAACCCAATTTCCATTTGAGTCAGTATAGCCAGCCGAAGGTCGTATAATAATTTCATACGAATAAGCTATATAATCGTTTGTAAGAGCGTAGAAAAATTCCGCATCGCTTTCGTGTGTTTTAAAGGATTCGGGTAAGTAAAGCGGTGGGCGGGTTTCCCATACAGGCGGGGTTCTATGCCATGGTGGTATGAGATGTAGAAATTCTTCGGGGGTTGCTGTTCCGTTGCCGGGGGTGTTGTTGTCGTTGTTGTCGGGGTTTTCTGCTCCGTTGTCGGGGTTTTCTGCGTTTGTGCCTTGGTTGTTTGCTGACGGGTCGTTGTTGGGGGTATTTGATGAAGGCGTAGCTTCATCGCCGCAAGCCGCTAAGGTCAGCGACATTGCGAGGGCTATGATTAGCGCGAGGATTTTTGTTGCTTTCATTGTTTGGGGGTTCCTTTCGTGGTATTTTGTTTACGGCTGTGAAACATAAATTTCATAGCTAAATTATTGCGCGGTTTCTTTCGCACTTGCGGTTTTGTTCAGCCGCTCTGTTACGCTGTGTTGCTCTTATTATTGCAGATTCAGCCACATGGTCAATCGCATAAAGCGATTTCTACTCCACCACGTCCGCGACCTCAAAAGTTAGTCCTTCGTAAATTCTAATAAACGTGTTATCGTCCGGGTCATGCAAAGACAAACCGTGCATATTAAAATCTGCGACAACCCAAAACTCGATGATGTCGTCGAAGCCGAACCCCGGCTTAAACTGTTCCGTCCATACGGCGGTGAGCCCCGTTTCATCGATGCTTATCTGCATATCTTCGGGGTTTCTTATTACTATGTCCTTTTCTAAATCCAATGTCATATAATCCCATACGTCGTAGCCAAGGTCTCCGTAACCAATTCTGAGTCCGGTGGAGACAGAGCCACCGCGGTCTGTGCCTATTGCGAACAATCCTCCTATGCAGGCATCTCCGGAAAAGTTATAAATCCCGGTAATGGTCCAATATGCGAAGAATATCGTCGCGGGGTCTCTTTCTATCCATTCCCACGGCATGATATATGTCGGCTTTATTGACGTGTCTTTGTAAACAAACGACATCGTACCGTCACCGTTATTGGTCGCGCTTAATGTGATAGCGGTAGGGTCGAAGACGAATTCGCTTAACTTTGTATGGGGTACGAGTTCATCAAACGGCACAATAACATCGTTATTGCTGAACTTAATATACGTTTGTCTGTCTTGCTCTAAGCCCGAAATAGTAAAGCCTCGAACCTCAACATCTCCTATGTCGTCTGCGCTGTACTGTTCCGGCATAAAAAATATCAGCAACACGCTGTCACCGTCTATTTTTATGGGGTCGTAGCCGTTGTTATGTGTATACCTAACCGCAGCACCGTAAATGCTTAAAGGCTTGTAAAAACCATTGCCGAAATGTATACCTATATCACTGAAAGTGCCCGGATTCAACTCCAGCGCGGCGAGCCTTTCCGGAAGCTCGGGGATTGTTATGCGCATGGCAATCTCCTGCCCTTGTTCATGTTTTCCGCCTATGCCCACTTTAAGCTCGGATACGAGCTCCTGTCCCTGAGGTATGCTGTCGGCGTTACCCTGTGTTTGGTTCTCTGACAGGGTTTCTGCTCCGTTGTCGGGGTTTTCTGCGTTTGTGCCTTGGCTATTTGCGGGTAGGTCGTTGTTGGGGGTATTTGATGAAGGCGTAGCTTCATCGCCGCAAGCCGCTAACGTCAGCGACATTGCGAGGGCTAAGATTAACGCGAGGATTTTTGTTACTTTCATTGTTTGGGGGGTTCCTTTCGTGGTATTTTATTTACGGCTTTAAATAATAGTTGCGTTTTGGGGGACAAGTTCGGGGGGTTCCTTCATATACGTTACCGTACTATTCATTCGTAGTTCTTTTACAGTCATCGCTAATCCCTCAACTTATATTTTCTGTTCCGATTTGCACCAATCGGAATGATAATATTTTCGTCTTCAAGTTGCGAAAGCGTTCTTCTCGCTGTCTTTGAACTGCGATTGATAACGCTCGCTATATCTGCGGCACTTGCTTCTCCGTTTGTGGAAAGGTACGCAATTATTTTTTCGCGGTAATTATTATCGGACATTTTATTGGACACTTTATTGGACACTTTATCGGACATTTGCATTTCTGTGTCCAACAACTTAAACGGCACAATCGTCTTAAACACATCGCCATCGCTGAGTTCAGGCTCGCCGCCGGAATAAATTTTTGTAAACTTATAAAGGTTCCTCACGCCCGAACCAAGCACATCAGCTCGCCCGATGTTAATGAAAAAATTTGCAAGTAACGGATTTTTCGGAAACGGCGCGAAGTTATCGGGGTCGATTTTACCGGGCGTTTTCGGCAAGCTCCAGTTCTCGGTCGTAATTCGTTCGCGTTCAATTATAATCTTCGCAGGGTAGGCACTCGTGTAGTCGCGATGAACGAGAATATTGCTGACAAGCTCGCGTGCAATTGAAGCACGGACACTCACCGACTGCCCGTTGATAATATGAAACCTGTCAAGCGTGTGCTTGCTTATGAAGTCAATGAGTTGCTCGTAGGCATCAATCAAATTTGTCGATACCATCAAGCGGTCATCATAACGGTCGAGGTCGTCGCGGCGGCAGATTGCATCGGTAACATAATTCGCGGTGCATGAACGAATGACATCATCTTTCCCGAACAGCAAAATCGCCGCAAGGTTGTACCCGGTACTGCCAAGCTCGCGGCTCTCTTGATACAAGCCCGCGCTTTTTATAATTTCCTCATCGCTCATGCCCACCCACGGGTGGTCGGGAATCCGATTAGTCGCCAAGCGGCGAACCTTCGGCAAGAGCCGCGCAAAATCAAAGTCCTCATCTTTGGCGTAAGGAAAAATTTTGCGTTCGGAATAATCTGCGGCTTTGCGGCGATGAATCTGCGAAACCATTTCGGAGTTACGGGTTATATCCATGTCGCCGTCTTCGGCGCGGTCAAAAATTTTCCCGCCGAGCATAACCACCTGCGAGTTGGGCGGCACATAACACCACAGGATTGTTTTGCCGCCAAGCTCTGCTTCCTCCAACGAGATGAAAAGTGTTGGTGCGAACCTCTGCGGATTGTTGAGTAGGTTGGCGAAATCTTTTTTCATTTGAGCGACAGCTTTTTTATTCACGCCGACAACTTTCCCATCGTCCTCAACACCGAGCAAGATATGACCGCCGTAACGATTCGAGAAAGATGACACGGTTTCATAAACGCTACTCGGAAGCTCGTCCTTGCATCGTTTGAACTCAACCGTGAGTCCCTCGCCGTCGTGAATGAGTTGTTTTAGTTTTGTGAACATAGATTTTTACCTCTACAAGAATTTTATCACACTCGAAAGCAAACATCAATCATTTGAAAATTTTAATACCCCCGAAGTCAACCGAGTGAGGTTATTCGTCGAATTAATAAGGGTAGCATTAATCGGAGATTAGTGCGAGGATTTTTGTTGCTTTCATTTTTGGGGGTTCCTTTCATGATTAAATTAAATAATAGTCGCATTTGGCGGGATTATCGCTCTTATTCTTTCCCTAAGCGGCAAGAGCATATTCGGCGACACTGAAAGTTCATCAACGCCCATGTTTAAAAATATTTCGGTAAGCTCTAAGTCTGCGGCGATTTCGCCGCATATACCGACCCATATACCCGCATCCTTCGCCGATTTAACCGTCATTTCAATCATTTTCATGACAGCGGGGTGATGAGGTTCGTAAAAAGAGCCGATGTTGCTGTTCTGCCTGTCTGCCGCTAAGGTGTATTGGGTAAGGTCGTTTGTACCTATGCTGAAAAAGTCCACCATTTCGGCGAGTTCCGCACTTATTATAACGGCGGCGGGGGTTTCTACCATAATTCCAAACTCGGTTTTATTATTAAGAGGTATTTCTTCACGCTTTAAATCCGATTTCACTTCTTCGATGAGTTTAAGTACTTCCCCTACCTCCCACACCGAAGTAACCATAGGAATCATAATGGATATATTCCCGAATGCGGAAGCTCTGTATAAAGCGCGGAGCTGTGTTTTGAAAATTTGAGGCTCGGAAAGGCAGAGCCGCACGGCGCGAAGCCCCATTGCAGGGTTTTCCTCCTTCGGCATTTTAAAATAACTTACCTGTTTATCCGCGCCTATATCAAGTGTGCGGATAATGGTTTTCTTTCCGTTCATGTGAGCGGCGACTTTTTTATAAGCGGCAAACTGCTCTTCCTCTGTCGGCGCGTTTTTTCTGTCTAAAAATAAAAACTCGCTTCTGAAAAGCCCGATACCCTCTGCATCATTATTAACCGCATCATCAATGTCGGACACGTGATTCACATTTGCGTAAAGATTAATTTTTCTTCCGTCCGCCGTTACGCTCGGAAGCCCTTTGAGTTTATTTAACAACTCGCGTTTTTTACGAATTTCATCAAGCTTTTCGCTCATTGCTTTTATTACAACCTCATCGGGTTCTATGTAAAGTTTGCCCGTGAAGCCATCTAAAATTGCGTGTTTTCCGTCTAAGCTTTCGATATTTGCGATATTTGCGGAAATTTCCCGAAACCCGAAAACGGCGGGTAAAGCCAAAGAACGCGCAAGTATGGCTGTGTGTGAATTAACCCCGCCTTTCACGGTTGCTATACCTAAAACCATTTTTTTATCAAGCCCGACAGCCTCACCCGGCGTAATGTCGTCTGCGATAATTATAGACGGAGTTGTAATTTCATATTGTCCATAAAGCGCGGGACACAGAATTTTTTGAATGCGTCCCGATATATCCAATACATCTATTGCACGCTCTTTCATGTAGTCATCGTCCATAGCTGAAAACATCGCGCTGAATTTTTCCGCTGTTCGCTCTACTGCATACTCGGCGTTTACATTTTGCTCGCTTATTATAGCCATAACAGATTCGATATAATCCAAGTCTTCGAGCATCATTTTGTGAATATCAAAGATTGCCGCGTTTTCCTCGCCTAAGGTTTCCTTTGTTTCTTCGTATAACCGGTCGAGTTGTAAACATGCTTTAATGCGCGCTTCATCAAAACGCGCAGTTTCTTTTTCGGGGTCATCAATTTTTTTGCGTCCTATTTCCACCGCTTTATTTTTCAAGAAATATAAAGTTCCTATTGCTATGCCATCGGAAATCCGCACGCCCTCTATAATTTTCAAAATCTTTCACCGCCTATATATGTATTAATTATTTCCAAATCTGAATTTAAGACCAAAAAATCCGCCGCTTTGCCTATTTCAAGACTGCCGACCGCAGAGTCGGCTGAAATAGCCCGCGCAGGATTAATCGTAGCCGACTGTAGGGCGGTTTCAAGAGGGATTCCGAATTTTACGGCGTTGCGGAAACAATTCAAGAGATTCGCCGCACTCCCCGCAATCGCGCCGCCGACAGCTAAGTTAGAACGCCCGTCTTTCAAAATAGCAATCTGCCCCCCAAGCTCGTATTCACCGTCGGGCATCCCTGTCGCCCTTATGCTGTCGCTTACAAGGCAGAGCCTATCCTTACCGAACATCGCAAAAACAGCCCGCACCACAGACGGATGAAGATGTACCCCGTCGCATATAATTTCCGCAAAATCGGCATGGTCAAAAGCCGCGCCGATTACGCCCGGTTCTCTGTGTCCGAACGCGGGCATGGCGTTAAACATATGCGTTACATGGCATGCCCCCGCTTTAAAAACGGCGGCGGCACATTCATAATCCGCGCTTGTATGCGCTAAACTAACACTAACCGGAAATGCTTTAACATGGCGTATAAATTCTAAAGTACCCTGCATTTCGGGAGCTAAGTCAATCAAGCGTATATTACCGCCCGAAAGGTCATACAAGCGTTCAAAAAAGGCGGTATCGGGAGCTATGATGTTTTCGGGTTTTTGCGCGCCGCACCGAGCTTTATTTAAAAAAGGTCCCTCCATATTAACAGCACGCAAAACTGCGCCGTAACCTTTTTTTCCAAAATAAGGGGCGGCAATCTGCATAACACGGCAGAGCGTTTCTTCATCAAGCGACATGGTCGTCGCCGCAACGCTTGTAACGCCGTTTTTGCCGTAATAGGACAGCATTTTTTCGATGCCCTTTGAATCTGCATCGCTGAAGTCACAGTTTACACAGCCGTGAGTGTGTATGTCAACAAACCCGGGTACAACATACGCACCGCATACATCGACGGCTTCACCCGATAAACTGCCCGTAGGGGCTATGTCGGTAATAATACCGTTATTACACTCCAAATCGTATTTTTCAAATTTGAAATCCGCACCGAAAACTAAGCCATTACGCACTATCATAATAATTTTCTCATTTCATCGGCTACGTGCTGAACTTGTGTGCCGACGACAACCTGTACGCTTGTTTTCCCCGGACGAACAACCCCGCTTATACCTGCTGATTTTATAGCTTTTTCATTTACATCGGTATGATTTTTTACCTCGACCCTAAGGCGGGTTATGCAGTTGTCAAGGGAAGCGATATTTCCCGCGCCGCCAAGCCCTGCGAGGATTTGTTCTGCGATTACGGTGAAGTCTTTCGCGCCGCCTGCCGACGATTTTATTTTTATGTCTTTTATATTTTGAACATCATCATCGTCCTCGCGTCCGGGGGTTTTTAAGTTAAACTTAGTTATAACCATGCGGAAAAGCACGTAATAAATCACGAAAAATACCGCACCCGCAACGAATACACCCCACGGGTTCTGCGCCATGGGCGTTTTCCAGCATAGGACGAGGTCTATTAGCCCGCCGCTGAAATTGAATCCCGTGCGGACGGGTAAAGCCGCCATTACGCCCATTGAAATTGCGGTCAGCGCGGCGTGCAAAACATAAAGCGGCGGCGCTAAAAACATAAAAGCAAATTCAAGAGGCTCTGTAACGCCCGTCAGAAATGCGGCGAATGAAGCCGAGAGCAGAAGCCCTGCCGCCGCTTTTTTCTTTTTATCTTTTGCCGTGTGGAGCATGGCTAAAGCCGCACCCGGTAATCCGAACATCATAATCGGGAAAAAGCCCGTCATATATTGCCCCGTAACGCCGTATTCCCCCGTGTTGCTCCAGAAATTTTCAAGGTCATTTATTCCCGCCACGTCAAACCAAAACACCGAATTAAGCGCGTGATGTAAACCGAGCGGCAATAAAAGACGGTTAAAGAATCCGTAAATCCCCGCACCGACTGCCCCCAAGTTCATGATTCCCGAGCCGAACATGACCAAACCGCCATAAACGACAGGCCAAACAAAAAGTAAAAGCATAGCCGTGACAATGCTTACCCCACCTGCGACAAGCGCAACGCTCCGTTTTCCGCTGAAGAAAGCTAATGCGTCCGGTAATTTGGTGTTTTTAAAGCGGTTGTAACAAATCGCGCCGATTAGACCGCATATTATGCCGATAAACACGTTGTCTATTTTTCCGAATGCCGCACTCACGTCTTCAAGCGGAGTTTTGCTTATCATAGCTATAGTTTGAGGGGACAATATGCTTTGTATTAAAAGCCATGATATTAGCCCCGCAAGCCCTGCCGCGCCATCGTTTTCATCAGCCATACCTACAGATACACCCAACACGAAAAGAATAGGCATACTGCCGATTATTGCATTTCCCGCCGATATTAAAAATGCGGCTATTTGACTTCCTTCGCCCCACCCCGATGGGTCTAACCAATAACCTATTCCGAGCAAAACAGCGGCAATAGGCAGACAGGCGACAGGTAACATAAGAGACTTTCCGAGTTTTTGTAAATTTTTCATACTTTCAATGCCGCAACGCCTCAACTTGCATGAATTTTAAAAGTTTTGCGTTGCAAAACACACCTTTCTAAAATGTTAGGCTCCTTGCCCTATAGATTTTCATTTAAAAATAACAGGATTTTTTCGGCTGTTACATCTTCGTCTATGCCGTCAAAAGTAAGCGTTATTTCATCGCCGCATTTGAGTCCTAAGTTCATAATGCCGAAAATACGCTTTCCGTCAACCATTTTTTGAGGAGTTCCGACCCGCACCTCTCCCGAAAACCCTGCCACCGCCTTAACCAACAACCCGGCAGGACGTGCATGGATTCCTAATTCGTCCTTGATAATGTGTTTAATTTCTTTCACGTTTATGACCCTCCTTTCCGGGCAGTAATAAGCATATCCCCCGCTTTGACCGTGCCTTCTTTTGCGAAAGACAGCTTCCCGAAATCATCGGGGTTGCAAACTACTACGGGGGTGACTGTATCAAAGCCCTCCGCGCTTATCGCCGCCGCATCAAATTCCATTAGAACTTCACCCTTATTAACCTTTTCGCCGCTATTTTTAACAATGGTGTAGTACATCCCTTTCAGCTTTACCGTGTCAATGCCGACATGAATAAGAAGTTGAAGCCCGTCATCGGTCAACAGGCTTACGGCGTGACCGGTTTCAAACATTTGTTCGATAACCGCATTGCACGGCGCAAGAACACAGCCCGATTCGGGCTTAATCGCTATTCCGGGTCCTAAAATGCCTTGACTGAAAACGGGGTCGTTTATTTCCGAAAGAGGTATAACGGTGCCGTTCATCGGCGATGCGATAGTTGTAATATTACTCTTTTTTCCAAAACCAAACATAACTAATCCCTCCTTTTTATTAATTATATCATTATAAATGGAAATGTCAAGAAAACGTCTCTCTACTCTTTTATCCTCTGTATCTCCACCAAATGCTTGTAAAGCCCTCTTTTTTCCATAAGCTCGGTATGGCTTCCCGTTTCGGCTATCATGCCTTCTTTTAATACAATTATACAGTCTGCGCGTTTAACTGTAGACAGCCTGTGTGCGATTACAATAAGCGTCCGAAGCCCCGCGATTTTCTGTATGGCTTTTTGGATTTCACGCTCTGTTTCGGTATCTACTGCCGAAGTCGCCTCATCAAGAATAAGTATAGGCGCATTACACAAAAGACTCCGCGCAATGGAAATACGCTGTTTTTGACCGCCGGAAAGCCTCATTCCGCGTTCGCCTACTATCGTATCATAACCTAAAGGCAGTTCTGCTATAAAATCATGTATACAGGCGGTTTTTGCGGCTGTTATTACTTCGCCGTCTGTTGCGTTTGGATTTCCGTAGCGTATGTTTTCGCCAATCGTGCCGTTAAAAAGAAAAACGTCCTGTAAAACCATGCTGATATTTCTTCGTAAGCTCTGTAAGCTCATGTCTTTTATATTTATACCGTCAATTAAAATTTGTCCGCCCGTGACGTCATAAAAACGCGGTAATAGCGCGGCGAGTGTGGTTTTCCCCACGCCGGTAGGACCGATAATCGCGTACATTTGTTTTGCGGGTTGTATAAAACTTATATTCTTGAGTGCGTAACTATTATCATCATAGCTGAAATCCACGCTTCTAAACTCGATGTTACCGCTCAAATCTCCTGCGTCTTTCGCATCTTTTGAATCCGCTATGTCAGGCTCTGTATCTAATATTTCAAAAACTCGTTCACCGCCGGCTATGCCCGACTGCATATCTTCTACCAAACGCGCCATCTGTCCCACGGGTCCGTAAAATACGCTTATATAAAGTAAAAACGCAACAATTTCATCAAGGCTCATACCGTGATTGTTCAATACTAAATATCCGCCGACACCTACGACTATTACGTTTCCCGCAGAGGTGGCGAACCCGATTAACGGATGCAGTACAGCCGAATAAAATAAAGCGCGGATTAAAGCTTTTGAATATTTTTTCGATGTTTTAGTTATTCTTTCATGTTCGTCACGCTGACGGTTAAAAATTTGTATTTCTTTTATTCCCGAAAAGTTATCCTGTAAAGCCGCGTTTAATTCTGCGACATGTTCCTGCGCCTCTCTGTGACGTTCGCGGGATTTTTTAAACACCGGAAACACGAAAAGTAAAAAAGGTACCGGAATAAAAGTCAACGCGGCTAAAATTACGTTAGTCGAAAAAAGAATAATGCTTACACCGATGAACAAAATTAAACCCGACACAAGTTCGGGTACGGCGTGAGCTATAAGCGTTTCAAAATTTCGGGTATCGTTAATCACACGCGACATAAGCTGTCCTGTCTGCTTGTCGCTGTAATATCCTATAGAAAGTTTTTGCAGATGCGAGTATATTTCGGAGTGAAGCTGTGAGACATAATTCCATGCGGCGACATGCCCTATATAACTGTACAGAAACTGGCAGACTGCGCGGATTATAAAAACCACGAGTAAAAGCGCGGCGATATTTATAAGCCTCATAAGTGCGTCCGCATCCGGCTCACCCAAGACCTTAACCATCTCCTGCGTAATACGCGGCGCGGCTAAATTAGCGGCGGTGGCGATAAGCGTGGCAAGGGCGGCGATAAAAATATGAAGCTTATATCTACCGGCTTTTTTATAAATTTTAATCAGTGTTTTCATTTTTTTCTCTTATCAATAACCCTCTTAGCCTTACCTACATGCCGTTCGAGGCTTTTGGGTTCTACTAAAGAAACCTTAGTTTCAAGACCTAAAACAGTTTTCAATGAATGTTTTATTCTTGCGCGAAGTGCGTCAATATCGGCGAAAATGCCGAGTACGGAACCGTCAGTCAGCTCAACCTTTACCTCAAGCGTGTCCTGCGCGTTCTCTCTGTCAACCACCAATTCATAATAAGGCGCAACTTGTTCAATGGTCATAATTACACTTTCTATTTGTGACGGGAATACGTTTACGCCGCGTATTTTAAGCATATCATCCGAACGCCCCGTGGTCTTATCCATACGTACTGTCGTGCGTCCGCACTCGCACTTGTCATAATTGAGCCGTGTAATATCTCTCGTCCGATACCGCAAAACAGGTAGCCCTTCTTTTGTAAGGGTTGTTATTACGAGTTCACCTTTCTCGCCTTCAGGCAGAACTTCTCCCGTTTCGGGATTAATAATTTCGGGCAGAAAATGGTCCTCGTTAAAATGAAGTCCGCGGCGCAGTTTACATTCACCGGAAACGCCGGGACCTAAAATTTCGCTCATACCGTAATTATCAGTTGCGAACAGGTTCAAAGTTTTTTCGATTTGTGTACGCATTTCTTCGGTACAACCTTCCGAGCCGAAAAGTCCGAGCCTTACTTTTAAATCGTTTGATACGCCTAATTCTTTTGCAACTTCGCCTATGTACAAAGCGTAGGAGGGCGTGGATATAAGCGTGGTTGTTCCAAAATCCTGCATGAGCATGACCTGCTTTTCGGTGTTCCCCGACGACATAGGTATAATAGCCGCACCGATTTTTTCAAGTGCGTAATGAAGCCCGAGCGCACCCGTGAACAATCCGTACCCAAACGCCACCTGCGCTATATCTTCATCGCTCGCACCCACGGCTACGATTAAACGCGCCACGCAGTCACTCCACATTTCCAAGTCGCCGCGAGTATATCCGACGACCGTAGGTTTTCCCGTTGTCCCCGATGATGCGTGAAGGCGTAGAATTTTCTTCATAGGTACGGCGAACATTCCGAACGGATAGTTGTCGCGGAAGTCTTCTTTTACCGTGAAGGGAATGTTTTTTAAGTCGGACAGCGAACTAATCATATCGGGTTTTAAGCCTGCATCGTCGAATTTTTTCTTATACAATGGCAGTCTGTCATAACATACGGATATAGTTTTTTTGAGCCGTTCAAGCTGAAGAGCCTGTAATTCCCTGCGCGGCATAGTTTCCGCATTTTTATCAAAAAACATGATACCTCCTTATTCCCCAAGAGCGGTTTTTGCCGTTACGCTGACTTTTTCTTCATAGCACGAAAAGCAATGCTCGACAAATTTCTTTTCGGGGGCTTTTGTTACCGCACTCACAAGCGGAACGATTACAAGCCCTGCGAGCATAGCAAATGCTCCCGCATTTATCAACCCTGTCGGCGATGTTAAAAACTTAGGGAAATACTCCTTGAAAAATGCGTTAAAAAACAGGTTTAAAACAACCATAGAAATCATAAACAAAGAACTGAACACAAAGTTCACCCATACAGCGGCTTTAGTGACACGTTTCCAGAACAGCCCGTATAAGAACGGCGCAAGAAACGCACCCGCTAACGCACCCCATGAAATACCCATAAGCTGTGCTATCCAGATGACGCTGCCCCCGCTCGTATATTGGAAAATAGCTATAGCCCCGGAAATCGCGATAAACACAACAATCAAAAAGCGTATAACAATAAGCTGTTTCTTTTCGCTCATATTCTTAACAATATGCCCTTTCAGAAAATCAAGCGTAAGCGTTGACGATGAAGCAATAACGAGCGAAGACAGCGTTGACATTGACGCCGCGAAAACTAAAATTAATACAAGTCCGATAAGTAAATCAGGAAAATTTTCAAGCATTTTCGGTATAACAGAATCGAATATTACCGCACCCGTTTCGGGATTTCTCGCAACCTCTCCGCTGTAAAGACGACCGAAACCGCCGAGGAAATAACAACCGCCGGCGACGACTACAGCAAATATTGTTGAAATAATAGTTCCCTTGCTTATCATTTTTTCTGATTTTATTGAATAAAATCTTGCCACCATCTGCGGTAAGCCCCATGTTCCTACAGATGTTAAAATTACAACGCCGAGTAAACTGAAGGGGTCAGGTCCGAAGAACGATGTAAAAATACCGGGTACTGTTCCGTTACTCACACCTTCGTCCGTAACTGCCGCAAGCCCCGTCAGAGCGTTCATGAATCCGCCGTTTGAATTTAGCACTGCGGCAATCACTACGACGATTCCGATAAGCATAATTATACCCTGGATAAAATCGTTCACCGCCTGCGCCAAATACCCGCCCGCAACCACATAGACCGCCGTAAGTACCGATATGATAATAATGCAGTACACAAAATCTATGCCGAACGCCATACCGAAAAGGCGTGACAGACCATTGTACAAAGACGCTGTATACGGGATTAAAAACACAAAAGCAATTATAGACGCGCCGATTTTTAAAGAGCTTGATTTAAACCGCGTACCGAAAAATGCGGGCATTGTCGCGCTTCCTAAATGATGTGTCATGACGCGTGTACGCCGTCCTAAAATTACCCATGCGAGTAAAGAGCCTATTAAAGCGTTAGCAAGACCAATCCAGGTCGCCGCTATACCGAACCTCCACCCGAATTGCCCCGCAAATCCGACGAAAATAACTGCGGAAAAATACGATGTTCCGTAAGAAAAAGCAGTAATCCACGGTCCGACATTTCTGCCGCCGAGGACAAACCCGCTTACGTCAGTGGCTGTTTTACGAAAATAAAAGCCGATAAAAACTGTGATTGCGAAGAACAACAAGAGCATTAAAACTTTAATAAACATATTCCTTATTTTCCTTAAATAATTATTCGCCAACACGCTTTAAAGCGTCAAAGCACTCAACTATTATACTATAAAAAAGAAAACTTGTCAAGCCCGATTTTTCGGTTTTTTCGGACTTTTTTCGGACTTTTCTCTTGACATTTACCGACCCTTTAATGTATAATATGCTTATCTCATTAACAACTAACGTACTTCAAACACATGGAAGGCGGCGATAAATGTGTCTACAGAGGTATTAAAAATAACAAAGCCTACATATATGAAAAAACACGCTCAAATGGTAGCTGTGTATTCTTTTACTCACTTTTTAGTGGATTTTGCTTGTGCGTTTTTTATGTTCCGTATTATCGCGGGTACGCCGAACGGCTATCTTTGCGTACTTATTTATAATTTCTGCGCTTTTGCCATGCAGATGCCTATAGGTATTATTGCGGATAGGTTAAATAGAAACTTTCTGTTTGCAATGCTCGGTTGCGTCCTTGTCGGCTCGGCTTACGGGCTTGCGATGTTGCCCTTGGCGGCAGTCACAGTCATAGGAATCGGAAACGCCATGTTCCATATAGGCGGCGGAATTGATGTGCTGAATATAAGTCAAGAGAGACTCAGTATGCTCGGCGTGTTTGTTTCTCCGGGTGCGTTCGGAATATATTACGGGGCTATGCTCGGTGCGGACGGCGGCTTTTTAGGTTTTGGGAATTTGGGGCTTTTGATTATACCGCTTTCGCTCATCATTGCGGCGTTATTCATTTTGGTTGTTTATAAAACGCGGGGAGAAACATATATCGAAAATGCCGAATTTTCGCTTAAAACTCCGTCTTTTCATGGGGTTTCGGTTATGATTTTCTGTTTGTTTCTTGTGGTGTGTCTGCGTTCTTTTACGGGATTAGCTTTAGATTTTCCGTGGAAAGGTACAGGGCATACGGGGACTTTTTTAATCTGCGCGGTGGTTTTCGGAAAGGTTTTAGGCGGCTTTGCGGCTGACCGTTTCGGGGTGAGAAAAACCGCTTTCTGTTCACTCTTTGTAGCCGCGATTTTGTTTTTGTTCCCGTCTGTATCGGCGGCGGGTATTATGGCGGTTTTACTTTTTAATTTTACGATGCCTATTACGCTTTGGGCTGTCGCGAGACTCGTACCCGGTGCGAAAGGGTTTGCCTTCGGGCTGTTGACCTTCGGGTTATTTATCGGTTTTCTGCCTGTATATCTCGGCTTAAAAATTCCGCTCCAAATGTTTTGGCTGTACGCGCTGATTTGCGCCGTAACATTAGTCTTACTGATAGCAGGATTAAAAAGGGTAAAATAGAAAAACAAAAGAATAAAGAAAGAATAAAGAAGGTAGATTATGAGTATAGGCGGCGCGATTTTAAGCTCTCTTGCAATATCGCTTATTTTAACGCTCGTGCTTGAATCGGGTTTTTATTTACTGACAGTGAAATTATTTAAAAACAGATGCAACCTTAAAGACTTTTTTCTTGTTTTATTAGTGAACCTGCTCACGAATCCCGCTGTGGTATTGTCTTATTGGTTAGTCGTTTTATATACGGGATTTAATATTATTTTTGTGTTGTTCTTGCTTGAAGCGGTTGCCGTGTTGACAGAGGGGTATTGCTTTAAAAAATACGGTATAAGCTTTCTCCGCCCGTACATCTATTCGCTCTGCGTTAATACATTCTCGGTTTCGGCAGGTTTTTTAATTCAATTAATTTTTAATTAAGGGGGAAACAAAAATGACAAAGCGTTTATTATCAATTCTATCGGCAGGGCTTATGACCGCGGCTACGATGCTTGTTGCGTATGGGGATTTGGTTTTTTCTAATGGACATTTTAAAGCTACCGAAGATACTCCCGAAATCACACTCAACAGAAATAGATTTGTTGTAAATTCACAAAGCGGTTCTGTAAAACGATTATACATACCCGGCGAATATGAGATTCCCGAATACGAGGATGACGAATACGGGTTTATTTCGGAGTTTTTTGAGTATTTTAGGAGCGAACACTCTGAACTACCAAACGGAAGCATTGCTTACATCGGTTCTATATACTTATATGAAGGTGAGTATTGGGCACTCGAAGAAACGAGCCATTCCAATTATATTCCGGGATGGATTCGTATGGACGAACTTTTAGTTTTATATACGGCTGATGATTATATTGAACAAAACAAAGATAAGTTTTATTCAAATGAAAAAAATATTGACTCTGTTTTTATTGAAAGTGAAAATTTAGTTGTCTGGGAATGGCCCGGCTCTGACCGTGAGAAATACATATTAAATTCGGCAGATGCCTTTAAACGTGGGTTTAATAAATCTATCACATTTTCAAACAACATCTATGTTGATTTTGCAGGTCGTGAATGGGCGCAGGTATCTGCGCCGATTATATGGTATAAGGAAAGGTTCCAACATGACTATTGGATTTGCCTAAGCGACCCTGAAAATGCCGATATTCCCGCGTTTCACCCTGCACCGCCGCCTGCGCGGTGGTCTCCGGACGGTGTTGTCTGGTCTTCCGAATATGTGTCAAATAATAAAACCGATGCTAACTCGATTACAGACGTGCTTTATCTGCCGCAAAACGACTTTTATGAAAACCATGAAAGCATGATTTTATATTTGGGTCGTAGTTTCGCCGCGAACGGCGATGTCCAAATAAAAACCGCACCGAATTCTAAAAGCGGCACGGGTATTATCAAAGACGGCGAAACAGCATATATAAACTATTCCTGCCTGTATGGCGGCGAGTTTTGGGGCTACACACAACAACACGAGGGTTGGGTAAAATTAAATGACATGCTCGTTTTATATGATTATGTAGCTTTTGAGGAAGAATTTCTTAATGAATTTCATCCGTATGAGGGCAATTATTCGCTGATTAAAGAAACAAACTCGGCGGTTATTTGGCAGTATCCCGGCGCGGAAGAGCCGCTGTGGACTGTCGTAGATTTGGATATGGAACATTTCAGAGTCTCGCATGCCTATACAGACAAAGAGGGGCGTGAATGGGGGTTTGTGCCGTATCTGTACGGAAGCAGAAACATTTGGGTCTGTCTCAGCACACCGCTTGATGAAAGTATCGGAGGATTTCACCCTGCACCGCCGCCCGCAGTGTGGGAATCGGACACCCCGCATACAGACATAAAAGAACATACGAACGGGGATAACTCGCCCGTGGTTCTGATTATTGTCTTGGTTGCTGTGGTTGTGGCGGGTTCGGCGGTGTTAATCAGGATTTTTTGGAAACCGAATAAACCGAGAGGGGAAGAGGTATGAGGGCGGTGATTATAAGCGGTGGCAGGATTGAGGACTATGATTATATAAAAAAGCAAATCGAACTGTTTGGCGCGGAGCTTATTATCTGCGCCGACAGCGGTTATAACCATGCCGAAAAGATGAAACTCGCGGTCAATACTACAGTAGGCGACTTTGATTCGCTTGGGAGAATACCCGACGGGATTAAAATCATACGCTATCCTGTCGAGAAAGACTGTACCGATACCGAAATCGCTCTTTCTCATGCGAGAGACGCGGGTGCGTGTGATTTTTTATTCATCGGCGCAACGGGAACACGAGCCGACCACACCCTGACAAACATTTTTATGCTTAAAAACTGTCTCTCACGCGGCGAAAATGCCCAAATCACAGACGATAATAATAAAATAAGGATAACCGAAACGAAGCTTAAATTACAGGGCGAAAAAGGTACACTTGTTTCAATAGTTCCGCTCTGTGACTGCTTTGGGGTGACTACCCACGGGTTAAAATACCCTTTACAAAATGCGCGGTTAGAATTCGGCGGCGGACTCGGCGTCAGTAACGTCATGGATAAAGAAGACGCAGATATTTCGGTAGATGAGGGTACGTTACTAATAATTGAAGCAAGAGATTAATTTTTCTCTTGCTTTATTTTAAAAAATGTTATATAATTGTTTTAACTACATAATTACCCAAAAAATTTAAAGGCGGTGAAACCATGCTCCAACCGGTTAAGAACAGCGTACTTGTTATAGACGACCAGGTATTAAGCGATAAAATGCTGACTAATATTCTTAGTCCCGAATACATCGTTTACACCGCGAATAACGGAAAGGACGGTATCGAATCGGCTGAAAAGTATCTGCCTGATGTAATTCTGCTCGATATAGTTATGCCCGAAATGGATGGGTATGAGGTAATCCAACGGTTGAAAAACTCTGAAAAAACCCGTAATATACCCATAATATTTCTTACGGGGCTTAGCAATTTTATCGAAGAGGAAAAAGGCTTCGCCTTAGGTGCGGCAGATTACATAAGCAAGCCCTTCAGTGCGGCGATTGTAAAACTGCGGGTTCAGAACCAGTTAAAAATCTTAAAACAACAGCGCATAGCCGATTATGAGCTTATGAATTATAAGCTCGCGGGCGAAGCGATGAAAATCGCGCTCTGGCGTATGGACGTATTAACCCCCGTTATGGTAAGCCCCGAAGATAAAAATATATGGACATGGTCGCAGGAAGTTCGCAATATGCTGGGCTTTACCGATGAGAATGATTTCCCCGACACAATCGAAGCATTTCTCGCACGTATGCACCCCGAAGATTCCGAAAAAGCCATAGCCGCTTTCGCCTCTCACTTCAATGACAGGAGCGGAAACACCCCCTACGATATAGAGTATCGCCTTCGCCATAAAAACGGTGAATACAGATATTTTGACGGATTCGGAACCGCGCTTAGGGACAGCGAGGGCTTTCCTTTGAGGGTGTCCGGGGCGATGCGTGACATAACCGAAAAAAAGCAAATGGAAAAAATGCTCGGACGGCAGAATAATCTGCTCCGTGCGGTAAATTTAACGGCGAGCGTGCTTTTGACCGCTAAGGATGACGAGGCGTTTAAGGCTTCGCTTTCAAATGGTATGGAGATTATCGGACGCAGTTTAGACATGGATTGTGTCGAAATCTGGCAAAATGAAATAATCGACGGTAAAACCCACGCTGTTTTAAAGCACTACTGGCTAAGCGAGGTAGGAAAGAAAATAAAATCGACCGTCCTTGTTCCTTCGTTTGCATACGATATAACGCCCGAATGGGAATCCCGATTATCGCAGGGCGAGTATATACAGGGAGCTATTTCCGAACTCTCGCGGGAAGACAGGGAGTTTTTGAACATTTTTAAAGTGAAAACCGTGTTAGTTATACCTATATTTGTTCATGACCGATTTTGGGGTTTTTGCTGTATCGACGACTGCCGTAACTTTCGTACTGTCGCAGACGATGAAATCAGCATATTATGCAGTGTGTGCTATATGATGGTAAACGCAATAAACCAGCGAACCCTGTCCGAAGCAATGCGAAGGGCGGAAATCGCCGAAGCACGCGATAAAGCGAAAAGCCAATTTCTCGCCACTATGAGCCATGAAATCAGGACACCTATGAATGGTATCATGGGATTCGCCGAGCTTGCTTTAGATACTCCCGACAACGATTTGCATCAGGTCAGGGATTATATCTCAAGAATAAAAGAGAGTACTAAATGGCTCCTTAATATTATAAACGATATACTTGACATCTCTAAAATAGAGTCGGGAAAAATGGAACTCAAATATCTGCCGTTCGACCTGCATGACGTTATTTCGCGCTGTGAATCAATTATAATGCCTACCGCGAAGGAAAAGGGATTGAGCTTTATTGTCGAAACTGAGCCGCTGTCAGGAAAAAAGGCGATAGGCGACCCCGTAAGACTGTATCAAACACTTATAAACCTTTTGTCTAACGCTGTAAAATTTACCGACAGCGGAATGGTCAAGTTATCCGTAGCCATAAGAAATATCGAAGAGGATAAAGTGTGGGTGTTCTTTGAGGTCAAAGACGATGGTATAGGAATGAACCGTGAGCAAATCGAAAAGGTATTCGCGCCTTTTATACAAGCCGATTCCGGTACAACACGCAACTACGGCGGTACAGGCTTGGGGCTTGCGATAACGAAAAGTATCGTAGAACTTATGGGCGGTACTCTTTCGGTAGAGAGTACGCTCGGCGCGGGGAGCGTGTTCAGCTTTGAGGTATTGTTTGATACAATTGAGACATCTGACATACCGAATGAACCCTCGAAATTCGATTTAATGGAAAAACCGCTTTTTAACGGTTTAGTTTTAGTTTGTGATGATAATGTTATGAACCGGCAGGTCATAAGCGAGCATTTAGCGACCGTAGGACTTCGCACGGCGGTAGCCGAAAACGGTCAAAAAGGCGTGACCATGGTTACGAAGCGTATAGAAGAGGGCGAAAGCCCATATGATTTAATTTTCATGGATATGTTCATGCCCGTCATGGATGGGATTGAAGCCGCATCAAAGATAGCCGAACTCGATACGGGTACACCTATAGTAGCCATGACCGCGAATGTAATGGCAAGTGATTTAGAAAACTACCGAAAACACGGTATGCCTGATTATGTGGCGAAACCCTTTACATCAAAAGAGTTGTGGCGAATCCTGCTCAAATACCTCTCACCCCTGAAAATCGGCGATAACGACAGACACGAATCCGATAACGTAGAACTGCAACGGAAATTACGCCTGAGTTTCATAAAGAACAACCTGAGCAAGTATGATGAAATCTGCGATGCGCTGAAAACGGGCGATATAGAAGCGGCTCACAGACTGGCACACGGTCTTAAAGGAAATGCGGGGCAAATAGGCAAAAAGGAGCTTCAAAAAGCCGCGGAGAAAATCGAGTTTTTAATAAAGGATAACCTTCTCCCTATCCCCAAAACCGCGTTAAATGTCCTTAACGCCGAACTTAAAGCGGTTCTTGAAGAGTTGCGTCCGCTTCTCGACGAAATCGCCGCGCATAATAAACCGCTCTCGTTGAACGCGGAGCAAATCGCAGAGCTGTTTGACAAATTAGAACCGTTACTCGATAATCTGAATCCCGAGTGCGTTAATTTTCTTGACGATTTACGTGCTGTTCCGGGTACGGAGGAGCTTACGGGTTATATAGAGGACTATGACTTTGAATCTGCCGCTCTTATTCTGAAAGAGATAAAAAGATAGATTTAACATTACCCGTATAAAAAATGTTGGAGGTAAAAAATGAACCGCAAGTCGATATGCGCGTTACTTTCCGCGGCATTGTTTTTCCTCGCTCTCGCCGGGTGCGGCGATGTCCCCGAAAACAAAGCTGACTCCGCCTCTCCCGCTTTTACCTCATACCTCGATATAAAGGGTGTGACTGAAGCCGAAATAGCCGCGATAGAAGCGTTAAAAAACAACCCCGATTATGAATACTTTGTTTACGGCATGACGGCAAGCACCGAAATGTTTATTAACGAGTACGAAGAGATAAAGGGGTTTTCCGCTCTTTTCTGCGAGTGGCTGACTGAATTGTTCGGTATACAGTTTAAACCGGAAATTCATCAGTGGGACGACCTTATTGAGGGACTTAAAAACGGTGATATTCATTTTACGGGCGAGATGACCCCAACCGAAAAGCGGCTCGAAGAGTATTATATGACCGACAGTATCGCGGAACGCACTATTTCTTTTTTCCGCTTAGAAGACAGTCCGCCTTTTTCGGAGATTTCTCTTTCGGGTCCGTTAAAATATGCTTTTTTAGAGGGTTCTGTCACGTTAGAAAGTATTGAGAGTTCTCTTGAAAACGCGGGAGATTATGAGTTGGTTTTTGTTCATGGTTCAAATCATGCTTATGAGATGATGAAAAGCGGAGAGGCAGATGCTTATTTCACGGAAAACACTGTTAAAGCCGCATTTGACGGCTTCGGCGATGTTGTGATGAGTTCGTTTTTCCCGCCTTGCTTCAGCCCCGTATCGCTGACCACCCGCAATTCGGAGTTAAAGCCGATAATAGATATTGTTCAAAAGGCTCTTGACGACGGTGCGATAAGCTACTTGGCTGACCTCTACAGTCTCGGAGAGCGTGATTATACACAAAACGCACTACTCTCAAAACTGACCCCGACTGAACGCGCCTACATACGCGAAACCCCTGTTGTAAAATATGTCACCCAATATAATAATTATCCCATGAGCTTTTATAACGAAAACGATAAGGAGTGGCAGGGGATTGCATTTTCCCTGCTTGAAGAAATCAGCTTACTGACAGGGCTTTCTTTTGAACTCGCTCACGAGGATGAGTTTGTGAGATGGCCTGATTTGCTCGAAATGGTAGAAAACCGTGATGCCTCGTTTGTAACAGAGCTGATTCGCACGGAGGAACGTATAGGACGTTTTATTTGGCTTGATACCACGCTTGCCACCGAGTATTTGACACTCGTTTCCCCGCAGGAAAAGCGTAATATAAATCTCAACGAGGTCAAGCTTTACAGGGTGGGCGTAGTCATAAATACTGCTCAAACAGAAGCGTTTTACCGTTGGTTTCCCGACCATGATAAAATAGAAGAATACAATGACACGAGAGAAGCTTTAATCGGCATGAGAAATGGCGAGGTAGATTTAGTAATGTCGAGTACCAGCAACCTGCTCGTCATGACGAACTATCTGGAACTTACAGGGTTTAAGGCAAATATAGTATTCGATGACACTATCCAAGAATCCACAATCGGTTTTAACACAGATGAGGTGGTCTTACGTTCAATCATAGATAAAACGCTCAGCGTGATTGATATAAAATCAATACAGGACGAATGGAAAAACAGGTCGTTTGACTATCGTTATCAGTTGTTAGAGGCACAACGTCCTTGGATAATCGGCGCATTTGTTTTGTTCTTATTTATTATCGTTTTTCTTACGGTATTTTATATAATAAACATACGTAAAAACAAGACGATTGCCGTTCAGAATGTTATGGCACGTCAGTACGAATACGCAAATAAAATGAGCAGCGTACTGACAAGTATCACAAAATCTCCGACTATTTCCGCGGGGGTCTTAAAGGACGCCGCCGATATAATCGTGCGTGAAGGGTGTCATGCTTTGAATGTAAGCCGTGTCGGAGTCTGGAATCTGTCGAGAAACGGAGACGCACTCATCAGTGTTTCCTGCTACAATTCTCAAAGCGGTGAATATACTCTTCAAAAAGATTTTAATCTTTTAAATAATATAGAATTTACAAGGCTTTTTGAATCCGAGCGGATTATTGTTACAAACAATGTCAGAACTTCAGAGGTTTGGGCTGATATTGTTGACGACTATGAGCCTAAATTGTGTGCGCTTATGGATATTCCCATACGTGTTGACGGCGAGGCGGCGGGGGCGGTTTGTATTGAACAAGACCGCTCGGAGGCTTTCCCCGAAGAGCGTATATGGACGATAGAAGAACAAAGCTTCGCATCTTCTTTAGCTGATTTAATGGCTTTAGCTGTTTCGGGCGTTAACAGGCGAGAAGCACGCGATGCCGCAATAACCGCAAATAAAGCTAAATCTGAGTTTTTGGCGGTAATGAGCCACGAGATAAGAACACCGATGAACAGCATCATGGGCTTCGCCGAGCTTGCACTTGATACAGGGAATAACCTTGTTGAACCCCGGTCAAAGGAATATCTGCATAAAATAAAAGACAGCACAAAATGGTTGTTAAATATTATAAATGATATTTTAGACATTTCTAAAATAGAATCCGGAAAAATAGAGCTTGAAAAAACTCCCTTTGACCTTGGAGAGGTGGTTTCACGCTGTCAGTCCGTTATACTTCCTCTAACAAAGGAAAAAATGCTTGAGCTTAGGATTAATGCGGAATCCATGGGCGGAAAAAAACTTATCGGTGATGCGGTAAGGCTTTATCAAGTGCTTACGAATCTTTTATCTAACGCCGTAAAATTTACCGATAAGGGATTTATAGACCTTTCTCTGACTGTGAAAAATCTAAGCGAGAATAAAACAGCGGTACATTTCGAGGTAAAAGACAGTGGTATAGGAATGACTCCGGAGCAGATTAAAAAGGTGTTTGAACCGTTTATACAGGCTGATTCAAGCACCACGCGCAACTATGGCGGTACAGGACTTGGTTTGTCTATAGTAAAAAGCATGGTAGAACTCATGGGCGGAGAATTAAAACCGGAAAGCGTCCTCGGTAGGGGAAGCACATTTGGTTTTGAGCTTGTATTTGATACCGTTGATAGCATCGGTGAAGCAACTGATAAGGAAAAACAAATTAAACTTGAAAAACCGTATTTTGACGGTTTGGTTTTAATCTGCGATGATAATATTATGAATCAGGAGGTTATCAGCGGGCATCTCGCGCAGGTCGGACTGAGGACGGAGACAGCAGATAACGGAAGAATGAGTATTGAAATGGCTATAGGACGCAGACAAAGAGGCGAGCGTCCTTATGACCTGATTTTCATGGATATGTTTATGCCCATCATGGATGGTATGGAAGCCGCAACGGAAATAGCAAAGCTGAATATCGGAAGTCCCATAGTTGCAATGACGGCTAACGTAATGCCGGGCGAGTTGGAAAAATACAGGAGACTCGGTATGCCCGATTGTTTGGGAAAACCTTTCACATCGCAAGAGCTTTGGCGTATACTGCTGAAACACCTCACGCCTATATACGTTTTGAGTACAGATGATAGCGGGTATAACGATACACTGCAAAAAAAGCTTAAAATAAATTTCATTAAAAGTAACCATAACAAGTACGCCGAAATCATCGCCGCCTTAAGCGCAAACGATATAAAACATGCCCACAGATTAACCCATACTCTAAAGGGTAATGCAGGTCATATAGGCGAACAGAAATTGCAAAAAACAGCAGAAGAAATCGAAAAGATGTTAAAAAATGAAATTCTGCCCATACCCGAAGAAAAGATGAAAATACTCGAATCTGAGCTAATCGCAGTATACGAAAGGCTCAGCCCCCTTCTCGAAGAATCGGAAACCCGAGAGAAAAGCTCTCCCCCGAACGACGAACAGAGGCTCGCTCTATTTGAGAAATTAGAAACTATGCTCGACAATATAAATCCCGAATGTGCAAATCTTCTCGACGAAATAAACACCGTACCGGGTTCAGAAGAACTCGCGCATTATGTAGAGGATTATGATTTTGCGTCTGCGGCAAAAGCTCTCACCAAACTGAGGAGCAAATTTGAACAAGACTTGACGCCGCCTTAGAAAAATAAAGTCCGCGGTGTCAATTTTCGGTTATCTGATAAAAGTAAAAAAGAACGGAGAATATGATGAGGATTCATAAAAAGATAATTACTCTTCTTTCCGCCATGATTTTTGTCGTTTCTCTTGTACTTGCGCTTTTTATGTTTTTGAGCATAAACGAAATGCAGAGCCACGGTTCTAAAATGTCCGAAAGGTTAGAGCTTAACGCCGAAGAAAATGTAAGGCGCGAACTGCAAAATCTCGTCAATAATATCAGTAGCTACATCTTATCTTTAGAAGAAGAAATTGATAGGAGTATGCTTAATGCGGCACGGGTTCTTTATGAACTTGACAGATTATCAGAGGGTTCGCTTACTTCAGAGGATTTGGAAAGAATCCGCCGGGATACCGGTATGTCCGACCTTTATCTCGGTGATGCGAACGGTGTTTTTACGCTGAGTACCGAGTCTGCGGCTTTGGGTCTCTCTCTTTTTGACATTTGGGATGGATACCGCGCATTAGTCACGGGTGAAAGTGATTATATCCCATCGGATTTAAAAATAAAAGCAGAAACAGGAGAAATTTTTAAGTTTACCGCTATACCGCGCGCAGATAACCGAGGCGTTTTAGAATCCGCGCTTGACGCCGGCGCTGTCGAGGAATATCTGCAAAGTTTTATTAACGACAACAAAAGTATACGCTTTATGAACTTGTTTGATATAGACTTGATGACGCTGACAGACAACAATGCCGAGGGTGTGAGTTCCATATACACAAAAGGTATTTATGTCAGCCCCGGAGTTACTGAAATTGACGATTTATTTAAGAACTCGGCAGAAACGAAAATTTTCATGGACAGGCAAAACGCACAGGTTTATTCCCCTGTGATAAGCGATGGCAGAGTTCGATATGTGCTTTTTATCGAACTGGATACAGAGAACTATTTTGCAATGCAGGAGCTTATAGAAGAATCAATCGGAGACCTTGTTCGGAAAAGTATAAATTTCAGTATCATTTCCTTGGGTACGGTTTTTATTATCCTATTGCTCTTTACGGTTTTCATATCTATTGTAATAATAAGATTAGTAAGGCGGTTAGAGGAGGCTGTGCTTTCTGCCGAAGCCGCCAATAAATCTAAATCGGTTTTTCTGTCAACCATGAGCCACGAAATCCGTACACCTATGAACAGTATAATAGGCTTTGCCGAACTTGCGTTAGAAGTGCCATCGAGCGGTATGACGCCGAAAATAAAAGAGTATTTAACCAGAATAAAAGACAGTACCGCCTGGCTTTTAAATATAATAAACGATATTTTAGACATCTCAAAAATTGAAGCAGGGAAAATAGAACTCGAAAAAGTCCCCTTTAACCTCAGTGATATTTTTTTGCGCTGTCAATCGGTCGCTCTGCCATCCGCAAAGGATAAGGGACTCGACCTTTGGGTTTATTCCGAGCCGCACAGCGGCAAAAAACTACTCGGAGACCCTGTAAGACTGTATCAGGCTCTTATGAATCTTTTATCTAACGCAGTAAAGTTTACCGATGAGGGGATTATAAAATTTTCGTCGTCGATAAAGAGTATAAAGAACGGTCGTGCGGTCGTTTATTTCGAGGTAAAAGACAGCGGAATAGGTATGACGGCTGAGCAGACAGAAAAAATATTTGAACCGTTTATGCAGGCTGATTCGAGTACTACCCGCGATTATGGCGGTACGGGTTTAGGTCTGTCAATCGTTAAGAGCATAGTGGAAATGATGGGCGGCGTATTAATGGTAGAAAGCGTCTTCGGCGAGGGAAGTTCATTCAGTTTTGAGCTTGCGTTTGATACAATTAATAATGACGGTGAATTAAAAAGTAAAACCGAAAACACAGGTTACGGCAGAATTAAAAAGCCTTATTTTAACGGATTAGTTCTTATATGTGACGATAATTCCATGAACAGGGAGGTTATATGCGAGCATCTCGCACGTGTGGGTCTTGAAACCGTTACAGCCGAGAATGGCGAGGAAGGTGTAAGTGCAGTAAAAGAGCGTATTCAAGCGGGCAAAAAGCCCTTCGATTTAATCTTCATGGATATGTTTATGCCTGTGATGGACGGAATCGAAGCCGCATCAAAAATTACGCAGTTGGGTACAGATGTTCCTATTATCGCCATGACTGCCAACGTGATGTCCGGAGAAATCGAAAAATACAAAAAGCACGGTATGAAAGAATGTTTAGGTAAACCGTTCACCACGAAAGAATTATGGCATACTTTACTTAAATACCTTACGCCGGTTAAAGAATCGAACGTCCCCGCCGAGAAAACAGACAATGCGGAATTACAGAAAAAGCTGAAGATTAATTTTTACAGAAACAATCAAAGTAAATTAGACGATATTATTGAGGCTATAAGTAAAGGTGATATAAAAACAGCACACAGATTAGCTCATACGCTCAAAGGTAATGCGGCTCAAATAGGCAGAATCGGGTTACAAAGTGTGGCGGGAGAGATTGAAATACTGCTTAAAAGTAAAAAAATCCCCCTGCCGGAAGATAAAATGAACCTGTTGAAAATCGAGTTAGAAGCCACTCTCAGCGAGTGTAAAGGGCTGTATGACGAAAATACCGGGCATAAAAAGAACGAACCCCTGACCCCCGAAAAGACGGCGGAATTATTAAATAAGTTAGAGCCTATGCTTGAAAAATTGAATCCGGAATGTGTAAATTTGTTAAGTGAAATACGCGCTGTTCCCGGAGCGGAAAAACTCACAAAGTATATCGAGGAATATGATTTTATATCTGCCGCCGAGGCTCTCGATGAATTAAAAGCTAAAGAATAAACATTAAAACGAATATAAGGGAGGAAAAATCATGCTCGCAACTCAAAAAAACAAAGTACTCATAGTCGATGATGAAACATCGAACATTATCGCGCTGACCCACATACTGCAACCGGATTATAATATTTATGCGGTGAAAAACGGGGTAGCCGCCATAGAGGCGGCGAAAAAACATCAGCCTGATGTCATTTTACTCGATATAATTATGCCTGAAATGGACGGATATATGGTTATTTCCGCTCTTAAAGAATATGAAATGACGCGTAATATTCCCGTTATATTTATATCGGGACTAAGCGATGACGACGATAAAGAAAGAGGGCTGGCTTTGGGTGCGGCGGATTATTTAACAAAGCCGTTTTCGACAGCTTTAGTAAAGCTCAGAGTGTCGAATCAGGTAAAACTTATTGAACAATTCCGCACGAACGAATATGATATAATGAAATATAAGCTGTCAAACGATGCTCTGAATATTGCATTATGGGATATGGATGTCGTGAGCAGTGAACCTGTAAACCCTCAAAATATATTCAAATGGTCTGCGGAATTTCGTCATATGCTCGGCTTTTCCGATGAGTCTGATTTTCCTAATATATTACAAAGCTGGAGCGAACGTCTGCATCCCGATGATTATGAAAAGACGCTTAACGCTTTTGAGGCTCATTTAACTGATTATACGGGTCAAATACCGTATGATGTTGAGAGCCGCATAAAAATGAAAACAGGCGAATATCGGCATTTTCGCGCACTCGGAACTACCCACAGGGATAACAAGGGTACTCCCATCAGGACGGCGGGTGCGTTAATGGATATAACCGAGAAAAAGCAAATGGAACGAGAGATAGCCGACAATATGGCGAAAATCGAGAAAAACGCCCACTGGTATAAATCTATTCTCGATGCGATTCCTTTGCCTGTTACCGTCACCGACGCCGATATGAATTGGACTTTTGTCAATAAAGCAGTTGAAGATTTTTTGAACATGCGGTTTGAGGACATGCTCGGCAAGCCATGCAGTAACTGGGCGTCTGAAATCTGCGGTACCGATAAATGCGGAGTAGCTTGTGCAAAACGCGGTTTAAGACGCACCTTCTTTAATCGCGATGAATCCTCCTATCAGATAGACGTCGAGGTTCTGCACGACATAGAGGGAACAGTCGCCGGTTTTATCGAAGTCGTACAGGATATAACAAATATTCAGCAGTTAGCAAAAGAACGCGCAGAGGTCGAAATGACCAGTCAGGCTAAATCGGCATTTTTAGCCAACATGAGTCACGAAATACGCACACCCATGAACGCTATTTTGGGTATTACCGAAATCCTCATGCAGGACGAGACACTTCCCGACGGAACTGTGGAGGGTTTAGGTAAAATCTATAATTCATGCGACCTGCTTCTCGGTATCATTAACGATATTTTAGATTTCTCAAAAATAGAGGCAAATAAGTTAGATATTATCGCCGCCGAGTATAACACTGCGGGACTGATTAACGACTCCATAAATCTGAACATAATGCGTATAGGCGAGAAACAAATTAAATTTGAGGTTGAAGTCGATGAGAATATCCCCTCAAAGCTGATAGGCGACGAGCTTCGTATAAAACAAATATTAAACAATCTTCTGTCAAACGCATTTAAGTATACCGATAAAGGCATGGTTTCGCTGACAGCTTTTTCGGAAACAGGAGCAAAGCGCGAAAACGGCGAGGAGGATATAATACTTGTCATAAGCGTTCAGGACACCGGACACGGTATGACCGAAGCGCAGGTCGACAAGTTGTTTGACGAGTACTCCCGTTTTAATCAAGACGCAGGACATACAATCGAGGGAACAGGACTGGGGCTGTCGATTACACAGCGGCTAATAAACCTAATGGGCGGTGAAATACACGTACAGAGCCGTCCGGGCGAGGGTTCAATATTTACCGTTCGGCTTCCGCAGATAAAAACAGACGATGAGGTTTTAGGTAAAGAGGTATCCGAAAATCTGCGTGAATTTCGTCTGCATTATATACCGAGCGGTAAGAAATCACGTATAGTACGTCATTCTATGTCTTACGGGAGTGTTTTGGTTGTTGACGATGTTCAAACCAACCTATATGTGGCAGAGGGGCTTATGAAGCCCTACGGAATGAAAATTGAAACTGCGGGCAGCGGATTTGAAGCCATCGAAAAAATTAAAAACGGTAACGTGTATGATATTGTGTTTATGGACCACATGATGCCTATTATGGATGGTATAGAAACAACTAAAAAACTGCGCGAATACGGGTATGCACACCCCATTATCGCCCTGACTGCCAACGCTGTCGCGGGGCAGGCTGAAATATTTTCACAAAACGGATTTGACGAGTTTATTTCAAAGCCTATCGACACCCGCCGTTTAAACGCTTTGTTAAATAAGTTTATCCGTGATAAACAACCGCCGGAGGTCATAGAAGCCGAGCTTTTAAAGAACGCATCCGATGAAGCGAAAAAGAACACCGAAAGTAGCGGAACCGATTTATTACTGCTCGAATCCTTTATTAAAGACGCACATAAAGCTGTAACGGTATTAGATGAATTATGCAGAACGAAAGATTTTGAAAAAGAAAGTAACCTGCGTACTTTTACGATTACCGTTCACGGTATAAAAAGCGCGCTCGCTAACATAGGAGAAGCAGAACTTTCAAAATCAGCGTTTGAGTTAGAACGGGCAGGACGAGAAAGTAATATAGAATTAATTAAAACCGCCGCTCCTGAACTGCTTAAAAAACTGCACACTCTAATCAAAAAGCTTGAAAAGAATCAAACAACAGAACACGGTGATACCGATTATAACATTGAAGAACTGCTCGGAAAATTATCGGCTGTGCGTGACGCCTGTGCGGATTATAACAGAAAAGATGCTTTGGACGCTATCGGAAAGATAGAAAAATGCTCAAAGCAGACGAAAACGGTCATAGATACAATAAAGGAGTTTGTACTTCACAGCGATTTTGATGAAGCTGAAAACGCCGCCGCTGAATACATAAATGCTTTATCTCTTAAACAGCGAGAAAAAACGCCCGCTGGCTGCGATAAAACGGCAAATCCGCCTTTAAAGGAAATAAAAGGATTAAACACAGAAAAGGGGCTTGAACGCTATGAAGGTGACGTGTCGGTATATCTTAGAATACTACGTTCGTTTGCGGTTAACGCCCGCTCCATGATTAAGTCAATGGGAGTGTTTGAAAAAGATAATTTGAAGGATTATGAAACAACAGTACATGGATTTAAGGGTATGAGCTTTGATATTTTTGCAGATGAAACAGGAGAGAAAGCGAAGGCACTCGAATTCGCGGCTAAGGACGGGAACTTGGACTATATCCGAGAACATAACCCGCTGTTCATAAAGACCGCTACGGAGCTTATTGACGCTGTTGAAGCCGCCCTTTCGGATATAGACGCTAAAACCGTAAAGCCGGAAAAAGCCTCGCCTGACGTTGAGGTATTAGCGAGACTTGCCGCCGCTTGTAAGGTTTATGACATGGATGGCGTAGAGGCGGCGATGAAAGAACTCGACGCTTATAAATATACGTCCGACGACGGGCTTGTACAGTGGATTCGAGATAATGTCGATATTATGAACTACTCGCAAATAACGCAAAAATTATCTGATATTTAAAAGGAGGAACGGTTATGCAGGAAAAAAGCAGAAGAAAAATTATCATGGTTGACGATGTGGGGTTTTTGTTATTGTCGGCAAAGGAAAGGTTGAAGGAGCGTTATGAAATTTTTCCCGCAACTTCTGCCGAAACGCTGTTCGGGATTCTTGAAAACATTGAACCCGAAATAATATTACTCGATATAAACATGCCTAATGTTGACGGTTATGAAACTATTCAAAAATTAAAAGCCGACTCGCGTTTCGCCGATATTCCCGTTATATTTCTGACGAGCAAGAGCGATAAGGATTCTCTCATAAAGGGGAAAAATCTCGGTGCGGTCGATTTTATTACAAAACCGTTCACCGATGCGGTGTTAATCGAAAGTATCGAATATCAGCTTGACCCTAAAAAGCGAGAGCACAACAAACCGTTAATACTCGCTGTTGACGATAATCCGAGCATACTTAAAGCTGTCAACAGTATATTAAACCAACAGTATACGGTACGTACACTCACGAATCCCGAAAAATTGCAGGGACTTTTAAAGGTGCTGACTCCTGATTTATTTCTGCTTGATTGTAAGATGCCTATACTGCATGGTTTTGATTTGATTCCTATTATACGCGGTTTTAAAAAGCATGAAGAAACGCCGATTATATTCCTGACGTCGGAGGGTACTGTCGATTATATATCTACCGCCATAAGCCAAGGAGCCTCTGATTTCATCATAAAACCGATAAATAAGGATGTTCTGCTCGAGAAAATTGCATTACACTTAGGAGACTTTGTTATGAAGCGGCGGATTCGCTCTTTTGAATAGAAATTAGGGAGGAAAATATGCAAAAGCTTGTATTTGTCGTAGACGACAACGATTCAAATTTGACAATGGCGGCATCGGTGCTGGAAACCGAGTATCGTGTTTTAACAATGCCCTCTGCCGAGAAAATGTTTTCTCTGCTCAAAAAAAAGCGTCCTGATTTAATTCTGCTCGATGTTGAAATGCCTGAAATGAGCGGGTTTGAAGCCATGAAGCTACTAAAAGCGAATGAGGCGTATGCGGACATTCCCGTTATATTTCTGACGGGGTTAACCGACTCTGTAAATGAAGCCCACGGCATAGAACTCGGTGCGGTAGATTTTATAACAAAGCCTTTTTCGATACCTGTACTTATGAAACGGATTAAAAACCACCTCGATATTGACGAGTTAATCAGAGAACGTACAGCGCAGCTTGTACATCTGAAAAACGGTGTTGTGTTTATCCTTGCCGATATAGTTGAGAGCCGTGACCAAAATACCGGCGGACATATTGACCGTACATCGATATATACAGAAATATTAATAAATGCCATGATTGAACATGGTGTTTATGCCGATGAAATTAAGGACTGGGACTTAGAGTCGGTTATTTCCTCCGCCAGACTTCACGATGTAGGAAAAATATCTATTTCTGACTTTATTTTAAACAAGCCCGGAAAACTGACCGATGAGGAGTTTGAAATAATGAAAACCCACGCTTCCATAGGCGGAGAGATTATAGACAGGGCGATAGCGAGAACCGGCGATGCGGAGTTTTTATACAGCGCGAAACTCTTTGCGGCTTATCATCATGAAAAATGGGACGGCAGAGGGTATTCTCTCGGACTAAAAGGCGAAGAAATCCCCCTGCACGGACGAATAATGGCAGTTATTGACGTATATGACGCTCTCGTTTCCGAGAGACCTTATAAAAAAGCCTTCTCTCACGAGAAAGCTGTATCTATTATTATGGAGGATGCGGGAACGCATTTTGACCCGCTGATAGCGGAGGTCTTTTGTAAAGTAAACGAAAAGATAAGACAAGCGGCGTTAAATCACGTCCATTAAAACCAAAGCGGCGATTGCTTCTGCTACAGGTACGGCACGTATAACGACACACGGGTCATGTCTGCCTTCTATTTTCAGTTTTACGTTTTCTAAAGTGTTAAGGTCTACACTGTCTTGCTCAAGCGCGATAGACGGTGTGGGCTTTAATGCGATTCTGAAAACAAGGGGCATACCTGTCGTTATTCCGCCGAGAAGTCCGCCATGATTATTTGTTACGGTTGATACTTTTTTATCAGCCGCAATAAACGAATCATTATTTTCACTGCCCTTTTTTCTGCTTCCCTCAAATCCTGAGCCGAATTCTACACCCTTGACCGCAGGTATACCGAATAACGCACCCGCTAACTTACTCTCAAGTCCGAACATCCCGCCGCCTATTCCCGGCGGGAGTCCTTCTGTACGACATTCTATTATACCGCCGACCGAGTCGCCGTTTAAGTTTCTGATAAGTTCATACATATCTTCTTTTTCGCCGCTTATACCGCCTATTTCGGTTATATAAGCGGAAATACTTATGCCTCGTCTTTTCAGAATCTGAAGAGCGACTGCTCCTGCGGCACAAATCGGTGCGGTAAGTCTACCCGAAAAATGACCGCCGCCCCTCATATCTGCAAAGCCTGAATACTTTATATGAGCCGTAAAATCAGCGTGACCGGGACGCGGAATCTTTTTAATTTTTTCATAATCAGACGAGCGTGTATTTGTGTTTTCGATGACTATACCTAAAGGTGTGCCTGTTGTCTTTCCATTATATATACCCGATATAAACCGCGGTATATCGTCTTCTTTTCGCGGCGTGGCTATACTGCCGAATCCTCCCGGAGCGCGGCGTGCCATAAAGGCTTGAAGCTCTGTGAAATCAATCTCCTCACCGGAGGGAAACCCGTCAACCACTGCGCCGATTGCCTCTCCGTGCGACTCGCCGAAAATTGAGATTTTTAATCTATCACCGAATGTTGACGACATATTGTCCTCCTAATTTCTTATAATCTTCAAAAAAACGCGGATATGATTTTTCTACAGCCTGCGCATCTTTTATTATAACTTCATTTTCGCAGAAGCAGGCGCAAATCGCCGCCGACATGACAATTCTATGGTCGTTTTTTCCGTCAACAACGCCGCCGTGAAGCTTCTTAATGCCGCTACCGTAAATAACGAGGCTGTCTTCGTTTTCCGTGACGTTTGCACCCACGGCTTCGAGCATTTCCCGAACGCCCGAAAGCCGGTCACATTCCTTTAACCTTAATCTCGCCGCATTATACAATACGGTTTTCCCTTTCGCAAAAGCGCCGATGACCGACAGAATAGGGAGCATATCGGGTATTTCAGAAACATCGATTTCTATACCGTGAAGCTCATTCGGCGAGATTTTGACGGCGTTTTCGCCTATTTCAATATTCGCGCCGAAACGCCTTAAAACATTAATTATTTCTTTATCCCCTTGTGCGGAGTTCATGTCTAAGCCCGTTACCGTGACAGGCTCACCGATTGCTCCCGCCGCGAGGAAAAACGCCGCATTTGACCAATCGGACTCGACCATAACTTTTTTCGGAGAAACATATTTTTGATTTCCTTTTACTTTGTAGCCGCCACTATCGCAATTTATTTCAATATTAAATTGTTTCAGCATATCTAAAGTCATATCTACATATGCTCTTGATTCAAGCGGTGATGTCAATTTAATTATACTGTCGCCGTCAAGAAGCGGTAATGCAAACAGCAAGCCGCTCACGAACTGCGAGCTTATATTGCCGGGCAAAATGTATTCACCGCCTTTGAGACTGCCTGAAACCACGAACGGCGGTTTTTCTGCCGAAAATTCCGCACCGTTTGCACGAAGCGCGTCAAGTAAATCCGATACAGGACGTTCGGGAAGTCTACCCTCGCCGATAAATTTTGCATTATTACATATGATTACCGACAGAGGCAGTAAAAACCTGAATGTCGAGCCGCTGTCTTTACAATTTATGACAGGCGCATTTTTATTTTTCATAGCCGAGAGGCAATTTATAGTTGCTTCTATATCGTTTGATGTATCGGTTATATGAATTTCAGTTTCGCTCCCACTTAATGCCGCGCAAATTAAAGCGCGGTGTGCCGCCGATTTTGATGTGATTGCCGCTGTTTCACCCGCGAGAGTTTGCGGAGTTATTTTCACGTCCATATTATTGCCGCTCCTCCAACCCGCTTTTAAAAACCTCGAAAAGTTCTTCTGCGTCTATTTCTTTTATCACGCACTTTCCCACTCTTTCGGGGATAATTATGTTTATTTTACCGCCATGCCTTTTTTTATCGGACAAGCCCGCTTCGTATAACTGCTTTGCCGTGAAATTCATGTTCAAAACCCTCGAAAAGCCCGAAAAAGCCTCCTCTATTTCCCCCGAAAAATCGCACTCGCAATAACCTTTTTTATACGCCGCACGCGCCATAATTAACATTCCCAAAGCGACTGCTTGTCCGTGGCTATAGGCGTGTTCGGTGCATTTTTCAATCGCATGAGCCGCCGTATGCCCGAAATTCAAAAGTTGTCTCTGCCCTTTTTCAAACTCGTCAGATGCTACGATTTCACCTTTTATTTCTACGTTTCTTGCGACTATTTCAACAATATCTTTCATATATTCGGTACGTGTTTTACCTTTCAGCTTACCGAACAGATTTTCATCGTGAATAAACCCATGCTTGACTGCCTCCGATACGCCATCGGCAAAAGTCACATCACCGAGAGTTTCAAAAGTTTCAGGGTCGCAAATTACAGCGTATGGCTGATAAAACAAACCCGCTAAGTTCTTCCCTCCCGTGAGATTCACCGCAGTTTTCCCTCCTACGGAAGAATCCACGGCGGCTAAAAATGTCGTCGGAATCTGAATGTATTTTATTCCGCGAAGGTAAATCCCTGCGGCAAATCCCGCCATATCACCAACGATTCCTCCGCCGAGTGCGATTATAAAATCCGCACGTGTTACTTTATTCTCTGCTAAAAAGTTAATTATATTAATCAGCTCTGCGGGGTTTTTATGCTTCTCTCCGTTTTCAAAAACATAGCTCAAAACCTTGAATCCTGCGTTTTCGAGCGGCTTGCGAACCGCGGACTCGTATAAGGGATATACGTTGTCATCGGTTATTATGACCGCAGTTTTTGCTCTGTCGAATTCTATATGCTCCGCTAATTCTGAAAGCAGACCTTTTCCGATTATTACATCATATGGGGTTTTTGCATTGATTTTGATTTTTCTGTGTTTCATTTAATCGTTCCTCGTATGTATTATTCCTCAACATCTTTACCGCAGTATGGACAAAAGCGTTTATTTCCTTTTGCGTTCATTCTTTCCTCTCGTGCTCTTTCTATAAACCCTGCCGATATTATTCCTGTGGGTATGGCGATTAGCCCTATGCTCAGTATTGAAAAAAATGCTCCCAATACTTTTCCCATTGCGGTAATCGGGTAGATTTCACCATATCCTACCGTTGTGATTGTTATAACCGACCACCACAGACCGGAGAGAGCGTTTTTAAATACTTCGGGTTGTGCGTCTTTTTCAGCGTTATACATTAAAACAGAGGCAATGACCATTAGCGTAAAAATAATAAAAATTGAGAAAAATAATGACAATGCCTTTTTCTTAAATACGTCAAAGATAGTTGACAAGGATTTTATATATTCGCGTTTAATTCTGAAAAACCAAAAAATCCGCAAAAGCCTGAAGATTCTTAAAACATCCAAATCAATATAAAGCACTAAACGTAAATATGACGGTAATATGGCTATTAAATCAATCAGCATTAAAAATGTAAAAGCATAAGTCAACCGTGCCTTGAAAGGCGTTTTATTCTTGTATATTATATCTGCCGTCCACAGTCTTAATGTGTATTCAATCGTGAAAATCACAACCGTTGTGACGTCAATAATTCTTAAAATTAAAGATAAAGTTTTAGGTAATTCAAAAGTGTCGAGTACTATTACAAAAACATTGATTGCGATAAGAGAGACAATAAGCCAATCAAAAACAGTACTCACAAGGTCTTGACTTTTTCGGGGCTGTATAATTTTATATACACGTTTTTTTAATGCTGTCATGAATCGTCCCCCGCCCTTAATTTGCAGGCTATATCATTAATTTTACCGAGCCTGTGAAAAACCCCGCTTCTGCTTAATCGAGGCTCGCACGCCTCGCCGATTTCTTTAAGGCTCATTTCAAAATTATGAACCCGCAGTTCAGCTACGTGACGAAGCTCAGGCGGTAAAAAATCCTTACCTTTTTTCTCATATATAAGTTCTATATCCGCAAGCTGTTTTTCTGCCGCACGCGCGGTTTTTTCTATATTCGCAGAGTCACAGTTGACAGCGCGGTTTACGTTGTTCCGCACTTCTTTATAAATCTTAGCGTTCATTATTTCCATAGAATTCACGCCTGCACCAATATAAGTCAAAAAGTCCGATATTAATTCGCTTTCCTTTATATACAGCAGCGGTCGGCTCTTTCTCAAACCTTTTTTCACCTGAATTCCGCTTTCGGTAATAAGCGTAAAAAGCTCGTTCCGCTTTTTTTCATCGGGCATGTTTAGCTCAAGATGATAATTTTTATCCGGGTCGGAAACCGCGCCGCACGATAAAAAAACACCGCGTAAAAAAAGACCCGTCTCACAGTCGTCGCTCAAAGCGAACGACTCTCCCTTTATATAATCCGTATTAGATTTAGCGGTATCAAACTCGTCGGTTAGCTTTTTATAAAGGGCGGCGACCTGCTCATTTTCGGTATTGAATCTTCTCTTTACACCGAAAAGCATACCTCTAAGCAGAATAAGCCGATGATTTTTCACCGTTTCGCGGATTCGGGCGAGTTCGTTTTTAACATCGCTTGAAAAAGACATTTAATTCTCCGTATATCAAATATTCTTATGTAAAACTCCCGCGCTGTACCCTTTTTTCGATAAATATTCACGGAAATACTCCGCAAAAGCTACGCTCCTGTGTCTTCCGCCTGTACATCCAAACGCAATTGTCAGACGGCTTTTTCCTTCTCTGACATACTCGGGAATTATGAAGTCGAATAAATCACTGAGCTTTGTAACAAGTGTTTTTGCGGCATCCGAACTCATAACAAATTCGCGTACAGCCGTGTCAAGCCCTGTTTTTTCTTTAAGCTCCTCTATGTAAAAGGGATTAGGCAAAAACCGAACGTCAAAAAGCAGGTCAACCTGTCCGGATGTACCGTGCTTAAATCCGAACGACATACAGGTTATATTCATCGCGGCAGAAAAATCAAGCTCTAATAATTCTAAAACCCGCTCTTTAAGCCGCGTGACCGGAACGCCCCCCGTATCTATATAAAAATCCGCCGACTGCTTTAAAGGGGCGAGTATTTCATTTTCAGCGTCAATAGCTTTATCTATATCACCGTCTGCCGCGTCTATCAGAGGATGACGGCGGCGGGTTTCATTAAAACGCTTTTTTATTATATCCGCTTCTGCGTCCGTAAATAGTAAACGTACACTGTACCCCTGCCCTCTCAGTTCTTTAAGTCTTTCCGGCAGAGACAAGAACATAGAACCGCCGCGAATATCAGTTACAAACGCGATTTTATTTATCGCAGGATTATCTCTGCAAATTTCTGCAAATTTAGGTATAAGCTGAGGCGGAAGGTTGTCCGCACAAAAATAACCGGCATCCTCCAGTATGTCCGACACGCAGGATTTTCCCGAGCCTGATACTCCCGTGATTATAATAATTTCCATAATTTTAAACCGTCCCTTTAAGACATCTGCATAATTTGAACTTCTCTTTCAAGAGTTATTCCCGTTTCCTTTAAAACCCGTTCTTTTACGGCTTCTATAAGCTTTAAAACATCATTGCAAGTCGCGCCGCCTTTATTAATAATAAATCCCGCATGTTTTTCACTGACCTCGGCACCGCCCACGGAAAAGCCTTTTAATCCGCAAATGTCAATTAAACGAGAAGCATAATCACCCTCAGGGCGTTTAAACGTACTGCCGGCACTCGGAAATTCAAGCGGCTGTTTATTCCTGCGCCGCGCTATAAAATCATCCATTTTCGCGGTGATTCGCATTTTCTCACCGTCTTCAAGTAAAAATTCCGCTGACAGGACAATTTTCTTAGT
Source organism: Oscillospiraceae bacterium (assembly GCA_009778065.1). Taxonomy (GTDB): domain Bacteria; phylum Bacillota; class Clostridia; order Oscillospirales; family Ruminococcaceae; genus Ruminiclostridium_E. The sequence goes on from WRKM01000006.1 coordinate 89,155, forward strand.
CCCGGTGAAAGGACTTTTTCTGTGTGAAAATTTTTCTTTTTCGAGTTCAAGCGTCTTAATCTCACAATCCTCGTCAAGGAACTCACACCCCGACAACACATCGGCAATTTCACCGTCATACGCACCTGCGTTCATAAAAACCGCGCCGCCGACGGAACCGGGTATACCGTAAGCAAATTCAAAACCTGTCAGTGAATTATTACGTGCAAGTACGCAGACAGCCATCAGGCTCGCCCCCGCAAGGCAACTGATGCGCTTGTCATTATTAATACGAACATCCGCAAAATCGTCCGCGAGCAACAAGACTACGCCCCTTACGCCCTCATCACGCACAAGGATATTACTACCCTTCCCTATTACATAAAAGGGCGTGTTATTGTTTTTACAGCAAAGTACAATTTCCCGCAATAACTCACGGCAATTTACCTTAATCAAAATATCGCAGGCACCGCCGATTTTAAATGTCGTAAGAGCGGCGAGCGGCGCGTTTTTCAAAAATCCCGCTCCGTATTTGGCGCAAAGAACGCTTATTGTTTCGAGTTCGTTATTATTAATCATACTGCTATTCTATTCCGTTTGTTTTTTGTGTATGTGCTGATAATTATAGCATATTTGTTTAAAAGGCTGTCAACTGTGTTCCCAATCCGTAACCGTGTTACTTGCCTCGATATTTAATCCTAAGTTATCTAAAAGCTCTTGTGCGGCGTTATAGCCCATCTTTTTTTGACGGTTGTTCATTGCCGCGACCTCAAGAATGACAGCTAAGTTACGTCCGGGCTTAACAGGGATTGTCAGGTGGGGGATTTTCACGCCTAAAATAGCCATATAGTGATTATCCATACCCATACGGTCATACACTTTTTCGGGATTCCAAAGCTCCATTTCAACAACAATGTCAATCTTCTCCGAAACCTTAACTGCACCCATACCGAAAAGCTGACGGGCGTTTATTATACCGATTCCGCGTAATTCGAGGAAGTGACGGATATTGTCGGGAGAACTTCCTACAAGGGTTATGTTTGATGTACGGCGTATTTCCACCGCATCATCGGCGACAAGCCTGTGTCCGCGTTTTACGAGTTCAATCGCTGTTTCGCTCTTACCCACGCCGCTTTCGCCTAAAATAAGCATACCTTCGCCATAGACCTCAATTAATACACCGTGCCGCGTGATTCGCGGCGCGAGCTTTATGTTCAGATACGCGATAAGCTTTGCCATAAATGTCGATGTACTTTCCTTGCTCCGTAATACCGCCACTTCATAATTCGCCGCTACCGATAAAACCTCCGGATAAGGGTCAATCTCACGGGTTATAATGAATGCGGGAGGATTTGTCGCAAAGAGTTCATCGAACACCTTTAACCTTTCCTCCTCGGTATAGCGTGCTAAGTATGCGAATTCCGCCTTGCCCACTATTTGTATACGGCTGTTGTCATAATACTCATAGAACCCCGCGAGTTGCAGACCGGGGCGGTTTATATCGTTGTTTGAAATGCGAATTTCAGACAAATCGCAGGGGGCGTACAACGCCTCAAGCTCAAACTCCTTTACTAACATGTCGAGCCCTACATAAAATTCTTGCGCCATTTTTCATTTTCCTTTCATTTACTGCACTTTCCATTATATCATACTTTTCCGCTTTTGGAAAGGGTTTTATAACACAGAACAATCGTTTGTACAAATATGACTAAAATATTTACTTTGTTTGTAAATATTGTACAGATAATTCAACTATTGACAAATTTACCTCACCACGCTATAATTTATTCATACGAACTCTATATTAAAGCGGCGAGAAAATAAAATATACTCAATATAGTTTTATTCCGCAAGTTCCAACTGCATAATCACCGTTCCGCCGCTCTCTTCCGTGCTGACTGCTGTCGTGTCCCAAAAGCTGTATATATATCCGTCGGCAAGTATCGCCTTACGGCTTTTATTCCCGCCGCCAAGCTCATAAATATAAATGATTTCGTATCTTTTTACGAGCATTTCTTCTCCATCGTAATTATTGTAGTCAAAAACTAAAATTTTCTCTATGTCTGTTATACCGTTAGAAAATTTAACGGGTAAAATAATTGTACCCCTATTTTCCGAGCTTTTTGAGATAAAAACAGCATCTTCGTAATACTCTGCATCAGTAAACAGAAATTGATTCCAGTCGCCCTCTACACCGCTATCGGCGGTAATTAAATAAGTCGAAACGATTTTCCCGTCCTTATGCAGACTGAGACGTATTCCGGCTCTTTCGCCATCCGGGTTTGATTCACCGGCGACCTCAAGCTTTTCGTTATCCGGTCCCTTGAAAAACCTTCCCTTAGTTACAGCTATGGGCGGCGGCTCTGCAATAGGGACTACCTCTTCGGGACTCGCGGCGTCAAAAGCGTAGAGTCTGTCGGAAACAAAATACACAAGTGAACCGTCAAAGATTATGTCTTTTATAGGTGCATCACCATCCGAGCCTATGTTTATAACCCTCGAAAGCGGCTCTAAATCGTTGTTAAAAATATAAAGCGAGCATTTATTACCGCTATTTATAACCCCTACGCGCAAAATACTATACCTCTCGCTGACCGCTCCCGCGGGGATTGTCCCGTTTATATCGAAGTAAAACGGCGGGTTTTCTCCGAGAGGCTCAAACTCACCCGATACATCAAATCTGATAAGCCTCGATTTTCCGCCCGCCGACTGCGTAATAAATAACGCCTCCTCGCCTGAATATACCTCTCCCGCACCGCCGACCACCGCGAAGACGTTGACGCTGAGTTCTTTGGTTTGGTCTATTACATCTATTACGCTTATTAGGTTCATTTGGTTATTCATAAGAGACGCGGGCGGTGCGTAAATATTATTCATATCTACGAAACTCTTTTCACCGCCTACGGTATAAAACGGTACGAACGCTGATAAATCGCTGTAAGCGTGAGGTTCGCGCGGCGTGTAATCTGTTACTAATATAAATCTGTCTTTACGCAGTATGGTTGAATTATATTCACCGCAGACAGTCATTTCAAACTCGTAGCGGGTATTAAACTCCCGTGTGTCGTATACACGGACTAATACAATCGGTTGTATAAAATCATCGCTTAGTATCTTTCCTCTGCCGCTCTCCCCTGTCTCTTCCGTTTCTGTCGGTTTTTCCTCATGGAAATAACTCACCTCTTCACCGCCCTGCGACATTACATATAGTTGTTCATTTAAAAGCTCTATACCGAGAATCGTTTCGCCGTCATAGCGTATTTCTCCCGCCTTGTGCATATTACCGCTTCTGTATTCAACGATGTAGAGGACGTTGTCAATAATATAAAAAATATATCTGTCAGTGAAAAGCAGGGTTTTCGGAGCGGGTTCGCCATTGCCGCCGCTCGTATCGCCGTTTTCTATAATATTTCTCAAAGATGGCAGAGCTTCCGCTCCTGCGAGCCTTTCAGCAAGCTCAAGGTAAGTCTGCGGCACAGAATAAACCACAGGACGTTCTCTGTCTGGTAAAAGCGAACCTGTCATAAACCACCGCACGGCAAAGCTCGCGCCTATCAAAAGAAACATCATAAAAAAGCATAAACTCAGCTTACCCTTGTTATCCGAGGCGGATATCAGGACTGTTTCTTCACCATCATCAGGCTCGTCCTTTATTTCCGGTTCACCTGATTCTTTGATTTGTACGTCTTCGCGATAGTCATCGTCAGAAAAATCTACTTCTACCTCATATGCCCCGTCTTTTGCTGTAGGTACGGATTCGGCTTCTTTCTGTAACCGTTCTTGTTCTGCGAGCCGTTTTTGCGCCTTTTGCGCCTTTTGCGCATTAAGGAGTGCTTTACCGAGCCTTTCCTCATTGTTGAGGCGGCGTTCTTTTCCGCGAATACTCGCGAGCTTACAGGCGTCACTCAACAAACCCGCAAAATCATCGGAATTTAACAACGAGTTATCCAAAAGCTCAACCAAGCGTGAATAGGTAAGCCCTGCGCTTTCCTTTATTTCATTGTAAGTCTCATTGTTAATTTTAGAATTTCCGATTATTTCAAGAAAATCTGCGCCCGATAAATTTAATTTCTTTATTTCGGCTAAAAATCTTTCCGAATTCAAGGTTTCTATCATCTTTATACCCCTAAATAAAAAGTGCTTATTCTATTTTAACATATTCTCTGACTAAATTCAACAAAAATCGCAAAGGAGTGATTAATATCTCTTTTAACGACAGGTACACAGACCTGCGGCAAAGGCACGAAAGGCTCATCTATCACGACTTTTTCATAGAAGAAGGCAGGTTTTCCTTTCACTTTTCCATAGACGATTTCCATTTTAAGCCTGAATGGAACTTCCGTACACCTTTAACGGGGGATATAAGTCTGCTCGTTTTTAACCTCGGTATGGCAGAACTTATCAGTTATTGGAAGTCTGCCTGTCCGCCGATTGTTGAGGTCAGATGCGGCGTACTTGACGAATGGCAGACCGAATGGTGGAAAAAGCTCTATAAAAACGGTCTCGGCGAGTTCTTTTACCGTAACGGCATCAAAGTAACCGACGATTTTATGCAAATCTATACGAGCGGAAAATCTATCCCCTTGCCGAAAAAGCGAAGCTTACACGGCTGTTTGATACCTGTCGGCGGCGGTAAAGACAGTATTGTCACCCTTGAACTGCTCAGAGAACAAAAAGAAAGCTCCGTCTGCTATGTCGTCGGAAATATCGAGAGTGCGTTAAACTCCGCTAAAACAGCAGAGTATCCCGATTCGCATATAATTAACGTCTCGCGTACAATTGACCCTGTTTTACTTGAGCTTAACAGACGCGGTTACTTAAACGGGCATACGCCGTTTTCGTCCGTGGTTGCGTTTTCGTCGCTCATTTTTGCTTATTTATCGGGAAAGAAATATATTGTCCTGTCTAACGAAAGCAGTGCCAACGAAGGTAATACAGCAGACGGCGTGAATCACCAGTATAGCAAGAGTACGGAATTTGAGCGGGATTTCCGCCGATATGTTTCGCGAATCGGTGCAGAATTACCCGAATATTTCAGTCTTTTGCGCCCGTTCGGCGAACTCCGTATAACAGAAATGTTTACTCGCTATCCCCGATATTTTCCCGTTTTTAAATCTTGCAACGTCGGCTCAAAGGCTAATATCTGGTGCTGTAAATGTGCTAAGTGCCTTTATGTTTATATAATGCTGGCGGCATGGCTTGATGATGAAACGCTGATTAAGATTTTCGGCGAGAATTTACTTGAAAACGAGGGTTTAAGTACTATGCTTACCGCACTCGCAAGCCCCGATTATGACAAGCCGTTTGAGTGCGTGGGGACTCGCGATGAGGTGAATTTTTCTCTTTATAAGGCTCTCGAAAGGCGTACTCACCCGCCGCGGTTATTACGCGATTACGCATCTGAAATAAAAAAAGCCGATTTTAATATGCTCCGCTCATTTGATGAGAATAATTTCCTTCCCGATGAGTTCCGTGAATTAATACGCATTTTTAATATGACCGAATTACACAATTTCTTTAGAAATAAAAAGGTTTTAATCCTCGGTTTCGGTTTAGAGGGGCGTTCAACCTTGAAAATCCTTAAACAATTACCCTGCGAAATAATTATCGCCGATAAAAACGCGGAGGCTGTTAAAGACCTGCCGTATAAAACACATGTAGGCGAGGATTATTTAAACGCTCTTTATACCTGTGATTACGATATAATCATGAAATCGCCGGGAATTCCCCTGCTCGGCATAATACCCGATGCCGTAAAACAGAAAATAACCTCTCAGACCGATTTATTATTACGGTTCCGAAAAAACACCATTGTCGGTATAACAGGCACGAAAGGCAAATCAACGGTCTCTTCGCTCGTTTATTATATTCTCAAAAGTTGCGGGAAAAATACCGCTCTGATTGGAAATATCGGCGTACCGCCCCTTGAAAACGAGTATGACCCCGAAACCATCCTTGTCTGCGAGATGTCCTGTCACCAGCTCGAATACGTCAAGGCTTCGCCCGATGTCGCGGTTTTGCTCAATATTTATGAGGAGCATTTAGACCATTATAACAGTTTTGAGGATTATGCGGCTACTAAAGAAAATATTTTTAAATATCAGCGCGAGGGTGATATTTCCATTCGCGGCGAAGACGAGGATTTACACCGTTTCCGCGCTATGATTGAACCCGAAAAAACCAAGCTCCGCGGCGAATTTAATTACAACAATATAGCCGTAGCACTAAAAGTAACCGCTATTTTCGGATGCGACCCCGAAAAAGCACTCACAGCCGCTCAAAATTTTGCCGCCCTCCCGCACCGTCTTGAGCTTTTTGCGGAAATTAACGGGGTGGAGTGGGTAAACGACAGTATCAGTACAATTCCGAGGGCGTCAATCTTAGCTGTAGAAGCCTTTCCCGATACCGATACCCTCATTATCGGCGGCATGGACAGGGGAATAAACTATGATGAACTCATTTATTTCTTACAAAAAGTTGACAAAACCCAAAAACATGGTATAATTAATCTTATAGCTTTGCCGGATAGCGGATATAAAATCGCCGACGCTCTCACCGCTGAAGGGCTTGCCGTCTACCGTGCAAAAGATTTAACAGATGCAGTAAAACACGCCGCAAAGGTTACGAAACGCCGTTGTATACTCTCCCCCGCCGCCGCAAGCTACGGATTCTATAAAAATTTTGAAGAACGCGGCGAACATTTTAAGAGTTTAGTAGAGATATTAAGAGAATAGTTTAAATATCGGAGGTTTAAATGTTATTTAGTGATATAACAATAATTGACGAGAATCTAAACGTCCGTCATAATATGTATGTCGGCGTGAAAGACAAAAAAATCGCCTTTGTCGGCGACAGTAAGCCTTATGAAGATTTCGGAGATATATACGACGGTACGGGCAGGCTGTTGATGAGTGCGTTTTTTAACTGTCACGCTCATACGCCTATGACGCTCCTGCGCGGTTACGGCGAAAATTTGAACCTGCAGGACTGGTTACATACCCGTATTTTCCCTTTTGAGGCACAGCTTGATAACGAAGCCGTGTATTGGGGTACTCTTCTCGGGCTTGCGGAATCTATTCGTTTCGGTATAGTTTCAACCACCGATATGTATAACTTCTGTGACGTCATCGCGAAAGCGTTTACCGAATCCGGTGTTAAGGGGAATATTGGCAGGGCTATTCTCTGCTTCACAGACGAAAATCTGCGCGAAATGGATAGATTTCATGAATGTGAGGATTTATTTAAAGCATATCACAACACGTCAAACGGACGTATAAAAATCGATATGTCTCTTCATGCCGAATATACCTCCACCCCTAAGATAGTGCGTCAGTTGGCTGAATATACTAAAGAAATCGGCACACGTATGCATGTTCATGTCAGCGAAACTAAGTTTGAGCATGAGGAGTGTAAAAAAAGGCATGGGAAAACCCCTGCGGCATATTTGAGTGAATTAGGTTTATTCGATTCACCGACGACAGCCGCACACTGCGTTCATCTTGAAGATGATGATTTCACTATTTTCAAGGAGAAAGGTGTAACTGTTGCTTCTTGCCCAATCAGTAACTTAAAGCTCGCCAGCGGCACTTGTAATGTCCCGCTGTTGATGAAAAACGGCATAAATACGGCAATCGGCACCGACAGCGTTGCGAGCAATAACAGTCTTAACTTTATCGAAGAGATGAAGTTCTTCTCCCTATTACATAAGGGTATTTTCAATGAACCCGCCGCTTCTTCACCGCGCGATACATTGTACGCGGCGACAAGAGCGGGTGCGCTGTCGCAGGGACGCGAGGACTGCGGGCTTCTCAAAGAGGGCTTTGCGGCTGATTTAATCGTCATCGATATATCAAAACCCAACATGAACCCCGCACATGATTTAGTCAACAATGTAGTTTATTCTGCCTGCGGCGGCGATATAGTTCTTACTGTGTCAGACGGAGAAATCCTATATAAAGACGGAGAATACATGACTATCGACATTGAAAAGACTGTTTTTGAAGCAAATAAAGCGACCTGTAAAATCCTCAGTAAATTAACACGGGAGGGTACGGAAAGTTGAATAAATACGTAATAAAAAGCATAAGCAGTCCCGACGGTACGCCTAAAGGCGACCGGAAAAACATACAGCGTGTCGGGAGCATGATAACGATGCTTGAAGCCGTCGTTTCCCGCCCGCTTGGTTATGCCTACATAACAGACAAGAATGGCGACTTAAAAGAAGGTTCGTTTACCGGCGGCGTAGTCAAGCGGATACGCAAAGATGAAAACGCCGCAGATATAGAGATTGTGACGCCCGACAGCGTATTTAAGTTTACTTTAGCGGGCGAATACGATAATAATAACGAGTATGTTAACAGGTTACTTGCCGACAGCGACGACGAATCCGGATTAAAGGCTTCAATAACCCGAACCGGAGTAGACGATGTTACCTGCATTGACCTTGATACGCTTTTAAAGGAGATATAAAAAGCCATGAAGAAAATATACATTGTACTTATTCAAAGTCCCACCGTACCCGCGAAACTAATCGGGTTATTTAAAAGGAGCAAATATACCCACGCCGCACTCTCGCTTGATGAAAAATTACGCTCTATGTTCAGCTTCGGGCGGCACTGGATTTCATATCCGTGCCCCTGCGGTTTTAAACAGGAAAATTTTAACGAAGGCATTTACGGTAAATTTGCAGATTTACCCGGCGTCGTTCTTGAATTAGTCACCACGGATGAGCAGTATGAAAAAATGTTAGTAAAGCTCGATGATTTCCTGCTTAAAAGCAAGCACTATAAGTATAATTATTTAGGGCTGCTCGCTAACTTCTTCCGCTTAGATTATAAGCATAAAAACAGATTTTTCTGCTCTGAGTTTGTTTATTATATTCTGTATGAAAGCGGCATTTTCGACCTGCATACGCCTCGCGTATTCGTAAGTCCCGAAGAACTTTTAAAGGTCAGCGAAAAGGTTGTTTATCGAGGAAATTTAAAAAGCTATATTGAACAGACGACATGAACAAAAAAGCAACATATCTCATGTATAAAATAGGGAGTAGGTGTAAAAGCCTGCTCCCAAGTTACTTTCAAACCAACCCGAAGTTTTGAAGAATTGAAGCCGACTTCTCACACCATTATAGGCTGAGAAGTCGTGTTTGTTTTAAATTGAATTATACGATTTCAAATTATTTATCACACCAAACTCAAAAACATCGGGACACATCCGTCCAAAGCCTCAATATTCTTCTCCTCCATATATTCTAAAAACACTTTAAACCCGGCATTCATATAAAAATTCACGGCATCCGGAACAGAATACAGAATCAATTTTGATGTCTTTACCGTATTGCTTAATTTCTGTCATTAAACGAGTCTTCCATTGTTATATTCTTAATTTTTTTAGCCTGCGCCTGAACATCCTTTATTGTTTTTGAATCATTAAGCTCTTTAAACTCCTTAGCTTTATCAGATTTAACAGAGAATGTGACCTTTACAGGTCTGGATAAAACGCCCATTTTTAACACTTCCTTTTCTTTTACCTCACTACTATCTCTATTCATATATTACCACCTTTTTCGACAAAGTTCAATAGGATTTTGATTTGTTTGTGCATTATGACGAATAAAACAGTGTAAAACAACATGTATTTACTCTTTTTATCCAAATAATAGATTCACATAACATCAATTAGGGATATTATAACATATTGTTAAACCTTTTAATGTCGTAGATTGTTGTAACCTTCAATATTTCAAGCTCTTTCTGCCCCCCGAAAGCCGAAGCCCGCTTTTAATGAGGATTAAACCCAAACAAAAAGAGCGACCGTTAACGCCGCTCTGATTTTGCGTTATAAGGCTTGTTTAAGCCGCTACTCAACAAATACACGCAATATTGATTCATTGATATATTTTCCTGTCGCGACCGCTCCGCAAGCGTCTTATGCAACGATTTCGGCAACCTCAATTTAAACTGACCGCTGTAATCCTCTAAGCAGCTTGGCTCCGGAATAGGTATATTATCCTCAATACACGCCGTAAACCAACACTTCTTAGCGTCTTCGAACATTTCGAGTCCGTGTTCTATAGTATCGGCACAGGTGATACAGCCCGTTAGTTCGGGACACCTAAGAGCGAAACCGCCCTCTTCTTTGTCCTTGATGACCTCAACACGATAGTTTAACCCCATATAGTAGGATAAATCTTTATTCATGGTTTAATCTCCCTTCGTTCTCGTTTTCAATAATCGCTTCCCTAACCATTTTGATTTGAATTTTCTAAACAGCATTTCCTAACTTTTCATAACTTCACCTAAACGCTGTTATCATCGCATTTCATCGGTCGCCGCATTATTTTCAATTTCAAGAATTACCTTTGCATCCTCAAACTCCTGTACCCACTCTGCGAGTTTTTCTTGGAGTAAACTTTTATCAGGAAGATAAAGATTATACGCAGAAGCATATATATTCGTATTTTCGGGCAAAGTCATTTCAACTACGCTGTCATTTTTGTCTTTACACAAGAGTATTCCGATAGTTGGGTTCTCTTTCTCGGTTTTAACGTGGCGGTCAAAATAGTTGACATACATCATCATTTGCCCTAAATCTCTATGCTCTAATTCTCCGGTTTTTAGGTCAATGATAACATAACAATCAAGGAGTCTATTGTAAAACACGAGGTCAACCCAAAATGAGTTTTCATCAAACGTGAACCGCTTTTGCCTTGCTTCAAAAAGAAAACCTTTGCCGAGTTCCAAGAGAAATTTTTGCATTTTGTCGATTATTGCATTTTCTAAATCGCTTTCAGAATACTTTACACTTTCCTCTAACCCCAAAAACTCAAGTGATAACGGGCTTTTCAAAATATCACGGGGCTTTTCGATAGTCTGCCCCTCGTTCGCAAGGCGTAAAATCTCGTCTTTATCCCGCGACAACGCAAGCCGCTCATAAAGACTACTGTGAAATTGCCGTCTGAGATATTTATACGTCCATTGCCCTTTTAGCGATTCGATTTCATAAAATCTACGTTCTTGCTCGTTTCCGATGCGCATTAAAATAAGATAATGCGACCAACCAAGTTGAAAAGGATAAAAATTTAACGGTAATATTTGAAATAAATTGTTATTTTGGAATTCGGCAGACGTTATCTGCTGTTTTTGTTTTTCAAATTCAGCAGACGTCATCTGCTGAATTGACGGGGCGTAGACTTGGTAAAATTTTCTTGCGTTGCGAAGATTTGTTTGAGAAAAGCCTTTTTTAAAGCGACTATTCAGATACTTTGATAACTCCGCAAGTAGCTTTTTACCGTATTTAGCCCGCGCTTCGCCGTCTTGCTCCTGCTCGACAATCATGCGTCCGACCTCAAAATAAGTCACACACATAGTCAAATCTGCGGTTCGCCCTACGTGCGTCCGCGCCTGCTCTATGAGACTTGCTACATTCTCGAAGAATTTGTCGGTCATGGGGATTCCTCCGTTAAGCCTTATCAGGCAGTTTTAGGCTACACAACACCAGCCGCCTGATGTGAGATTACACATATATGTAATAATTTTAAAAATGATGCTCTATACAATTTCTATATGACTCAAATTCATCACCTCTTATTATATTATATCATGGTGCTGTATATGGTGTCAATAGGTCTCGGGGATTTATTTTTTCCACACTCCCCCTAAATCACAACCCCCGAAACCCGAAACCCGCTATTTAATGCGGTTTAAGCAAAATCGAACTATAAAAAAGTACACCTTTTTATAGGTCGATTCCATTCATGATTATAAACTAAAATCTTACAGCTGTCAAGCGTTTTTTTGAACTTTTTTACAGATTTTTAGGAAAATATAGGCGGTGAGAGTATAAAAATGGTAACTATAAAAAGGTGTGCTTTTTTATAGTTGGCTTTATATGCCCTGCAAACAAGAAAACAAAAAGAAAGGTAATCTGAAATATGCTCAACATAGCGATTTGTGATGATAACCCATCGGACATAGAACTGCTCGAAAAATATATTTCGGAGTATATGAGCGGTACGCCCTATACTATAAAAACATACCCTGACGGGGAAGCGTTTCTGAACGACCTGCCGACTGTTCCGTTTGATATAATCTTCATGGATATAGTTATTCGCGAGGCTAACGGCATCGACCTATGCGAAGAGGTGAACCGCATACAGCCCGATGCGCGGATTATTTATCAGTCCGCTTACATAGAGTACTTTAAAAACGTATATAAGACGACTCATATGTATTTTCTGCTGAAACCGATTAGTTTTGAGGATTTTTCGCGAGCAATAAAAAAAGTATTGAAAAGTCTCGAAAAAAAGTATATCATAATTAAGAGTATGGGAAAAATTAAATGTGATGATATAACCTATATAGAGCTAATAAATCATGATACGGTTTTTTATATAAAAAACGGCGATTTTAAAATCTCACGGCTAAAAACAAAAGAATTACTCAAATCGCTTCCCGATAGATTTGTTCGCTGTCATAAGAGCTATATTATAAATATTGACTTCATTAGCAATTATAATAAATCGAAAAAGCATATCACGGTTGAAAACGGTCAAGCGATACCGATTGGAGAAAAATACGCAGGTATTGTTGACAAAACATTAATAAATTATTGGGGGGGAGCTTTATTATGTTGATGATACACGCCTTGCTTATAGTTAGATTATTTATGTATGCTATAATTTCATTTTCAATAATTGATTATATGGTGCCGAGAAAAAGTAAAATCTTATCTTTTTTTGGATGTACGTTGGTTTTATATATTTTAAATATTCTTATTTTATTTGTCGAAGATATTATTCTGCATTCTGATTCTCCTAATTCTCAAGAAAATATGTCTGTTCCACAGGTTACGATGCTCGTTTTATTTTTTATTGTATATTTTTCAGCTTTACATATAAGTTTTAAAGATTCTTTCTTAAAGAAAGTGTTTGTAACATTATTAATACTTGTTATAGGGATAATTAACGAGGCGATAATGGCGTTCATTAGTTACCATTTGCTCGATTCTAATTCTTTAAATAAGGTAGAAGGTATTTTTTCTCCGCTTGAGCCGTATCAGATTATATCAAGTATACTCATTTTAACAACATCGCTCATTATTTATACAACAGTTTTTAAAATTCTCATAAGAAATAATAACACATGGGAAAATCAAAAGAAGTTTGTAATATTAATTTTCTTATCTTTACAGCTTTTTTATGGCATTTTCTTGTTAAATGCTATTTATATATTAAAACAACTTTCATCTATGCTTCAAACAGTTTTTATAGCGATTCCGGTTGTAAGTATCATACTTTTTATTTATTCTTTGTATTCAAAAAATATGAATTATAAACTAAATCAAAAGAGCGAATATACAGAATTACTTATTGCTTCGCAATCAAAACACATTAACGAAATTTTAGAGCAACACTCACAGATAATGCGAATAAAGCATGATTTAAGTACTCACGTTAGAGTGATTTCTGATTTAGCGGAAACTAAAAAATACGATGAGCTTATAAAATACGCACAAGAATTTAAAGAAGACTTTACCCTAAAACCTCTTCATTTTTGCTCACGTAGCGCAGTTAACACCATACTTTCTTATATATACAACACTGCAAAAGAAAAAGATATTGATGTACAGATTTTTTTTGATGATAAAGGCGCGGAATATATAAGCGACATCGACCTATGCACTGTTGTATCAAATTTATTGCAAAACGCAATAGAAGCCTGTGAAAGAATAAATAACACTGATACAAAGCGTTTTATAAAGCTGGCGGCAGGCTTAAAAGCCGAGTGTTTCATTATAAAGCAGATAAATTCCGGCTTACAGCCTAACGAAGGTTTAAAAACCTCTAAGAACGATACCAAAAATCACGGTGTAGGGGTTTATATTATCACAGACATGGTAAAAAAATACAATGGAAGTACGAAATTTGAGTTTTCCGACGGTGTTTTTGAAAGTACGGTTATCTTGAGCAATTAGCTCTTAAAAATATAACTGCTCCGAGGGTTTTCGGGGCAGTTTTTCGTGTTCACGCCAAAAATCGGGGTTTTCACGACAAAAGGGTTGAAATTCGGTTTTTTATAAGGTAAAATGGGGGAAATAAATTATTTTGGAGGAACTTTATGAAAACAAGAAAAATTTTATCAGCAATTATCGCGGCGGCGGTAATACTTTCGCTGACACTTATTGTACCGCTGACAACAAGCGCGAGCGACACTTACATCACCCCCGCAGGGTATAATGACAACGACTATCAAAAGTTGGTATCATTCGCATTACAGGACGATAATTTGACTAAGTTAGGATGGGATTTAGAAAAACCCGATACATGGACGGGAATTACTTGGAATTCTGAATCTGATAAGAGGGTTACAGTTATAGATTTATACAACATAGAATTGTCCGGTAAACTTGATGCGTCTGATTTTACCGCACTTTGGTTTCTGGGTGTAACTTTTAATCAACTTACCGAACTTGATGTGTCAAATAACACAGAGCTTACAGCGTTGTCTGTAAGTATAAACCAACTCACCGAGCTTGACGTATCAAATAACACAAAGCTTACAAGTTTAACTGTAGGGGGAAACCAACTCACCGAGCTTGACGTATCAAATAACACAGAGCTTACAAATTTATCTGTAGCGGGTAGCCAACTCACCGAGCTTGACGTATCAAATAACACAAAGCTTACATCTTTATCTGTAGAGAGAAACCAACTCGCCGAGCTTGATGTAACGAATAACATAGAGCTTACATATTTATCTGCAAATGAAAACCAACTCACCGAGCTTGATGTATCAAATAACACAGAGCTTACAAAATTATTTGTAGATTTTGTAAATGAAAATCAACTCTCCGAGCTTGACGTGTCAAAAAATACAAAACTTGAAGAGTTGTGGGTAGCGGTTAGCCAACTCACCGTGCTTGACGTGTCAAATAATACAGAGCTTACGAATTTGCTGATATTGAATAGCAAGCTCACCGAGCTTGACGTGTCAAATAATACAAAGCTTACGAGTTTGACGGTACCGAATAACCAACTCACCGACATCTCTTCGTTTGAAAATTTAGAAAATCTTACTTATGTTGATGTGAAGTATAATTTTTTAAACTTAGATAGCGAACCGGAAAAAGCTTCAATTACTAAAATTCAAGCAACAGTTGATAAGAACAGCGGGACATTTGAATACTCTCCCCAAACAACTTTCACCGTGACATTCAATGATTATAACGGTACATTCCTTAAAGGAGAAACCGGCATATATTACGGGACTTCCGCGACCGCACCGACCGAGCCGAGCCGTTCGGGATATACATTTACAGGGTGGGACAGGGCGTTTGACAATGTTACAAGCAATCTAACCGTTACAGCGCAATATACCGATGAACCCAGCGATACTTACCCTACCCCCGCAGGGTATAATGATAACGACTATCAAAAGTTGGTATCATTCGCATTACAAGACGATAATTTGACTAAGTTAGGATGGAATTTAGAAGAACCCGATACATGGACGGGAATTACTTGGAATTCTGAATCTGATAAGAGGGTTACATCAATAGACTTAAGTGCCAAGGAATTGTCCGGAAATCTTGATGTGTCTGATTTTACAGAGCTTACGTATTTGCATGTAGGTCTTAACCAACTCACCGAACTTGACGTGTCAAATAATGTCAAGCTTAAGACTTTGAATGTGTTCGAAAATCAACTCACAGAGCTTGATGTGTCAAATAATATCGAGCTTGAGCTTTTGGTTGTGGATTCAAACCAACTTGCCGAGCTTGATGTGTCAAACAATACAGGGCTTACGGGTTTATATGTAATGGAAAACCAACTCGCCGAGCTTGATGTTTCAAATAATATAGAGCTAACACATTTGAGTATATGGTATAACCAACTCACCGAGCTTGATGTGTCAAAAAATACAGAGCTTAGTTATTTGGGTGTAGCGTATAACCAACTCACCGAGCTTGATGTGTCAAATAATATCAAGCTTGAGAGTTTGCAGGCACTTGATAATCAACTCACCGAGCTTGACGTATCAAATAACACAGAGCTTACAGCGTTGTCTGTAAGTAGTAACCAACTCACCGAGCTTGATGTGTCAAAAAATACAAAGCTTGAGAATTTGCAGGCGGGTGGGAATCAACTCATCGGGCTTGATGTGTCAAAAAATACAGAGCTTACGAATTTGGGGGTAGAGGATAGCTCGCTCGCCGAGCTTGATGTGTCAAATAACACAAAGCTTGGACTTTTAGGTGTACATAATAACCAACTCGCCGAGCTTGATGTGTCAAATAATACAGAGCTTACACTTTTGAGGGTAGCGGATAACCAACTTACCGACATCTCCTCATTTGATGATTTAGAAAATCTTAGTTATGTTGATGTGAGAAATAATTTTTTAGACTTAAACAGCGAACCGGTAAAAGCTTCAATAACTAAAATTCAAGCAACAGTTGACAAGAACGATGGGACATTTGAGCACTCTCCCCAAAGAACTTTCTCTGACCCCGATAAACCCGGCGACACTTACCCTACCCCCGCAGGGTATAATGATAACGACTATCAAAAGTTGGTGGCGTTCGCATTACAGGACGATAATTTGACTAAGTTAGGGTGGGATTTAGAAAAACCCGATACATGGACGGGGATTACTTGGAATTCTGATTCAGAAAAGAGGGTTTCACAAATACAATTTTTATTTAGTTCATTATCCGGAAAGCTTGATGTATCTGATTTTACCGAGCTTGAATCTTTGGTTGCACTTTACAGTCAACTAACCGAGCTTGATGTGTCAAATAATATAAAACTTTGGGATTTGAATGTAGAAGGTAATCAACTTACCGAGCTTGATGTTTCAAAAAATACAGAGCTAACATATTTAAATGTATGGGGTAACCGACTCTCCGAGCTTGATGTTTCAAAAAATACAAAACTTAGAAGTTTGGGAGTAGGGTATAATCAACTCACCGAGCTTGACGTGTCAAAAAATACCGCGCTTATGCGGTTGGAGGCAAATACAACTCAACTCACCGAGCTTGATGTGTCAAATAATACAGAGCTTACGTATTTGAGGGTAGCGGATAACCAACTCACCGAGCTTGACGTGTCAAAAAATACAAAGCTTACGTATTTGGAAGCAACGAATAACCAACTCACCGAGCTTGATGTATCATATAATACCAAGCTTAATGTTTTAGAAATAGGTTTAAACTATCTCATCGAGCTTGATATTTCTAAAAACACTGTGCTTGAGTTTTTAGGTATAAGTTGGAATCAACTCACTGAGCTTGATACTTTAAACAGTTCGGAGCTTAGAACTTTGATAGCCACCGGAAACAAATTCATAGACATATCTTTTCTTGAAGATTTAGAGAATCTGGGAAATTATAGCTCTTTGGATTCTATGGATTATTATTATTCTTATTCTCTTACCCAATATTTAAGACATATTAGTATAGATATGAATAATCTGGATTTAACCGCTCAGTCAATAATAACCTCTATTGAAAAAATCGAAGAAACGGTTGTTAATAACGGCGGGACTTTTGTATATTCTCCTCAAAATGAACCGGTTGAACCAGACGAACCAGACGAACCCGATGAACCAGACGAGTCTAACCCTTTAGATGATGTAATAAAAGATGCTCTCAAAGGCGATAATCCCCGAATCGTCCTTGATGAAGACACAGGAAGCGTTATATCCGAAGACGCTCTTGATATGATTAAAGACAGTGATAAGGTTGTTGAAATTGAGCTTGAAAGCGGCTTAGTCATAACAATAGACCCCGATAGCATCACGAATAACGCAAAGGCTATTGACCTCAATATTGAAATAGTACTGACAAGTACAGGAAATCAAATCCCCGGCGTCCCCGCGAACACACTCGCTATTACGCCGCCGCCCACTACTCACGGTGAGTTCGGGTTTACAATTAGTTTTAACATAACA
>WRKM01000007.1 GCA_009778065.1 Oscillospiraceae bacterium
AATGTGTTGTATACCGAGGTTGACTGGCTTGGCACGTATGCTATAATGGATATGGAGATGTGGTTTGAGTTTTTGGAAGCGAATGTTGAATACGAGGAAGAATACGAAGACGAGGCAGAGGAAGAATCCGAAGAAACGACAGAGGTACAGTTATCTATACCGCTTATGGGAGCGGGGAACAGTACTAACCCGGATAAACCTATTACATATTCATTCCCTGAAATGGAGTTTGTAGAGCAAGAAACTCCGGCGGGTTACTGGAATAGTGTAGTCTATGGCGACGGAATGTTTGTCGCGGTGGGCTATCCGGGAATAATAACAAGTCCCGATGGTATAAATTGGACGTTACAAGAAACGCCCGCTAATAATAATTATTGGCATAATGTAGCATATGGTAACGGAATGTTTGTAGTTGTGGGTGATTCTCGTACAGGTAACGGTCTAATGACCTCACCGGACGGCGTAAACTGGACGTTACATCAAGTACCCGGACACAACAACTGGTATAATGTGGCATATGGTAATGGTATTTTTGTCGTAACACCCTCAACTACGAGCGGAATTTATCAGAATAATTATATTACTTCACGGAATGGTACTAATTGGACGTTACGGGAGCTTCCCGATAATAAAAACTACTGGGGTATAACGTATGGAAACGGGTTATTTGTTGCTGTGGCGTTAGCTGCAAATGAAAAGAAAGCCGTAACGTCACCGGACGGAATTAGTTGGACGTTACATCAAACACCCGGAGATGACGATACTTGGTGGTATGGTGTAACATACGGTAACGGAATGTATGTAGCTGTGGGGTATTCAAATTCAGGAAAAAATATTATGACGTCTCCGGACGGCGCGAGCTGGACTTTATTACAAAATCCCGATAATGTTAATTTACGTAACATAGCTTACGGTAACGGAATGTTTATAGCTACGGGTTATAACAACGGATATATGACCTCTGTGAATGGGATAGACTGGACTTTGTTTCAATTGGCTTACGGCGAGACGTTTAATAATATAACCTACGGTGACGGAAAGTTTGTGGTTGTCGGAAATAATATGGTGTGGACTTCTTCTTATGAACCAAGGTATGAATTTACACTCGGCTCAAGCTGGCGGACAATTCGGTTGGACGATGCGCCAAATGCAAACCGCCAAACCGACACCGATGGCGATACTATTCCCGACTGGGATGAGATTGCCGTAGAAAGCTCATTAATTCAACTATCCGCAAACGGAAGCTATATCGAAAGATTACCTACAATACAAGATTGTATTAATTATGCAGGCATGGGGAATTCGACCTTTTTGAGTGGATTGGATAGGTTTATGTTCGGCGTTTCGTCCGCTGTAGTCGAGGTAGCTCTGAATAAAAAAGTTCTGCCGATTGATTCAGACCCCGGCGACCCTGACACTGACGGCGATGGGATTCTTGACTATGACGATATTTGGGGACACATTACCACACGTAACAGTACAGACCCCAGAGTTTGGTCTATTACACAGGATAAAAGTTATATATTCAGACCTAATTTACCGACAATAAATAATAATCCGTCTAAGTGGTACAATATCGTCAAAACAGGTGACTTTGGACACTTAGATATTAATCCGGGAACGACTGTCGTAATGTACCCTTATCTGGAAAGCTCAAACTTGATGAAAGCTATATCATCGAAAGATGAACCTAAGATAGTACAAATAGTTTTAAAAACAGGAAGTTATGAACCTGAATACTGGCTTAAAGTCAAATTAGAAAGCGGGATTTACGGATTTGTACAACATGCTGATACTTATATTAATATTAGTGAATATCTTTATGCGCCTGATAAGTTGGTTTATCCGTTCCGTGATGATACTGTTGTGGGAAACAGGATGGCGACTGCTGGGTATAATTACACCGGTCATGCCAAAAGTGCTATTGATATAAATGCGGGTAAAGATTTAATGGTCGACGAAGACGGGAATCAAATATTAGTTTCTCGAATGAGGTTAAAAGAGTACCCTATTTACTCACCGATTACAGGAACTGTTATAACAAGTGTTAATTACGACGGAAATTTTCCTTCAGAAGAAGAATACAACGCAAGGGAAGACAAAACTATTAGCGGCTACGGTAATTATGTAAAAATTGAAAATAAAGATTATATAATGACATTAGCACATTTTGAATTTGTGTCCTTTGTTAGCGTTGGAGATAAAGTAACCCCACACACTATGCTCGGAATTGCAGGAAATACGGGGTGGTCAGAAGAGTATCATTTACACTTAGAGATTTATAATAAAAGAACGAGGGAATATGAATATCCAAAATATCATTTTAAAGAAATAAATTAATTCTTAATTATAAAGTAGGAGGTTTTATGAGTCGTAAATTAACTCTGTATGTTGTTGTTTCAATACTATTGCTGTCATCTTGTGGCGTAAAAGATGACAGCAACCCCCATTCAAACATATCCGATACTTCAGCACTGGAGTCAATTGTTACATCAACACAAAAAAATGAAATACGCACACCGTCAGAACAAACGATAAAATCACCCGAAACCCAGTCACATGAACCAATTGTAACCTCTGTTGTTTCAACCGAGGAAAAAATTAATCCTGTTTTTATAAATGACGAACATCACGGTGCGAATTGGAACGATTTAACACTGCCTGTTTATTATTATTATACTCTTTCGGTTACTGAGGGATTTGCAAAATTAATAGAAGTCGAAGAATATAATGATTGGCTCAATAATGTAGTTGAAGAACGTAAAAAATTTGCAGGCAAGCGAGAAGAATTATATGTGTCTTGGGTAGATTTAAGTGATTACCATAACTTGTATACTTTTATTTGCGAGTTTAACCTGTCTGAACAGCAAATTAGAGAAGCACTTTATGAGTGGAACGAGTTCGGCGTTGCCGATATGGTCGAGAAGTATATTTATTCAGAAGAAGAGATAGAAGCAATTTCAACTAAAAATAAAGAAGAAATAACAAGACTTTTTGCGACATCACTTGCAATAGTAAAGGGCGATAAAATTTATGTTCCGGGATGGTTTTTTTATAACTCTGCCGAAGACTATCAAAAGGCAGATATAACTGCACACGACTTAATAACAGTTTTGAATAACTGTAGAAATTATAAGTTTTATATGAGCGAACAATATTTTTGGGAAGATAGTTACACAGGCTTATATTTCTTAGACTTGATAGAATATAAAGCTTATCACTATCTTAACGGCGATGTTGATATTATCGTTTTATGCGGATATGACCGCGATTTTGATATGCCTATGGCGTATGAAGGCTATTATTGGTCGCTTTATGAGAGCTATATTGACTTTTTCAACTTAAACAGGGACGATGATAACGGTTTTAATATTATCAAAAACGAGACCACCTACTCTCCCCACTGGGTCTACTACAACAAACCCACCGCTTACATCGAAGCAGGCATAACCCCCGAAGAACTCATAGAAATGCTCCCGAAATATGAAGCTTTAGGGATTTTGACAGACGAAGCATGGGCGGCGTTGCAGGGGAAGATATATGCTTATGCAGATGCGGGGTAGAGCATAATTTTTAACATGAAAAAAGGGTATCGCTTAAATGTTGATACCCTTTTTTCGACAAGTTGACAGGCGATTATGAGAATTATGTGCTTTACACCGCCGACGCATAGCCCTCCGCTCTGTATTCGTTTTTTCCGTCAAATCTGACGCTTACCCTTTTGGTAAAACCGCGTCCGCCCTCAGGAAGTCGCTCTATAACTAAGCTTGCCCCCGTTTCTCTCATGATTTCAAATGCCTGCATCATTCCGATGCCTGAACCACCCTCATTTTTATGAGTGGTGGTCTGTTTTTTTCCTAAGTTGATTAAGGTCTCTTTCTCAAAATCGGTACCGCTGTCTTCGACCCTTATTTCATAATAATCATCACAAATACCGACCGTAAACAGGATTTGACGGGCGAAAGATTTATGCAGTAAGCCGCGGGAGCTTATGGCGATAATTGAATTTTCCAATAAATCTGCCGATATTGTGCGAAGCTGTTCTTCGGTTATAAGATTTTCAATCATGTATTTTACACTGCCGCTGATAAATACGTCAAACTCGATATTATTTTCATATGCTTTTTGTTTCATATAGTCTAATGTAATATCTAACGAAGTTATTTTCGTAGAGGGGAGTTGCTTGGATTCTTTTTTATAGCAGCCTAATAATCCATTACGTTGTACGTGGGCGCGACGTAATTCTTTTATTATATCTTCGGCTTTTTCCTTTGAATAATACTCGCATAGATTTCTTACGGCGTTTTCGAGGGAGGGGATTAATTTATTGTCACTGTGTATTATTTTCGATAAAGCGGCGTTATCTTTTTCAATCTCGAAAATTCGCTTTTCTTTCTCAGAAAGTTCGCAGTATAACTCAAGCTTTTCTTTTTCGGAAAGCGAATCCTTATATGCCTTTGTGATTCCTGTTTTCCACCAGATTATTACAAGAATGGCGCAAAAGCCGACGCATAATAAAGAAAACCATGCAAGCGAGTCGAGTACGCCGTCTCTTCTGATAACTACATTAATAATCGTATAGCATTGAAAAACTATTAGGGCTATGATAACCCCGAGCAGGCTTATATGCTTCTCGCCTAAAAAGGGAAGCCCGTTTCTCAATCTTTTGATGTTAAATACCGAAAAAACGAAAAGACCCATAACCGGAAAAGTGGCAAGGGCGGTTATAATAATACTTAAATCAGAAAGTTCCCGAAATAAGAGACCGAATATTATTGACGAGAACGCAACGGCTAAAACATTCAAAATATAACTTAACGCACAGGATATGACAGAGGCTGTTATGGATATATTCCATTTGGCTCTCGAAATATACTTGTTAAAAATACAAGAGGATGCGAAAATGAAAATAACCGTTATCTCCGGTAAAAAAGATTTCATCGTCAGGGTAATAATAAACGACAAAAAAACGGAATAAACAGCCTGTCCTATTATTAACTCAGCTGTCGGTTTTCGATTCAAGGATTTCATATAAATAAACAGAGACCAAAAAATTATTGCGAAATACTTTACAAGCGTAATAATCATTAAATCACCTTTATTATATAAATGGATAATAAAAACCCTTAAAAAATATCCCAAAAACCGAAATACTTTTTAACAAAATAGCCTTATAATATAAATACAAAAATAATATTAGGAGGGATATTCGTTATGTGGAAAGTTATTTTAGAGTTGTTCACAATAATCATGGGAGCGTAGGAGATTGAAAATAAGCCTACCACCCCCTTGGAAAAGGGGGTGGTAAGTTTATTTTTTACCAGTCGTTCTTAATCTTACGGGCGTAGTAGTAAATAAACTCGGTGTATGTAGGATAGGCTTTTGACGGGTTGATTCTGGCTGTATACAGTTGACTGAGTTCTTCCGTTGACGACCTCGCCCACGCCTTAATTATGGCGTTCGTCATAGCGTGGTCAACGCTCTGGCTGCTTTTACCATATTTTTTTGCGATAGTATCGCAAAAATTAGGCATCGGCTTAACCATTATCATTTGAATGGCTTCAGTCAGGTATATACGCCCTAAAACCCGCGGACTTATACCTACAAGGTCAAGCTCCGTGTCGATTCGCTTAATAATACGCTTAGTGATTTCCTCCCGGTCCTCGAGCGTTAAGAGCTCTTCGGGAATGTCCTGCTTCATTTTTCTGAATAAGATGGTGCTTTTCATCGACATGAGGAAATCCACCACGTATTCAGCGTTGTAGTTGTCCTGGTTTTTCGAGATAATAAAGTCCGCGCCTAAGGCTCGTACCTTATCGAACACAATTCTGCTCGTGTTATCCGTCGTCACCAAGATAAAGGGACGGAAAACATCGGAGGTATGCAGCTTCTCCAAGAAGTTTATACCGTCTCCATCGCCCTTGTGCAGTTCGATATCGAGGATGACGGCATCGGGAAGGCAGGAACTGATATCCGAAAACGCCTTTTCGATGCTGTTCGTTACGCCGACTAACCGTATACCTTCAGTGTTATCAACACACCTGCTGATAGCCGCACATTCGGTAGGCTCGTCCTCGATTAGTAAAACCTTTAGCATTTTGTCTTTTTTCATAATGACCCCCAACACATTTATTTTTTATTAAACACCTGTTTATTAAATTATAATACTTTTTTATATGAATGTACAGAAGCAAACAATACAAATATATAGATTTTTTTTGGCAAAATTCTGGCAAAAATAACAATAAGAATGAAAAGTTGCTGATATTCATATTATTATTTAATATAATTCAAAACAAAAATATATAATTTAATAAAAAATGTTTTAAATAGATAAAGAGGAAAATTAACCGCTGAAGAAAATACGGTAAATCTTTTTTGCACCCCTGTAAATAAATTCAACAACAGCGGAATCATCTGTGCCGACAGCTTGTTTAATCGTTATCCCGACATCCGCATCACTTGCAGAAGCGGTGATAACCGGGACTGTACCGTCGTCGGAAAGCGTTGTTGTTGCTTTAAAAAAGTTATATCCCGTTATTCCGTTCGTATCATCAGACCTAATCGGTTCGGCAGGGAGCTGAATTTCAATCCCGTTCGCATTTATGCTGACAGTCGGTGCGGCGGCTCTTTTTATTTTATGGTTGCTTGAGCTGAAGCCCAAACCGATTAAATCGAATAAAATGTCCGTATCGGCGCCTTCCGCCACGAGAAAAACAGCGTGTTTACGGTTCAGTTTGTCTAAGACCGTCCCCATATCGAGCGTAAAGTGCGTAATTACATTTTCAGAACCGCTTGGGATTTTTATCTCTCCGATTTTTATACCGTTCCATACATCGTTATCCCATGGTCCGTTTAACCAAACATTAATCTTAAAGGCACGGAGACTTTTAGGAGTAATAAAAAGATTTAACGCCGTATCTTCTTCTTTGTCTCTGAAATCAAAATATTTATAACCTATTATGTCGTTATTCTTAACATCGTTAATGGGTGCATGGTTGTCCCAAATATCCCAAGAATCGCTCTGAGAAGCGGTATTCGAGAGATAACAAGCAATACCGGCGGAATAATATCTGTACGGTTCAAGCCCGTAGACGGAAAATCCCTCCGAGGTCACTTCCGCACCCTTATACTCGTTATCTCCTGCTTTTGTATACTTAATATTATCCTCTGTATAAGCGTCCCACGCTCTTATTTCAACCCTGCCGCCCTCTGACACAGGTTTTTCATCCCATTTTATATTGACGGGTGCGACCATGGGCTGACGCGCATAACCGAAGCCCCTCGGCGCGCGATGATAAAACACGTACCATTGTCCGTTAATGAGTTCGATACTGCCGTGAGTGTTATGTCCGCTGTATGACGTTTCCAAAGCTGTACCATATCTGTTTAAAACTACCGCGCGTGAATCCACGAGTACGCCGCCGCCTCTCCACGGTCCGAGCGGCGTATCTCCAAAAGCATAACGCAAAGCCGAATTTGTACTCGAAAGTCCGTAATCGGGACCGGAGAATCCACTATAGACCCAAACATATTTATTGCCGATTTTACGAATTGATGCGGCTTCAAAGAAATTAAACGTACTTAAATCCTCGCCCTCATAAATATGAGGATAAACAGTACCTTTCGGGTCTCTGATTTTACCGTATTCAAAGCTTGACGGTATAAAGCATTCAATAATTTCAGTGCCATGACGCACCGAATACATGGTACTTGCGTTAAGCTCCGCCGCATATATTCTCTGAAAACCCCAAAATCCGTATGCTCTGAACCCCAAGTCAAAATCAGGCTCGTTCTCATCGGTTATGTATTCGATAAATACAGCGGGGTCAAACCCCATAACGCTTCCGTCTGTAACACTCTTACCATCGGGGTTCAGGTTAACGGGTGTGAAGGGACCGGTCGGGCTGTCGCCTTTAGCTACCATAGCTTCCCTGTCCGGACCGCGGCTGTGCGGATAGAGGTAATAATCCTTAGAGCCGTCCTTATGTTTTATTTCAACGAGGTCGGGAGCGTACATAACATCCCATAGCCCGTCCGATTTGTAGGTGAAAACAGAACCCTCGTCGCGCCAGAGCGTTAAATCTTCAACAGCCGCAGACCATACCCGAATATCGGGACCGCAGTAGCTGTCGAACCGCACATCATGCGAGCCGATAACATAAACTCTGTAATTTCCCGGATTATCGGGGTCTTCAAAAACACGCGGTTCACCGTCCGGTAAATGCTCCCATAAGGGCAGATAAGGATTTCCGAATGTCCTGTATTCTTTTTTTATACCCTGAATGTTATCCATGTCAACCGCACCTTTTAAAAAATGATATTGTTTATTATTTATCTGATAATATTTCGTGCTTTTTTATCTTAACGATTGCGTCCGGAACACCGGAAACGTCAAGCTTTTTGTAAATAAGTTTCATATGCGATTTAACACCGTCCGAACTTATATTCATTTTCTTCGCGATTTCTTTACGGTTGAATCCCTCGCACATAAACCGCATAACTGTCTTCTGCTGTTCCGTGAAGCTGAGATTTTTGGGCATTACTTCACCGCCTAACCCTTTATTCTGCTTTGACGAAGTAAGGGCGGAAAAATACAATGATTTTATAAATTCGCCGGGAATCTTTTTTCCGTCCGCTTCGCCGGATTGTGCGGTACATTTTTGCATTGTATGAAGCATAGTTACGATGTCGGCACCCATGTCGAAAAAGATTTGAACATACCCGTATCTGTAAGCCTCTTTAACCGCCCGTTCTAAATATTCAAACGCAACGGTTCTCCCTTTGCCGCCTTTTTTTCGATAAGCAACGGCTAAAAGTATACATGATTCTGTTATATCTAATGGTCGTCTGTACTTTTCACTTAAGTTCAAAAGCTTTTTCAGAAGCAGAATCGCAGTGTTATAGTCTTCGACGACTATATAGGCTCTCGCACTCGTGAAATGTCTGTACAGCTTGTAGAAGGATACCGTATTGTAAATAGAGTCGTCATTATTTTTTAGCCAATTTTGTGCAGAATCCGTGTTTCCGTCTGCAAGTTCGAGACGGCAGGAAAGAGCGCGGTAGTTAGCGTTCAGATAATATGCTTTGTGAAATTCTATCATTGTTTGTGCGGCTTTGAGGTTTTTTTCCACTTCCGTATGCCGATTTTGTGCCGCCGAAATAGCGACAAGAATAGCATAAACGCTAAACTGAAACTCGGGTGCAAAGGCGTCCTTTATGGCTACAGCCGCCGAAAGTGCATATTCATACGCCTCATCAAGATTGCCGCGTTCGTATTTAACCCCCGTGCGAACTAAGGTTTCAAGTATTTTATACTCATCTTTATTAAACAATCTGCCGATTGTTTTTTCCATGAGGATTAGATTTTCATCCGTATTAAAAGCGTATTCGGCGCAAAATTCACGTGCCGAGCGATGCAGAAAAGGAAGGTTTTGAGTAATGGACGGGGTTTTTGCTTTTGCCTTTGTGAATATTTTAAGAGGCAGTTTTTTTAGGCTCTTTGTCACATCGACTACGCTATTGCGATAATCTAAGGTTTGAAGTAAAAAAGACGTATGCAAGGAAACAGGGTTTTGTATGATAATTTTGGGTAGCTGTTTAAAGTAGCGGTCGAGATAGCCTTCCATTTCATCGCCGTTTCCCTCGACGAAAGCCGCCCATGCTAATGTTTCGAGCAAAAACGGATACTTTTTTACAGCGGCATCGCCTACAGAAAGGCGGATAATGGCTACGGTGTCTTCGATAGAAGCGTAAGAAGAATTGTAGTCATACATAAATCCCAGTGCTTTTGCCATCCCGCTGATATCATCGCATTTTAAATAATACTCGACGGCTCTGTAGTATTCCTTTTGATTATAAAACCAGTCCCCCACCTTTTTCATCTGCTCGCTCTTCAGCGAGCCGCCCTCGCGTTCTAACATGTTCAAAAGAAATTCACGGAAAAGGTCATGAAATCGGTAGGTATCCGTATGCCCCGAATCTACATCCCTTAAAAACGCATTTTCTTTCGCTAACTCGACTAAGATTTCTCTTCCGTTTTTTACACCGGTCAGGGCGTTAAATAAATCCGGCGTCAGTTCGTCCGCTACAGCCGCTTTCATCATACAGTCTCTGATTTTTTTATCCCACTTTTCCCAGACATGCGCTTTTAGGAACGTGTCGAGATACCGCCCCTTTAATTTCGCTTCGTAAGAAGTTTCACCGGACATGAGCATGGCGCGGAGTCCGATTGCCCAGCCGCCGGTCGAAAGAAAAATATCATCCGCTTGTTTCTTGGTGATATAATGCCCGTTTTTGTCAAAGAACAGCTTTATTTCATCCCCCGAAAAGCGTAAATCCTTAGCATCGACTATCGCTAAAGCGTCTTTTAGCGAAAACTCAGCAAAAACATCGGGAGGCGCAGAGCGGCTCAACAGGAAAACAATAAAGTTTTCGGGAAGTCTTTTAAAGAAAAGACCAAACAGTTTTAAAACACTTTCTCTGTTTATTAAATGTAAATCGTCAATCACGAGAATGTATTTATGTCTGTCGGCGTAAAACTCGTTTAAAGCTTGAATAACAAACTCTTCAGGAGCAGAATTAAATGCAGGGTGGGTCAGGATTTCACGCAGTTTCATGTTACCCGGACGCAGACCGAGTAGCGCGTTGGCGAATCGTTTGCAAAATCCCATAGCTTTATTATCATATTCGTCAAGCGTAATCCATGCGTGCTTTGTACCCATGGATTTTTTACGTTCAAGACACATCTGAGTCGATACAGTCTTGCCGTAGCCCGCAGGAGCATGTATATATACTAATCTTTTTTCCGAAAGCTTATCCAATAAATCCATAAGCTCGGTTCTCGGCGCGCGTGTGGTTACAACAGTGTTTTTCATTACTATACTCCTTTATATAGTAACATTATATACTAAAATACCGCAAATTTCAATAGGAAAAACGTAACATACTACCCAAGGGGGACTTTTTTTTGTTTTCTTTTTGAGGTACAATATTATTTATAGGCTATTTATAAAATACAAGGAGGCAATAAATGTTTGATTTATCCTTGCTTCTTGACATTGGTGCTATAACAGATTTTGCTCCGAACCAGATGTTATTTATGCAAAACCAAGCAGGAAACAGTATGTACATAGTTTTAAAGGGCGAGTTCGGCGTGTACATAGACTCTTTCAGCGACTTTCCGATTCGCGTAGCCGGTATAAAGGAGGGTTCGTTTTTCGGTGAAATGTCGGTCATAGATAGTCTGCCGAGAAGTGCCACGATTATTTCAGAGGGCGAGAGCGTAGCTTTAGTCGTAGAGAAAGAGAATTTTGTCCTGCTACTCGAGAAAGCTCCTGATTTAGCCGCTAAAATAATGTCATCCTTAGTTGAGCGTGTTGAGTCAACCGCAGGCGCAGTCAGGGAGGCGGGGAAAGAAGCCCCCACCCTTCCCGCCAATTATCAGAACATTAAGTATAGAGACGCAAAAAGCAGTATGCTCTTTATGAGCCTGTTAGCTAAGCGTTTACGCGAAATGAACGAGCTTTTATGCGGCTCTGACAAAAGAGGGGTTATCTCGCGTGAAACGGTTAGTGAGCTTGAATCATCCGATGCGGACGACAGCTCCTCCGAAACGGATTCGACAAGGTTAATTAAACTGCTCCCCGAAGGGTACGTCAATTTTAATATGACAGACCAAAATAATAACCGATTTAAGCTTGAAATCAGAAAGACAATCTGCCCCCTTTGCTTTTCCAAGATTGACGCGGTCTTCCCCGTGTTTTCCGCTCTCAGTCTCGATACTATGGAGCTTGACGGCAGGGTCATATACAAACATTTTGATATACTTCTTTATACAAACATTATCTGCCCGTACTGTAATTATACCGACTCTTATCAGGAGTTCGGAAAACCGCAGGTAAGCGGAGATGATGATGGGGTCTACAGAAATCGTTTTAAAAATGAAGAGGGCTTTACGGGCTATGCTTCCGTCTCTTCTCATACGCTCGATGAAGCGGTCAAAAGCTACTACTTAAATCTCGCCTGTCTCTCAAAGGTAACAAAAGAGCCTGTGCGTTTCGCAAAATCATGGATACGTCTTTATTGGATATATAAAGACCATGAAAGGACAGAGCTTGCAAGGCAAGCCGCCGAAAACGCCGAAAAGTATTATAGGCAGTATTTGGAAGAATCGGGAGGCAGTATATTCGGTAAGGACAAAATGCAGTTGTATACTATTTTGGGCGAGCTGTCGTTTGCTCTGTCTGACAGGGGAAAAGCCACGGAATACTACAGAGAGGCGATTGATGCAGGGAAAGCACACGGGACTGATTTTTTGAAGGTCTGCCAAAAGCGTTATAACGAGCTGAGAAAATTAAAGTAAGTGATTCGGCAATCCTTAAAGCTCTTCGGAGGTCTCCATGTCAAAAAGGAAGAAAATCATAATCTGTTCCGCAGGGGCTATGGTTATTATAGCGGCGGCTTTAATCGGTCTGTTATTTTTAACAAACCCACAGGACGTTGACGCTCACCGAACCTCAGGCGAGGCAGAAGCTGTAATGACGACGAAACCATCCATGTTCGACGGAATATGGGACTCGCTCCGTCATTCTGACGAACTTTATTACCCGCTTGGCATCATTAAGGTTGAAGACAAAATAATCGTAGCGGACTCCATGAACGACAGAATCCAAATTATCGCAGGCGACAGGAATACGAGAGTAGGCAGACCCGGACAATACGGGCTGGCGTACATTGATTCAGGCGCGTTAGTAGACGGCGAGCGGGAAAACGCTCTTTTCATGAAACCGTCGGATATAGCCGCAGCCCCGAATGGTGATATAATCATCTGCGACACAGGGAATAACGTCATACGCAGAATGGACGAACAGTTCGTAATAACTGTCGCGGGTAACGGGGAAAGCGGTTACAGCAACGGTACAGAAAGGGAAGTTACATTTAACGAACCCCGCTCTGTAGCAGTAGACAACGACGGCATAATTTACGTTTCCGACACCCTGAACCACTGCATACGCAAAATTGACACCAACGGCAATGTGACGCTTTATGCAGGGACTCCCGAAAGACACGGCTACCGTGACGGCGCATTGAGCGAAGCGATGTTTTTTGAACCCTGCGGCTTGTTCTTGTCTTCGGACGGCGACTTATATGTAGCAGATTCGGCAAATCACAGTATTCGCAGAATATCGGGCGGCATGGTTTCTACCGTTGCGGGTGTACCGGGCGATGGAGAGTCCGGTTCGGGCTACAGGAGCGGTGATTATACAGACGGCGATATAGACGAAGCACGGTTTAATTTTCCGCGTGCCTTAACCATGCTCCCCAACGGTTCGTTAATCATAGCCGACAGCATGAACCACGCCATACGTATGATAAAGACAGATGACTCGTCCGAGTTTACAGAGGTCATTACATTAGCGGGAAACGGTATAGCAGAGCAGTACTACAGTTCGGTAGAGAATATGAAATTTACGAGACCCGAAGGCGTATATACCGATGGTGAGTTTTTATATGTGTCTGACACGTTTAATAATCGCGTGGTGGGTATACCTCTGACAGAGCGGGTTTTGGCGGGGAGACCTTCACGCGAGCAAATGCTGATAAACACGGGGATAACCGTTGATTCAAAATACGCCTACAGAGGCGATATACGCATTTTCCTCGGCGAACAAAGGATAGACATGGGCAGAGTCCAGCCCTGGAACACGCCCGAATACATATATATCCCGATTCGTCCGCTGTTCGAGGCACTCGGTGCGGATGTTGAGTTAGACGAAAAAGAGGGGATTCTTACTATCATAATTGACGGGCAGAGTACATTTTTAACCCTGAATAAAGACTATTTTATCCTGAAAGGCGTCATGGTAACAACAGCTCGGGAAGTAGAGCGTTTGTTCCCGTATTATTTTGAGTGGTTTCCTGAGTTCAGCTTAATTGCGCTTCATATACCTGATGATTTGATTAGGGGGGAGTATTAAATGTATAGTAAATTAAAAATATTAATCCCTGTTTTATTGCTCATTGTGTTCGGCTTTATACAGATTTTTGAGCTTATACCGTTTATCGACGGTCTTACATATGACTATATTTTAAGCAGTGAGCGTCCGCCGGCAAGAAATATTATTGTCGTCGGGATAGACGAACGGAGTATTAACGAAATCGGTACATGGCCCTGGCCAAGATTTTATATGGCGGACACGATAAGCAAGCTGACTGAATATGATGCCGCCGCTATCGGCATAAGCGTTCTGTACAACAGCTACAGCGCGGATGAAGAAAGCGATATGGCTTTAGTCGCCGCCGCCGAAAAAACTGACAGATTAGTTTTAGCCGCCGCAGGATATTTCGATGACGAAACCCAAAAAGAGCTTGTGGCGTCTGATTATTTAGTACCGTTCGATGAGCTTAACGATGTGACAAACACAGGCTTTATTAACGTACAGCCCGATGACGACGGGGTCCTCCGAAACGCGCTGACTGCGTTTAAGTATGGCGACATAACGCTGTATTCATTACCGTTTGAGGTTTATCGCACCTATTGTCGGACGATGGGGTTACAGGATGTCGAAGTTCCGCTCAACAGATTTGGGCAGTTTCCTGTTAACTACGCCGCGAGACCGGGCGGTTATACAATGGTCTCGCTCTGGGGCGTGATTAATGACGAGTACAGCCCGGCAATGTTCAAAGACGCAATTGTTTTAATAGGTCCGTATGCGTTTGGTATAGGCGATGAAAACCTCCGTACTCCTCTTGACCGCCTATCGCCTACCTACGGCGTTGAAATTAATGCAAATATAATACAAAACATGCTCGAAGGCAGTTTTAAACAGAGAGCGGCATGGTGGCTTGATTCTGCGGTTATGGCGTTTTCCGCGCTGGTCATAATAGTGTGTTTACACAGATTAAAGCAGATTTGGGCTTTGGTTCTGACCGTCCTGCTTGTGGCGGCACAGTTTTTCGCGGCAAGGATTGTTTATACGGAGTTTGACATAATTCTCAAGATAGGGGATTGCATTTTATTCATAATTTTTTGCTATTTAGCGAACCTCGTGCTGAGTATATTGGCGGCGCAGAATGAAAAACACCATATACAAGGGCTTTTCGGGCGTTTTGTCGCGCCTGAGGTGGTTAAAGAGCTTGTAGCGGGCGGCGCGGATATTCAGCTCGGCGGCATAGAAAAAGAGGTTACGCTCGTATTCGTGGACATAAGAGGCTTTACAGCGTTTTCCGAAGCGAATCCGCCTGAAAAAGTCGTAAATATGGTTAACAGGTATCTCAGCCTTACGAGCCGTTCGATTCAGGAAAACGGCGGTACAATAGATAAGTACATAGGTGACGCGACAATGGCTGTATTTAACGCACCCAACGATTTACCCGACCACGCCCTATGCGCGGTCAAAGCCGCATGGGCTATGAAAAAAGGCTCGGTAGCCCTGCGGGAGGAAATCCTAAAGGATTATGGCGTAGACCTACAGTTCGGAATAGGAATCAACACGGGACTCGCCGTAGTAGGGAACATGGGTTCGGACTTCCGTATGGATTATACGGCTATTGGCGACACTGTGAACACGGCGGCGCGGCTTGAATCCAACGCGCAAAAAGGGCAGGTCATACTCTCCGAGGCTACCTATAATCACGTAAAAGACAAGATAGAAGTAACAGACTTAGGCGTACTGAGCGTAAAAAACAAGAAAATCGGTATACAGATTTATAATCTCGAAAACGTCCTATAATTTTAACAGGAGGTCACATCATTATGAAGAAAATCTTAGTGTTGTTACTGACGCTTATTTCAGCGTTCGTAATTTTTCCTGTTTCAGAAATCTTCGCTTTTTCCGATACGGAAGAAGCTCCGAAAGTGACCTCGGTCAGGGGTGCGGCTTTTATTTACAAGCACGGGGGCTATTCGCCTACGGCTGTTTATAACGGTATGCTGATAGACCGCGGCGATGTAATAGTAACTAACACAAATTCTTCCGTGACCATAAGTTTTCATAAAAAAGAAATGATGGTCGGCGAAATGACGAAGGTCTCCATAAACGATATGTGGAGCCGCCATGAGCGGGACATTACCTCGATTGTACTCGTAGAGGGAATGTTAAAAAACAAAATAGATAAAGAACTCGGCAGAAACTCCAAAAACGAAATACGCACATCTAACACTGTAGCGGGTGTACGCGGGACGGAATACGTGCTGATATACAGCCGCATGGGGCAGGAGGACGGCGAAGAGGAGAGCAACTATACCCGCATAAAGGTCATAGAGGGTACTGTGCGGCTTGACGTGGATTCCCCGAACACCGAAAGCGACGAGGAAGAACCCGAAAGCTTCTTAGTGAGAAATGACGGAGCGGTAAAGGTGTCGGAGGATATAACGGGTAATCAGGAAGTCGCGGCAATCGAAACCCCGACCGAAAAGCTTGATGCGCCGCTCGAAACGCTTGATACTTCGATTCTTGAGGATTTACTTGAGAGTTTAGTTGAAAATTCAGAAAAAGAGGAGCTTTCGGAAGAAATTAAAACAGCTATAAAAGAAAAGGCTGAAAATAATCCTCCCCCCCCGCCCGAAAAACCGCGGGGCGGTATGATTTCGGCTTCGGAGGCGGAAGAGATTCTCCCCACGTTAATTTCATCGTCCTCAAATGAAACTACACAGGAGAC
Organism: Oscillospiraceae bacterium; assembly: GCA_009778065.1. Classification (GTDB taxonomy): domain Bacteria; phylum Bacillota; class Clostridia; order Oscillospirales; family Ruminococcaceae; genus Ruminiclostridium_E. The sequence goes on from WRKM01000007.1 coordinate 16,663, forward strand.
CGCAGGTAATCAAACGGCGGCTGTCACAGAAGCGCAGACAGTCACAGAAGCGCAAACCGCCACAGAGCCGCAAACAATCACAGAACCGCAAGAAGTCACAGAATCGCAAACCGCTACCGAAGCAACTACGACCACGCCTCCGGAAACGACCGTACCGCCGGAAACGACCGTACCGCCGGAAACGACTACGCCGCCGAATACGACCGTACCGCCGGAAACAACCGCACCGCCGGAAACGACCGCACCGCCGGAAACAACCACACCGCCGGAAACGACCGCACCACCGAATACCACCACACCGCCGAATACCACCGCGCCGCCTGTTACGACCACAGAACCCGTAACAATAACCACAGAGCCGGTGACAACTACCACAGAGCCTGTGACAACCACCACAGAACCCGAAACAACCACCACAGAGCCTGTGACAACTACCACAGAACCCGTGACAACTACTACAGAGCCTGTCACGACAACGACGCCCGTCACAACGACCACACCCGTCACAACGACCACACCCGTCACAACGACCACACCTGTCACGACAACAACACCCGTCACAACAACGACGGTTTATGACGACCCTGTGTTAATACCGCAGGATAGCTTAACGCTGAGTCTGCCGAGCGGAGTTTCCGTGCTGTCTTACGGAGATACCCCCGTATACCTTGTTCTCGATGGAGGAAGCGGCGGCGGAGATATTTCATATACAAGCGATGATACAAGTGTAGCCGATGTAAGCAGTACGGGCTTAGTCACACTTAATAAAGCAGGAACAGCGACCATAACAGCGGCAAAAGAAGGAGACGATATTTACTTACCCGCTTCGGCGAGCCTGAATATTACCGTGGAAAAGCGCGATTTAGCAAATGCGGCTATTACAATAACGATAACAGAGCCTATTGTATACGATGGCTTAGCGCATGAACCTTCGTTTACTGTTGAAGACAGTGACTCTGATATAGTTATTACGAGCGACGACTGGGAACTTGATAAATATGAAAATAATATAACCGCAGGGACGGCGGCAGCTATAATAAAAGCAAAAGACGGCGGAAATTATACGGGAACCGCCTCGCAAAACTTCACCATATCCCCCGCGCCGCTCACCATAACGGCTTCGGGAGACCTCACTTCGGCGACGGTTTCAATGAACGGAGTACCGTCAGGCGTTTCTGAGCCTGCATTATCTATGAGCGTAGCCATCGGGTTTACATTCAACCCCCTGACGAATCAACTGCAATACACCGAAGCCGCAACCCTCACTAACTTGCTCACCTTCACTACAGACGATACAAGCTACGAAATATCCGAAACTGTTAAACTAAGCATGGGCGGCACGGCGGCGGATAGTCCTCTGTCTGTAAATCAGGCTAACATCGCCGTGTTTAATAAATACGCCGTTATGAAGGACGGACTGATACGGCATTATGAGCTTACGGAAAACATCACACTGACGGCGGGCAGTACTAACTGGACGCCAATCGGAGCGAGCGGCGAAGATAGTTTTACAGGTTCTTTTAACGGAAACGGATATACAATCAGTAATCTGACAAACAACAAAGGCATGTTCGGTCGTATAGAAGCGAGCGGACGTGTGGAAAATTTAGGGCTGTTAAATGTTAATATTAACAGCGTAAGTGCCTATATCGGCGGTATAGCCGGCGATAATATGGGAACAATTTCAAATTGCTTCGTTAGCGGTACGGTCAGCACAACCGGTATTTGCGGCGGCGGCATCGCGGGATATAACGGCGGTACAATACGAAATTCCATCGCGCTTAATCAAAGTGTTTCAGGCTCAACCGCAGGACGTATAACGGGCAGTGAAGCCGCAGGTACACGAGCTAACAATTACGCCCGTTATGATGTGGGCGGCGATACCGAAAAATTCACATCTAAAACCCTCACGGGCAAGGACGGCGCGGATATTACGAAAGATAATATCTCGACCGTACAGGCTATGCTTGATGATGTTTTCGATGATAACGCACCCGATTTAACAGAGTTTATCGAGTTACCCTACATAGGCGACGGAACAGCCGCCGCTCCCTTTGAAATCCGAACCGAGGAACAGCTACGCGAAATGGGACGCGGAACGGGCGACTACGCGGCATGGACTCTCGACAAGCATTATAAGCTTATGGCTGATATTGATTTAAACAGCGTTGCATGGGTAGCAGTCGGACCCGATACAAGCAACCGCTTTAGAGGCACTTTTGACGGAAACGGGCATACTATATCGAATTTAACGTCAACCACGGGCGGAATGTTCGGGCATATAGGCGCAGATGCGGCTGTAAGAAATATAGGTATGCAGGGTGTTAATATCAGCGGTTCAACAGACGGTTATACAGGCGCGGTAGCGGCTAATAATAACGGAAAGATTTCTAACTGCTTCGTTACGGGGACAATATCCGGCGAATATGTCGGCGGTATCGTAGGGGTTAATGCGGTTGGAGCAACTACTGAAAACTGCGTTTCGCTCCTGACAAGCGTAACAGGGAGCGGTTCGGTAAGGCGCGTAGTTAATTTTAACGGCGGCACACTTACAAACTGCTACGCAAGCAGAAGGATGACAATTACTATCACAGGTGAATTTAATTCAAGTGACGGCGCAGATATTACGAAAGACAATATCTCAACTGTACAGAAAATGCTTGATGATGTTTTCGGCGATAACGCCCCCGATTTAGAAGACTATCTTCAACCCGACCCAATACCGCAGGATAGCTTAACGCTAAGCCTGCCGAGCGGAGTTTCCGCGCTGTCTTACGGCGATACGCCCAAACAGCTTGTTCTCGGCGGAGGAAGCGGCGGCGGAGCTGTTTCGTATACAAGTGATGATACAAGTGTCGCCACTGTCAGCGATACAGGCTTAGTCACCATTAATAAAGCGGGAACAGTGACCATAACAGCAGAAAAAGAAGGAGATGACGTTTACTTACCCGCTTCGGCAGAGCTTGAATTGACGGTTGCTCCCGCATCGCTCACAATAACGGCTTCGGGAGACCTCACTTCGGCAACGGTTTCAATGAGCGGAGTACCGTCAGGCGTTTCAGAGCCTGCATTAACTATGAACGCCGCAACAGGATTTACATTCACTTCTCCAAATACAATCACGTATGACAGCACCGCCGATTTAACCGCTTCGCTCACATTCACTACAAGCGACACCAATTATACAATAAGCGGTACAACTAAAATCGTTATGGGCGGTACTTCAAGCACGAATCCGCTGTCTGTCAGCCAAGCCAATATCGCCGTCTTCAACAAATACGCCAATACAACAGACGGCTCATCGCGGCATTACAAGCTTACGGAAAACATCACGCTGACGGCGGGTAGTACAAACTGGACGGCAATAGGAACCGATACAAACCAATTCACAGGCGTCTTTGACGGAAATGGGCATACTATTTCAAATTTGACGGCTACCGAAGGTATGTTTAGTTATATGCCGGGGACAGTAAAAAACGTAGGTCTGCTCAACGTAAACATCGGTGAGGGACAATATCGCGGCGGAATAGCGGCGCGGAATTACGGCACGGTATCGAACTGTTTTGTGACCGGGAATGTCACCGGAAGCTCAGGCATTGGCGGCATTGTGGGAATCCAAAACGGCGGTAGTGTGCAAAACTGTGTATCGCTAACCGATAGCGTAGAGGTGACAGTCAATGAAAACTACGTTGGGCGTGTAGTGGGTTATGACATCGGTACTATGTCTAACAACTATGCACGCTATGATATGACAGTAACATTACCGGACGGTACGGCGAAAACGCTTGACAAAGGCTTAGACAAAGTTGACGGCGCAGATATTACAAAAGATAATATCTCAACTGTACAGAAAATGCTTGATGACGTTTTCGATGACAACGCACCTGATTTAACCGACTATCTCCAACCCGACCCAATACCGCAGGATAGCTTAACGCTTAGCCTGCCGAGCGGAATTTCCGCGCTGTCTTACGGCGATACGCCCAAACAGCTTGTTCTCGGCGGCGGAAGCGGCGGCGGAACTGTTTCGTATACAAGCGATGATACAAGTGTAGCCGATGTCAGCAGTACGGGCTTAGTCACCATTAACAAAGCGGGTACAGTGACCATAACAGCGGAAAAAGAAGGCGATGACGTTTACTTACCCGCTTCGGCAGAGCTTGAATTAACGGTCTATCACGCATCATTGACCGTAACGGCGGCGGGAGACCTTGACGAATCGGTCTTGACGGTTAAGGGTATGATGAATGGCGATGCCGCACCCGTATTATCTATGAGCGAAGCCACCGGATTTACGTTTAATCCCCTGACGAATAAACTGCAATATGATGAAGAAGCCGACTTAACCGCTTCGCTCACCTTTACGACCGCCGATACGAATTATAAAATCTCCGGAACTGTCAAAATCAGCATGGGCGGTACGACGGCTGATGCTCCCCTGTCCGTAAATCAGGATAATATCGCAGTCTTTAACAAATACGCCAACACAACAGACGGCTTATCGCGGCATTACAAGCTTACGGAAAACATTACGCTCACGAGGGACGAAACAAACTGGACGCCGATAGGAAGTACACCCAACCCCTTTACAGGCAGTTTTGACGGGGCGGGATACACAATAAAAGACATGTATCTATGGGGCGTAAATATCTCCCTTAAGAGTATGTTTGGGGCAACATCAGGAACTGTAAAAAATTTAGGTCTGATTAATATGTTCACTTACAACGCGGGAAATCTCGGCAGTATAGCGGGAAGAAACCTCGGACTGATTGAAAACTGCTTTATTGAGGGCGTTGATATTTCGGGAACAATGCAAACCGGCGGCGTCGCCGGCTACTCGGAATCCGGCAGTACCATAAAAAACTGCGTAGTGTTAGGCGGTAAAGTTGTGAGTCGTACCGAGTCGGAAACGATTGGGCGTATAACCTACGAAAGCGACGGTACACTCACAAACAACTACGCAAGTTACAATGTAGGCAACCGCCGGGAATTTTTCACCGACAGAACCACAGACGGTAAAGACGGTGCGGATATTACTTTAGACAACATCGCCGTTGTTCAGAAAATGCTTGACGACGTTTTCGGCGATAACGTCCCCGATTTAGAAGATTATCTCCCGCCCTATGCAGGGGACGGAACCGCCGCCAATCCCTTTGAAATACAAACCGAAGCAGAGCTGCGTCAAATGGGACGCGGTGAGGGCGATTACGCGGCATGGGGACGTTCGTCACACTATAAACTTATGACTAACTTAACCCTCACGGGCGGCGACTGGGTCGGACTCGGAACGAATACAGGGAACACCTTTTCGGGAAGCTTTGACGGAAACGGGCATACGATTTCAAACTTAACGTCAACCACGAGCGGATTGTTTGGTTTTAATGACGGAACGATAAAAAACTTAGGGTTACTTGATGTAAACATTGTCAGTTCGTCAAGTTACACCGGCGGCATTTCGTCGTGGAATCGCGGTACGGTCGAAAACTGCTTTGTGACCGGGAATGTCAGCGGTGTTGGGGGGGCTACGTCTACGTCTACCGGCGGTATTGTAGGTTATACCCCTGCCACGGGTACGGTAAGGAACTGCGTGTCACTCGTCGAAAGCGTAACTACTACTGCTACTTCAGCCGCCTATGTCGGACGCATCATATCCAATACCGACGTTACCCCCACGCTTGTAAACAACTATGCCCGCTACGATATGACGGTCACATTCAACGACACGGCGAAAACGCTTAATAAAGGCTTAGATAAAGTTGACGGCTTAGATATTACTCTTGACAACTTAGCCGCTGTTCAGAAAATGCTTGACGACATTTTCGGCGATAACGCACCCGATTTATTTGACTACCTGTTAAATGGAACAGGAACGGAAGATAATCCTTTCATGATTTATAACGAAACACAGCTGCGCCAAGTAGGACACGGCACGGGCAAATATGCGGCGTGGACGCTTGATAAGCATTATAAGCTTATGACGAACTTAACGCTGACAGGCGGCGACTGGACGAAAATCGGCGATACAGACAACGAATTCGCAGGAACTTTTGACGGAAACGGACATACAATAAGCGGCTTGAAAATAAATAAGACGAATTTTAGTGGTGAGTCACGGCAGGGGATGTTTGGCAGAATATCCGCAACCGGAGCGGTAAAAAACTTAGGGTTGCTTGATGTAAACATATCCGGGGCGCAACAGGTCGGCGGTGTGGCGGCGATTAGTTTCGGCACGATTTCAAACTGTTTTATCACCGGTACAATCACAGGAGCTACACAGACCTACGGTATTGCCGGTTATGGCACTATAGAAAACTGCGTATCGTTAGTCGATAGTGTAACAGTTACGAATGACCCGCCTTCCTCTTCCGGTCGAATCGGCAGAAACGACGGTACGCGCATCAACAACTACGCACGCTACGATATGAAAGTTACGGGAAGCACAGGCGCGAGAACGCTTGACAGAGGCTTAGACAGACCTGACGGTGAGGATATTACTTTTTCAAACCGCGCTTCCGTACAGGCGATACTTGACGGCGTTTTCGGCGATAATGCCCCCGATTTATCAGATTATCTGCCGCAGGGTACGGCAACTGACCCGTTCCTGATTTATAATGAAACAGAACTGCGACAAATGGGACGCGGTGAGGGCGATTATGCGGCGTGGACGCTTTCGTCACACTATAAGCTTATGAATAATATCACCCTCACGGGCGGTAACTGGACAGCAGTTGGAGAGACAGGAACCGGATTCACAGGCACTTTTGACGGAAACGGACATACTATTTCAGATTTAACATCAACCACGGGCGGAATGTTTTATATAATGTACGGAACTGTAAAAAACTTAGGTCTGCTCAATGTTAACAGCGGTTCGGGTCAAAGCCGCGGCGGTATTGTGGGACGAAATAACGGTACGGTCGAAAACTGCTTTGTCACCGGTAGCGTGAGCGGAAGCTTGAATATTGGCGGTATCGTAGGTATTAACTTGAATTCGGGAAAAGTTCAAAACTGCGTATCTCTTGTCACGAGCGTAACCTTGACCGGAACCGATTTGATTGTCGGGCGTATAACGAGTACTGACACCGGTAACGGTACACTCACAAACAACTACGCAAGCTCCAATATGGGCAGTTCAACTGCGCTATTCACCGCCAAAACCGCAGACGGCAAAGACGGCTTAGATATTACTCTTGACAACTTAGCCGCCGCACAGAAAATGCTTGATGATGTTTTCGGCGCGAACGCTCCCGATTTATTTGACTACCTGTTAAAGGGAACAGGAACGGAAGACAATCCTTTCATGATTTATAACGAAGCACAGCTTCGCCAAATGGGTCGCGGTACGGGCGATTATGCAGAATGGACGTCTTCGGCGCATTATAAGCTTGCGACTGACTTATCCCTTACGGGCGGTAATTGGGAGCCGATAGGGGTTTTCCAAGGCAGTTTTAACGGAGACGGTTATACTGTAACAGGGCTGACAATTGCCCCAACTAACGCGAACGCCGCAATGTTCTCCACAGTAGGCGATAGCGGAGAGGTATATAATTTAGGGCTGATTGGTGTTAAAAGCATTGCAAGCTCCGATTATGACGCCGCAGGTATAGCAGGGCGAAATGAAGGCAAGGTATATAATTGCTATGTTTTAGATTCGGAAGTAACAAGTGTGGACTCCGCTAAATCCGCAGGAGGGGTTGTCGGATATAGTTACGGCGCATACGTTATAGAAAACTGCGTAGTACTTAACACAAAAATTACAGGGGAAGGTAATGCCAATCGTGTATTTAGCAGTTTCAGTACGGGTACCGGAGGCAGACGGGAAAACAACTATGCGAGTGTAATTACAACAGTAAACGGAGTTAAAAAAGACAGCGCGGATACAGGTTCAAGTGACGGCGCGGATATTACGGTAGATAATTATGATGATGTAATGGAGATTCTCGAAGTTTTTGCGGATAAAGGCAATGCCCCCGACTTAACAAAGTACATCAAACCCAACGGTTCGGCGGCTTATCCGTTCTTGATTGAAGACGAAGCAGAGTTAAGGGCAGTCGGAAAAGGACCGAGCCATGTCACTTATCCTGACTGGACACTTGATAAGTATTATGTACTTACGAAAAACTTAGTTCTCGGTGCGACCGGCTTTACACCGATAGGCTCCGAAGCAGACCCCTTCACAGGCAATTTCAACGGAGCAGGGTATACTATAAAAGGTATGAAGATGAACACTGACTCCGGTGGTTTGCACGGTCTTTTCCATTCCATAGGCGATGACGCAGAGGTTAAAAACTTAGGGCTACTCGATGTTGAAATAAATATTACCGCACCCGAATCAAGCGGAAGTCACCCGGTAGGAGGAATAGCAGGACGTAACAACGGAACGATTTCTAACTGTTTTGTTACTTCCGCCGTCACAATCAGCGGACCTTCTCACACAGGAGGAATCGCGGGAAGTAATAACGGTACGGTCGAAAACTGCGTAGTGCTTGCGGATATTCATTCCGCATGGGGCAGCACAGGTAGCTTTGCAGGGCGGGTAACAGGTAATGCAACAGGCACAAACTCAGGAAGTTACGCGATTGGCAGCGTCACTACAACTGATAGTGACAGAACCACTGTATTAGATAAAGCTATCTCTAACAGTTCAACAAGCATTGACGGCGTGACGATTACTTCCGATAATGTTTATACGGTTCAGAGCCTGCTCAAAGAAACCTTCGGTACGAACGCACCCGATTTATTACCCTATCTCCCGCCCGGTTCGGGTACATCAGCAGACCCGTTCTTGATTATAAATCGGACACAGCTTGAACAAGTAGGAAAAGGTCAGAACGGTTGGGGACTCGGACAGCATTATAAGCTTATGACGAATATCACGCTTTCGGGGACTTGGACGTCAATAGGACCCGATTCAAGTAGCAGATTTACAGGCACCTTTGACGGAAACGGATATACAATAAGCAATCTTTCCATGTCGGGTAACAGTGCCAAGGGTATGTTTGCCGAAATGTCAGGAACAGTAAGGAACCTCGGATTGCTAAACGTAAATATAAACGGCACGGCGCAATATAGCGGCGGTATAGTGGGGAATAATCTCGGCACGGTAGCGAATTGCTTTGTCACCGGAACCGTCAAGGGAAGTACGGGCGTTGGCGGCATTGTGGGGCGGCAGGATAATAATACAGCCGGATTCACCGCCAGAGTGCAAAACTGTGTATCGCTAGCCGGTAGTGTGGAGGCGACGTCAAATGCAAACGCCGGGCGTATATCGGGTATGAATACCACCAATCTTACAAACAACTATGCAAGTAATATTATGACAGTCAGAACAAGCACTGGAGTGAAAACACTCAGCAAAGGGGTAACCGCACTTGACGGTCAGGATATAAGCGCGAATATAGCCGCCGCCGAGTCGAATCTCGCTATTTTCGCGACAAGAGGAAACCTCCCGAATCTGAACGCTTATGTCACGCAGTCTGTGAGCGGGTCGAGCCAACAGCTGATTAATCCGAGCTTTTCACTCGCTAATATAACGATTACGGATTTTGAACCTTATAATAACAGTCAAACACCCCCCACACCCGACAAAGGGCAGGAAAAGCCGCTCTACTACGATATAGAACGTGTCAGCCGTTTCGGGAAGTCCCGTAAATTAATAAAGACAGGAGAACTGCAAAAATGAGTAACAATTTCGAGGTAACATTTCTCGGCACTAACGGCTCTTGCGCCTATAACAACGGCAGACGCAACAAATACGGAACTAATACTATATGTTTAGCGGTTAAGGTAGGAGAAGAAACCATAATATTCGACTCCGGTTCGGGGATTTGCGGCTTTGATGAGCTTGAGAGCTATCAGAGGGAGCATTTACGGCTGTTTTTCTCTCACTATCATATTGACCATTTCAGCGGGCTGTTATTTTTCTCGCAGTTGTTCGACAATAATAAGAGGTTCGATATATACGGCGCGGGGAGCGGAAAAAGTAAATTTTACAGCATTGTTTATGACTTTCTGTCGCCGCCCCTGCACCCTGTGGGGATAAGCTCGTTAGGGGCGAGGCTTGACTTTCATACAATCTATGAGGGGCAGACCATAGAATTATCTAAAGACGTGGTTTTAAAGACCTGCTCACTCTCACACCCGGGCGGCGTAATCGGCTATCGGATTGAACACGGCGGTAAATCGCTGTGTTATTGTACCGATGTAGAGCTGAAAAAGCACGAGAATGATTCAGCCCTGCTTGAGTTCACGAAAGACACGGATTTATTAATCATAGATTCGTTCTTCGACGACGGCGAGGAAAAAGAGGGCTGGGGACATTCGAGTTGGCGCGAGGGGGCGGAGTGGGCTATACGCGCAGGTGTAAAAAAATTAGCTCTGTTCCATTATGAATTTACGCTTGCGGACCGAGATATAGAAATTATGGAAGAAAAGGCTCAAAAGATTTTCCCGAACACGGTAGCTTCGAGAGACGGAATGAGAATAGAACTTTAAAAAAAGCGAGGAATTTATGATTAATATTGATGAAATCCCGTTTGACGCGACGACGACAGAGTATTATAACATCGGAGACATTATTATAAAAGACGGCGATTTAGGCGGTGAAATGTACATACTGACAGCGGGGAAAGCCGATGTATATAAAAACTACGGAGAACTCGGCGAGGTAAAAGTGGCGTCCCTGTCTGCGGGTGATTTTTTCGGGGAAACGTCTCTGTTTTTGAACAGAGAACGCACCGCGACAGTAGTCGCCGCAAGCTACCTCTCTGTCTTTGCTATAAATCATTCTAACGCCCTCGATTTTTTTAAAAGTCACTCCGAGGCGACCTTTTCACTGATAAAAACCCTTTGTGCGAGGCTCGTGAATATAAATGACGATATTGGCTACTACAGCATTAAAGATGCCGAGGACGATAATGTTGACGACTTGACGGGTATTTATAACAGGCGTTATTTTGCGGAAGCCGCGGGCAGGCTTATTACAGAATCCTTCAGAAGAGGTAAAAGGGCGTTTATCGCACTCGCAGACCTCGATTATCTTAAAAAGATAAACGATACTTACGGGCATCAGATGGGGGACGAGGCGTTAAAAGGCGTGGCACAGACCATAAAACGCACGATAAATTCGGACGGTCTGCTCGCTCGGTACGGCGGCGGGATGTTTGTTATGCTTTTTCCAAGCACAGACAGAGAAGCGGTACATGACTTAACAGAGCATGTACGGCAAAATATATCCGAAGAGCCGATAAAATATGAGGGCAGGGCAATATCCGCCGCAATCAGTATGGGAATCGCCGAAGCGAACTCGGAGGAAGAAACGGAAGAAGCAGTCGCGTCAGCCGAAAAAGCACTTTACAAGGCGAAAGGCACAGGACGCAACAGGTGTGTATTTTATGACGATATTATATAAAAAAAGAGGGGCGGCTGATATACAGGTAGTACAATTGCACAAGTTACGTTAGTACAATTGTATAAGTTACATTCGTCTCTTGACTTTTTTCGTTCTTTATGATAGAATCAACATTGAAATTACATAAAGGACGGGGCTGGAAGATATTAATATAATAATCATGGCATTCGGAGTCTTTTTAAACAGTTTTCCGTACTTTTTACTCGGTATGGCGTTAGCATGGAAGCATCTGCGTTACGGACGCTGGCACGCGCTGTCCGTTATGACGGCTTTATCTGCGTTACAAGCTGTTTCTGTTATTCTGCTGACCTACTCGTTAACACCTGAGGCATTGGATAAAATAAAAACACTGCACGGGATTATTTACATAATCTTGGTTATCGCGTCCTTTCTGTGGATAGTGAGGTTTAAAATGACGCGGTTGCTTTTTATTGCCTTTTTTGTAAAATATGCGGCTGATTTTGTGGTGGCGATTGTAAAATTTTTGACCGTGCAGATGTTTCCGGGAGAAGAAAGTGTTACATATGGTTTGCATTATAACTTGATTCACCTTGCTTTGTTGTTATTTATATTCCCCTTGATGCTTTGGTTTATTGTGCGTGTCATGCAAAAGCTGTATGTCGTGGACAGTAAGCTCTGGCGGTATTTATGGCTTGTCCCTGCGGCATTCTACGCTTTAAGCACTATTATTACATGGTATTACACCCGAACACAGGAGTCGGTAGTGTTTATAATTATCAATATCATAATATTCTTTATTTCTCTATTGGTGTATACCCTTGTTTTAGAAACCTTGAGAACAACGCGGGAAATGAGCCTGAAAGAAGAGAGAGAACGCATACTGATTGCCGAAAATACCACCTTAGACAGAATGAACCGTATGAAAACCGAGCTAATCTCCACCGTTACCCATGAGACCATGACCCCGCTCGCCGTACTGTCGGGCTATGCAGAGCTTATTGCGTCGGAGGCGGGGAATAAAGGGGTGGACGAACAGACGGCGAAAGACCTCTACAGCATATCGGAGGAGGCGCAGAGGATTGCGGGTTTGATGGATGAGCTTAATAAACACGGGGTAAAAGAGGGTAAATCGGAACCAATAGACAAACAACTCGCTAAAACCCGTGTCAGCCTGACCGAGCTTACGGATGGTACGGCGCGTTTATACACGCCGATTTTACAGCGAGTGAATACAAGTCTCAGCGTCAGCTTTCCCGCAGACCTGCCGGATGTTTTCGTCTGTTCAAATGAAATCACGCAGGTTTTTTTCAACCTTTTACAAAATGCGCGTAATCATACCGAAGACGGGGCAGTAACTATTACTGCCTGTGTAGAGGGTGAGTTCGTACTTGTTGCCGTTTCCGATACGGGGAGCGGTATATCGCCGAAAATTCTGCCCCGTATATTTAATCGCGGCGTAACGTCTCGTAAAGACGGGAGCGGCTTAGGTCTCCCTATATGTAAAGAAATCATTACCCGTCACGGCGGCACTATCGAGATAAAAAGCGAACAAGGCAAGGGGACGACCATATGGTTTACATTACCTTTGTGGAGGGAGGGAATACGCGATGAGTAAGCAGACAGTTTTATTAATTGAGGATAACGAGAAATTAAATGAAATTAACCGCCGCGCCCTCGTGGGAAAAGGATACGAGGTGATGACGGCTTTAAGCCTTGCGGCGGCGCGTGAACGTCTTTCACAGACGGAACCGGACGTAATTCTGCTCGACGTCGTACTGCCGGACGGCTTCGGTTTTGATTTTTGCGAGGAAATCCGAGGTAAGACCGATGCGCATATAATATTTCTGACCTCTCGCAGGAGTCATGATGATAAGCTTAAAGGGCTGTCACTCGGCGGAGACGATTATGTTACCAAGCCTTTTAAAATAGATGAACTTATACTCAGGGTCGCTTCGGCTATGCGCCGCAGGGTAAACGAAACCAGGAAGCGGCGGTCCGGGACAGAGTTCGGGAACTTAACCCTCGATTCCCTGACAGGTCGCGCCTATATAGATAGTATAGACATAATGCTCACAAAGACTGAGTTCGCCATGCTGAACGTCTTCGCGCAGAACGAAGGTAAAATTATCAGCGCGGAGCTGGTATACGAGAAAGTATGGAAACAGCCCCTGCTCGGAGACACTCGTTCGCTGAGAAAACGGGTATCGGACATGCGCGGAAAACTGAACAGCTATAATTGTACCCATAATATTAATAATATCTACGGCGTGGGCTATTGCTTTGAAAAACAAACCGCTAAAGAATCAGGGGGCGAGACAGTATAGTCATATGTGAAAAATGGTCTCACCTACTATTACTCCTGCACCAAACAGCGGAAAATACAGAGGAAATGTCTACTGTTAACTTACAACGTAATAAATAAAAATAAAAGCAAAAAAAGGAAAGAGGTAAAAAAGCATGAGAAAAATAATAAAAAATTCGATAATCGTTTCATTACTTGCGATGTCGCTGTCTTTAGCGGCTTGTAGCGGAGAAGATGACCGCGCCAACGACAACAACGCCATACCCGACAATACACCCGTAACGACTCCGAGCGTCATTCTCGAAACTATAGACGATGAGCTTTCGGGCGATTTTGTTGTTGACGTTAGAGGAACTAAATTTAACCTTGCCGATGCAGTCTCGCTGATTGGCGATGAGGGCGAATTAACGCCGGAACAGGCTGTCCAAAAGCATAACAATGATGAATATTACAGCGCGCAGTGGGATTTCATGCTGTATCAGCCGTCATTAGGCATAAATTATAACTCGCTCGACAACCCTGAGGTTTTCATTGACGACCCTAACACGGTTAATATTGAAATTGCCTTAGAACCTCCGGTGAATACGAACCCTATGGTTAAATTTAATGATGGCGATGTTTTAAACGGACTGACAGTGAAAAATCTTAACGACGGGTACGGATTCGGTTATACCTATCATTTTCCTGACGGTTTTTCCGATTTCAGCGTAAGTATGGGCTATGAGCTTGTGGGTGAAACTACGATGAGCGGATACGTAATCGCCGCTATGTCTGATGATGTGGTATATGTTTATCCCGGGGACATTTATTTTTTCCCCGATACCGAATCGGTTAAAGACTTTCCCCTCTCGAAAACATTTTTAGGGAATATGAGGGACGACTACGTTTTTTGGGTAGACGATTTCCTCACTTATACCGATATACCGCTCTTTCATTTGGGAGCTTTGACAGATGAGGAGTACAGAGATGTTGATTTAAGGGCTATTCCCGATGACGGTACACCCATAAGGGTAGAAGTCACACTGACCGATATAAAGGTAGGCTATCCCGCAAAAGGCGGTTTAAGAGTTACGGCAAGGATTGTCGGCATAAAATAGTATAAAATAACACAGAATAAAAGGAAAATCAGAGGTAAAAAATCCCAATTGTGACGATTTCCGGACATTTGAAACACATTTTCGTCACAATCGACACCCTTTTATAACAGCCAAAAAGGGCATAATCACTGTTATAAAGCGCATCTAAGGAAGAACCCGCATGTTCTTGTGTGAAAATATGGAAACAAGAAAGTGTAACCAAAGTGAAATTTCTGTAAAACTTAGGGTTGACAAGACGATATATATTATAATATAATGAATACATAAGGGAAAAAAGTGCCTTACTTTTAATAATGTAGAAAGTAAGAAAGCAAAAATAAATTTTCACAGGAGGAAAAAACGATGAGAGAAGGGAAGAAAAGAAGGCTTATCGCTTTCATGACAGCTATAGCAAAGCTGTTCACAATTGCGGCATTAGCCATTCCGGCGCTTGCGAGCAGCGCGTCGGACATTCAAGTCGGCAACTGGACTACATACGGTGTTGTTACCAGAGGTGATTTCACTGTTACCGGTGCTGATGCCGAGAGCGCGATAGCCGTTGGCGGAAACGCAAGCGGTGCTATCAGCTATGTGGTAGACGCGAAAAACACTTTAAAAGGTACGGGGAACAATGTTGCCGCGCTTATCGCCGGTAGCAATAACATTAAACTGCAAAACAATGACGGCAGTTTGTTTGTGATTAACCCCGAAAATGAAAAGTGGTTAAAAGAAACAAATCTTACCCACGAGGACCAGTATAGGTTACAAAGCGCGGGCGGCGTAATCCGTGACTGGTTTATCGAAATCGACACACTGAACGCTCAGTATGCGTCGCAAGAGACGTCAGGTGAGATGGAAGCTAAGTGGGGTCAGTGGTTCTTAACGGGCGACAATGACGATGTAAACTACTTTAACTTCACAGCAGATGAATGGAATCAGGCTCAAAGTATTTACAGCCAGATAAATATTAATGTTCCCGCAGATTCGAGCGTTGTTATTAATATTATCGGCGAAGATAAAGGTACCGGTACAATCACTTTGGGTCAGGGTACTCTGTTCTTTAACGGCATACACGCGAAAGACGCCGGAAAAGTGCAAAACATAGTACACAACGTAATAAAAGTCAGCAAGGTTATTTTACCCAGTTCTGTTTACGGCTCGGTTTTAGCTCCCGATGCTGATGTTATCGGAAATGGCGGACATCTCTGGGGTCAGTTAATCGCTAACAGCTTCAACGGCACAACAGAATTCGGTGAAGAGAAGTTCAGATTCCCGTCGACTCCTCCTACTCCTCCGGATGTTCCCGAATATCGTTTTTCCAAAACCTCCTTTGGTGCTACAGGTAGCTTTAAATTTGAATACGAAATCAGAAATGGTAATAACAGCTCTGTAATTAAAAAAGGTACTATTGAGCTGACTACCGAAGAAGAAGGCGTGGCTGTACATTTCGACCTTAAAGAAATAACAAAAGGTTTATCTCAAGCTTTATACTATATTACTATTAGTGAAGTAGACGGCGGTGTAGATGGCTGGACATACGACCCCACTACATACGAGATATGGTTCAACAACGGCGTCTGGGATGGCTTTTACACGAACCAAGGGTATTACACCCACTGGCTTCACATGCTCAGCCACAACGAAAGACTTGCGTTGAAGAACAAGGTAGACCGCCCCGAATTTAATAACTATTTTGAAACTCCTGCGTATGGAAATATTGTCCTGTCTAAGATGGTAGCAGGAGAAAACGCACCTTCGGGTATGGCGTTTGAGTTTGAAGTGACTATTGACGGAAAAGTTCTTGAGCCGGTTTATGTCATAGCAGGCGGCGAAGATTGGACGTCTGATGATTACCTCGTAGGCACGCCATACAGCGTTAAAGAAGTTAATATACCCGACGGCTTTGTTCAGGTGACAGGGGATATTGAAGAAGGAACAATGACAATAGCGGAAGGTGTAAACGCTGTTAATGTCGTAAACAAATACAACCCGCCGCCTCCTCCTCTTCGCTTCGGAAAAATAACCTATGGCGGTGAAGGAACATTCTACTTCGAGTATGAAGTATATTCCTTCTCAAGATTCATTTTAGCTGAAGGCACAGTTTCTATAACCACCGTTGAAGAAGGCGTAGCGGTTTTCGTAGACCTCGGTGAAATACTTCTCATGAACCACGGCATAGACGTTAATAAGAGTAGTGCCAACTATTATATTGTCCTCAAAGAAGTAGACAGCGGCGAACCCGGTTGGATTTACGATGAAAACGTATTTGAACTCTGGATTGTTAACGGAACTTTTGATGGCTATTATGTAAATGAGAGTTACTGGGATTATGCCGGCATGTGGTGGATAAACGGCGACAAGAGGAAAGAAGAAGACGCGATTATATTTATAAATAAGAGAGACCCCGATGAGCCTCCGGAAGGCGATGCAGACGCAGATGATGATGCCGATGCCGATGCAGACGCTGATGCCGATGCTGACGCAGATGCCGATGCAGACGCTGACGCAGACGCCGATGCAGACGCTGACGCTGACGCCGATGCTGACGCTGACGCAGATGCAGATGCTGACGCAGATGCAGACGCAGACGCAGACGCAGACGCAGACGCTGATACAGATGCCGACGCAGACGCCGATGCCGATGCCGATGCAGACGCTGACGCAGATACAGATACCGATGCTGATGCTGATGCAGATGCCGATGCTGATGCCGATGCAGACGCCGATGCCGATGCAGACGCTGACGCAGATACCGATGCTGATGCTGATGCTGATGCAGATGCCGATGCTGATGCCGATGCAGACGCTGACGCCGATGCAGACGCTGATACCGATACAGACGCTGATGCTGATACCGATACAGACGCAGATGCTGATGCCGACGCTGATGCTGACGCAGACGCTGATGCCGACGCTGATGCAGACGCTGACGCAGATGCCGATGCCGACGCCGATACCGATGCCGATGCCGATACTGACGCCGATGCTGATGCAGACGCCGATGCAGATGCTGACGCCGATGCTGATGCCGATGCAGACGCAGACGCCGATGCAGACGCAGACGCAGACGCCGATGCTGACGCCGATGCTGATGCTGACGCAGACGCCGATACAGATACCGATGCCGATGCAGACGCAGATGCAGATGCAGATGCTGACGCCGATGCAGACGCAGATGCTGATGCTGACGCAGACGCCGATGCAGACGCTGACGCCGATGCAGACGCAGATGCTGATGCTGACGCAGACGCTGATGCTGACGCTGATACAGATACCGATGCTGATGCTGATGCCGATGCAGATGCCGACGCTGATGCAGATGCCGACGCCGATGCTGACGCAGACGCTGATGCTGATGCCGACGCAGATGCCGATGCAGACGCTGACGCAGACGCCGATGCCGATGCTGATGCAGATGCAGACGCTGACGCTGACGCCGACGCTGACGCAGATGCAGATGCTGACGCAGATGCAGACGCAGACGCCGATGCTGACGCAGACGCTGATACAGATACCGACGCAGATGCTGATGCTGATGCCGATACAGATACCGACGCTGACGCCGATGCTGACGCAGACGCTGATACCGACGCAGACGCTGATGCCGATGCAGATGCCGATGCTGATACAGACGCAGATGCTGATACAGATACCGACGCTGATGCCGATGCAGACGCAGACGCTGATGCTGATGCTGATGCTGATGCTGATGCCGACGCTGATGCAGACGCTGATGCTGATGCAGACGCTGACGCCGATGCCGATGCAGACGCTGACGCAGATACAGATGCCGATGCCGATGCAGACGCAGATGCTGATGCCGATGCTGACGCAGATGCTGATGCCGATGCTGATACAGATACCGACGCCGATGCTGATGCCGACGCAGACGCAGATGCTGACGCCGATGCAGACGCAGACGCCGATGCAGACGCCGACGCAGATGCTGATGCAGACGCAGACGCAGACGCCGATGCCGACGCTGATGCTGACGCTGACGCTGATGCCGATGCTGACGCTGATGCTGATACAGATACCGACGCTGATGCTGATACAGATACCGACGCTGATGCCGATGCAGACGCTGATGCTGACGCAGACGCAGATGCCGACGCAGACGCTGATGCCGATGCTGATGCTGATGCTGACGCTGACGCAGATGCAGACGCCGATGCTGATGCAGACGCCGATGCTGACGCAGATGCCGATGCAGATGCAGACGCTGATACAGATACCGACGCAGATGCCGATGCTGACGCTGACGCAGACGCAGACGCAGATGCAGACGCCGATGCTGACGCTGACGCTGACGCAGACGCAGATGCCGATGCCGATGCAGACGCAGACGCCGACGCTGATACAGATACCGATGCCGATGCAGACGCCGATGCCGATGCTGACGCCGACGCAGACGCCGATACAGATACTGACGCAGACGCCGATGCTGATGCTGATGCCGATGCAGACGCAGACGCAGACGCCGATGCTGACGCGGATGCAGATGCCGACGCAGATGCTGATGCTGATGCTGACGCAGATGCCGATGCAGACGCTGATACAGATACTGACGCAGATGCCGACGCTGATGCCGATGCTGATGCTGATGCTGACGCTGATGCCGATGCAGATGCTGACGCCGATGCTGATGCTGATGCAGACGCAGACGCAGATGCTGATGCTGATGCAGACGCAGACGCAGATGCTGATGCCGATGCTGACGCAGATGCAGACGCAGACGCTGATGCTGACGCAGACGCAGATGCCGATGCCGATGCAGACGCAGACGCCGACGCTGATACAGATACCGATGCCGATGCAGACGCCGATGCAGATGCAGATGCTGACGCCGACGCAGACGCCGATGCTGACGCGGATGCAGATGCCGACGCAGATGCTGATGCTGACGCAGATGCCGATGCAGACGCTGATACAGATACTGACGCAGATGCCGACGCTGATGCCGACGCAGACGCTGATGCTGATGCAGACGCTGACGCAGATGCTGACGCTGACGCAGACGCCGATGCTGACGCAGATGCTGATGCTGATGCTGATGCTGACGCCGACGCTGATACAGATACCGATGCTGATGCCGATGCTGACGCAGACGCAGATGCTGATGCTGATACAGATACCGACGCTGATGCTGACGCAGACGCAGACGCAGACGCTGACGCAGACGCTGACGCAGACGCCGATGCTGACGCTGATGCCGATGCTGACGCTGACGCAGATGCAGATGCTGATACAGATACCGATGCAGATGCAGATGCCGATGCAGACGCAGATGCAGATGCAGATGCTGACGCCGATGCAGATGCAGATGCTGACGCCGATGCCGATGCAGATGCCGATGCTGACGCAGATGCTGATACAGATACAGACGCAGATGCCGATGCCGATGCTGACGCCGATGCAGACGCTGACGCCGATACTGATGCAGACGCTGATGCCGATGCAGATGCCGACGCAGACGCTGACGCAGACGCCGATGCTGATGCCGACGCTGACGCTGATACAGATACAGACGCTGATGCTGACGCTGACGCCGATGCCGATGCTGACGCCGATGCCGATGCCGATGCTGATGCTGATGCTGATGCCGATGCCGATGCAGACGCCGATGCTGATGCAGACGCTGACGCCGATGCTGATGCTGATGCTGATGCAGACGCCGATGCTGATGCAGACGCTGATGCCGATGCCGATACAGATGCCGATGCTGATGCTGACGCAGATGCCGATGCTGACGCTGATGCAGACGCTGACGCCGATGCTGATGCAGATGCCGACGCTGATACAGATACCGATGCTGACGCCGATGCTGATGCTGATGCTGACGCCGATGCTGATGCTGATGCCGATGCTGACGCAGACGCTGATGCCGATGCAGACGCCGATACAGACGCCGATGCTGATGCTGACGCAGATGCCGATGCTGACGCTGACGCTGATGCAGACGCTGACGCCGATGCCGATGCAGATGCCGACGCAGACGCTGATGCTGACGCCGATGCCGACACAGATGCTGACGCAGACGCCGATGCTGACGCTGATGCCGATACAGACGCTGACGCAGATGCTGATGCCGATACAGACGCCGACGCAGATGCTGACGCCGATGCCGATGCTGATGCTGACGCCGATGCCGACGCCGATGCCGATGCTGACGCAGACGCTGATACAGATACCGACGCAGACGCTGATACCGACGCAGACGCTGATACAGATACCGACGCTGATGCTGATACAGATACCGACGCTGACGCTGATGCCGATGCAGACGCTGACGCCGATGCAGACGCTGACGCAGATGCTGACGCTGACGCCGATGCAGACGCCGACGCCGATGCAGACGCAGACGCAGACGCAGACGCTGACGCTGATACCGATGCCGATGCTGATGCTGACGCCGACGCCGATGCAGACGCTGATGCCGATGCTGACGCAGACGCCGATGCTGACGCAGACGCCGATGCCGATGCTGACGCGGATGCAGATGCCGACGCAGACGCCGATGCAGACGCTGACGCTGATGCCGACGCAGACGCCGATGCTGATGCAGACGCTGACGCTGACGCAGATGCCGATGCTGACGCCGATGCCGATGCTGACGCGGATGCAGATGCCGACGCAGATGCCGACGCAGATGCAGATGCAGATGCTGATGCAGATGCTGACGCCGATGCCGATGCTGATGCAGACGCAGATGCCGATGCTGACGCTGATGCCGATGCAGACGCAGATGCTGATGCAGATGCTGACGCCGATGCCGATGCCGATGCTGATGCAGACGCAGATGCCGATGCTGACGCCGACGCTGACGCCGATGCAGACGCCGATGCCGATGCAGACGCTGATACCGATGCTGACGCAGACGCAGACGCTGATACAGATACCGATACGGATTACTACGATATAGACGATGCTCCCGTACCCTTAGATTTCGAGATATTCACCAATGACGACCTCGAAATTGATGATGCTCCGGTTCCCAGAGGTTCACTTGAGTTCCCGGATAGCAAAAACCCCGCAACAGGAGTATCAGCAGGATTCGCAGGAATGATGGCAGCGAGTGCGATAATGGCGGGTGCAGGTGCGCTTGCTAAGAAAAAGAGAGATGAAGAAAGCGAAGAAAACAACTAAAGTTTAAATGAATAATGGGCGGGCTGTGGTTAACTAAAAAACCACAGCCCGTTTTTATTTTATTATTCTTATTTAAAGGTGTAAATCAAAGCCTTGCGAACAGCTTTTTCCATTCCAACAGGACATTTGCTTCATCGAAGTTAAACGATTTAGCATAGGCGTTAGAGGAAAATTCTTCGTACAGTGTTTTATCGCTCAGCAACAAAATTATTTTATCTGCAAGCCTATTCGGATAAGGAGAGGTTAAAAAGCCCGATTTTCCGTCATCAATCAAATCTTCGGGTCCGTAGCTTACATTATACGAAACCGCAGGAATCCCGTGTGCCGTCGCCTCCAAAAGTCCGATGGGAAAGTTTTCGTAAGAGCTTGAAATCACAAACAGCTTAGCCGTCATATATTCCTCGCTCAAATCCGGTACATACCCGCGTAGTTTCACAGAATTTTCTAACCCGTGCGAAGAAATTAATACAGATAATTCTTTTTCAAAATCTTCGTTATATCCGAAAATGTGAAACTCTGCGTCGGGTATTTTACTTACGACCCTGCTGAATGCAGAAACGGCGTGACGCAGACGCTTGTATTTATCAATTTTATTTGCCACAGAGATAATTTTAAGCGGGTTTGTCATGGGTATTCTGGATATAGATTTTCTGTATTCGGCGGTAATTATATTGGGAAAAACATACATCTGTGACATATTGTTGAAACGTCTGATAATATCCTGCCTTTGTTTATTCGTGGTGGTAATAACCGCATTAAAATCAGGCAATGAATTAAACGTCTCCTGATAATCGTTAAGAATATTATCGGTCAGACTTTCACTCCCCGAAATATGTTTCCTGTGAAGAATCGCCGCTTTTTTGACTTTTACATTCGTGAGTGCAAGGGCTTTAGCGTATATAAGATTTCTGTCAACGATGACAAAATCCTCATCCGAGTTCAAAAAGCTGTCTAAATAATGGGTAATAAGCGCGTCTTCGTCTAAAAATTCAAGCCAACGACCATCTTCTTTCAATATAATCAGAAAAAGAACCGATTTATCATCCTTTACCCTGTAATATTTGTCCATTACCTTTTCGCCATCCGGAGCGAAATACTCTTCCATAAGGGTTCGTCCGTTTTCGTCTAATGACTTTTCGACTGAAAGAAACCCGCGGCAGTCATAGAAACAGCGTTTAACTATTCTTTTCTTTTCATCCAGACGATTTATAAATGAGAGAACACCGTCTTCATACTGTACATATGCGATACGCTGGTCAATTTTTTTGCTCTTGCTCCAATATATCCGATAACCGAGGATACCGGGTTGGTTCTCATAGGTGATTTCTCTGCGTTTATAGAGGTTCAGCGGGAAAAGTTCCTCAAGTTCAATAAATCTCGGCTCTACTCGCCTCGCCCTTTGAAAATAGTCATAAATATTTTCGTGTTCTTCCTCGGATATGCCGTGTTTTTCTAAATTTCTGTGAAGGTTTATGCCATGCTTAGATGTTATTATTATAGATTTGATTCCGGAGTTTTTAAACATAGTCATACGGTTAACTGCGGAGCGTTCGGTCTTGGTAAGAGTTTCGGGGATACTGCTGTTAAGATGATATATCATAGACGGCGGAGGTCCGTACTCTTCGTATTCGGCGGCTTTAGCCTCTTCTGTCACGGCGTCTATCGGCGGAGTACCGTCTAATTTTCTGATAAACTCATCAGAAAGGTATTGCTTAACCTCGTTGTAATAGACGTTAAAAAAGAAGTATCCGCTGATAAAATGCCGTATATCATTTATTCGGACACGGTAGTCATGATGTCTCACCATGAAAGAATCGACGATTTTCTCCGGTGACTCCATATACATAGCGTATTCGGGATAGAAATACCCATTTAACATATGGCGTGCACGGAAATATATAGTCTGTGCGAAAAGTGTGGGGTCATAATGCTCGATATAATCGGACCGGACATTATATTTTAATGCTCGCTTATAAGTACGCCACGAAGCCATAAGCATTTCAAGATAGGTATGGTATGATGTTTCGCGGTTATATACCTCACGTAGATTCTCATCGGCATATCGCAGAGCGAACTCATAATACTTTACGTCGTTTATATATTTAGTCATCTCGAAAAGCGAGTATGCTACCCAGTGGTCGCGATATTTTATATAATCCTTGGCGATAAAATTCTCTACGGCGGCTCTTGCGCCGTAGAGGTATCTTTTGTCTTTAATGTATGTGTATGCGCGAGAAAGCGCGAAGGTAGCCTCGCCGTCATAAAAAATCGTGCGAAACTCTTCTTTAGACGCGAAACCGGGGAAGGTGAGCGTGTGCTGATACTCTCCCGATTTTGCGTTTTGAAGCTCTAAAATTCCGTTAGCGAGAACACGGACAATATCGTTGTATCTGTCATTCATGGAAAATTCCATGTACTCGGTATAAAATATGATAGCCGCACTGTTCGCGCCGAGCTTTACTTCTCCGCTTCCGTCAGGTTTTTGTTCAATAAGATATGCGGTATTTTCATCTTTATATTTAATGAATCTCTCCATATAGCCAAGTGCGGATTCAATTTTTGCAATAAGAGTCTCATTACTGTTCATGCGATACAGGTTTATAAGAGCCCATAGTGAGGATGCGTGACAGACTATATTGTAGCCTTTAAACTTATCGTCAAAAACCGGGAAATAGCCGCTGTTAAATCTTCCGTCTTCGCCGACTTGATTCGCGATATACTCTGAAGCATTGGTAATAGTTTTTCTTATTACACCGCTGTCAATAATGTCTATCCGTCTTCTGCCGTAATCCGCATTATCGCTGTAAAGCTCGTGTATAACTTCGTCCTCGCCGCAAAAAAAACCACGAGCCTTAAAAACCGTAACCTGTTCGGGTACGCTTTTAATCTCCGGTTTGTTATAGTATGTTACCAAATATCGGTTTAAGCTGTCTAAATGAATACGATTTGAGTTATAATCAATAGCCTGCGCGGCAATTTCTCTGGGCGTGTAATAATCAATAACCTTATTACCGTTAAGTTCAGCCTCAAGAAATGCGTTCGTAAAATCACGTTCAAGTGAAATACCATATCTCATAAAATTGACCCAACGGTTTCTCGCTAAAAGCTTATTAAGATTAATTGTCGGGATTTCCTCATAGCTTGTTACAACATCGGCTTTAACCCATGCGCCGTTAATAGGGTTATGCTCGGTATAGGCTCTGAGTTTTTTTTCAGCGTCAGTCCACGCATCAGACAAGGCGTTTCCCGTTCCGTGAAAAACCTTAGCTCGATGCACCTTGTCACAAACCGATAAAAAGACAACGAAGAAATCGTCCCTTCCGGTATTATTAACTAATTCAAAAGCCAGTCCGGTGGTTATACCTTCGGATAGTATATATTCTCTCAGCTTATCAATACGTTTTAAATCGCTCATTTTATTCATTCCCGTTTATAACTGTAATTTAATAATTAAAGGTTTAACCCGGCACTATGACGATTTTCCAAATCGGCTTCAAGAAAATGCAGTTTTTCAGGAGGGATTTTCGTCAGAAGCATTTTTGCCGTAACGGACGCTTTACGATACGTGACCCAAAAATCAGCATTCGGATAACACTCTAAAGCCTCGTTTAAAGAAACCACATCATATTTTCCAAGTAGCTTTTTAGGATATTTGTGCAGGTTTTCATCCTTCTCGACAAAAATATCGGGGATTCCGGCTATATTAATCCATTTGTTAATGTGTTTTCTTACAACGTCTTCATTTAAAACGCCGTAGAATATATTCGCCGTGTGTGATTCTTCTCCTGTAATTTCTCTCGATACATCAAGCCGCCTGATAAATTCATCTGTCAAATGCTCTTTAATATCGTCATAATAAACGCTGTAAAAATAATATCCGCCGATGAAATGCTGTATATCGTCAATCCTGACGCGGTAGTTGTGATGGCGTACCATGAAGGAGCCGACGACTGTTTCGGGTGCCTTCATGTACATGGCGTATTCAGGGTAGAAATAACCGTTCAGCATGTGCCGCGCCCTACGGTAAATGGTTTGAGCAAAGAGCGTGGGGTCATAATTTTCAATATAATCGGATTTTATTTTATTTTCGAGTGCGCGTTTATATGCTCGCCATGAAGCCATGAGCAATTCAAGGTAGGTATGATAAGATGTCTCGCGGTTGTAGATACGGCATAGGTTCTCATCAGCGTTTTGCAGGGCAAATTCGTAATATCTTACATCCTTGATGTATTTTGTGACCTCGAAAAGGGCGTATGATACCCAGTGGTCGCGGTGTATTACATAATCCTTGGCGATAAAATTCTCCACTGCCGCCTTCGCACCCTTTAGGTGCTTTTTGTTTTTTGTATAAGCATATGCACGGGCAAGCCCGAAAGTAGCCTCGCCGTCATAATATACGGTACGAAATTCTTCTTTAGGTGCGAATCCGGGAAATTCAAGTATATGCCAATACTCGCCCGTTACAGGGTTTTGGAGTTTTAAAATTCCGTTTGCGAGTACATTTACCGTGTCGGCATATTTACGATTTTTAAAAACATCCATGTACTCGGTGTACATGATTATGGCGACCCCGTTCGCGCCGAGTTTTACCTCGCTGTCTTTACCGGGTTTTTGTTCGACTAAATAGGCGGTTTTCTTATCCTTATATACGATGAATTTTTCCATATAGTCGAGTGCGGATTCGAGTTTAGGTATAAGCGCGTTGTCGCCGCTCATACGATAAAGATTTATAAGACTCCACAAAGAGGAGGCATGACGAACTATATTATAACTGTCCATTACACTGTTAAATATCGGGAAATAACCGTAAACGAACTTTCCGTCGTCTCCGATTTGGCTTGCGAGATATTCTGAAGCGGCGATAATAGTATTTTTAACCTCTTCGCCGTCTATTATGTCGATTCGTCTTCTGCCATAATCTGCATGGTCGTTATAAAGCTCGTGTATAACACAGTCTTCGCCGCAAAAGAGTCCGCGCGCATTGAAAACCGTAATTAAATCGGGTACATTTTCAAGTTGCGGGGTACTGCCGTAACACATTTTCAAATACCTGTTTATATTATCTAAGGAAATGCGGTTTGAGTTGTAATCTATGGCATGTGCTTCGATTTCTTTTTCGGAATAATAGGTGATAATTTTATTTCCGTTAATTTCAGCTTCAAGAAACGCATTCTTAAACTCTCTGTCAAACGAAATACCTAATCTCGTGAAATTTTTCCAGCCGTCTTTTGCCAATATTTTGTTTAGGTCAAGAGTCGCAATTTCCTCAAAGCTTATAACCACATCGGCTTTAACCCATACGTCATTAAGCGGCTTTTTTTCAGCGAAAGCGTTAAGGCTCTTTTCGGCATTCGCCCATGCACGCGACAATGAGTTTCCCGTTCCGTGAAAAACCTTAGCTCGTTTTATTTTATCGCAGACCGATAAAAAGACGACAAAGAAATCGTCTTTTCCGGTATTCTTGAGTAGCTCGGCAGTAAGCCCTGCGGTTATACCCTCGGACAATACATGCTTTTTGAGTATATCGACACGTTTAAAACGCCCCATTATTGATTGACCAACTTTCTTTCCATAAGTTCAGGAGATTCCGCAAAAGCGAGGGCATTTTCTTTGCTTATAACTTCTGACTTGTAGAGGTTTAGTATATTATTGTCCATACTTATCATTCCGCTTGCGGCGGATGCGTTGATAACAGTATCAATTTGGTGTACCTTACTTTCGCGAATCATGTTGCGGATTGCGTTATTACAGTGCATGATTTCAAAGGCGGGGACGAGTTTTCCGTTAACCGCGGGTATAAGTTTTTGTGAGATTACAGATTGCAACAGCTGTGAAAGCTGTACACGGATTTGCTGTTGTTGATTAGAAGGGAAGACGTCTATAATACGGTTCACGGTATTCGCCGCGCCGACCGAGTGAAGCGTGGAAATAACGAGATGTCCTGTTTCAGCCGCTGTCATAGCTGTGCTGATAGTTTCATAATCGCGCATTTCCCCGACCAAAATAACATCGGGCGATTGTCTGAGGGCGGCTCTCAGTGCGGGTACATACCCTTCTGTATCGGCTCTTACTTCACGCTGACTTATGATACTTTTGACATTGCGATGCAGATACTCTATCGGCTCTTCGAGGGTAATGATATGACCGTTTCGGTTGTTATTTATGCGGCTTATGATACAGGCGAGGGTCGTGGATTTTCCGCCCCCGGCGGGACCGGTCACGAGAACTAAGCCCTTAGTTTTTTCAGAAATAGACATAACATCTTCGGGAATATTCAAGTCCTTATAACCCGGTACATCAAAAGGCACTATCCTTATTACAGCCGCTAAAGAACCGCGCTGTTTATATGCGGAAATCCTGAACCGTGACAGTCCTTTTACAGAAACAGAAAAGTCGTCATCGCCGTTATCGAGCAGACGCACAGGGTCACGTCCCGCTAAAACATATGCTTCTTTTATGATTCGCTCGGTGTCCTCCGGCAGGAGAATACTACCGTCACAGGACTGTATCTCACCCCCGCATTTTAAAGATAAACCAAGACCCGATACTATGAAAATATCCGACGCCTTTTTGTCTACCGCTTCCTTTAAAAGCTGTGAAAACCCTACCATATACTGCTATTCCTCCTCAAATATCATTTTCGGCTGTCCGCCGAAGCCTTGCCCTTGTTGTTGTTCCGGTTGCCCTTGGGCGTCGGCTGTTTTTGCCATTGCCGCCCATTCCTCGCGAACCAAACCGTCCTCGGTAACTATTAGACTTACTCTAAGCTCGCGGTTTTGGTCGATTTCTTCTGCGAAGGTTATTATATCGCCTACGTTATAAAGACTAAGCTCTATTTCCGTGAGTCTGAGTACTGCTCTATATTCGGCATCGTAAAACGCCGTGGTCGTTTGTGCCGCTCTTTCTGCGAGATTAAGCTCTGATTTTGCCGAAAGCCGCGCTAAAACCGCAAAGACCATAAGACATAAAACAATCAGTACCGCAAAAAGAGAAGCGATTCCGACACTCATTGGTCGTCTTCTTTTACTTTCGCTCATGTCTGTTCCCCCTTTGCTACCGCGACGGTAAGGTTATAGAGTATTTCATTTGGTGCAAAGGAACCTACGGTTATTTCCGCAATGCTCAAGCCGTCTTTCTCTTGCGCTTCCAGAGAAAGATAGAACCTGTCGTGTGTTGTCGTGCTGTAATATGCAGGTACTATTTCCCAGTTTTCATCGTATATTATAAGCTCTGTATTAAATACACCCAACAGCTGCGCTGTCTTTTCTGTATCTCCGTCCGATGCTTTAAAAACCTCTGCGGTGTTTTGTGCCAATATTACCGCATAAGTTAGGTCGCGGCTTTTTTCTCCGTCAGTATACGCTTCGGAAAAGAGCATAACACAAGCCGCCGCTGACAACGAGAAAAATAACATAACAACTATAAGCTCCGCCAAAAGCAAATTTTTTCCCGCTAATCGTGTCACGTACCCACCTCCGCCCTATTGTCCGAATTTATATTTACAAATACGCTTTTACCGTCTATCGTTATTTTAATTAAAGACGGCGAGAGCATCTCAAAATCTAAACTTTCGACAGGCAGAATTTCAACGCCTATACTTAAATTAGGTTTTTCACCGTCAAAGGTAAGAAATTCATTTATATAACCGTCACGATAATAGATATAAACGGCAATTTCCCCGCTCATTACAAAAAACTCATCGCTGTCGTCTGTATAATACTCGGTTAAAACAAGAGTACTGACGCCGTCAATCTCTTCAAGTCTTATCGAGTCCGCGCGGTCGGACATGCGAATTTTTTGTGTTATATATAAAAGCGGTGTACGCTCATAATAGCGTTCGTCAGCGGAGGCAGAAACACTGCGGAACGATGATGCACCCATCAGCAGAACCAACGTAAGAAACAACGCAAACACGGTGAAAAGCGTTATGCTCACCGCAAAGTTCAGCGAATTATGCTTTTGTCCTCTTTTCATAACTTAAGAAGCACCCCGTTCCGTTACAATTATATTGGGCAGGAGATTGTCGGCAATTTTATCATAGAAAACAATGTACTTGCTTCGGTTTATGACAAGGTTGTAGTTTTCTTCAAGGTATTCGATGCTGTTAGGGTACATGCCTTCGTATGCGTAGCAACTCGCAACGGCACGCATTACACTGTCCCGTGCCGCTCTGAGAGCTTCCTCCCCCGATGTCTCCACAGCATTGTTAAGCATGATTAACACAAAGGCGGCGAATGAAACAAAAACCGCGACGGTTATTATAACCGCCGGAATAGCAGATTTGCTTTTATTTTTTGTTATCATAAAAACCTCGCTTAAAACAAAGCATTGACCGTAAGTATCAGCCACCCATCACCGCGAGAAGCGGGAACATTACCGAAAGAAGAACCAATCCGATTAAAAGCGACATAATGAACGCCATAGCCGGCTCGATTCTGCCGATGAGCGTTTCTATACTTATTGCCGCCTCTTCTTCGCTTTTTTCGGCGATAAGTTCCATAATATCGTCTGTACTCCCTGTCTTAAAGCTGAGAGCGAGCATACGGCAATAAACGGGGGAAAGGATTTTAGTTTCAAGGATGGCATCGTTAAAGGACAGTCCCTCTGATACGGCTTGTTTACACTTAGAAATTTTTTCAACCGCTAATTTATTCGGCGCGAAAGCTAAAGCGAGCGATAACGATTCGTCTATATCTAAACCGCTTTTAAGTGTCATAGCCATAGAGGCGGAAAAACGTGCCGTTAAAAGACTTCTCATCAAAGCTGAATTTTTAAAGATGCTCGAAAATAAAGCCTTAGCACCTTCCCGCAGGGTGTATACTTTATATATTACGAAAATTGCAATAATTATTGCCGCGGCAATTAACAGGATAAAAATTGAAAACTGTTCGACAAAGCTACCTATTCTCATAAGCATACCCGCCGTTGAATTAAATGAAATACCGAGTTGTTCAAAAACCGTTTCAAAAACAGGTAAAACCTTAGTCAGAAGAATCCACATGACACAAAGTAAAAGCGCGAAAAGCACCAGCGGAAAAACCACCGCGCTTTTTACGCTCTCTTTAATTTTAGCGTCTCGGTCATAATAAACAGCAAGCGAACGCAACACGGAATCGAGCCGTCCTGTCTTTTCCCCGATTTTAAACATATCAACGGCGTATTTAGGAAACCCGCCGACCTTTTCGGTTGCCGCCGAAAAACTGCCGCCGTCCTTCATCTCGTCATAGAGAGACGAAAGAAAGAGCTTTGCCTTTTGGTTATCTTCATCGTCAATAAGCATCAGAAGCCCATCGTTTATGGGAATACCCGTCTCAATTATCATGGCGAGTTCTGTGCAGAAAGCCGATAAAAACGTACCTGATTTTAATTTGAATTTCATATTAAGTTTTATCTCCCGATTTTTAATATTGAAACAGCGTGGTATAATTGCTTCTGTTGTTCACAAAAGCGCGGAATCCCGTATTAGTATCTCCGTTTACAGCCGCAAATGTCGGCTCCATCAACGTCCATCTGCTGCCGTCAAATATAATCCAACTGTTGACCTGTCCTGTTTCACTTGAAAAGGTGGTTATCCACGCATGATAGATGTCGCCGGCATAACCTTCTTCAAGCTTTGTCGGGATTCCCTGACTACGGAGCATTGCCGTCATTCCCGATGAATAGTCGAAGCAGATACCCTTTTTATCTCTCATAAGCTCTGCAAGGTCGGGTACATAACCGGAACGGACATTTTCTGCCCTGTGGTCGTCGTATACAACATTATCTACAAACCAGTTATAGACTGCGCTGATTCTATCAAGTTCGTTAGAGCTTCCCGCGCTGAGTTCGGAGGCTTTTGTCACTACGGTTGAATTAGCGGTATAGTTGACGTAGAAATTCGGCATTAAAAACGGCGTATTAGTGTTACTTATTGAAGCGGTCACTACGATATTGTCAACGGGACTAACTACAGTTGTCCCAGCATTTCCTTCAAAAAGCTGGACTGTGTAGCTTCCGTTCCCTGCGCTGAGTGGAAACGAATTGTTACTGCCGTCTGTCGGGAGGTGGTATTTATATGTAGTACCGCTCGGTGTAACTATTTGCAGAATTATCCTCTGGCGTGAACCCGTATACTTTACCATTATATAACCGTCCGATGTATGCGAGTAGTCAATAACGGACTTATCGGTAGTGGATGTACTTGTCCCCGAAGCCTTCGGCATATTTATTGTGGCGGGTCGAGGCGTGGAAGCCGGTCCGGAGCCTGTAGGAATCGAAGAATCGACAATGGTTACGCTTTGAGGGTTGTTAGATGTTTCCGGCGGCGCGGTAGTAGGTGTCGGTGTAGTGGTTACAGGTGAGGACTCTGTCGTATCGGCAGATGTTTCGGGCGGTGAGGATTGCGTTATTTCCGGTATCGTATCAGACGGCGGGGGTTGCGTTATATCTGCCGACGAAACAGACGCCGAAGACTGCGCCGTGTCCTCAGATACGACAGACGGTGAGGATTCGGGTGCGGTTTCGGTTACGATGTTCGGAGATGTACCCGTGACAGAATCGGTCGTATAAGTGTCCGACGAAATAGGTTCTGTCGATTCAATAGCGGGCGGCACGGTTTTATTACAGCCGTTAGCTACTATAAAAATGGCGATAAAAAGAGCGATAATTGACGCTAATCTACGTTTTTCCACTACTTTCACCTCCCTCTTAGATTTATCATAATATAAAAATCCCATCCTGCTCTGATTATACCACATTTTTAAGCGTATGTCAACAATACAAAAGCAAAAAAGCGTCATACAATCAAAACTTTAACAGTAATATCATGGATGCCGCTTTATAGGGGGTAATTTTTACAGCGTGCTTTTACAGCATATTTTTATAGCGTACTTTTGCAGAGTACTTTAAAAAGTACGGCAAAGAACGCCTGTCACGCCATACGACGGGAAGGAAATGCGGAGATTATCTTCTTCGTATAAAATTCATCATGAGCATCCGCCTTTATGAATTCCTCATAAACACTGTGCGGAACGCTGTTATACGAAAGTAGCTTATCATTTTGTAACTTCACAAACATGATTTTACCGTAATAGCTAACCGAGTCTATAATGCTTGACGAGATTTTAATTTCTTCCATGTTGAACCTCCATAAAAGAGATTATACCACATCTTGTGTTTCAATGCAAGCATTTTTTTGAAAAAAATTAAATTATTTTTTTATTTTACTTATAAAATCCTTTAACACGTCGTTCATATCCGGTCGTCCTATTTCCTGGAGGCTGTACTCGACCCGCGTGTTTGGCTTGTTTATCTTTACTATACGGGTTAAATCAATCGGGGTAGCTATAATGACGCTGTCACATTCTACACGCTCGATTGTGGCTGTGAGGTCGCGTATTTGCTCTTCTCCGTAGCCCATAGCCGGTAAAACACAGCCGATGTCGGGATAAATACGGAATGTTTCGGCGAGTTTACCTACAGCGTAAGAGCGAGGGTCGATAATCTGCGCCGCGCCGAAACGTCTCGCCGCAACGACTCCCGCGCCGATTTTCATTTCACCGTGGGTCAGGGTAGGACCGTCTTCAATGACCAAAACGCGCTTCCCTTTTATTAAGTCGGGGTTCTGTACGCTTATGGTGGAAGCGGCGTCTACGACTACTGCACCGGGGTTGACTAACTCGATATTTTTTCTGACAGTCTGAATATTTTCAAAGTCCGCACTGTCTATTTTATTTATTACAACGACGTCGGCTATACGGAGAGTTACCTCACCGGGGTAATAAGAAAGCTCATGTCCCGCCCTGTGGGGGTCTACTACAGTTACTGTAAGGTCGGGTTTATAGAACGGAAAGTCGTTATTTCCGCCGTCCCATAAAATTACGTCACAGCCGTCGGGGTCATTTTCCGCCGCTCTCAGAATAGCTTCATAGTCTACACCCGCATATATGACGTTACCGCGGGCGATATGCGGCTCGTATTCTTCCATCTCTTCGATTGTACATTGATGCTTTGCGAGGTCGTCTATAGTAGCGAAACGCTGAACCTTTTGTGATTCGAGGTCGCCGTAGGGCATCGGATGCCGTATGGCTATTACTTTTAAGCCGTTTTCCATTAAAATCTCGGTTATACGGCGTGAGGTTTGACTCTTGCCGCATCCTGTACGAATCGCGCCGACGGCAATAACGGGCTTCGTACTTTTAATCATGGTGTCTTTATGTCCGATTAATTTAAAATCCGCACCTGCGGCGTTAACCATCGCGCCTATGTTCATCACCTTTGAATAAGGTACGTCGCTGTATGAGAATACGCACTCATCGGCATCGAACTCTTTAATCAGCTTTTCGAGTTCGTCCTGCGCGTAAATGGGAATCCCATCGGGGTACAGCTCACCGGCTAAGGAAGACGGATACTTGCGGTCGGCAATGTCCGGAATCTGTGCGGCGGTAAACGCCATCACTTTGTAGGCGGGGTTATTCCTGTAAAATGTGTTAAAGTTGTGGAAATCTCGTCCCGCTGCGCCGATAATAATAGTTTTACGTTGGTTCATAAATGTCACCCTTTCAAATTTTATCTTGTTTTTAACAATAATATGATAACCGAAAATTCGCTTTTTGTCAATTAAAATTTTAACAAATGCAAAAATTTTTAACATTTTTTAAAAAATTTTTATTATATTGTAAGAAATTTTTAAAAATAGTTGACAAGAGCCGTAGTATCTGCTATAATAATTCTTGTTGTGGCTTGAAGCTTTGAAAAGACCCACTAGCTCAGTCGGCAGAGCACCTGCCTTTTAAGCAGGGTGTCCCGCGTTCGAATCGCGGGTGGGTCAGTACATTTCAGAAAGCTCGTGTAGCTCGCACTACATGGGCTTTTTTTTTTATGTTATTACCGAGAGTTAAAAATAATGGCTCATATGAAATGCGGTTAAATATTCAGTAGAATAACTTTTAAAGGGATAATAAATATGAAAGGTCATGCGATATTAAAGACTATAATTGCTCTTTTAATCATTACTTTAGTGTATTTAGCTTATACACACTATGAAGATGAACCATATACACCAATCGAATTACCTTCTCTTAGTAGCAATGTTGAGAAAATAAAAGTCGATACGCCCCCTATTCCATTCCCCGAAACAAGCACCGCATTGACTGATTTTGATTTTTATCAATATTCAAGTTTTAGAGTTGAACCCCCTACAGACAGCGAACTTAATTACTTTATAAGGCTTAAACACATAGATAATAATGATTATAACATAGATTTTTACATAAAAAATGGCGAAACTCTTGATACTTTGGTCTTGAACGGCGAATATTATATGTATTGTGCAAGCGGAATCGAATGGTATGGCGAGGAATATTTATTTGGTACAACTACCTTATTTCGTTCGGCAGGTTCGCTTTTGTTTTATTTTGATTATGAAAAAAATGCTTCTGCGGGTCATGTTATAGCCCTTCAACCTGTCACGTCTGGTAATTTCCCCACTACTCCCGTTAGTATATCAGATTTTGTTGATTAACAAATGTAACTCATTTTCGTCGCCGGGGGATTCCCTCGGCGGGTTTTCTTTTTTGGAGGCATTTTAAAGAAAATTTCGCACTAAGAAAAATATTTTTGATTTTGCTAAGAAAAATATTTTCGATTTTTGCTTGACTTTGCACATAAAATGCTGTATAATGAATGTATAACGAGTGCGAAAGGAGACCAACTATGAAAAGCGTAAATGTTACTGTACGCCTTGACGAGGGCGTGAAAAGAGATTTTGACGAGTTCTGCGATAACGTGGGCATGAACGTCACAACAGCAATCAATATGTTCATCAAAGCGACTCTGCGAACACGGCAGTTGCCGTTTGCCGTGATTGATTCCGACCCGAAATTGCAATCCAAAATTGAGTTACTTGAGGTAATCGAATCAATTCAAAAGCAATCGGTCGTTAACGGGACAGATAATATGTCGCTCGACGAAATTAACGGTATTATAGCGGAATGTCGGGGTCAAGTTAAATCGGGGCGGGTGCAGACGTGACGAATGTTTTAGTTTTATTGACGAGAGCGAGCGTTTAAGGGGGTGGGCTGAAATAAAAACAAAAACTAAAAAATACACCAAAAATGAAATAATGAAAATGGCGGCTCTTTATACCATTACCGATATTCCGGAGGAAAACCGCACGCGGGTTATGAAGGTTGTAAATCCGGTGGACTGGTTCATAATCCTATTAGATTTATCCGATTATAAGGAGCAGGTCGTCACGATAAAGCTTTCGGCGCAGGTAATGCGTGTCGGCGCGGCGGGGACTCTGCGGTGGCAGATTAATAACAGCAGATACCCGTCTGTCGGGCAGGCGGTTTACGGCGCGAAGCCGAATATATGGCATGAAATCGGCGGCGAATGGACGGGAGCTTTAAACGGCTCACCGCCTGTAGTCTATCTCAACACCTGGAGAAATGACAGCGAGAGAACTACTTTTTATATAGATAATGTACAGCTTACTGTTACAGTTAACAGTTGATAAAAGAGGTTTTAAATATAATCCGAACGACCCTTTGACAGCTTTTAAGTCGAGTGCCTCGACAAGTAATATCTCCGCAATCCTATAGTTTGTGGGGATATTTTTGATTTTCGCTTGACGTTGAACACAAAATGCTGTATAATGAATGTATAACGAGTGCTAAAGAAGACCAACTATGAAAGGAGTTGAATTCAATGGGAATGACCGACCACCAATTTAACACATTTCAAGTACATCTTTTAGAGCGGCTCAAAAATGCTTTGAAGTGTAGCCCCGAAAATGAAGAACTTAAAAAAATTATTACCGACATTGAAAAGAGCTTATTACGTTTATAATTTAAAGAGACTCCCGCACAATTAAAAATGTGCGGGAGTGCCTTTTTTCCCTGCCCGGCGCGAGTCGAACGCGCAATCCCCGGAGTCGGAGTCCGGTGCATTATCCATTGTGCTACGGGCAGAAGCTCGCTGTCCGCAGACAGCGGTATTGTTAATTATAATAAGTTTGCTTATCGCTTTGGTTCTGCATTAGTTCTGCTTTAGTTCTGCACTCGCAAGCTTTACGCTCGCGCAGAAGACCTCCATCGCGCTTATGAGTTCGCTGACGGGGGGGTAGGTCGGCGCGATTCTGATATTTTTGTCTTCGGGGTCAACCCCGTAAGGGAAAGTCGCGCCTGCGGCTGTTATTATTACACCCGCCTGCTTACAAAGCTCAACCGTGCGTTTTGCGGTTCCTTTTAAACCGTTAAACGATATAAAATATCCGCCGCGCGGTTTGTTCCATTCTCCGAGATTAAGAGGTGCGAGTTCTTGTTCAAGCATGTCGAAGACAATATTAAATTTAGGCTCGATAATAGCGCGGTGTTTTTTCATATGCTCTGTAATACTGTCATGGTTCTTAAAATACTTTGCATGGCGAAGCTGATTTATCTTGTCGAAGCAGATAGTCTGCATAGAGATGTTTTTCTTTATATAATCAATATTTGAGCTGCTTGAGCCGACAGCGCATATCCCGCCGCCCGCAAAAGTAATTTTCGAGGTTGACGTAAAAACATAAACCCTGTCGGGATTCCCTGCTTTTTCACATTCGGAGATTATATTAAGTAATTTATCGGGCTCGTCGTGTAAATGATGTACGCCATAGGCGTTGTCCCAAAAGATTCTGAAATCCTCTGCTTTTGTTTTCATTTTTGCAAGCCTTTTTACCGCTTCATCGGAATAGGTTATGCCATCGGGGTTTGAATACATCGGTACGCAAATCATACCTTTTATATTATCGTCATTTGCAACTAACCGCTCCGTCATTTCCATGTCCGGTCCGTTTTTAGAAAGCGGGACGGAAATCATCTCAATCCCGAATGTTTCAAGTATGGAGAAATGCCTGTCATAACCCGGTACAGGACACAAGAATTTAGCGGGTTTCGTACTCCATGGGTCGCTTTTTTCTGAGACTCCGAAAGTATATGCACGCGCTACAGCGTCATAAATTAATTGCAGACTTGCGTTTCCGCCCACTATTATATTCTCCGAAGCGACGCCGAATATGGGTTCAAACAGCCGTTTAGCTTCGTCTAACCCGAAAGTAAGCCCGTAGTTGCGGCAGTCGAAGCCTGACTCGCTCTTATAATCCCCTAAGTCAATATTGAGCATGTCGCAGGAGAGGTCGAGCTGTTCAGCGCAGGGTTTACCGCGCGACATATCAAGCTTTAAGCCTTTTGACTTTAATGATTCGTATATTAGTCTGAGTTCGGAAATACTCATATATATTCACCATGTCCTTCCCGTACAAAAGTGCATTTGAAAGTTTTGTTTTCCCCGATTTGCATCGGTTCTTTCAAATTTTATCCCCGAAATTATTTGTTCTTAACTATTATAATAGAAAAAAAAGATTTTTACAAGGTGTTTTCAAAATCTTGAATATAATACCGAAAAAATAAAATATGGAGCGATTATTTTGTGTATGTTTACTATAAAAAACGGGACGCCGTGGGCGGCGTCCCGTATGAAATTTAATTCTTAAATCTCATCAATCATTCCCGAAACAAGTTTCAATATATTCAGTGCGTCTGTCGCCGTGAACTTGCTGTCGCCTCTTGAGCTTGCTAAGAAAGCTTGAAGCGGGTTAAGTTCGACGTTTCCTGTTAGGGCTTGAAGCAGTAGAAGTGCGTCAGCGGCTGTGACGGTTCCCGTTCCCGTGAGGTCGCCTGTTTGTGCTACGACTACGATATAATCACCCGCGCCGGGAATGTTTACTGTCGCCGTTCCGTCTGCGCCGACTGTAGCCGCAGAGACAACTTCAAACTTGCCTGTTTCGGAATTGTAGCGCAAGAGAACCGCGTTTTTCCCTGCGTTCGCTCTCGATGTCGTCACGGTCTGATTTCCTGCCGAGGTCGCCGCAATTTGTGTTGTGGGGAGATTTCCTGCGATTTCCTGAATCACGGTTACGGGTACATCAATTATTATTTCTTCTGTACCGGTTACTGATTCGTTTTCGTTGGAAGCTGTCGTGGTGTTTGTTGTAGACGAGGGTCTTCTTCCGCTGTTTATCGGGTTGTTGTTAGAACTGCCGCCGCCGTTATCGGGGTCGGTGTTGTCCGGGTCGGTCTGTGACGAGGTGTGGAATGTGCAGGGGCTTCCTGTTGTACAGGTTCTGTCTAAGCCTGTTGTAGTACAGGCTGAACATTCTGTACAGTTCGCCGCTTTCGGGGTGTGAGATAATTTACTACCTACCGCGGTTCTCGTATCGGAGACTTCGCCGCAGGTTGAACAGTCGCCTGTTTCTGTGCCGTCTGCTGTGCAGGTTGCGTCATTGTTAGATATGTAATCATAACCCACTGCGTGCTTACAATCTGCCCGCCATTGTACGTAAAGGGTCCGGTCGTTGACGGTCGAAAAAGTGGTTATGACCTGGATACCGGGGGACGCACTACTAGCGTAACCTAAGAAAGTATAGGTATGTGTGGCTGTTTCATCACGAGTAGTGGTCGGGAAATCCGCTTGTGTTAATGTCGCACCCGCAATAACTTGGCTTTGTGTAAAACTTTGCGTTCCTGTTCCTGCATGGTGCTGGTTAAAGTTCGGGTCAAAGGTTATTGTAACAAGCGCAGGGCTTTCGGTTACTAAGATTGTGAAATCTTGGGTATACATACCGCTACCGCCGTTCGTACCGCCGCTGATTAGCGCCCTAACCGTTACCGTTCCCGCATTTGGTGTGATAAGAACACCAGTAATTGCATTAATAGTTGCACCTGTTGTTCCTATATCCTGTATTAACCATTGTATAGTTTTATTGGTTGCAGTCGAGGGGTAAACCGTTGCACCGATGTTTAAATTCCGTGTGCCGCCCTTGCCCATGTTGTTGGTGTTAACGCCCGTAATCGTCGTAACAGGGACGAACGGAGCTGCGGCTGTTACGGTAACAGTAATGCTGTGGTTAACATCAGCATAAACCCCAGGAGGATTAACCACGCTCGTAATTGTCGCCTCTCCCGCGCCTACAGCAGTCACAATGCCGTATGCGTCAACGGTGGCAACGCTCGTATCGGAGGAACTCCAACTAACCGCCTGATAGGTCGAATCACTCGGGTCTACTGTAGCAGTCAGTGTTGAGGTTTCCCCGATGTCTAAGTCAAGGTTTCCCTCATTAATCGTTACGCCTGTCGGTTCTACTTTGTGACTTTCCGGGTTTACTACGGTAACTGTACATTCGGCATAGATTGAGCCATTACTGTCCAAACGGGCGGTAATGGTTGCTGTCCCTTCAGAATGACCAAACACCCCCACATTTTCAATTATAGTGGCAACCGCAGGATTGTCTGAACTCCAAGTTACCTGCCTGTCAAGCGTATCGGATGGGTCATAGATTACCGTCAGTAGTTCAGCGGCGTTAATGTTAATTACAGTTGATGATTTATTGAGAGTTATGCCTGTGGTCGGTTTTTCAGTCCAGCGTGCATACAGAGTTTGTGTTTCATCTACTAAAATAGTCATCCAGAAAGAAGAACCTGTTGTTGTTGTATTCACATACCAACCGTTAAACGTATATCCGGGGCGGGATAAAGTCGGCAGTGTCATACTTGTTCCGTGGTTGATATTCTCGATTGTTTCTGTTTTGCCGTCATAGTCGTAGTCGAGGGTTAGGGTGTAGGTGTCTACCGCCCAATATGCCGCATAGTTTCTGTCGCCGAATGAGCCTTGGGGAATCGTTACGCTCATCGTTGGTGTAGTAAGCCCTGTTCCGAGCCAGCCCGCAAAGGTGAAGCCCGCTCTGGTCGGATTGATAAGCGTGAGAGCCGAAGACGTAATGCTATAGACCGCAGGGTTAGTATCACCCGGGGCGAGTCCTCCCCCGCCTAAGTCATAGGTGATGTTATATGCGATAGCATCCCAAGTCGCCGCAACGCGTATGTCGTCGGTTACTATAGTGTCTTCCGTGAACGGGTCACCGGCACCGGGGAAACCGTTTGCTATAACCCACCCTCTAAAGGTAAATCCGTTTCGGGTCGGTGCGGTCGGGAATTTTGCCCCTAATGTTTCGCCGTCAACAACGCTCACATCAAATGTTTCGACAGGGTTCGTACCAACGATGTAATTAAGGCTGAATGTTACGGTGTGGGGCGGGTCTACTGTGATTTCAAACAGCTGTACGAAATCGACAACAGCGGTTGCACCATTTTCGATTAACGCCATTACTAAAACCGTTCCCCCGCCTGTCGCGGTTAGTACGCCTTCGGGTGTAATCGTTGCTACGCCTGATGCCGGGGTCGTTTCTACAATAGCCCAGGTAAGCGGATTGGCAAAATTAGTCGCATCGTAGGGATAAATGCAGGCTACGGCACTGAGGTCACGGGTTTTTCCGGTAGGTAAATTCGAGGTGTCAACGCCTACGATTTGGTTTACGGGGATAAATGCTTCATTAACATTTACTATTACGTAAGCAGCTTTGTCGCCTTCAATGGACGCAGCCGTAATAACAGCTGCTCCAACGCCTACCGCTGTTACTCTGCCGCCTGATACTGTGGCAACGGTTTCATCGTCTGATGTCCAATTAATGCCTTTGTTGGTTGCGTTATCGGGGGTAAAAGTAACCGTTAAGTCTTTAGTTTCGCCTACGCCAAGTTCAAAATTGGTATCGACTATGCCAACGCCGGTTACCGGCACAGCAGTGAAATCTACAATCCAAACCGCATAAAGCACGGTGTCTTTGGTGATAGTTATGTTTTGACCGGGATAGTATTCGACTTCATCATCGACAAGCTCATCAGTAGACCAACCGGCGAAAACATAGTCATCAAACGCAAGGTCGCCCGGACCCGCAACCTCTACAGCTTCACCTTCATAGTAAGTTCCGCCGACAGGAGCTGTACCTGTTCCATATATCCCGTTATTGTCTATATAACTCAAAGTAAACTCTTCGAGAGCTTCCCATTTAGCATAGAGCGTGAGGATATCTTCGACCGGGATACCGGGCGTCGTAGTATATAGGTCTGCAAATATAAATTCATCAGCAAACGTACCATCGTCTGTAAACCAACCGCGGAATACGTGACCTATCTTAGTCGGATTACCGGGGTTTACAATCCCGCTACCCGGAAATATGCCTCCAATAGACGCGACAGCCGAGCCGCCGTTTGACTCGAAAGTCACGGTGAAGGTAGGTTCACCGGACGAACGTACCACGTTCGGTAGTAAGGGGACGAGAGACAGTGCAACCGCGAAGGCGGTCAGTAAGCCGAGGAGTTTTTTTGTTTTCGTTTTCATGAAAATAAGTCCTTTCAGTTTATACCGTATTATTGCATAAAAGTCAATCCTGTTCTTAGTGTTTGCGTGTTTACGATGATTTTACTTATATAGTTATTATAGCATGGGAGGGGGAGGATTGTCAAGAAAAAAATGGGGGGTGGGGGGTGGATTTGTGGGGGGTGCGGATTTGCGGGACGCCGTGGGCGGCGTCCCCTACGATTTACGGTGCGATGGCTCGTTCTGTAGGGCGTGTATGTCTTGCGCAATGCGCCATCACGCCGCAATTAGCAGATGTTTCGTGTTTTTTCGGCGCGATGAGGACATCGCGCCCTACAAAAACGGGGTTGACTTTTGGGGGTGGGTGTGGTAGAATGAAGACAGATAAGAGGGGTGGTGATTTTCATGTGTACCCAAAGCCAATTGACAACAATTCTTACGACCATACGCCGAGAAGCTGAAAATATTTTCGGCGATAAGCTCGTTGATGTAATTCTGTATGGCTCTTATGCACGCGGAGATTATAATAATGATTCTGACATTGACATAATGATTAAAGTAAGCGTTGAAAAAGCTAATATGTATCCATATCGCTTACAAATGAGCAGAGTTGCAAGTAGGCTTGGTTTAGAGCATGATATTGTGGTTTCTACTCATTTACAGGATAACTCCCTATTTGAGAAATATAGGCATATAATGCCTTTTTATCAGAATGTCACAAATGAAGGAGTTGCTGTGTGAGGAAACAAAAGAACAACTTAATAATGCCAAAATTTTTTATAACGCTGTGGAGGTTTATTTGTTGTCATGTTAGTTATCCTTCTACAACAATCAAGTGCGAATTTGCGGGACGCCGTGGGCGGCGTCCCCTACGAAATCGAACAATAAAACAACAGAAAGCCGTCTGCGTTCAAAGCAGGCGGTTTTTTATCAATCGTAGGGGACGCCGCCCACGGCGTCCCGTTTCAACGACCGCGAATTTGCGGGACGCCGTGGGCGGCGTCCCCTACGAAATGTGTTCGTTTTAAAAATTTAATTAAAACAAAGGTTGAATTTTGGTTCATTATGTGTTAAAATGAAACAGATACGTTTTTATTTATATTAGAAGGGTTTAACGGTTACGGATTATGAAAAAGCTAAGTATAAGGGCTAAAATATTTTTACTGTTTGGGAGCGTGGGGGGATTATACCTCGTGTTCTCACTTATTACTTTGCTTTTATTATATCCGATTTTAAAAGAAAATGACAGTATAAAAGGTATATTTGTATTAATATGTGTTTTAGCGGGTTTAATGCCGATTATTTGTATTGTACTTGCGATTCTGCTGTCCCGTAATATCTCGAAGCCTCTTGCGTTCTTAGCGAGTGCTATTTCGGGAATTTCGGAGACAGGCAACATATTCTTAGACGACTATGCGTATAAACAGACAAAAATTCTTAACGGACGAGAGGACGAGATAGGAAAAATTTCACGCTCTACGGGGGATATGTTAGCTATGTTCCGCGATAAAATAAAATCATTGGGTGCATTAAGGGATGGCGACCTGACGGCAAAGGTCATATGCCGTTCGGGGAAAGATACGGTGGGTTCGGCTTTGGTCAGCATGGCTTCGAGCCTTAATAATATGTTTGCCGATATACAGGACGCATCAGACCATGTTACAGACGGCTCGTTCAGAATGAACGAGGACGTCAGTACGCTCGCTGAGATTTTCGGGGCTCAAACCGATGAAATAGGGTTACTGACCGAGCAAATAGGGAAAGTGGCAGAGCAGACCGCCCAAAATTCAAAAATGGCGGCACAGTCGTCGGAATTATCGCTGTCTATAAAGTCACTCGCCGAAAGAGGCGGAGAGCAGATGTCGCAAATGACTCAGGCGGTAGAGCAGATAAACGAATCAAGCAGAGCCATAAGCAAGGTCATGAAAATCATAGACGACATAGCGTTTCAGACGAACATACTCGCA
The DNA here is from genome assembly GCA_009778065.1 of Oscillospiraceae bacterium. Taxonomy (GTDB): domain Bacteria; phylum Bacillota; class Clostridia; order Oscillospirales; family Ruminococcaceae; genus Ruminiclostridium_E. Next base: position 60,754 of record WRKM01000007.1, read on the forward strand.
TTAAATGCGGCGGTAGAAGCGGCGAGAGCCGGCGAAGCGGGGAAAGGCTTTGCCGTAGTCGCCGACGAGGTGCGTAACCTTGCCTCAAAGAGTGCGCAAGCCGCTAAAGATACGGGAAAGCTTATAGAAAACTCGCTCGAAAAATCGAGATTCGGTTCTCAAATAGCAGACGAAACTGCTGAATCACTGCGAAAAATTGTAACGGATATTTCAAAAAGCACGGATTTGGCGGTTAAAATTGCTCACTCGTCCGAAACCCAGGCAGAGGCAATCGCCGATATAAACAAAGGTCTCGAAAAAATAAACGAAACGGTTCGTAAAAATACTCAGATAGCTGAAGAGAGTGCGCGTGACAGCATGGAAATCAGCGTTCAGTCCGAGCGGCTTTGCGAATATTTAAGTAAATTTAAAATAGCCGCACGGTAAAAATTAACTGTTGAAACCGACGGCAATATATGATATAATTTAATAGCAAGGTTAATAAAAATAAAGGAACGGTTTAATAGAATGAGAACAGCCATTATTGACAGAAGCCTGTGCGGCGTTAATTTTAAGGAACCAACGAGAAAAACCGATGTATATATGTATGCACAATCGCTGATTGAATCAGGGGCGGACTATGTAGAGGTCGACCTTGCCGCTTTAATGCGGCTTCCTCAGCCTTCGGGTGCGGAGAACTACATATTTCGTATAGGACATTCCGAGGAGTACAGAGTAGCGGACGCGCTGCCTTTTTCTTACGCGGTCGTCCCGCTCAAGTATTCGTATTTAATAGATAAAATCAAAGTACCCGTCATTCTTGAGGTAAAGTTAGGCGATGCGGACATTCTCGCCCTGCTCAGGGTCGTTTCGGAGAGTATAGATTTGACTAAAACGGCGTTACTTCGCTTAGTCGGTGAATTTAAAAAACAGCCCGATGAACTAAAGGCTGTTTTAGACAAGATAAATATGCTGTACGCTGTACCTATTGACTTATGTCCGCTTAACACAACGCTTGACGCGCTTTCGACTGCTGTAGCCGCATACGAGGCGGGAGTGGGTTCGCTTACATTCTCTTTCGGGAACAGCAGTGATTTCGCCTCGCTTGAGGAGTTTTTAATCTCTATGGCTACCGTACACAGGAATATAGTAAGCAGGAGCTATATTTCGGGAATATGTAAGGCGGCTGTTTTGTCCGCACTCATCAGTGACATAGAAACATTAAACCTTAAATTGCTGATGAAGCGTTATCACCTTTCCCCGCAAAGGGTCGAAACGATTGACGGACCGCCGCTCGGCTTTAATCCGTGGAAAGGGAAGATGCGCCCCCGCCGAACGCTCATTCAACGCAGACTTGACGATATGGACGTCGAGGAGGAGTTATCGGACGAGATAGTTGATAAGCTGAGAAAATGCGGTATGGACTTATATACGGGCGAAGCAAAAAAGAGATACCTTAACTAACAGCATTTATACCTCATTATAGCTCCCCAAAAACACAAAAGCTTCGGGCGAGCTGTCGAGACTGCTGATAAGGTCTATTATTTCTTCGGAATAAATGCTCGCCTCGAACTCGGAATAGAATACAAATTCAAAATCCCTGTCCGGAATCGGTCGGCTCTCAAGCTTCGTAAGGTTTACTCCGAGTGCAGCGAATTTCGACATTATGCCGTAGAGTGCGCCCGGCTTATGTGCTACGGTAAACAAGAGGCTGATTTTATCGCCGCCGGGGTATATTTCAAGCTCTTTTGTAATACAGATAAACCTCGTGTAATTGTTGCCGTTTTTTTGTATATCGTTTGAAAGAATGATAAGATTATATAAATCGGCGCAACGCGGGTTAGAAATTGCGGCTATATCCGTTCTTTCCGATTCGGAAACCATCTTTGACGCTACCGCCGTGTTCTCACATTCGATGATTTTCACGTCTTTAAGGCTTTTCAGATAATCGCCGCACTGCGAGAGAGCCTGTTCGTGCGAGTAGATTTCTTTTATTCCCGATAAATCCGCGCCTTTGTTTGCGAGCAGGGCGTGGTTTATTTTCATTTTTACGCTTTTAGCTATGTAGAAGTTATACTTGACCATTAGGTCATAAACCTCGGTGACAGAGCCCTGTAGACTGTTTTCAATCGGGAGAATACCTTTTTTACATAACCCCTTGTCGACTGCGTTGAAGACATCGTTAAAACTGTTAAAATACATTATACGAGGTCTGGAGAACAGCTTTTCACAGGCGAACTGAGAATATGCACCCTCTGCCCCTTGGCACGCGACCACCGCACTCTGCGGAAAGACCTTGGGGGTGTTTTCGAGGGCGTGTTTTATGCTCTTTGTCACCGCTGAACTCTTGGAGCCGTATTTGCTTTGGTGAAGCCGCGATAAATCGAATACTGTATTAAACAGTATTTTTGTGTACCCTGCCATTATGTCGGACTGATTTTCGGTCAGTCTTGCGATAATTTCTCTTTCTCGCGCGGGATGAATCAGGGGAATACCGTTCGCGTTTTTATATTCTCCCGCTTTTGCGGCGAGGGTTATCCTTTTTTCAAACAGCTCAACGACCTGATTATCTATGACGTCAATTTCTTCTCTGATTTTTTCAAGCATCTTTATAACCGCCCTTTCAAAGCGCAGACGAACAGTAACGTATATGTTCTGCCTCGTCTGACGCGCTTTTTCCTTTTTGTAATGTTATAAATATAATACATGATTCGATGCTTGTCAAGTGTTTTTAAAAAGATTTTAAAAAATTTCTTAAAAAAGATTGATTTTTTATTTTAAAATCTGTTATAATTAACATATTATCTAAAAGGGGGAATTATGGATAACTTAAATGTTCAAAAGTTCGAAGCCCGTTCTGTGATTGTTTCGGACAAATCTCCGAAACAGATGGTTGTGATTTTAAACGGCTCTGTCGGGATTTATAAAAATTATAAAATGACGAACGAAACTTTTATAGGCTCTGTAGAGCAAGGCGGCTTTTGCTGTGAGCAATCGCTGTTCTTAAACAAAGAACACGAGGAAACCTTTGTCGCTCTGTCAGATGTTTTGGCTCTCATTGTGACACGTAATGATGTAAATGAATTTTTCGCAAAATACCCGGATGCGGCGTTTTCCATAGTTGAAACAATATACAGCAGATTAGCAGAGGTAACTGTAGAGCTTGATAAATTAAAGCCAAAAGCAGACACAGGACAGGCTTCTCAAAAAAGTACGCTGTTCCCGGACGGACATGGCAGTTATACCTTACCGCTTATGCACGGTAAAAGCGATATAATTATACTTAACAAAGTCACCTGCCCTTTATGCGAGCGGAAATTCGACAGCCACTATGTACTTAATTCAAGACTGCGGCAAGTCGAAATCGAACCCGACACGAGGATTCGTTATAAAGACGTAGAGCCGCTTTATTACAGCATAATTACCTGTCCGAACTGCCTGTTCAGTGCAGAATCGACGACTTTTGCAACCGCTCCGAAAAAATATGCGAACAACGTCAGCCAAAAAGTCGCCCCTTATAGGCTTAGCTTAGTGGTTCAAACAGGGGACGAGAGAGATACATTTACTGTTTTTGCGGGCTTTTATCTTGCACTGCTTTGTGTGCCTGAGGTTTTCGAGAACCATGAACTCACAACGGCGGGTCTGTGGCTTAAGTTGAGCCGCCTTTATGACGACTGCAAAGATGAAAAAATGTATGACTATGCGGTGAGAAAGGCTTTAGAAAGTTATAATTATGTCTACAGCAACATCCGCATAAACGACAAGCAAACAAGGCAAGTACGCTGTATGATAGGCGAGCTGAACTTTAAGACAGGGGATTACGACACGGCACGGCAGTTTTTCTTCATGCTGAAAGCCGACAAAGAAACCCCGAGTATGCTCCGAACTCAGGCAGAAAACCGCCTTGAAACGATTCGGGAAATCAAAAAGAATGAAAGTAATAATTCATAATGCATAATTTCATGAACCTGTAGGGCGTGATGTCCACATCACGCCGCAATTAGCAGATGTTTCGTGTTTTTTCGGCGCGATGTGGACATCGCGCCCTACAATTTTTGTGCAAAATTTTTAACAGAATAAAAATAAAAAATTTTACAGAAAAATTAAAAAATTTTACAAAAAAGACTGGCTTTTTATTCCAATGTCTGTTATAATAAGAGATGTATTAATAATAATTAAAAATCAGGAGGGAAACTACTAATGAGCAAACAATTCGTTTATCTGTTTTCGGAAGGCGACGAAAAATGGCGCGAACTGCTTGGAGGCAAGGGCGCGAACTTAGCGGGCATGACCAAACTCGGTCTGCCTATTCCGCAGGGCTTCACCGTTTCGACAGAAGCCTGCACGCAGTACTATAATGACGGCGAGGCGATTAACGACGTCATTCAAGCGGAAATCATGGAAAACATAACAAAGTTAGAAGGGATTACCGGTAAAAAGTTCGGTGATAATGAAAATCCCCTGCTTGTGTCAGTGCGTTCCGGTGCGAGAGCGTCCATGCCCGGCATGATGGACACCGTGCTGAACTTGGGTCTTAACGACGATGTTGTAAAAGTTATTGCCGAAAAATCGGGCAATGCGCGTTGGGCTTATGACTGCTACAGAAGATTTGTACAGATGTACTCGGACGTTGTTATGGAAGTCGGTAAAGACCATTTTGAAGAATTAATCAAAAAGATGAAAGTCGCAAAAGGAAACGCTGATATGCTCGATACCGAACTCAGCGCAGACGATTTCAAAGAGCTTTCAGAGCAGTTTAAAGCCGAATATAAGGCAAAGCTCGGCTCCGATTTCCCCGCTGACCCGAAAGAACAGCTCATGGGTGCAATCAAAGCGGTCTTCCGTTCATGGGATAACGACAGAGCAAAATATTACCGCCGTATGCACGACATTCCCGCATCATGGGGAACAGCCGTAAACGTACAGGCGATGGTATTCGGAAACTTAGGCGACACCTCAGGCACAGGCGTTGCGTTCACCCGCGACCCTGCCACAGGCGAAAAGAAGCTCTACGGCGAGTTCCTCATGAACGCGCAGGGCGAAGACGTTGTTGCGGGAATCCGTACTCCTCAGCACATTGACCAACTCAAAGAAGTAATGCCCGAAGCGTATAATGAATTTGTCGCGATTTGCGATAAGCTTGAAAATCATTATAAAGATATGCAGGATATGGAGTTCACTATTGAGGACAAGAAACTCTTTATGCTCCAGACCCGTAACGGTAAGCGTACAGCGGCGGCGGCTCTCAAAATCGCCTGCGACCTCATTGATGAAGGCATGAAGAGCGAAGCCGAAGCAGTCTGCATGATTGACCCGAAACAGTTAGACCACCTTTTACATCCGCAATTCGACGCAACGGCTCTGAAAGCGGCAAACCCCGTAGGAAAAGGCATCGCCGCTTCTCCGGGTGCAGCCTGCGGACAAATCGCGTTCTCGGCTGAAACTGCGGCTGAATGGGGTAAAGCGGGTAAAGATGTAATCTTGGTTCGTCCCGAAACCTCACCTGAAGATATTGAAGGCATGGACGTCTCAAAAGGCATACTCACCTCTACAGGCGGTAAGACCTCTCACGCGGCAGTCGTTGCACGCGGTATGGGTACCTGCTGTATAGTAGGGTGCGGAGACCTCAAAATTAACGAAGCGGCTAAAACCTGCGTTATCGGCACTACCTCTTTTAAAGAGGGCGATGTAATCTCTCTTGACGGAACGTCGGGAAACATCTACGGCGAGGCTGTTAAAACCGTTGAAGCTACTATTGGCGGCGATTTTGACCGTATCATGAAATTAGCTGACAAGTACAGAAGATTGAAGGTTCGTACAAACGCCGACACACCCAAAGACGCCGCAAAAGCAATCGAATTCGGCGCGGAAGGTATTGGGCTTACCCGTACCGAGCATATGTTCTTTGAATCAGACAGAATCGCGGCAATCAGAGAAATGATTTGTTCCGATACAGTAGAAGAGCGTCAAAGGGCTTTAGCCAAGTTAGAACCCATGCAACAGGGCGACTTTGAGGGTATTTATGAAGCCATGGACGGACGTCCCGTAACCATTCGCTTCCTTGACCCGCCGCTCCATGAGTTTTTACCGACTAAAGAAGACGATATAGCCAATCTCGCAAAAACGATGGGTAAAACAGTAGAGCAAATCAAAGAAATCATCACCTCTTTACATGAGTTTAACCCGATGATGGGACACAGGGGTTGCCGTTTAGCTGTCACCTATCCGGAAATCGCGGCTATGCAGACCCGCGCAGTAATTAAAGCGGCAATAGCCGTTAACAAAAAAGGTATTAAAACCATACCCGAAATAATGATTCCGTTAATCAGCGAAGCTAAAGAATTAGCTTATGTAAAGGCTATAGTAGTTGAAACCGCCGATAAACTGATTAAAGAATCCGGCGTCGATATGAAATACCTCGTGGGAACCATGATTGAGATTCCGCGTGCGGCACTGACAGCCGATGAAGTTGCGGCGGAAGCCGAGTTCTTCTCATTCGGAACTAACGACCTGACCCAAATGACATTCGGATTCTCGCGCGATGATGCAGGTAAATTCCTTGAAGCATATTACAACACAGGGATTTATGAATTTGACCCGTTTGCTAAGATTGATACAAAGGGCGTAGGCAAGTTGGTTGAAATGGCGTGTAAATTAGGACGTCAAACCCGTCCGAATATAAAACTCGGTATCTGCGGCGAACACGGCGGCGACCCGTCGTCTGTAGCGTTCTGCCACGTTGTAGGTTTAGACTATGTTTCCTGCTCACCTTTCAGAGTACCGATTGCACGGCTCGCGGCGGCGCAAGCGGCGATAGAAGACGGTAACGTAAGCAATAAAGGATAAATAATTTATACCAAACAAAACCCGCCTCTGTTCGTAAACTGCGAACAGAGGCGGTGGTTTTTATTCGGATAAAAAATACAGGATTTTAATGTGTTTATTTTGCTGCGTTAACCAACATTTCGGTATTTAAAAGTTCCCGCATATGCAGACCTGACGTACCGTCGTTTAAGAGCAACATTCCGGAGTCTGTCTGACCCATGAAGCCGGGGATTTTAAGCTTTGTTTCAAGGTTTTCGCCTGTGAGGATTAAGGAATAACGCCCGCCGTCCATGCTTACATATCCCGCCGCGATATATTCGCCGATTGATTCAACCTCGGTCATATAGGCGTTTTCTTCAAACGCTCTTACGAAACGCCCGTCAAGCGTATAAGCTTTAGCGTCGCCGTGCATCGGCGAGATGAAAACATAACCGCCCATAAAGTATACCTCAGCGTGTCCGCGAACCCCTGTAGTAAATCTTTCGGTGACTTCAAAATCAGCCCCTATGGTAAACACCTTACAGTTTACGCCGTCTGAAACGGCAAAACTGAATGTTTTATCATCTGTTTTTCCTATTCCGATTATTTCTCCGCCGTCAATATAAACTTCCGTGAATATTAAATCCAATATGCCGTCTGTTGTAACATTCCCGTACCAATCACAAAGGGAAAGAACGCCGTCTTTTTTAACGCTTACGCCGAACGGCGCGTAAAAGACGTTTTCGGCATTTGTTACTTCTGTAATCAAGCTTCCGTCCGTACCTGAATAAAGACTGAACGCATCATTATAAATGACTGCTAAATTTCCGCTTTCTTTGTCAAATTGCGTGTCTAAAACTTCAAGCGGATTCGGAAAATCTAAAGCGGCAATTAGGGAATTGTCTATGTCGTAAAGTCTAAACCCTGCGTAGGAGTAGAAAAGAATACGCGACGATTCTTTATTTACTTTTACCTCAGAAAAGCTGTAGTTTGTGTCATAAGAAAAGAAGCCGCTATTTACAGTAGTATCTCTTTTTAAAATCCGTATGGTTCTCGAATCGCGGCTTCCCGTCAGCGCGTAGGTTATGCCTAAGTCTGAGAAATGATTTACGCTGTCGGAGCCGTAATTTCTCGACGTCCCCGTCCTGCGGTCTGTGAATCTGTATTCGCCGCCGCTCTCGCTGACTATTAAGAAGTCGCCGTTTTGTGAAAAGGATTCGATTGCTCCGCCTACGGATAAAACAGGTGAAAACGCACCGGTTTCAACATTTAACGAAGCCACCATATTTCCGTTAGATATATACAACCCGTCGCTTCCGACAGTTCCGGTTATGAGAGATTCGGCTTCGTATTTTCCGACCTCTTCTAAAGCGGGGCTGTATATATAAAATTCATAGCTTGCAGGGGTCGTTAGAAGAACTGTCGAGAAAAACAGTGCATCTTTATAAAACCCACCTGCGAAATAACCCGCGTTTGACGGGTGAAAAACCACGTTTTCAAATGCACTCGAAACATCGAAAACAGATAGCGAGCCATCTTCAAAGCTTATCGCTAACCTGCTCCCGTCGCTGTTAAGTGCGAAAAGCCTATCGTTGGGGTTCAATAGGTTTTCAGCAGGAACGCGCATTTTTCTTCCGTTGAAACTGATTTCAGAAACGATGACGCCGTCTGAAGTGTAGACGACAGCTTGAGCATTGTCTGTTAAAACGGCGGCTATTCTTGTTTTATCTTCGGACACAGCTATAGACGTGACATGGTCGCCCTGCCACAGAATTGTACCGCGTTCTATATCATATGCGGTTATTCCGTCTGAACCGGAATACACAATTATATCGGTTGACAAGAACTGTACGTCCGCAAGTATTGAATTTACGGCAGAAAACTCGTGCAAAATGAGTCCGCTTTCCGAAACGATTACAGCGACTGAAAACGGAAAAACAGCAACCGTGTATTTTTCAGACGGCGAGAGTATAACCTTAGTCGGAGCCGCGGGTAATGTTGCAACTCGATGAGCTTTAAAAGTATCGGCTACATCGTAAACACCCAAAGCATCGGCAAGCGCAAGCGCAGCCGCCGGCACAAAAGGACGCTCGTATTTATTTAAGTTTTCGGGCAAAGCATCAAGTGCGAGGCGAATTGCACCGTCACGGTCGCCGTTTGCAAGAGCAGTAGACGAATATTCTGCTAAAACGTAGGATTCATTTTCTAATTTTAACTGCATTTGCTTGTCAATTTGCAAATACTGATATGTAGAAAACGCGCCGAATGACAAACTTACAGCAAAAACCGCACTTACACACGCTACAGTTTTTTGTATAAGTCTGCGTCTGTGACGGCGGCGAAGAGTGTCGTAGGCACAGCCGAGAATAGGCGCGAGAAGCCGTAACTTTTCCTCAGTTCGCAGAAGCTTTAAGCTCCTGTCCCAATCTTTATTACGGGTTTTAGACAGGGGTTTTCCGTCCGTACTTGCGCGTATATCAGCGGCAAGCGGCTCAACAAATATTATTTCATTACCGATTTTACGCTCACGCAGTCCTTCGGGGAAGGATTCATCGGGTTCGCCGTCAATAAGGAGCGTGATTATTTTATCCTTGCCGTGGAGTTCGCCGAATGTTTCAACCTCGCGCATAACCCACTGGGATTGACAGGTTCTTTTTGAACAAATCAATAACAGAAAGTCTGAATTTATCAGAGCGTCGGTTATACTGTCCGAAAGATTGGACGAGGTGGGGAGTTCGTCGCGGTCTCTGAACACTCTCGCGAGCTTTTTCTTTCCGAGTTTCTTTGCTACCGATGCGGGTACGCGGTAGGTTTCGAGCATTTTATGAAGTTTTTCCGCTATAAAGCCGTCAAGCTCACCGTGACGATAGCTTATAAAAACGTCATAATGTAGATTTTCCATTTTTCCACCAATTTCTTTCTGCTTTAATGACCCTTTTTCCTGAATTTTCGCTTTTTTATAGTTATAAATGTTACCGCTGTGCCTGCGAGTATTGCATTTTAATAAGCTAATGGATAATTTAGTATTATTCCTCTCGCTTTGATGCTTCAATTAAAAAAGGTCTGACGAATCCTACTATTTTCTCGGCGTATTTTATTGCTTGCTCGGCATCGTGTTCTTCTAATTGAAGGTTGTTCGGATAGCGCGGAAACACACCATAATTTGAAAGTACCGATGTCTCTCTATCAAAAGTATTAAATCCCGGTTCAATTTCAAGACACATATCGCAAAGCTCGCGCAGGTCGTGGATTTTGGGTGCTTCAATATTTCTTGAAAACAAGAAGCCCTTGATAATTTTTTCAGCCGCCTGTTGTGAGAGATTGCATATAATTTCACAGGGCATCGGCTTAAATGTTTTGAATAAATGCTTAGCGGATGCTAATTCAGTATCTGAAAGTTTAATCCATTGTGCAATGTCATAATCAACGTTCATAAAGCAAAACCCCCTTGTTGAAAACATCGCTCTCCACAGTCCACACTTTTTTAGAACGCCGTTCAAATGTTTCGGTTGTCCCCGCTAAAATGTCTACTGCTTTTACCCTTGTTCCCCACAAAGACATACGCGCTTCAGTCATTGCGTCGAGCGGTCGCATACCACCGTTCGGGATTACCATATAAAAATCATAATCACTGTTATCTCGCGGCGTCCCATAGGCATGAGAGCCGAAAAGATACAGCTTTTCGACGTCTACGGCTGAAACAATAGCGTCTTTGATTTTAATAATCTCATCGTTGATTTGCGGCATATAAATCGCTCCTTGTATATTTATATACTTATTATGACATATGTCGCTCTAATTTAATGACCCTTTTTCCTGAATTTTCGCTTTTTTATAGTTATAAATGTAACCGCTGTGCCTGAGAGTATGGCGTTGGCTAAGCCTGTCGTTACTCCTGTCGGCGGGTTTTTATTATCACTGCTTTGCGGTTCCGGTGCCTGTTGCGGGGGGAGAAGAATTGCTCCTTCGGGTGCGGCTTCCGCCAAAACATAGTAGGAAGCATGGTTGATAGTAAATTCTACAGAGCCGTCGGGGTTCATACCCACTTTACCTAAGTCGGTAACATTTCCGTTGTGGTCGATGTGGAAAAGACTCACGTTATTACCGTCAATAATGCCGTTTTCTCTTAACTGCTCGGCTGTGAAAGTGATTTTAATGTCAAAGCCGAATTCACCTAAGAAGTTAGGGTCGATTACAATTGAGTTTGCGGAGATTGCCACGCCGTCAATAGTTGTCGCATCATTTGTAAAATAAATATCGACATTAAGGTAAAAGGCTCTCGCTTCGGGGGTTATTGAATCCGCCAAAATCGTATATGTGAACCCGTTTTCAAGTACAATTTCTACATCTTTTCCGCTCTCTGCAATCGCCTGTAACATATCTGCCGAAATTAACTTGCTGTCGGTTTCAGTTTCGGAAAGGTCTATGACAGGGTTTTCGTCTTTGAGGGCTTCGAGGATTATTTCATCGTTAAAATATATGTATTCGGGAGATTGTGGTTGCGGCTGTGGTTGCGTATTAGGATTCGGGTTAGGGTTTTGAGGTTCTTGCGGGGTTTGCGGTTGTTGTGATTGTTGCGGGGTTTGCGGTTGTCGTGGGTTTTGAGGTTGTTGCGGCTGGTCGGGGTCATTGGAGTCGGGGTCTTGAGGTTGGTTGGGTACATAGGACGAATCACGGAGCGTAAAACTTTGAGAAATTGCCTCAAGCCTTATGTCCCAAGCGTTACCATTCGTTAAAGCCTGCAAGTCAACGCCGCTGTCGCCGTCGGCACGGCGGAATGTCGCTGTCGCCGTGTTTGTGCCGGTACCGAGACTTGCAAAGGTTTGGTCTCTTATTGTAACTATTGTACTGCCTTCTTCGGCTGTATAATCTACGCCCTGTTCCATACGTTCGCCGTTGATAAAGAAACCCTCGAAATACCAAGAAGTTTCGTCATTCTCTGAAAAAGGCGCGTCTAAGTACATCACCGTAGAGCCTTCGACAACATTACCGTCATCGTCAAGTATTATATTACCCTCTTCATCGCCCAAAGTCCCATCGTCTTTAAAATTAAACTCGCCTGTGGCAACATAATCATCGGGATGCTCTTCAAGCTGTAGGGTAAATTCAACCGAAACGCTGTACCTGTCTTTATATCTGTGCGGGTTATCCTGCTCTACATAATTAAGAGGGTAAGCGGTGATTTTAAAGGGCGTGCCATTGTATTTTTGGATTTCGTTTAAATCGGTGAAAACGCCATGCAATGTTCCGGGGAGGTGATACTCATCGGGCAAGTTTATAGGTACATCGTTTTCGTCAAACTCAAGAGTTGTATAGTCAAAGCCTACAGCTTCAAAGGTGAGCCAATCGGGGAGCGGCTCATCTCCGTTTTCGCCGAACTCGATTTCAAAAATCATATTACGGTTTTGCGTAACGCCTGTATTAAAGACAAACTCAAAAGGGATATATTGATAGATGGGCGGCGGTGGCTCTTTCAGTACTTCGGGGCTTGCACGGTAAAACCATGTATACCACTTTCTTTCCACGCGGAATATCTCGTCGTATATGCCTCGCACCCAAGTTTCCGCATATGAACCGGGTTCAACGAAAAGATACGTACCGCGGTCAGCAGGCAATCCTTTTATTTCAATAACAGTGGGGGGAATAAAAAAGTCGTGGAGTTGCCGAGTATCTCCAAACGCATTTTCTAAGACTGTGAATTTTTCGTAATCGGGCAGCGTAACCTTACTGAGAGAGTAGTTATAAGAGAACACACCAACGGGAAGATGGCGAATTTTAGTTTTAGATAAGTCAACCTCAACAGAACGCTGACCTTGAAACGCGTAACTAACCTCATACACTCCTCCAAAGTGCCTGGTTACGAACTCAACCAAACTCGGAGGGAACTCATATAATCCCTCCCGTCCGCCGCCGGGCGCACCGGGATAAGTTATTGTCTTTAAGCTTCCTTGTTCGTATGTTTGGGTACGTCCCCCGCCCCCATAGTAAAACAGACCTACACAGCTGAAAGCACCCGCCCCGATTTTTTCTATTGTAACGGGAAGAATTACCTTTTCAAGAGACCCAACTTCTTCAAGAGACCTAACTTCATCGAGAGGGGTCATAATATCGACTTGTATAGTGGAAGCAAACGCGGAATTTCCAATAGACGTAACTTGCGTTTTGCTTAAATCCAACACACTGATTTTACTTTCGGCAAATGCAAAACCACCAATACTTTCGAGATTTGTAAGTTCCGTAAAGTTGACGTCATCAAGAGAAATAGCATTGTAAAACGCACACTCATTGATTGTCTCAAGGGTTTTTGGCAAAGTAACTTTTCTTAGATTTAAATAACCTTCGTATTCATACATAAATCCATTCCGAACAAGGTCGGTGTTGAACGCATAAGAACCGATTTCTGTAAACCCTTCGGTAAAGACAACTTCAACGATTTGTTCGGCATAATCTTCCCACGGAGGAGTCCAAATTTCTTCTACCTTGTCTCCGACAATAGGGGGAAGCGGCCAGTCGGTTCTACTGCCCAAAAGCGTAACGGTAAGTACGCCTTTTTTTATTTCCCACTCCCAATACCAATCGTCTTGGTCTAAAACGCCCCCTATCGTGTCGGTTGAATCGTCTGCAAAAACCTGAAGCGTACCCGAAAAAGTACCGAACCCCATAAAAGAGAAGGATAGGCATAAAAGTAATATTCTTTTTAACAGATTTATTTTTTTCATAATGTAATTCTCTCCCAAATAAATGTCAACCCTGTTTCGAGTTTTTTTACATACACAGTTAATTATAACACGAAAAAACGGCTGTGTCAAGCAAAAAAAGCCGTTTTTTATCTGAAATTCTAAGCCTTTCCGAAAACTAAATTAGGCAAAAACAGCATCAAATCTTCAAACCCTACCATAATAACCACCACTGCGAGGGTTGCTACGATGAACGGAATCGAGGATTTTGAGGTCTGCTCAGGCGTACAGCCCATTAGACTTGAGGTTGTGAAGAGGGCTATGCCCATAGGCGGGGTCATTATGCCCATTGTCACTACGGTCATCATAATAAGCCCGAATTGTACGGGGTCTACCCCCACGGAAGCAACAACAGGCAGGAGAATCGGGGTCATAAGGAGTGCGATTACTGTAGTTTCTATAAACGCTCCCGCAATCACCAGCATCACTATTATCAGGGACAAGAGTATAAATTTATTATCGGTTATCCCCATGAGAAAACCGGCTAAGGCTTGCGGTACGCGGTCGTATACTATTCCGTAGCCGAATATGCCCGAAAATGATACTAAAATCATTATTATGCCTATGTCTCCGGCGGTGTTTTTTAAGGTTTCCATGAACTTTTTAAAATTCATTTCCTTGTAGATGACAGTACCCACGAATATTGCGTAAACACAGGCGAAAGCCCCTGATTCCGACGGCGTGAAGATACCGAAGCGTATACCTACGATAAGTATAATCGGGAAGAGCAAAGCCCACAGACTGTCTACGAGCGCCTTTCCCACCTCGCGGGGAGGGATGCGGGTTGTACGTTCGGGGCGGTAGTCACGTTTTTTGGCGGTTTGGCGAATTGTAAACATATAGAAAACCGCCATAAGGATTGCGGGTACGTAACCTGCTATGAACAGCCGCCCTATCGAGACCTCACCCACCGAGCCGTAAATGATTAGCCCCATACTTGGGGGTAAGGTCGCAACAATCAAGGATGTGAACCCGTTGACAGCCGCGCCGTAGGACATGTCGTAACCTTTTTCTTTCATTGCGGGCGCTAATACGCGGCATTGCATGGCGGCATCGGCGTTGGCTGAACCCGAAACGCCCCCCATAAGTACCGAAAGCAGACAGGAGGTTTGTGCCAGATTTCCGTACATGCGTCCGGTCAAGAGATTGGCTAATTTGATTAGCCGCGCAGTTATGCCCGTGTTGTTCATTAAGTTGCCCGCGAAGACGAACAGCGGGACGGCGAGCATGTTAAAGCTCTGGGTCGGTGCGAGTACCCTCTGAACGGTAATGGCTAACGGGAGGTCGGGCGTGAGGAAGAAAAAGAGTACGCCCGATATACCGATTGCAAAAGCGGCGGGCATTCCGACAACAAGTAAAAATACAAATAAAATAAATACAAAACCCATTTTTTATGTACCAACCCTTCTTTCATATTGCTTCCTTTGTTTTTTCATCCGACTTTTGACCTTTATGACGCATAACTAACTTAATTATAATTGTAACAATCATAAGCGCGGAACCTACAGGCACGCTCATAGTCGCCCAAGAATAGCTGAGACCTAAGGTTTGGAACGGTCTTTTGGCGTTTTCGATTGCCAAAGGTATACCGTATACGACTAATATGCCGAGAAAACCGATTGCAATTATATACCACAGCCAATAAAGAAATTCCTGCATCTTAAGAGGAAATTTTCGTGCCAGCATATCAACCCGTAAAAAATCCGCCCGCCGCAATGCCACATCGCCGCTCAAAAAAACCACCCAAGCGAACAGCAACAGCGATAAATCCTGCGCCCAGTTTATGGGATGGTTGATAGTCCGTAAAATCGCGGACGAAAATACAAGCAGGGTTATCGCAACAATGAACAGCGAGACAATGATTTCCTCCGCTTTGCAAAATAGGCGGTAAAACTTTTTCAGTCCGTCCAAAATTTAATCCTCCTTATGATTTCCCTATTTCGGCGTATAATCTTTCGCGTAGCTCGTTAAAACCCAATTTCTCATAGGCAATTTCGGAAGCTTCCCTGAACGCCTCAATATCGACTTCCACTACCTCCATGCCGTTAGCAACCATCATATCCTCGTATTCATCGCCCACTTCTTCAATGAGCAGGGCGTTTTCAGCGGCGGCGGCTTTACATTCTTCAATGAGTACGGCTTGATATTCTTCGGGCAGGGATTTGAACCATTTTTCGCCCACAACAACGGCGTTCATCAATTGAAAATGGGCGGTTTTGTTTATGTATTTTGTCACCTCAAACATGCGTCCGCCGTAGCTTGCGGTGTTCTGCGCCTCAACACCCTCAATTGCACCTGTTTGAAGCGCGTTATAAGAATCGCCCCAACCCATGCTTACGGGAGTCGCCCCTAACGCATCAACAGAGTATGCCCAAACGGGCGAACCCGGAGTGCGGATACGCAGACCTTTTAAATCGGCGGGAGTTTTTACAGGCTTGTTTGTTAAAAAATGACGTTCTCCGCCGTACCAGCTGAAGCTTAAAATCCTTAGCCCGTCCTCTTCGGCAAGCTGTCTTTCCCAGTCGGAAAAGATTTCGGTTTCGGTGATTAAACGTGCTTCATCGTAACTGTCGGCTATGTATGCCATACCGATTATACCTAAATCGTGGACATAGCTCGACATACGCCCGCCGTCGGAAAGCACAGCGACATTCGCGCCTAAAATTGCCTGCTCTATGACGTCCTCATCATAGCCGAATTGACCTGAGGGGAAGATTTCGATAACTACGCGTCCGCCCGTTCTTTCGTTCACCTTATCAGACCATATCTGCAAACCCTGTACAAGGGGGTCGGCTTCATTAAGCTGGGTTGACATTTTGAGAATATAAACCCTGTCTTCCGACATGGTTGAAGCGCATGAGGTCAAAAACAACACCAAAAAAAACGAGATAAGTATGGCTATAATTCTTTTCATTGATTTCCCCCCTTTTTCCATAAAATTCTATCATAATTCGGTAAATTTGTCAAGGACAAATTATACAAAATCCGACTTTCAAAAATCCGAAAATTCGTTTTAAGAAAAAATAAAAAATTATTTTTCAAAAAACTTGAAATTTTTTGAAAAAAGCACTTGACAAATCCGAAGAGAAATGGTATAATTCAGTTAATACATATTAAGTTTATATGTATAATAAGCTATACATGAAAGGAAAAAATTATGAAACTAAAACTAAAACAAATAATAGCAACTGCGCTTGCTCTCAGTCTTTTCGCAGGTTGCTCCGGTAATCCGGGAGGCTCTTCGAGCGAAACCGATGAAACCGCAAAAGTCGGAAACGCTCGCACATTAGATGAAATCAAGGAAAGCGGGAAAGTTGTTATCGGCGTATTCAGTGATAAAGCTCCTTTTGGGTATGTTGATGATACCGGCAAATATCAAGGCTATGACGTTTATTTTGCCGAACGCATCGGAAAGGACTTGGGCGTCAGCATAGAATATGTTTCAGTCGAACCCGCAAGCCGAGTGGAATTTTTGCAAAGCGCAAGGGTTGATATAATCCTCGCCAATTTCACAAAAACTGAAGAACGGGCTGAAAAGGTTGATTTTGCTCTTCCCTACATGAAAGTTGCTTTAGGGGTAGTAAGTCCCGACAACGCGCTGATAACAGATGTCGGTGATTTAAACGGTAAAAAACTTATTATCGTAAAAGGTACAACGGCTGAAACTTATTTTGAGAAAAATCATCCCGAAGTAGAGTTAGTTAAATACGATGCTTATTCGGATGCTTACAACGCGCTTATTGACGGACGCGGCGCGGCTTTTTCAACGGATAATACCGAAGTGTTAGCGTGGGCAATCCAAAACCAAGGTTTCACGGCGGGTATCGAGAGTTTAGGAGAGTACGATACGATTAACCCCGCTGTACAAAAAGGCAATACTACATTGCTTGAATGGCTTAACAGCGAGATTGAAGCCCTTGCTGAAGAAAATTTCTTCCACACAAATTTTGAAGTCACGTTAAAACCTGTTTACGGCGATAAGGTAGACCCCGAAAATTTAGTGGTTGAGGGCGGTATAGTATAAAAAGCATAAAAAAGCAACCGAATAACTCGCTGTGTGAGTTATTCGGTTGCTTTATATATTTGCGTTATCAAACTTAAAAATATTCAAAAATTTTTCGGCTCTTTCGGTTTTGGGTTCATTAAAAAACTCATGCGGGGTAGATATTTCTACGATTTTCCCTTTGTCAAGAAATACGACCCTGTCTGCTACCACTTTTGCAAATTCCATTTCATGAGTTACTATAAGCAGGGTTTGCCCCCCTTTGGCTAACTTCAAAACCACGTCTAAAACCTCTCTCACCATTTCGGGGTCGAGGGCGGCGGTAATCTCATCAAGCAGTAAAATCCGGGGGTGCATAATTAAAGAACGTACAATAGCCACACGCTGTTTCTGTCCGCCGGACAGCTCGCGCGGGAAAGCTTTTATTTTATCCGATAATCCTATACGGGCAAGAAGGGTTTCGGCTTCCCTAACCGCTTTTTCAGCAGGAACTTTCAGAACTTTTTTAGGGCTTAATATAATATTTTCTAAGACATTCAGGTGCGGAAATAATTCATAGCTTTGAAATACCATTCCGATTTTCTGTCGTACCAACCGCCAATCAGTCCCCGAAGCGGTAATATTATTTCCGTCAAATATAATTTCACCGGAGTTTATTTCTTCTAATCCGTTAACACAGCGAAGCAGGGTTGATTTACCGCAACCGGACGGTCCTAACAGCACTACCACTTCTCCCGCCTCAACGTCTAATGAAACCCCGTCTAAGGCGACAACGTCTCCGAAGTTTTTTGTAATATTTTTTATTTGTAATAATGCCATATTTCAATTCCATGCCGCCCCACCTGCACATAATTCAAAGTAAATTGCGTAATTCATAGAATTACAAGGCATAGGTGTTGCACCTTTCATTATTATTTTCACCTTAAATTTTCCACCTTTTCTCGAGTCGCCGTGAAAGTTTTGATATAGGGTAACAGATTGCGAAATATAAAAAGAATATAACGGCGTAAATCCAAAACGCTCCCCCCGGATACTCGAAACGATTGAAGTCAATGATTTGTTTTCCGACCTTAAAGACATCAACCATTCCGATTAAGCTGACAAGCGAGGTGGTTTTAACAACGCGTGTAATTAAATTTATAGCCGGCGGAATCAAACGCCGCACGGTTTGAGGAAGAATTATATATGTAAATATTTGGCGGTTTGCCAGCCCTAAAGCAAGTCCGCTTTGAGTTTGGTGAGGCGGTATGGATATAATCGCGCCTCGTACTAAATCCCCCATTTCTCCCGAAGCCCAAAACGCAAAAACCATGATTGCCACACTTTCGGCAGAGATTTGTATATTATATAGCCGCGGAAGCCCGAAGAAGGCGACAAACAACAAAACAAGCTGAGGTACAATTCGCACTGTCTCAAGATGAACGCGGCAGAGAACTCTGCCGAATAAATTCTTACGGCTTGCGATTATACCAAGAATTAGCCCCAAAACAACCGAAATGAGAACCGTTATAAGAGAAATACGCAGCGTTACCCATAATCCCTCTATTAATCTCAGCCATGTTTTAGAATTTAAAAGTATTTCAAACCCCGTATTTGACACGTTGCATCCTCCTTTCTGCTATTCCGGCGATAATGGTTAAAGGCAGGAGAATCAAGAGGTAGAATCCGATTAGAATTAAAAATATTTCTTCGGTTTTATATACATTCCCCAATTGGTATAGAGCCACAAACATTAAATCTTTGACGGCAATCGCGCTGAATAACGATGTTTCCTTGATTAAAAACACCGCGTTCGCAAGCAGGGCAGGCATTGCTGTCAGAAAAGCCTGCGGACTGATAATATAGCGCGTAACTTGTGATTTTGACAGACCGAGTGATAACCCCGATTGAAACTGAATGGCTTCAACAGATTCTAACCCGCTGCGGATTGCTTCTGCCATGTAACTGCCGCCGAGGAATGTCAGCCCTATTACGGCGCAGGTTTCTCCCGACAGCATAACGCCAAGCTTTGGCAACCCGAAATACAGAAAATATAATTGAATCAACAATGGGGTGTTTCGTGAAAGCTCAATATACATTCCCACAACCCGCCGCGCATAGGGGATTTTGAAATATTGAACAAGAGCGCAGATAAATCCCGTAACGAACGACAAAATAATGCCCGCCGCACCCGTCCATAGAGTCAGCCAAGCCGCTTTTCCGTAAATCGGGATGGAATCTAAAATAAAATTCATGTCCATTTTTCTTGTGTCTCCGTTATTCATATATCTTACTAATAGATATTATACACTGATATATCATATATGTCAAGTAGGTTTTAAGAAAAAATAAAAAATTTTTACACAAAATCCGAATTTTCGCGGTTTTTCGCAGGTTTAACAGAATCGGATTTACGCTTGACATAAGGGTGGTTGTATAATATAATGAAAGCATTATTGAAAGTATGCAATGTTTAAAATGAGGTGTTTTTTATGTGCGGCAGATATATAGCAAATTCTGAAGATGAAATCATGGAAATACGCGAGATTTTAAAGCAAATTTCCATGCGGCTTATTGCCCCCGTTAACCGCGAAGCGGCGTTGTCTGATATTTACCCGACAAATAGGGTGAATATAATCAATAATGCCGTTATGCAGACATACTCAAAATGGGGGATTAAAAAGTGGGACGGAAAAGGCGTCATTATAAACGCACGAAGCGAAACCTATGAAAACAGCGGCTTTTTCAAGCAATTCGCCAAAAACCGCTGTATTATCCCTGCTCACGGGTATTACGAGTGGGAAACACTCCCCGATAAAAAGAAAGTAAAATACATTTTCACGAACCCCGATAAACACGGAATTTTCATGGCAGGGATTCAAAAACCCGCACAAGAACAGAATGAATTTGTTATAATCACTAAACCCGCCGAAAGTGAAATCAGGTTTATTCACGAACGTATGCCGCTTATTATCGGTGCGGAGCAGGCGGCAGACTGGTTAAGCGGAAGGTTGTCGGTGGAGAAGGCGGTAGGATGTAAATCGGGAATTGTTTGGGAGAAGGCGGAGGTGGGGTGAGGCAGGGGTTGACAACGGATTCTATATGTGGTATAATTATACTGGAGAATTGTATACAAGAGGTATAGAATGACTAATTATAGGCTTGGCGAATTGTTTTGCGGTCCGGGCGGCATAGGCTACGGAGCTACAACCGCCACAATCGAGAATCCCGATTATAGTATCGCTCATCAGTGGGCAACCGATTTTGACCGTGATACCTGCGATACATATATTTATAATATCTGCCCCGAAGCTCCCGAAAGCGTTGTTTGCGAGGATGTGCGGCAGCTTAATTTTGATGTGCTTGAACCGATTAATGCTCTTGCTTTTGGGTTTCCATGCAATGATTTCAGTGCTGTCGGTGAGCAAAAAGGCTTGGACGGCGCATACGGTGCGTTGTATTTGTTCGGTGTTGCTGCTTTGAAAAAGTTTAAGCCGGACTGGTTTCTTGCCGAAAACGTCGGCGGGCTTCGTAACTCCAATGACGGTAAAGCGTTCTCTCGTATACTTGATGACATGAGGGCGGCGGGGTATAAGATAACTCCTCACCTTTATAAATTCGAGCAGTACGGCGTTCCGCAAGCACGGCATCGCATTATAATTGTTGGCGTTCGCAACGACATTGATGTTACGTTTCGAGTACCGTCACCCGCTCTTTTTTGCAATGACGATATTACTTGTAGAAGTGCAATAGAAAATCCTAAAATTTCTCGAAACGCACCTAATAATGAGTTGACAAAGCAATCAGCAACGGTAATACGCCGCCTTGAACATATCAAGCCCGGCGAGAACGCTTTTACTGCCGACTTGCCCGAAGAATTAAAAATAAAAACAGCCACAAAAATCAGCCAGATTTACAAACGTCTTGACCCCGATAAGCCTGCGTACACGGTTACAGGAAGCGGCGGCGGCGGTACTCATGTTTATCACTGGAGCGAGCCGAGGGCGTTGACTAATCGGGAACGAGCGAGATTGCAGACTTTCCCCGACACTTTTGTTTTTCAAGGGAGCAAGGAGAGCGTTCGTAAACAAATCGGTATGGCTGTTCCGTGCCGTGGAGCGAGGATTATTTTCGAGGCTATCTTGAATAGCTTTGCGGGGATTGAGTATGAGTGGGTGGAGGCAAATATCAATGAGTGAGGATTTCGATATGGATAAGAAAGAAAGGTACATTACCGATGATTTAGATGATGTTGAAACCAAGGAGTTAATGGATAGCTTGCCGAACTATTTTGGTGGTTTCGGCGATATTGACAGAAGCGCATATTTGAATTGGCGTTTTTATCCTTTTCAAGATTTAGGAAGCCAGTTTTCGCAAATGGCAGAAGCATATTTTGAAGTTGCGATTTTGTTAATTGATGAATGCCTTAAGGATAATTGGAGTAAAAAAGCTGATATATGGATATTTCCGATTATGTTCAATGCCATCCATGGTGTGGAAACATACTTGAAAGCTTTTAATTCTCTGTATCGTATTCACGAAGAGTTGCGCAATACTGGAGAACTTCAAAAGAGCGAAATAGAAGATGGTCACAATATTCAGCAACTGTGTAAAAATTCCATTAGTTTACTGAAAAAAAGTAACAACAATGAATCAAATGCGTTAATTAACGAATTTAAATTTGTTCAAAAGTTTATCGAAATTTTATACCAAAATACAAACGATATGACTTTTACAAGATACCCAACAAAAAACAAAAAGCAAAATCATCAAAATCATTTTTATATTGGAAGTTCAAAAAATGTGGTCATAAGCCTTGACGTTTTTCGTCAGTGGGTATTAAGGGTTTTCCGAATTTTGGAGAACTTAACAGGCCACATTGAATATCAAGTCGACACATTGAAAGATATGCGCTCTGAGTATTTATCTAACATTGATTATTAGAATCGAGGGTTTAAATTATGATTAATTACTGGTGGGTAACTCGCCCGAAACGCCGCTTGAACTCTATCCCCGAAACACTTGCGGCAATCGCCGATACTGCGTTGAACGCCGAATGGCAAGCACAGCGCGGTACGCATTTGTCGCTTGAAGCCGCCCTTGAATCGGCGGGGATAAAACGCAAAGGAGACCGCCGCGACCAAACGGGCGGCGGTGCGAGAACCTATATTGCTTGGCTTAAAAGTCTTGGCTTGATTTTCGAGCAAGATAAAACCAAAAAGCTAATGTTCACGCTTGCGGGCGAGGCAATTTTAGCGGGCGAACCGCCTGTTCCAATTTTGAAAGAGCAGGTCTTGAAATATCAATTCCCCTCATCGTTTTCACTGAGCCGCGGGGTTGCCGTAAACGTAAGGTTTAAAATCCGTCCGTTTCGTTTTCTGTTACGGCTGTTATCCGACTCGAATGTCGAGTACCTTTCACAAGAAGAAATCGCCAAAGTTGTAATGGTTGAAGCCGAGAACGAAACAGATGCCTGTTATAAAAAAGTTGTGGACAAGCTCTTGTTGTTCCGGCAAAAAGGCGAGGCGGCACTTGATAAGGATTTCTTTGAAAAATATCCTTCAAGCAAGGGGTTAAACAAGGAAAACCCTTTTGGAAACTTAATGGACGTGGCAAACACAATCCAAAACTGGCTTGAATACACACAACTTGCAAAGCGTAGTGAAGATGACAGAGCGATACGAATACTGCCCGATAAAGCGGACGAGGTTAGGGCGATACTCGCCGAAACGCTGAAGTTTATTGACCGCCCTGCCGAGCATGAGGTTTTTCAACGCAAATACGGGCTTGACCCTAAGCACAAAAAGGATTTGCGGAGCTTGACTGAAGCATCAACCGTAACTCCGAAAATGCTTGCAGAAATCAAAATCAAGCAAGCTTTTATCGCCGAATCACTCAAACAGCCTATCGGGAAAATCACATCGGATTTAATCGACAAAATTGCAGAAACGGTCGGAGCGGAAACGAGATTTGTTGAAACAACATTGATGAGTCTTTACCCTCGTGGTGCAATCGGCTCGTTCATGACAGAATACTTTGAAATGGCGTTCAAGGGGCGGGACAACGCTCTTGATTTTGAAAAAGCGACCGCCGAATTATTCAAGACTGTTTTCGGTTTTGAATCCCGTCATGTTGGTGCAATCGGAATAACTCCCGATGTTATGATTCTCTCTGACAGCGAGGGTTATTGCGGCATAATCGACAACAAGGCATACAGCAAATACACCATAAGCAACGACCACCATAACCGTATGGTTCATAATTACATCGGCGGTTTGCAGAATTATTATGACGGTAAAATGCCGCTTGCGTTTTTCTCGTATATAGCGGGTGGTTTCGGTAAAAGCATAGACGGACAAATCGATAATATCGTAAAAGAAACAGGCGTTCACGGTTCTGCTGTTACTGTTTCGGGGATTATCGGAATGGTGGAAAAGCACTCTATCAAAACGTATTCTCATGCGAGGTTGAGAGATTTGTTTTCGGTGGATAGGCAGGTTATGTTGGGGGATTTAGGGTAAACACCCAATTGGTCAAAACAGAGAAATGTTCGGCGAAACAAGACAGGTGTTTATGCAACATGCACAAACACCTGTCTTGTTTCACTTTTGTAGAAATTGGTATTTTCTGCATAGGGTGTCCTATACTCGAAATAAGTACAGATGTTGTAGCCCAAGCTGATTCTGGAATAAATGCAAGGAGGCCAAACTAATCACCACTATAGAAATAAGTAGAAATAGGTATTGACATAGTTTGAGTTCCATGTTATAATCAGTTAAGAAGATTGTAAAATAAAGTGGGAGGATTGACTAATGAGTCGGAAAATAACTCATGAAGAGTATCGCGATGAAATCAAAAAAATAAATTCGTATGTAAGAAGCGATATGCGTTGGCTTCCTGAAGACGAACAGATAAAATATTTTAACGAGATGATGAATTCGTTAAAAGCCCAGTATGAGGAAAGTCGTGTGTCTTCTAAGCCCGAGGTATCTCTCGAGGAATTCATCGGGCGAATTCGCCCCTCCGGAAACATTGACGTTACCACAACCATTTTATATTATAAAAACGAGCTTGAAAAAATGCAGTTTGTTACTGTTGATGATGTTCGTAATGCTTACGATGAATTACGAATTTCTCCACCTGCCGATATTTCTCAAAACTTACGTGAGATTGCCTCAAAAAAATACTATAATCGAATTGTATTTAAGTCGGGATTGGCAAGCATAACCGCAGAAGGCATTAAGTATATAAAGAATCTTGATGAACACAATGTAGATTCTAATTTGGGTGATGACGAAGAGTAAATCAGTGTTCAAGGCAGGTCGTGTATTTCTTTATGAAAATGGCGAATGAGATTGGACAAGTATTAAAAATATTAAAAGGAAAAAACAATATGAGTTAAACTAAAAATTTTAAAGGATGGGACGGATAAATGTCATCTAAAAATAATCATAAAACCTCCTTACCTTTCTTTTTTAAAGATAGCAAACTTAAAGTCGAAAACGAGAAACTTAAAGTTGAAAACGAGAAACTTAAAGTCGAAAACAAGAAACTTAAAGATGAAAATGTTTCGTCGAAAGAACAGTCTAACGACAAATCAAACAATAAGTTATGGAAAGCGATTATTATTCTTGCAATTTTTTTGGTAATTTCTCAAATAGTTATAGGCATAACATTTTTATCCAAAATACCGTTTTTTGGAAATTCGCCTTTAATCAAAGCAGGATTGTGGTTAACTTTGATTGCCGCTTGTATAACAGGAGTTCAATTAATCAAGCCCCAAGATGGTGATTGGCTCATTAAAGGTGTACAAACAGGAGCATGGTGTGTTTTAGCAGGTTTGATTTTCACCCTCCCGTTAGCCGCCTCTACGTTCGTTGCTTCTCTTGTCAATGATAATAAAGAGCCAGAACAAAACCAAATATCTGAAGAGCGTAACGTAGATGAACCGCCACCGCACCAAAATACCGAACCGCCCATCATACCTCCGCAAGAAACTACTGTTCCCACCGAAACGCCAACAGAACTGATTACCGAGAGACCTACCCCCCCACCGCATGATTGCATGAAAGACGGATGCGAAGTATGTATTTACTTCTACAATTCTCAGTTAATACAAAATTGAAAGCCGCCTCGACCATCAATCGAGGTGACTCTTGCAATAAATCCGCTTGTTACCCGCTGACTTTTGGTTATTGTCAAGCTAAAGTCTTTTCAAACGACAATCAACTATGCTATTTGCAATTACCTCCGCCCAAACAGGCAGGGGTTACGTTATAATACTGCTTTAACGATTGCCAAATATTTTTCTTCTTTATGCGAACTGCTCCGTATTACGAGTGGGAAACGCTCCCTGATAAAAAGAAAGTAAAATACATTTTCACGAACCCCGATAAACACGGAATTTTCATGGCAGGGATTCAAAAACTCGCACAAGAACAGGATGAATTTGTTATAATAACTAAACCCGCCGAAAGTGAAATCAGGTTTATTCACGAACGTATGCCGCTTATTATCGGCGCGGAGCAGGCGGCAGACTGGTTAAGTGGGCGGTTGTCGGTGGGGAAGGCGGTAGGATGTAAATCGGGGATTGTTTGGGAAAAGGCGGAGGCGGGGTGAGGCTTCTGAATTTGCATTTTCATTCTCATTCATATTTGTGTGTGATATACACTTTATATCACCGTACTCTCCGTTTGTCAAGTATTTTTTTGGAGATATGGGATACTAAGGAGGGATTTTCTAAGAAGTTTACCTCGCCGATTTTAATGCGTTTAAAATATTTGAAGCCACCCTGTCTTCAAGCTCGGCGGCGGAAAGATTCGTACCGTTAATTACGATGTTTAGATTATTGGTTACAGCATCGTGTTTTGCGGTATTGTTGTTGAGCTTTGAGGGGCTTAAAAACCCCGCTCGAACATCCGTCTGCATAAAGACGGGAACAGATTCGGGCGGGATATTCATAAGCCTGTTGCTTGTTTTAAGCCATTCTTCAAATGGAAGCGATTTATCTGTAAAGTCGTACATGATGCTCGAAGTGTCAACCTCGATAAAATTGTTTTTCATTTTGATACCTCGTTTTTAGTAGTTTCAATGGTTACTCGTTTTTCGGTTTAGGGTAGTTCGGAATAATTATGCCGCTCAAAATACCTTCATCGCGTTCTGTTCTTATACGTTCCATTTCTAAGGCGGTATCAATTGAAGAGGGTGATTTGTCTACTATTGTTTGCAAAGATATTGCACCCATATTTCGCTGTAAAGACAGCTCGTTCATAAGAGAAATTGTATCGACGGGACGGTTTACGTTAAAGTTAAAGTCAAGGGTACAAAAGTCGCTGTCAGAAAACTCCTTGCCTTCGGCGAGGAGCAGTTTTCTGAAGACTTCAAATCTTTTTAAAACACCCTCCTTGAATGTAATCATTGTTTCTCTCGCCTTGTCGTCGAGCTTGGCGTATAAAAAACGCAGACTTGTTTCGGACACATTGGAAACACTGACTTGTCCAAAATGCAGGGCGGGAACACAAGCAACGGCGAAAAACTGTTGCCAGAGGGTGTCTAACAGTAATTTAACGCTTTGATAATCAATTGCGGCGGTAGCGAATTTGAACTCGTTACCGTCGTCTAAATTTAAAACAGCTCCGACCATTTCTTTTGGAACACTTGATTTAATCTGTTTACCTGTGACTATGCCTAAAGGATTTAGAGAGTGTACGGTTACGCTGTCGTCTAATTTGCTGACCAACTGTTCTATTGCGTCTGTAAGCGGGAATAAATCGTTAACAAACGGCTCGCCGTATTGCTTGTACGCACTCTTTGAAAGTCCTGAATAATGAATGGGAAGACCGGAAAGGTTTATTTTCTCGTCTGTGAGTTTATCGTTAATATAGGTTTCTACTTTGTGCGGATAGTAAACAACGTAATGCTCGTCAAAGGAGTTCGCATCTTTCCAATATTCGATGAAATGGGTGTAATTACCCTCGTCATCATAAACAGGATATGAATCTTCGTTGGAGATTATTTTAGACTGTATATGGTTGTTCTTATTCTTATAAATGTACTCGAAAGCATTATTATAAGTGTATAAATCCTTAGCAATCTCATAATCTGTCTTATTATAGTTACCCTGCTTGTAAATTCTGTTAACCTCACTTACGATATTGGCGTTACCGTTTAAACTGACGGGATTACCCATGAGATAACTGACATGGGTATTAATAACAGAGCTTATAATGTTCAGTACGATTTTCGCGCTGATGTATTTTTCGTTTTTGAAATCGAAATTCGGTCTCGACAGCACCTTATGCTTGCGGAGCAGATATTCCTTTATATTTAATACTCCGCATATTCTGGAGATATGCTCCGTGTCGTTCACTATCTCTTTAAACCAAAATCCCGTTTCGCGGTTATTATTTTTTTTGAAATTAAACAATTTAATTTAACCCCTTTCTTTTTTAGATATAATATTTTCCTTCTTTTGCCGCCTGAATAGCCATTGCCATTGCCATAACACAATCGTCGTGACCGGTGGCGGCTTCGCGTTTACCGTTTTTAAAAACGAACGCGGACATTTCAGTTAACAGCGTTTTGCTGTTTATACACAAAAAAGCCTTTTCAAACCACTCTGTAAAATCATCAATCATTATCGGTTTTGTTTTACAGTTGGTGCTGAAGCCATCTGTTCTTCGCGGTTTTCCGTGTTTATCGTAATCCCCTGCGCGATAGAGATTAGGATAGTTATAATCTTCTTTTAGATTACATAAGACTGCGTGACCGCTTGACGCTCTTTCAATAACTAACATTCCGTTATTAAAATACCTGCCTGTATCATTACAGAGTTTCGCAAAAATAAACGGCTTGGTTTTAGTACGCAGTTCTCCTGCTTGAAACCCGTTTTGGTCGATAATTTCAATAACACTGTAATCTGAATTTTTTCCTACTCCCTCAGAGCAATCAACACCTATATAGTATTCGACCCCTGCCCTCGGAAGACCCCATAAGTCGAACCCTCTGCCGTAAAACTCTTTAAGGCTATCGGGTAAATCGTGGGGCATGGGGATAGGCTCAACATCGTCTAAGGCGTTGAGCCTTAAATGAATGGCTTCAATATCGAACATGTTATCGTTTATACAGCTCATAAAGGCAGTGGCGGCGCAGACAGGGAAATTCGTGTTAAAACATTTTTTACCCTGTTGTTTTATTTTTAATCTTCTCCACGCCAACATTTCAAATGTAACGCCTTTACGATACAACTCTTTTTCTTCTCTGTCTAAATCATCGCAGCTCGGTAAACTACCGAATCGTGTCTTGTATTCAAGCGCGAATTGCTTCTGCTCGGCATCGTGCATACCGTTTTTGTCGTCAACCCACGAGAAGAATACAGGGTGATATAAGTTTTCACCTCGGCTCGCCGCAGTATATAGTTTGCTGAAATATGTAAGACCTGCTTGCGGCGTGGATTCGAGGCATATTATACCATTAGGTGTCAGCGCACTTTCTATACTCGCAAGCCGATTCGATAATGAATCTCCGCAGAGTGCGGCTTCGGAAATGTGGACATAATGATAGGTACTCCCGTGGCTTGTTTCTTTGAGCGAACAGGTAGCGACAGTTATGCTTGAACCGTTTGCGAACCTCATTTCCTCTTTATTGTTGATTGTTAACTTGACAGACATAAACTGCGGTATGCTCAGGTATATATCTTTTAACTTATTATATATGTCTCTCGTACTTGAATTTCGGTAGGACATTAAAAGGCAGGCGGTCCCCGCCCGGGTAACGCACATGTAAATTGCCTTCGCCGCGACTACGGAGGTTATGCCCACTTGACGCTGTTTACATACGATGATAAAACGAAATTTCTCCATTATATCGAGCAGTTCTTTTTGTTGTTTGTTGAGTTTAAAAGGAACATAGTTCTTATTTTTATCTTTTATTTTACAGCATTTTTCTATGAATAAAACGGGCGAACTTTTTATCTCTTGTTTCATTTTCGCTATACTCAAAAAATCACTCCTTCTGAAAACTTATGTTCAAGTGTAAAAGACGGATTCTCGCTCTGCTTTTTAACATAGAGTTTTATCAATCCGTTTTGGAGTATACGCCCATTTACAAGCCAGTGGCAGTCTAAAGCTTGTATTATAGTGCCTATACTTACTTTTCGTGCAGTATCGTTGTCTTGCGTCAGAATCTGCATATTTCCGCTGACGGATGAAATTCTGGGGAAACTATCCCCGAAAACAGACGTCAGAGAGTAGGAAAAGCCGGGTATTGTCAGATTCTGTCCGTTATTAAAGAATTTCATAATAATATTACATTCAAATAAATCGCTTCTTTTATAGAGTGTGTTTTCTGCGGTACCGCAGTTAATAGCGAGATATGTTTTATCATTAATTTTTATCAGCGTTCCCGCTTTTATGTTTTCACCTGCATAATAATATAACTCGGTTTTAAAGCCTTGACTACTCGTGTTTTTTTTGTTTCTGAAAAAGACGCGAAACTCCTCATTCGTGTAATAATCTTTAACAATTTCGGATTCGCGCGACATAACGCTGTTAAAAACAGACGCTGAAATGTCATATGAGCTACGCGCTTTTTTTAAGTTCTTCTGCATATGTGTGCCTCCTTTTTTAAGTATGATACATAAATGAAAAATCGCCTTCGGGAGCGTGTTCTTTAGGGTTTTTAATGCGATTATGCAGGTGATTTATACGACTGTGCAGATTATCCAAAGCCGCACTCGTGGTATGGAAATTTGTTTCCACCTTCATATAGTTGTCAATATTGTTTGACAACATTTCCAATACACAAATAACGGTCTCAATCAGATTTGACCGCGCTTTGTCGTTATTGTAATTCTCGTCAGCCAAAAGACCGTTTTCTGCAAGAAAAACTTTATATTCATCGTCCTCGCAATAAGGCTTATGACCGAGTTCCATTTTGAGTCTGTCTAAGTTTGTCATTAAAATATATCCTCCTTATCTGTTTGATTTGATTTTCTCGATTCGCCGTAATCATTTGAATCATCTGAAAACATGATACTCTTAAAAAACAAGGCTTCTTCATCTTCCTCTGAATCATCATTAATAAAAGATTTTGAAAACCTTGCGAACTCTGATATTGACCTCACGTCTCCTGCGACACCCTGCTCATATAACTTGTTATACAGAGTAATTTGCTTAGATTGATGAAGCCTGTTAATAAGCCATTTCTCGGCGTTTTTCAGATTTGCGTCCGATATACACAGGGCGTTTAAGCCTTCTTCTGTCATATGCGGTTTTATACATTTATAGCGTTTTTTTAAATCTTCAAACATAATGGATTCAAATACAGTCTCGCTTTTATTAAATCCCGTACACAGAAGCGCGGGTGCATACTTATATAAAAGAAAGACAGTCATGCAGGGGTTCAGGTTAAAAGTTTTCATTAATTCAAGATATAATCCGCTGACTTTTGACATAGTTTTTTATCTCCTTCATTAAAAATATGGGGCGGACTGTTATGTCCGCCCGCAAAAACATAAAAATTATTTAAGCACTACGACGCCTTTCGGGTTTAAGAGCTTCGCGGCATAAAGAGTGTCGCAGGAAATATCCGTCGCCTTTAAAAGGTCACGTCTTCCATGTTCGACCGTTACGCCGCGCTGCATAATTTTACCGACAGCGCGCTTTTTTAGGATATACAGCTTAGGCTCGTTATCGTCCGTCAGTGTTCCCACGTCTGTGAGATATACGGGGATAGCGTACAGATAACCGATGCAGTTAGCGGCATCCATGATTCCGTTTGTCGCCGCCTGAGCTATATTGTTGGTTGTGGACGTTATGTCCGTAAACATGGGCATGTTATAAAACGCATTAGCAAAATAACTGTTGCATACTATTCCGCTGAAAGAGCTGAAAATTCGCTTATCTCCGAAATAATTCATAGCGTTTTGAATATCGCCGAGTGTAAGATTTCCGTTAGTGAGGGACACGGAAAAGAGGGCATTGTTGTCGATTTCTTTAATAATATCGAGTTCTAACTTTTCCATCATCGCCTCCGCTACTTGACGAGCGTGTTCGCCGTAAGTATTGCCTTTTATGCCTACTAACTCTTTGTCGTAGATTCTGATAGCCTTACCTACCTGCTTTACGGTCGCCGTACTGTCGGAAATCGAAACTTGTTCGGGGGTCAGTTCGTGACCGACCCTCATTTCTTCCGCTTCTCCGATTCTGTCAAAGGAAGGGAAGTGAACCTTTTCGCCGTATTGTGTAATCTCGTTGACCATGCTTGTAAAATCTGCGGACAGACGCGTGATAATCCCCATTGTATGAGGAAGTTCTGAATTTACGCAATCAGCCCAGATGTCAGGATAAAATACCATAGTTTATTAATCTCCATTTCTTTTTTATAGTTTGTTTTTTTTCAAAAATATTTCGGTCATCTCCGGATTTTTTTCACGAAAGGCTATTTTCTCATCATAGCCCATTTTGTTCCAATCATCTGCGGAGACGCCTTTGTTGCTTTGGTGTGTACCGGGGATATAGCTTTGAGCCTTAACCTTTTCGGCAAACACCTTGTTAATGAGCGAGCAGAAGGATTCAATATCCGTATCGTCCTTTAAATAATCGGCAAAAGACCTGTCGAGATTCTTATCGTACAGTGCGTCTTTAAGCGAGATGAGTTTTTCTCGCGCCTCGATTTGAACGAGCCGTTCTTGTATTTCCCTTTCGGCTTCGGATGGCTTCCCATCCTTTGGCTCTTCAAGTGCGGATAACTTAGTTTCAAGCTCTTTAATTTGTTTATAAAGCTTGCCCCTGACTTTATCTTCCGCAGATTGAACAGCTTTTTCATAATCCGATTTACTCATGGAAATATGAGTGTCGTCGGTGGGTGCAGAATTTACAGTAGCCGTGTTAATCACTTCGCCTGTATCTGCGATTTTTGTTTCCTGGTTCATTTAAAACTCCTTTACATTGTGTTCTGTTTTCGCAGCTCTTTTTATGGCTTTACAGCCTGAGACTACAGAAAAACAGCCCTTTTGCTTTATATATAAACTATTCTCCGATAAGCTCGGAGAATAGGAATTTTCTTGTTTATTCTGTTTTTTGCCGGGAATAGATTTTTTTATTGACACCGCCGCCTCTCTATGATATACTTGTATGAGGTATTAAAAATCAATTAAGAATGGAGAGACACTTTATGGAACTCAGTAACATCCTTTTGCTTATCGCCCCCATCGGCGCTTTGGTGGCACTTACTTACGTTGTGGTTACTTTTAAGAAACTCCTCAAACACCCCGAGGGGACGCCTGAGATGGTCAACATCGCCTCGAAAATACGTCGCGGTGCGAATGCGTTTTTAAAACGGCAGTATACAATTATCGCTTGTGTTTTTGCGGTTATGTTTATTATTCTGTGTGTTATGGCGTCATTTGGATTCCTGACGTGGTTTGTCCCTTTTGCGTTTATAACGGGCGGGTTTTTCTCCGGTCTTTCGGGAATCATCGGCATGAAAGCCGCCGTAGCCGCGAACTCACGCACGGCAAACGCCTGTAGAGACAGCCTTAACAAAGGGCTTCGCGTGTCTTTCTCGGCAGGCTCTGTAATGGGATTTGTCGTGGTGGGGCTTGGTCTCTTAGACATTTCTGCGTGGTATTTTCTATTGACTTACGTCTTTGGACTTGAGGTTCAAGAAGTGACCGCCGCAATGATAACCTTCGGTATGGGTTCGTCTTCCGTGGCTCTTTTTGCGCGTGTCGGAGGCGGGATTTTCACGAAAGCCGCAGACGTAGGTGCGGACTTAGTCGGTAAGGTAGAAGCCGGTATACCCGAAGACGACCCCCGCAACCCTGCAACAATAGCCGACAACGTAGGCGATAACGTGGGTGACGTAGCGGGAATGGGTGCGGATTTATTTGAATCCTATGTAGGTTCAATCGTAGCGTCCTGCGCGCTCGGTGTCGCCGCCGCTTCAAGTATCGGCGGGGTTGACGGAGGAAGCATTACGGGGAATGCGGCTGTGACGAT
This sequence comes from Oscillospiraceae bacterium, assembly GCA_009778065.1. GTDB lineage: Bacteria > Bacillota > Clostridia > Oscillospirales > Ruminococcaceae > Ruminiclostridium_E. The sequence continues at coordinate 94,257 of WRKM01000007.1, forward strand.
TCCGATTGCCCTTGCAGGTCTCGGTGTTATTATTTCGATTATCGGCTCTTTCCTTATTCGTACAAAAGAAGGCGCGACCCAAAAGAATCTTCTGTCGGCACTGCGCCGCGGGACAAACTTCTCGGCGTTCGCTATTGCCATTGTTGCGTTTCCCCTTGTGTATTTCATGTTTGACGGACATCACTTAGGACTGTATGGCGCGGTTCTTTCCGGACTCCTTGCGGGGGTGGGAATAGCCTTTATTACGGAATACTATACGTCCGACAACTATAAGCCGACAAAAAAATTAGCCGAATCCACCAAAACAGGCACGGCTACGCTGATGATTGGCGGTTTGTCGCTCGGCATGGTTTCAACGGCGATTCCTGTTCTGATTGTCGGTGCATCGATTTTAGTCTCGTTCTTTATTTCGGGCGGCTCTCTTACCGACCCCGAACTTGCTAATTTAGGACTTTACGGCATCGGGCTTTCCGCTGTAGGTATGTTGTCTACTCTCGGATTAACCCTCGCAAATGACGCTTACGGACCTGTTGCGGACAATGCGGGCGGTATAGCCGAAATGGCGGGACTCGACCCCGAAGTACGTCAGAGAACAGACGCACTTGATTCATTAGGTAACACCACCGCCGCTGTCGGTAAAGGTTTCGCTATAGGAAGCGGAGTTTTAACCGCGCTTGCTTTAATCGCTTCTTATATAGACAGAATCAGTTCGTTAGACCCCGGTTATAAATTAGACTTAAGTATAGACAACCCGACCGTACTTGTCGGGCTGTTAATAGGGGCGATGATTTCGTTCTTCTTCACTGCCAAACTCATGGACTCCGTAGGGCGTGCGGCTCAAAAAGTCGTTGAAGAAGTACGCCGTCAGTTCCGTGAAATTAAGGGACTTATAACAGGCGAACCGGGCGTTGAGGCTGATTATGAAAAATGCGTGGATTTATGTACTAAGTCTTCGCTTCATGAGATGGTGTTTCCTGCTGTTCTCGCGCTTATCGCACCAATTGCCACAGGGCTTATTCTCGGTCCGTCCGGAGTTGTAGGCTATCTCATGGGGGCTACCTCATCGGGATTCATGCTTGCAATTTTTACAGCGAACTCAGGCGGTGCATGGGACAATGCCAAAAAGTATATTGAAGCCGGAAACCACGGTGGCAAAGGCTCTGACAATCACAAAGCCGCCGTTGTAGGCGACACTGTAGGCGACCCGCTCAAAGACACCTGCGGTCCTGCTGTTGACATTCTGCTAAAACTGAGTGCGATGGTGTCAATTGTTTTTGCCGCATTAGTGCTGAACTATCACATTCCATTATAAATAATGAACAGACAAAGTGTAATAAAGACAGCCATACTCATGGTGGCGGATATGTTTATTCTGATAGGCTCATGGTGTTTGGCTGTCTTTTTATCGTCGTACTTTTTTATTCATGCTGACCCGATGGCGCGTACTGTTTTGAACACATTTTTACAATATGGCTATATGTGGCAGGTCTTTTGTCTGGCGGCTTTTTGGTTGTCGGGTGTGTACCGCAGTATGTGGCAATACGTGGGAATCGGACTCGTCATACGCCTGATTTTTGCGACGGGGGTATGTAATCTCGGTGTATACTGCACACTGAGACTGCTCGGTGTGGGATGGCCTAATCCTGCTATCGGATTGCTTGCTTTCTTCTTTATGCTTACGCTGTCCGGCGGAATCAGAATGTTTAAGCCCATGTGGTGGGTTGTTGTTCGTTGGTGGCGGCGAGTGCGGGGAAAAGTAAGCGAACGAAGGATGGAACCTGTTCGCGTACTCATGATTGGTGCGGGAGAATTTGCCTCTACTATGCTGATTCATTTAAACAAGCATACAGGGGAACAGCGTCCTCGCCGCGTGCTTTCCATTGTTGACAGTAATGTTAAAAAGCACGGCTACAATCTGCATGGGGTTCCTGTAGAAGGGGACGACTCTCTGATTCCTGCGTTGGTGGATAAATACAATATCGAAGAAGTTTTAGTGGCGGTTCCTTCTATTTCAAATCAAACCCTGAGGAAGGTTATCGGGTATATTCCCGTAGGGCGGTGTAAAGTGCGGCTTATGAAGCCTTTCGCAAAACAGACAGAGGCGGCGCCTGACGTGAAATTTAAAGATTTAGAAATCAGCGACCTTTTAGGGCGTCCCGAAACTAATTTGGATAACGAGGGTATTTCAAAGTGGATTCGCAGCGGAGTGATTTTGGTTACGGGCGGCGGCGGTTCAATAGGCTCTGAATTGTGCCGCCAACTGTTAGTGTTCGGACCGGCGAAGATAATTATTTTTGACATTTCAGAGAACAATGCTTATAATTTGCAACAGGAGCTTTTCACAATGCACGGGGAGGCGGCGCGAAGCAGGGTAGAGGTCCGCATAGGCTCGGTGCTTGATGAAGGGCGGCTTGAAGAGGTTTTAAGCGAGTTTAAACCCACGGTCATATTTCATGCGGCGGCATTTAAGCATGTACCGCTTATGGAAGAATGTCCGAGATTAGCCATAGAGAATAATGTAATGGGTACGCGCCTGACAGGTCTGTCTGCAATAAGACATGGTGTAAAACGGTTTGTGTTCGTTTCTACTGATAAGGCGATAAACCCTACTAATGTCATGGGTGCGAGTAAGCGTATGGCAGAGTTAGTCATTCAGTCGCTGAACGCTCGCGGAATCTGCGAGTTTGTGGCGGTACGCTTCGGTAATGTTCTCGGCTCAAACGGCAGTGTTGTACCGTTGTTTCAACGGCAGATTGAGTCAGGGGGACCCGTGACCGTTACCCATCCGGATATTATTCGGTACTTTATGACTATTCCCGAAGCGTCAAGACTTGTAATTCAAGCAGGTGCAATCGCGAAGGGCGGGGAAATATTCATTTTGGATATGGGCGAGCCTGTAAAAATCGTCGATTTAGCTGAGAATTTAATTCGCGTGGCAGGGTTTATGCCGCACGTGGATATAAAAATAGAGTTTACAGGTCTGCGTCCGGGCGAAAAGCTGTTTGAGGAACTGCTTTTAGATGAAGAGGGTATTGAAAAAACAAAAAACAATCAAATTTACGTAGCACATCCGCGTAGCGTAGGGATTGATTTCGAGCGGGAAATTACGGAGGATTTTGCGAGAGCCGTGAAAAATGAAAATAGTACGAAAAGCGAAAATAAAGAAGGAATAATGAGTTTTATTCGTAAATACGTACCCGAATACAGGAGTGAAAAAAATAATGCCGAGCAGAAAGTCAATGCGCCTCGGACGGGCGATAACAATCAGCAAACTGAATAAATGGCAGGAAATTATCGCAGAAGTAACGGTAATTCTCATGCTGTGTATTCAGCCGCTTTATTTTAACAAACAAAGATACGTAGGGTTAGCAGGTCATAAGTACAAATTTTTCTTTATTTGTATGTGTGCAGTACTCTGTGTTTCAGCACTTGTGATAATTGTCAGAGCCATAGGCGGATTTAAACTTGTTTCGTTTAAGGAGCTTGCTGTTTACGATTTTGCGGTTTTAGGGTTCGCATTAGTTACGGTGCTTTCGGCGTTGCTATCGCCGTACAAAGGGACTGTTGACGTTTGGAACGGTCTTCCGGAGCGACACGACGGAGTGATTACGCAACTGTTTTATGTCGCGATTTTTTTAATTGTGGCGCGTTGGTACAAACCGCGGGAGCGGGATTTTGTGTTTTTCGGTATATCGGCGTCCTGCATCGGTTTGATAGGGATTTTTCAATTTTACGGCTTTGATTTCTTTAAGCTGTGGCCTAACGAACCGGGTAGTATGTATTACGTGGAGGATTTCTATAGCATTTTTTTCCGCTCTACGCTCGGTAATATTAATATAGTTTCGACGTATGTGTGTGTAGCTGTTTTGGTCTGCGGGTTTTTGTTTATACGGACAGACTCCCGACTGAGGTATATATGGCTCGCGGGCGGTGGGTTTAGTTTCTGGCTTATGTTCTTGGCGGGTTCTGATTCGGGCATGGTAGGTACGCTCGTGACATTTGTTTTAGCTATACCCTTTATCGTGGAAAGCCGTAAGCATTTAGGCAGGTTTTTCATACTTGCGTCAAGCTTTTTGGCGGTATTAACGCTTCAGAGACTGTTCTACAATCTTATGATATTAAAAACCGAAACAGTAGGCAGGATAATTTTATATACGGTGGTCGCTGTCGTGTTGTGTGCGGCGGGATTTATGCTGTCTTTGCCGGCGAATGAGAAAAACGGCAGAAAGCTCATGAATAAGAAATGGGGCTTATTTCTTACAGCCGCGGTTATCGCAGTCGGTTTTGCGGGTATCGAGGTATTGGGGAGAAGGGGCGAGGATGCTTGGCGTCCGGTCTATCAGGCAAGAGAGATGATGCACGGAAGTTTTCAAGATGACTTCGGTTCCGGACGAATCGGTATATGGAAAAACGGTCTCGAAGCTTTTACGGAAAACCCTGTAATAGGTAGCGGACCGGATACGTTTTGGGAGGTTTATCCCGCCAGAGAAGAACAGCTCGAAGCTACCCGGGAAAAAATGGATAAGGCGCATAACGAATATTTACAAATTTTGGTTTGCCAGGGGATTTTAGGACTGCTCTTTTATTTGACGTTCTTGGGGACTCTTTTATACAAAGTTGTTCCCGTCACGTTTAAAGAGCCGCTCTTAATGGCGGCGGCGGCAGGGTTTACTGGATACTGTATACAAGCGTTTTTTAATATCAGTATGCCTATATCGAGCCAGATGTTGTGGGTATTGGCGGGGGTCATGGCTTGTTATGCGAAAAAAGAAGTAAAGCAGAAGACCGCGAAAAACAGCGCGAACGAATCAAGATGAATCTATACAATATTAAAAGAGCGTTATTGAGCATAGTTTACCCTAATCGCTGTCCTTTTTGCGATAAGATTATCGGGGCATGTGAATTTTTCTGTTATGGTTGTTCGCCGCTTGATTCTTATGAAAACAGCGATAGCCGCAGGACTTTTTATTGTATTTACAACGACAAATCGAAACCCATAATAGCCAAAGCGAAGGAAAACGCTGACGGTTACGCAATATCGGCGGCGGCTGAGATGCTGTATAGCGTACTCTTAAAAAATGATATATTGAATAAAATTGATGTGATTGTACCGATTCCGGCGCGGAAATCCGCTTTACGACATCGAGGATATAGCTTTTCTGCGATGTTGGGGAAGGAGATAGCCTCACTTTCGGGGAAGAAGTGTTCTCCGAACACACTGTTTTTTTTACGCAAAACAGATGAGCAGAAAGAACTTACCTTAACGGAACGCGCCAAAAATCTCAAAGGTGCGTTAGGGGTAAAAAAGCCTTTAAATAAATTCAATGTGCTTGTGGTTGACGATATATGCAGTTCGGGTGCGACTTTAGATGAGGCAAGACGCGCATTATCGGAGTACGCAGATAGTGTCGGAGAGCGAGCGGAGATTTATCTCGCGGCTTTTGCTAAAACGGGCGGGTTTGATTAGTTCATAAATTATATTGCCGTTTTTTGAAAAACGTGATATAATTAATTAAAATCAATTAATAAAAGAGGAAAACGAAAATGAACAAATTTATATTTACAGTTGAAAAAGAAGCCTTTGAGGGCGTGAAGAGAATCGCTGTTAAGGTGGCGAAAGACTTTGAGAAAGTCTGCGGAGAACGTCCCGTTATTTCCGAGGAGCTTATCCCGGGACCGAACACGGTCATCTTCGCGACGCTCGATAAAAGTCCGCTTGTCGATAAATTGATAAGCGATGGGGAGTTTGAGCCGTCCGAGATTCGCGGAAAGCGCGAGGTTTATCGGATAAAAAAGCTTGAGAATCAGGCTCTGCTTATTTGCGGCAGTGATAAGCGCGGAACTGTTTATGGTATGTTCGCGCTGTCTGAGTATATCGGAGTTTCGCCTTTGCATTTCTGGGGCGATGTTGAGCCGATTCGGCGCGAAAAAATCGAGATTACAAAAGAGATTGAAGTCATTTCTAAAGAACCTGACGTAAAATACCGCGGCTTTTTTATAAACGATGAGTGGCCCTGCTTCGGAACCTGGACATTTGAGCGTTTCGGCGGGTTTACAGCCGAGATGTATGACCATGTATTTGAGCTTTTATTACGTCTTAAAGGCAATTATCTCTGGCCTGCCATGTGGACGTCTTCGTTCGGGCTTGACGGACCCGGCGGGCTTAACGAGGAGCTTGCCGATATATACGGGGTAGTTATGGGTGCGTCGCATCATGAACCTTGTCTCAGGGCGAGTGAGGAGTGGGATTTGGTTAGGGGCGAGGATTCGCCCTACGGTAACGAATGGGATTATTATACCAACAAAGACGGTCTGATTAAATACTGGGAGGACGGTCTGAAAAGAAGCGGAAAGTACGAAAAAATAATTACCTTAGGTATGCGCGGTGAACGCGACAGCTCCATGCTCGGCGATAATGCCGCGTTAAAAGACAATATAGACCTGCTTAAAGATATTATTAAGAATCAGCATGAACTCATAACGAAAAATGTAAACCCCGAACTCGATAAAGTGCCGCGTCTGCTCGCACTTTATAAAGAGGTTGAGGAGTATTTTTACGGAAACTCCGAGGTTGAGGGTTTAAAATATTGGGACGAACTTGACGGAGTTATCTGTATGCTTTGCGAGGATAATTTCGGGTTTATGCGGACGCTTCCGACTGCCGATGTTCGCGAGAGACGCGGCGGGTGGGGCATGTATTATCATTTCGACTATCACGGCGGACCGATTTCTTACGAGTGGATGCCGTCTACGTCTTTTGAGCGGACGTGGGAACAGATGAGTATGGCGTATGACTACGGAATAAAGGATGTATGGATTGTCAATGTGGGCGATTTAAAATTTAATGAGGTATCACTGGCTTATTTTATGGAGCTTGCATATAACTTTGAGAGCTACGGAACAAACGCACCCAATAAAATAGACGAGTATACGGCGAAATGGCTGACAAGCACCTTTCCATCTGTAGAATTAAATCTGCGTGAGAAAATGGCAGAGGTTTTGCACGGCTACATAAGAATGAACGCCATGCGCCGCCCCGAAGCGCAGAACCCCGATATTTATCACCCCTGTCATTACGGCGAGGCAGACAGGGTTTTGGCTCTTTGCGCGCTTATTGAAAAGGATAATGAGGAGATTTACCGCGAGATTCCGAAAAATGCCAAAGACGCCTATTACAGCCTAATCTATTTCCCTGCGAAGGTTAGTGTAAATTTAGTGCGTATGCACATTTACGCAGGCAAGAATATGTTGTATGCGAAGCAGGGGAAAACAATAGCCAATAAATATGCCGACCTTGTTACCGATTGCATCGAGAAAGACAAGGTTCTCATGGGAGAATTCGGTAAATTCAAGGACGGCAAATGGGAAGGTATGGAGCTTGAACAGCATATAGGATTTGTGGTTTGGAACGAGGATAATTGCCGCTATCCGCTTCGTGTTAGGGTAGAACCTGCGTATAAACCGCGCATGACTGTTTCTCGTGCGGACAGGGAAAATATATATCATAAAACATATGGAAGTCCCATGAAAATTATAATTAATGATTTCATGTATGCGGGAAATGACGAGGTTGTACTTGAAATAGCAAACGATGGGATAGGAAGCGTTATTTACAATATAAAAGCGAACGGGCAGTACGATTGGCTTGAGATAAGCTCTTTAAAAGGCGAAGTCGAGTGTCAGGAAGAAATAATTTTACGTTGTAACAGAGACAAATTAACCGATAAAAAACAAACCGCAGAGCTTTTAATTAAAGACGAAGAAACAGTCGTTGCAATTGAGATTAATGCTAAAGCCGTGAATATAGAAAATCTGCCGCCCATGACTTTCTTAGAAAACAATGGCGTAACGGTCATAGACGCAAATCATTTCTGTGCTGATGAAGCGGCGAAATCCGGAGCTGCGCGATTCGTTGAACTTGAAAACTACGGTAGAACCGGTACGGGTATGAAGGTGTTCCCTACTACTGTCGATTTCTCGGAAAATGACGAAAAACCGAATCTTACGTATCGGTTTTTGACTGCCAAATCAGGCGAATATGTAGTGGAGGTATGGACTACCCCTACGAATTCGGTGCAGAATAAACGCCCCTTACGTTTTATGCTCGGTGAAAAAGTAATGACAGCAGTACCCGCTGATTTCAGAGCCGGAAGTCCCGGCGACAGGCGGTGGTGTATAGGCGTACTCGACAATATCCGTGTAACAAAAACGGAACTAAACTTTGAGGCGGGCGTTAACGAGCTTAAAATCGCCCCGCTCGAAGCGGGTCTGATTCTCGAAAGGATTGTTATTTATAAAAAAGGCGACCAACCGTATAAGTCATATTTAGGACCTGAGGAGAGTTTTTGCGTTTAGTCTATTCTGAGTGCCTCATGCCAGTCAATATATATGTAGTCCTCGTAATTGTTCGCCCGCGCCTTACCGAAGCCGCCGAGAATTACATTCTTCAAAAGCTCCGGATTGTCATTCCCTCTGATGACCCACATACTTACAGGTCTGTAAAAATAAAGTACGACCGTGGTTTTCAAGTATTCGTCGGGCATCGCCGCAATGACCTCGTTTATATATTCCTCGTAGACCTCCTCCACAAGAGAGAGGTCTTTTTCTCTTATAGCTCTCAGCAGAATCAGTTTTCCCGTGCCTTTTCTTAAATCGTTTTCTATGTTTATCTGCGCTAAGGTGAAAATCTTTTCCATGTTCAGATTTGTGACCTCGACGGTCACGTCTGCGGATATAAAATCTTCGCGTTTGGTATTAATTATTTTGTAGTGCAGGCGGCTTTTTTCGTTCTCGAACCATATCCTTCCGTAGGGTATACCGTCGGATTTGAAGCTGTGAGCTTCTGCTACGATAGCTGTCAGCTGTGACATATCCGTACCGCGTCCTGCTGATAGAGAGCCGCCTGAAAGCTCTGCCGCTCTGTCAAAATCATATTCATTAATAGCGGCGAAATACATTTTTGTTACATTTGAAAGCGTTCCCCTGCCATAGAATCTGTCAAGCGTATTCATCATAAAAGGAATCCTGAAGATTATTCCTAAAATCATAATAATAACAGCGGAAGGAATTATTATCCTTAATGCCCAAACAAGTCTCATTATTTTCTTTGCGCGTTCTGAACGCACAGGTTTTCGGGCTTTTCGGGGGGGCTTTTTTGTTGTACCGTAGTATTTTTGCCATTCTGAGCGGTATTCGCCCGGATTCGTGCGGGAGTTTTGCGGAACATAGTCCTTGTATTCGTCGGTGTAAGTTTTAGATTGATTCGCTCTTTCCTCCTGCCATAAGGAATAATCATATTCTTCGCGTAACGTATTGTTTCCGAGGACACTGTACGCCTGATTTATCTGCTGCATTTTTTCATGAGCATAATCGGCACAACCCTCGGAAACATCGGGGTGATATTTTTTCGCCATACGTTTGTAGGCGTTTTTTATATCGCTGTCTGTTGCGTCTCGTGGAATACCTAAAAATTCGTAATAGTTCATGCTGTTTCTTTCGTTTCGATTTTTTGTTTTCACCCCATTATAACACAAAAAAGGCGATATTTCAAGCCTTTTTTGTGTTTTGTAAATTATGAGTATTTTAAAAAGTATTCGTTAGTCTTTTATTATGGACTTTCGTTTAGTGTGTTAGTTTTTTCGACTAACTCTGAAATTCTGTTTGAAACCCGTTCGACATCTACCATACAGGTATTTATGTTTTTTCCGTCAACGAGCATATCGTTTATACCGCTTTTCATTTTTTCTACTGACGAATTAAGCTCATCGACCGTAGTTTTTATCGTTATAATGATAGACGCGACACTTTCCATAGATTCATTAATTTGTTTATTACAGGAGTCCGCCTCTTTTACCGATGCCTGCGAGTTACCTGCGAGGCTTCTCACTTCCTCGGCGACGACCGCAAAGCCTTTACCCATTTCGCCCGCCCGCGCCGCTTCTACGCTTGCATTTATTGACAAAATGTTTATCTGCCGTGCTATATTATTTACGCTTGAGGTCATGACATTATAGCTTTTTACATTTTCGTTTATTTTCTCCATAGCCTGATTAATGTCTACCGAAAGTTTTTCAAGTCTGCTAAGTTTAGAGGTCGTTTCAGACATATCGTCGGAGCAGATGCGTCCTGTCAGGTCGATTGCTTCCGCTTCTTTTTTAACATTGGAGACATCATCGTTAAGGTCGTTGGCGACGATTCTGAGTTCGTCTGCCACACTCGTGAACTCGTGGAGAAGCTCATTAATCTTAGCTGAATGTTTTTTAGCTATGTATGCCGTGTATTCAAGACAACTTTCAGGAATACTAAGCCCCTTAAATATAGCTTTAGCCAAATCCTCGCAGCTGTCAAATCCGCAGGCATGACAGTTAAATTCGCGTTCGGCTTTTGTGGTTTTCCCCATACTTATAAAAATATCGTTTATCTGCCGATTTGAAGGAACAGCCATATCATACGGTATGGTCTTATATCCGCGGCAAAAGTCGTTAAGCTTCAGTGTACGGCTGAATTTCATAAACAAGTTATCTTTACCCGCGATTGTTCTGCGGCGTTTTCTTTTTAAAACATGGTTTTCAACACCGTACATAATATAATCCATTTTAAAAATGCTGTAGTGTTTACCGATGCCGGGTCCGCTGTTGCACCCGTGACCACAGGATAAAACGTCGAAAACTGCGGGTAAAAACTGCTCGTTTTCTTTTGCGTAATTATCTAAAGTGCGATATATACCCGGAGGTCCTTCTGCGTTTATTACATTGAGTTTTGGGATATGGAGTTTCAGGTTGTCTTTTAAACCGCCCGGACGCGGATAAAAAGAACCCGCCATACCCTGAAATACATCGAACTCGAATTTACTGTGTCCGCTCCTTTGTATATTAATTTTATTTTTATCTAAGTATTCGCCGAGCTTTTTAAAGGTGACGTTATAGTCCGCGAGTCCGGTTTGGTCATATTCGTCTTTTTTGGCTATACAGGGGGAAAGTACGGCGATTTTCATGTTACCGTGCTTTTTTTTAACGTAAATAGCAGTACACATCATAGGGCTGTGTACGGGAGACATATACGGTATAAGCTGATGCGCGTACCTCTGCACATAGTTTACAATCGCGGCGCAGGGCTGTGATATTACTTTTTTGCCCGGATTTCTTCTTAAATATACTAAATGCGCCCATGTGCATATATCCGCACCGAAGCTGACGTCATAAATATGCTTTACGCCCCTTTCCCTCAGCCATTGTAACACATGTCTCCAATATCCGTCATAAGCGATTTTAATTGCAGGTGCGACGATAACTGCCGTACTGCTGTTTATATTACGCATAAATGCCTCGGTATCGTCGGTAAAATCACGCGCATCATGACTACAGGCTTTTATACACTCGCCGCATTTTATACACATTTTATGGTTGACGTCTATGCCGATTGAGCCATCTTCCCTTACTTTGTTTATATTGGCGTCCCCGGCAGGACAGGCTCTGATGCAGGAATTACAGCCTACACATTTTTCGTCAAGGTATGTAATCAAGAGTGAAACACCTCCTCTTAGAGTTTAATTCTCTCTTCGGATATTATATCACAATGATTACTATTTGTCAAGGATAAATTGTGCGAAATTACCAAATTTTATTGTAATATATGCAGATATTTTGTAATTAATTGTAAATTTATTTTGATAGTTTCGTGAAAATTGATTACTTAAGTATTTATTCAGTTTTCGTTGTAAATTGTTGATTAAAAGATGCGGGACGACGGGGGCGGGGTGGATTTGTGGGACGCCGTGGGCGGGGTCCCCTACGATGCGAATTTGCGGGACGATGGCTCGTTCTGTAGGGCGTGTATGTCTTGCGCGATGCGCCATCACGCCGCAATTAGCAGATGTTTCGTGTTTTTTCGGCGCGATGAGGACATCGCGCCCTACAAAAACGGGGTTGACTTTTGAAGGCGGGCGTGATAGAATGGGATTAGAAATTCAATCATCACCCGATAAAACAATAACCCTGCGGGTTTTTGAATACGCTTATCGTGTCGCTATGCAACACGGAAAAGAACAGGGAAAGGATTATCTTAAATTAGATTTCCCGAAAACGGTTGTATTTTATTTGCGAAGTGATAAGAAAACGCCCCGCGAGCTGTCTATAGAACTTAATCTGCCCGACGGCAGTACAGCGGCGTATACAGTTCCGACAAAGCGGCTCGAAGAGTATAAACCTGAGGACTTAATCAAGAAATCGATGCTCATATTCGCGCCGTTTTATTCGATGCTTTGGGAGAAAAAGCTTGAGCAGAATCCCGCCGCGCTTAAAGAATTAAAAGCCGCAGTGCTTTTTATCACGGA
>WRKM01000008.1 GCA_009778065.1 Oscillospiraceae bacterium
AGTTGTCATAGCGGGTTTTGGAAACCTCCCTGTTGCTTTTTTGTTTAGCAACTATAACTGTAACACAGGTTTCCTTTTTCCGCTACTCTTTTTTTGCTAAGTGTAACACTTCTATTGTAATCCTACAGATTTTTCGGATTTATGAACTTCCTTAAAAATTTTTGAAAATCTGTTTTTTTGTTGACTAATCTCTCATTTTGTGATATACTTAATCTCACACACTGACAGGAGGGACTATAAATCATGGATACTTCGACTTTCTCGCTTTTATGTGAATCCTCGCAGCTCTCCTTTTCTGATGAGCAAAAAGAGAGTTTTATTCAAAAGCTTAATGCTATGACCGAATTCGCTTCTTCCGTAAAAAAACACAACTTCGATTTCTGCGATGAGGATGATTCCGATTCAGAGAGTGTTTTTCTGAGCGACTTGCGCGAAGATACGGTTGTAAACTCGTTTTCCCCCGAAAAACTGCTCGCGAATACAAAACCGCTGTTTGACTGTTATGTTATCCCGAAAATAATGGAATAGAGGACTTATTATGACTGACATCACAAATGCAACAGTAAAAACCCTTCACTCAAGCCTCAAAAAGCGTGAAATAAGCGCGGAAGAGCTTTGTACGGAGTATTTGGAACTTATTGAAGCGATGAACCCTGACTTAAAAGCCCTTACGGACGTTATCGGGGAAGAAGCTCTTTGTGCCGCTAAAAACGCACAGCTTCGCCTTGATAAAGGGGAAGGCGGTACGCTCACGGGCATACCCGCCATCGTAAACGACAATATTCTCACAGAGGGACTTGTAACCTCTTGCGGCTCAAAAATGCTCGAAAATTTCATCCCCCCTTATAATGCGGGTGCGGTTGAACGGCTGGAGGACGCCGGTTATGTGCTTCTCGGAAAGGCTTGTGTTGACGAGTTTGGCTTAGGCGGCTCTCCGAGGTCGGGTATCGCAGTCAGCTCAGGCTTCTCGCCTTATTCTTTAAGTTCAGACACGGGCGGCTCCATTCGCCGAGCGTCTAATTTTTACGGGTTGACCGGACTTCGTCCGACATACGGTCGGGTTTCGCGATATGGTTTGGCGGCTTTTGCCGGTTCTTTCGACCAAATCGGACCTATAGCGAGAACCGCCGAGGACTGCGCTTTTGTTCTTAACACGATAGCGGTACGCGACCCACGTGACGCCACTTCTTTCGGAAACCCCGACGGAAGTGATTTTACCGAGAAAATAGGGACAAGCATTAAAGGGATGAAAATCGCCATCCCGAAGGAGTTTTTCGGCGACAATATTTCAGACGAAACTAAAAATGCCGTTCTCAAAGCCTCGAAAGAACTCGAAAAGCAAGGTGCAATATTAATCGACTCGTCTTTGGAGATAATCGAGTATACTGCCGAAGTCTTTTTCATTATTTCAAGCGCGGAAGCTTCAAGCAACCTATCGCGCTTTGACGGCGTTAACTTCGGGCTTCGCGGCGAAGGTCAGACCTATTTTGAGCAGATTGTCGATTCTCGTAACAGGGGGTTCGGCGATGAAATAAAACTTAGGATTTTGTTTGGGAACTTTGTACTGTCCGCTCAAAATTACGATGATTATTTCAAGAAAGCGAAGGCACTCCGCCGTAAAATAAAGGCGAGCTATGACGAGGTTTTAAAAACCGCCGATGCAATCCTTGCCCCTTCTGTCTCCGACAGTGCACATTCCCAAATGTTTTTTGCGGACTTTTGTACGGTTTCGTCAAGCCTTGCGGGGTTGCCGTGCGTGTCCACGCCCTGCGGTTATAAGGCAACCGGACTTCCCATAGGGATGTCCCTGACAGGCAGAAGGCTCGGTGAATCAACTGTTTTGCAAATTGCCGATTGTTTCGAGCGTGTTTTCGCCCCCGAATTATTTGATGTGAGGTAACCGATTGTATGAAACTGATTCCGACGATTGGTCTTGAAATCCATGCGGAGCTTATGACAAATTCAAAGGTCTTTTGCTCCTGCTCCGCCGAATACGGCGGAACCCCAAACAGCCGCTGCTGTCCGGGGTGTTCGGCGTTTCCCGGAACACTTCCCGTACTTAACAGAAAAGCCGCAGAGCTTATTATAAAAGCGGGTGCGGTGCTTAATTGTGAAATCTCGCGTACTACGACATGGGACAGAAAGAATTACTTCTATCCCGACCTACCGCGAGCCTACCAGATTTCACAGCTCTACAGCCCTGTCTGTAGAAATGGTCATGTCATTATCAAAACCTCGGACGGGGAAAAGCGAATAGGGATAAAGCAGATTCATCTCGAAGAGGACGCCGGAAAGCTGATTCATGACCGCTCTCCCAAATACAGCCTTGCCGATTATAACCGCTCCGGTATGGGTTTAATCGAGATAGTCACTGACCCGGACCTGCACACCGCCGAAGAAGCCTGTGCGTTTGTCGAAAAAGTGCGTTCAATGCTTCAATATGCCGATATTTGCAATGGTAAAATGGAACAAGGTTCACTTAGATGCGATGTTAATATATCGCTTGCCCCCGAAGGCGCACCGCTCGGAGTGCGTGCCGAGATTAAGAATCTCAACTCGGTTCGCTCTATTTCGAGAGCCGTAGAATACGAAATCTACCGCCAGACAAGGGCTATCGAGAATAACGAACCGCTGTTTCAACAGACACGGCGTTTTTCCGATACAGACGGCGAGACCTATGCTATGCGTACAAAAGAAAACGCCCACGATTACCGTTATTTTCCCGACCCCGATATTCCCGCTCTTGTACTCCGCGATGCCGAGCTTGACGCTATTTTTGCCTCAATTCCCAAAATGCCCGAAGAACGATTTACGCAATATACAGGCGAATACGGTATTACGGCAAGCGATGCGGAAATACTAATAGGTAATAAGATTTTGAGCGATTTTTTTGAAAACGCGCTAAAAGAATACGACAACCCTAAAGCCGTCTGTGCGTTCATACTGACCGAACTTCTGCGCCGCGTGAATTTAGGCGAGATTGAACTCGAAAACCCGCCTTTTTCCGCAAGCGACTTAGGCAGACTCGTAAAATACGGATATACCGATAAGATAAGCCGCGGCGACATGAAAGAAATTTTACGCGCTATGATTGAAAAAAGAAAAACTCCCGAAGAAGCCTGCGACGAGGGCGGTTTTTGGATAAAAGAGGATTTAAAGCTTGTTGAGAGCGTGATTGATAAGGTTATTGAAAATAACCCGAATCCCGTGGCACAATACAGAAACGGCGAGCAAAAAGTATTCGGTTTTCTTATGGGACAGGCGAGCAAAGAATTAAAAGGCGCGGCTACCCCTGCGGCGATAAAACAAATGTTAGAGAGTAAATTGAAATAGAAAGGACAATTAAAACTATGCAGTTCAAACCAAACAAATACCGCACTCATACTACAACCATGCTCAGCGAAAAAAATATAAACGAACAAGTTCGCGTTTCGGGTTGGGTTGAAAACATACGCGACCACGGCGGTATTCAATTCATGGATTTACGCGACCATTACGGAATCGTGCAGATTACGTTTCAACACAGTGCGGATTTGCTTAACGACATTCATAAGGAATGTTGCCTTAGTATAGGCGGCGCGGTAATAAAACGTGCCGAGGAAACCGTAAATACAAAAATCTCCACGGGTACTATTGAGATAATGGCACAGAGTCTTGAAATTCTCGGTAATATTAGTGAAAGTCTGCCTTTTGAGGTCACATCGTCAACAGACGTTAACGAGGATTTAAGGCTTCGGTATCGCTTTTTGGATTTACGCAACCCCGCCGTTCATGAGAATATTATTTATCGCAGCAGGGTGATGAGTTTCATGCGTGAATCCATGTCGGAAATGGGCTTTTTAGAGCTTAATACACCGATTTTATCCGCCTCTTCTCCCGAAGGTGCCAGAGATTTTCTCGTACCGAGCAGAAAGCATCACGGTAAATTCTATGCCCTGCCGCAAGCACCGCAGATTTTTAAACAACTCTATATGATAAGCGGCTTTGACCGTTATTTCCAAATCGCACCCTGCTTCCGTGACGAAGACGCACGCGCTGACCGTACGGCGGGTGAGTTTTATCAGCTTGACTTAGAAATGGCTTTCGCCGAACAGGACGATGTTTTTGAGGCGGGCGAGTATGTTTTGAGCAAGACTTTGGAGAAATTCGGGATAAGCGCCGATACCGCCCCTTATACACGACTGACCTACGCCGAAACCATGCTCAAGTACGGCACGGATAAACCCGATTTACGTAACCCGCTATTTATTATAGAACTCTCGGACTTGTTTATCGGAAGCGGATTTAAGCCATTCGCCGATAAGACTGTTCGCGGGATTCGCGTCCCCGGAATGGCTGAAAAATCTAAATCCTTCTTCAAAAGCATGGAAGAATTTGCACTTTCTATAGGCATGGGCGGTTTAGGTTATGTGGAAGTTCAGGAAGACATGAGCTTCAAGGGACCGATTGACAAGTTCATATCGGACGAGGTACGAGCAGAACTAAAGTCTCGTGCGGAATTAAAAGTCGGCGATGTTCTTTATTTTATCGCAGACATCGGAAAAACTGCCGCTCTTTATGCAGGGCAGATTCGCGCCGAACTCGGCAGCAGACTTGAATTAATAGATAAAAGCAGATTCCGTATTTGTTGGATTTATGATTTCCCTATGTACGAGGAAGACGAAACGGGTAAACCCTCATTCTCACATAACCCGTTTTCAATGCCTCAGGGTGGGCTTGACGCATTAAAGTCAGGCGACCCGCTATCCGTTAAAGCATATCAATACGATGTAGTCATTAACGGCGTGGAGCTTGCTTCTGGTGCGGTCAGAAACCACAGCAATGAAATTATGGTCAAAGCCTTTGAAATCGCGGGATATTCCGAAGACGATTTGAAAAGCCGTTTTGGCGCACTTTACGGCGCGTTTAGATTCGGCGCACCCCCTCATGCCGGTATGGCGTTCGGTATCGACAGACTGCTCATGCTAATGCTCTGTGAAGACAGCGTCAGAGAGGTTATTGCGTTCCCGCTGAACGGTAACGCGCAGGACTTATTACTCGGCGCGCCGTCAGACGTTGCGGAAGCTCAGCTTAGAGACGTGCATATTAAGGTAAGAGATAAGCATTAGACATATCAATAATTCTTGTGAAAGGAAAAAAAGATTAAATTTTAACATCACAACCTCTGCTATTAATAAACCGGAGAGATGTAGTATTAACTGCATCTCTCCAATTTGATTTTATAGCTCCTCACTTAAGGTAGAGGCTCACCTGATTTTATAGCTCCTCACTTGAGGTAGAGGCTCACCTGATTTTATAGCTCCTCACTTGAGGTAGAGGCTCACCTGATTTTATAGTTGTTCCGTAAAGGTTCATAACCTTTACGACTGCATTATATCATATATCGGCCAATAAGTCAATGGGCATAATGCACAAATCAATACATCTATATATGTATAATGTGTGCGTTTTTAATAATCCGAGTATCCTAACCCTCAAATAAATACCGCAAATTTCAAGAGTCGAACAACCATCAAACCATAAATAACAAATATCAGTCTGCTACAGTAAAAATATGATATATAATGAATTGTTGCACGTACATCCGGGGTATAAATATCAAGATTTAAAGAGAGTGTGATAAATAATAAAAGGTTTAACACGGAGCGGGATTGACACCCTAAAGAAAAGTTATTGGAATAGCTTTATCGCTCCCTTGAAGCGTAACGAGATTATCGTAGAGACAGATTACACCGCCCTGCCCCCTCTTGATGTTTGGAATTTTATCGAGAATCGGAAACTTAGCAACGTCAGCCTTATTCGGGTCGGCGTGCTTTTTTATCTCAATCGGATATAAGAACCCGCCGTCTTCAATAAGCAAATCTATCTCGTTTCCGTCACGGTCACGGTAGAAGTATAACGGTAAGTCTAATATTCCCTTGTTGGAGTAGCTTCTGATGATTTCCCCGATAACGAAAGTTTCAAAGAACGCACCTGCCATTGCCCCATTCTTCAAGACATCAGGTGTATTCCAGCGGGTGAGGTATGCTGCAAGTCCGGTATCTGAAAAATAGAGTTTCGGAGTCTTGATTGTCCGCTTGGTGATATTGTTATGATAAGGCTTCAACAGGATAACTAAATTGGAAGAAACCATGATGGAGAGCCACCGTTCCGCAGTCGGCTGGCTGACACCTACATCACGCGCTAATGATGCGACATTCAGAAGTTGCCCCGTACAGCTTGCCGCAACCGTCATAAACCGAACGAATTTTACTTCATCGCCTACTTGCGATAAATCGCGGACATCACGTTCAATATAGGTTTTGACGTAAGCGGCGTAGAACATTTGCCAATCGAAATCCGGGTTGGCGCATAACTCCGGGAAACTTCCGCGGTGGATTATATTCCAAACATCGGAGTAGGAAAGAGCCACCTGAACTTTCCTGCGGCTCATACAATATTCATCTGTAGGCAGGAACGGTTCACGGAACGAAACCCCGTACAGTTCCCGCAAAGAAAGCCCCGGCAGGGTGATAAGTCCAAGCCGCCCCGCTAACGATTCACTCACGTTCTTCATCATCTCAAACTGCTGAGAACCGGAGAGGTAGAACTGCCCCTTCTTTTTCTCTTTATCTAAGATTATTTTAATATTAGGGAAAAGATTAGGGGCGTACTGCACCTCATCAACGAACACGGGCGGCGGATTATCCTTGAAGAATGTCCCGCTTTGTGTGACTGCGTTCGTTAATTGAATCTTATCGTCTAACGTAACATACCCGGCTTCTCCGGCGACTTCTTTAAGAAGCGTTGTTTTTCCAACCTGACGCGCCCCCGTGACAAGGATTGCCCCAAACATCTTTGACAGCTTGCGAACCGCTTCATCTGCATGACGATTGTAGTACAAAGAAATCATCCTCCTTATCGGCTGATTTAATATATAATATTATTATAGCCGATTAGTCGGCGTTTGTCAAGGGTAAAAAAGAATTATGATTCGTTCTTCGTTTCTGTTTTTCATTCTACCCCTTCCTTCAACTCAAGATTTATTTATCTATCTTACCATGTGTATAGTCATCTAAATAAGCATGGATTTCGGATAACTTATTTCTTATCTCCATGTTTTGTTTTCTGTTAAAGATAACAGAAATAATTAAAGCTATCAAGGCAGTAGCGGTCGAAAAGATTACGGCTATTATTATCAATGTATCTGAATTAGATTCTTCCTGCATGACTGCCCCATTGTTAGAGTTACCTGTGTTGCTCTGCGCGGTGCTTGAAATTGTTTCGGTTTCGGTTCGGGTTTCGATAAAAGAGGGCTGTAATTCCTGCCTTTTCTCGACACCGTTTTCCACTAAGCTGACAATATTTTTTCCCGATACCTTTTGTGCTGTTTCATCGTCCAAAAGGTCTAAAAGCAGGTAAAATTTCGTCACTTCCTCCGCATATCTGCCCCAGTGTCCTACGATGTCGCTACCCACCATGAAGCGTTCGGGAAACTCGCTGATAAGTTCTGCCCAACCCTCCAAATCCTTCAGAATATACTCTTCAAATACAATCCATGAAATATCATAATACAGATTATCATTTTCTGTCAGCATCTCGCGTGTAATTTCAATTAGGTTCGGGATTTCAATGCGCCGTGAAATGCCTACGTGCGGCCAAATGAAGTTTGTATTTCTGTTATGCGCGAGAGCCTGTTGCATTTCTTCCAAGTAAATAGGTTCGTCACTGAAATAGCCCGCAACATTATGATGTACCATTACAGGCAGGTTATATTCTGCCGCTAAATCGTATATTTCAAGCATAGCGGGATGATTGGCGCGGGGCGGTTCGCCGTATGTAAGTGCCGTCAAGTCGTCGTGGCGGCTCATCAGTTCTCCGATTCCGTAAAATTGACCCGGATAGGTGTCTAACAATTGCTTTATGTATTTTGCCGCATATTTATCATTGGGATTAATACCGCATATAAATGGGTAAAACCTGTCTTTAATATCGTCCGGTTGCCGCTCTAAATGTGCCATCATAATATAATCCGTAGCACTGTAATAATAGGAACGCGAATCATTGCTGAGATAATATACGGGCATGTTCGGCGCGTGTTCGTCCCATTGCTTCACCATAGGCATACCGAATAAAACTGCTCGCGAAATGCCCGCCTTGTCCATTTCAAGGACAAGCTTTTCAAGCCCATCGGTTTCCTGAGTAAAATCAAGATAGTGAAGATGAGCATCTACAATGTTATATCGGCTATGTGCTTCTGCGGCTGTGGAAATGAAATGACTACTGATAAGCACGAATAACATAACACCAAAAATAAACTTCACGAAACTAAAACGATGCCGTCTTCTCATAATATTTTCCTTCCCGATTTTCTACTTCAGAAACCCCTTGTCGTTTTCTTTATTATAACATTGATATTTACGTCTGTCAAGGATTTTCAGCCACTCTGCATTTACGGTTGATTACGTGAAAAATGGTACGATTTTTCGCAGGGTTTACTCACTCATCCCGTCCTTTCAACCCCTCAACAATATCAAGCCCTTTGATATGCCGCGATGTTACCGCCGTCATCACCGCAGTAACCCCAATTACCGCCAACGCCGCCGCAACATAACTTTGCGGGAAAATTGCCGCCGAAATTACAAAACTGCTGTTTGAAAACTCTCCCTTAATCGCATCTAAAATTAAATTCCCCGACAGAAATCCGAGCGGTACGGCTATGACAAGCTGTAACAGCGTTTCTTTGACATGAGCGGTGAGGATTCTTCTGTGCGATTCGCCCATTACGCCCATAAACATATATTCGTACTCACGCGCCGAAAGATTGATAAGTCCCACCGAATACAGTACGGTAAACCCAAGCACAACCGAGCAAAAAATCATAAACCAAATAAGCACCGACATACTCTCCATGATTGAATCGAAACTTGTATTATCATCGGCAATTGTGGCGAAATCAATGTTATTTTTGATGAGAATTTCAGTCAACGCCGCCATGTCGCCGCTTCTTGCGTAGATTGTGTTGTACACAGGCGGCAGTTCGTCAATTATGGTTTTCGCGTAATCGAAACTTGTATACATAGTAAGTCCGAGATGTTGCGGCGTTATTGCGGAAATTACGGCGGTATAGCCGTTTATGTCAAGTTTGTCTCCGACCTTGACCTTCCAAAGTTTTGCGAAATATTCAGGGATAATTACACCGTTTTGCAGTTCGGCGGCGGGTATATTCACCATGTCAAAGCCCTCTTCTGTAATTGCAAGAATATAGTTATCGTCTAAAATTTTAACAGGCATAACTAACGCCTTGAAACTCTCATCAATCTGAGAAATCTCAAGTTGCTCTGCGTTTTCAAAAATATGCGGTATCGGCTCAAAATTGATAATTATATCATAGTTTGCAAAGCCGTCAAAATATTCGTCTTGTGTACGAGTTATCGAGTTATAAAATCCGAGCGAGAAGGTTAGCAAGGCGCATGAACCGCACATTCCCAACACCACCGCGAAGAAGCGGCTTTTGTTGCGGAGTGTGTTTTTTAATGCGTAGCGTGTGTTGAATGTAAGGCGTTTCCATATAAATTCGGCGTGTTCAAGCAATATTTTTCTGCCGCTTTTGGGTATGCGCGGACGCATTGCGTGTGCGGGAAGTAGCGGAAGTATTCGAGTGAGTGCAATCAATCCTGAAATGGCGCATAGTAACACCGAAACAACCATCGCGCCGAACCACAGAATCGGATAAAACGCAAAACTGAGAGTCGGCACTTCAAACATTGCGGAAAAAATGTCTATTATTAAATCGCATATAAAAATTGTCGCCGCGCCGCCCAAAAGCGCGCCGATTAATGCGGCGATGCAAAATTGCGAAAGATAAATTCCGATAATTTTTCCATCCGACATACCGAGGGCTTTCATAGTTCCGATTTGTCGGCGGTCTTTTTGAATCGACCGCAGTAACATAACATAAATTACCGCGGCAATCAGTACCGAAAAAATTGTCGGAAAAATGTATGCAAAACTTCCAATTTCAGATAAATCATTGCGGTAGAGTATGTAGTTTGTATAGTCACTTCGTGTAATTGCTTGAAAAGTTCCATCGGGTACGAAATCTCCGGCATCGCCTATAACAACAATCTCGTTGTACCCCATCTCGAAAAAATCCGGCACCACATACACCACGGCAAAACAGTCCGGTTGTGCCATCATGATTCGCTCATTTTGCACCATGTATATATATTCGGGAGAGGCGGATATTCCTGTCACTGTCAGCGTTTTTCCGCCTATTGTAACCATATCGCCGACTGCAATCCCCAATGCCGCAGCATTACGTTTAAGCAGTAGACATTCATCGGAATTTTCGGGAAGTACACCCTCATAAATATATGGAATGTTTACATTATTTGTCAAAGAAACTGCACGAAAAATTAATGCGTTTTCCCCTAAATCACGAAAATCTTGAACAGTTCGCCCCTCTGCAATAACACCCCGTTCGCGCAAAGCCTTAACGCTTTCATCATTGAACCTGCCGTAAAAAGTGACATCGGCATAATCATAGTCGGAAATATACTTTTCCGCTGTTTCCTCGTACCGAAAAACGATTGTAAAAAGCGTTATAAAAAAGCAGACACCCACGGTTAAAAGCAAAATTAGCCCCAAAAGTTGCGGTATATGCGAACGCATTTTCCGCACGGCAATAAGTAGTGAAATTTTTGAAATCATTGCACCACCTCACCGCTTCTAAGTGTTATTACCACGTCGGCTACATCGGCAATTTCACGATTATGAGTGATTAAAAGTACAGAAGTGTTTTGCGTTTTCTGTATGTTTTTAAGCAGTTCAATAATCATGTTTCCGGTATTAAAATCGAGTGCGCCTGTGGGTTCGTCGCAGAGTAAAACTTTTGGGTTTTTGGCGATTGCACGAGCGATTGAAACTCTTTGTTGTTCGCCGCCCGAAAGCTCCGCCGGGTAATGATTTACACGCTCGGACAAGCCTACCGAATTCAGCGCGGACAGGGCTTCTTTTCGAGATAACCCTGCAAGCTCGGTTGAAAATTCCACGTTTTCAAGTGCGGTCAAATCGGGAAGCAAGTTATAACTTTGAAAAACAAATCCGATATATTCTCCGCGAAATGCCGTCATTTGCCGCTTATTAAATGTATTTAAGTCGGTTTTACCAAAATAAATCGAACCCGAAGTAGCCCTGTCCATACAGCCGAGCATATTAAGAAGTGTTGATTTTCCCGAACCGCTCGCACCTAAAATGACGATGAATTTCCCCTCCGGTAAGTCCAAGCTGACGTTGTTCAGAGCGACAACTTTAGCGTGACCCTCGCCGTATGTTTTGGTAAGATTTGAAATTGTAAATAAGCTCATAAAATGTCTCCCCCGTTTGTTTTTAACCCCCTCATGACTTTATAACCCTCGTTGCGTTCATCACCGCTAAAAGCGATACACCTACATCGGCGAAAACCGCCTCCCACATAGAAGCCACCCCCAACGCGCCGAGCAGAAGAAAAATCACCTTCACAGACAACGCAAAAATAATATTCTGCCGCACAACACGCCCTGTAAATCTTGCAACGTCAACAGCGTCAGCTAACTTTGACGGTTCGTCGGTCATTAGGACTATATCGGCGGCTTCAATCGCCGCATCTGAGCCTAAACCACCCATAGCTATTCCTATATCTGCCCGCGCCAAAACAGGAGCATCGTTGATTCCGTCTCCGACAAAGGCAAGCTTACCCTTAGCTCGTTTTTGCTTATCTAACAGTTCTAACTTTTCGACCTTTTCATGCGGTAACAATTCAGGGTAGGTTTCATCTATATTCAGCTCCCTTGCGACCGCCTCTGCTATTTGTGAATTATCGCCCGTAAGCATGACTGTCTTACGTATACCTTTTTCTTTCAGAGACGTTAATGCAATAAAGCTGTCGGGCTTTATTCGGTCAGAGATAATTATACAGCCCGCGAAAATATTGTTTACGGCGATATAAACTTTTGTGCCTGTTTCTTCCGCTTCCTCGAAAGAAATACCCGCTTGTTCCATTAGTTTATTATTTCCGGCAAGAATCAGCTGACCATCTGATTTTACACTTACGCCTTTCCCCGCGATTTCTTTGTATTCCGAAAGTAACGACTTGTCAACATTTCCCCCGTGTGCATTTAAAATTGACAACGCAATCGGATGATTTGAAAAAGCTTCGGCTTTAGCGGCAAATGCGGAAATTTCAGATTGTGAAAAACCGTTTTGAGGTTTAATAAGCGTTACCTCAAAAACGCCTTTTGTGAGCGTCCCTGTTTTGTCAAATACTACGATGTCGAGGTTTTTTAATGCTTCAAGATAGTTTCCGCCCTTGACAAGAACACCCTTTTTAGATGCACCGCCTATCCCGCCGAAGAAACCTAAAGGGATAGAAATTACAAGCGCGCAGGGACAGGAAATAACAAGAAAAACTAACCCTCTGTGAATATGTTCAACCCATCCCCCGCCTGTAACAAGCGACGGAATAACAGCAATTAACACCGCCAAAACCACGACTATAGGCGTATAAACCCGCGCAAATTTAGTTATAAAATTTTCAGTGGGAGCTTTTTTGCTACTCGCATTTTCGACAAGTTCTATTATTTTTGAGGCAGTTGACTCCCCGAATGTTTTAGTCGTTTTAATAGTCAGTACACCGTTTTTATTAATACAGCCGGACAGAACGGCGTCTGAAACCGAGACCTTGCGCGGAACAGATTCACCCGTTAAAGCCTTAGTGTCGAGCATTGCCTCCCCCTCGATGACAACGCCGTCTAAAGGAACCTTCTCACCCGGCTTTATTACAATAATGTCTCCGATTTTTATCGAAAGCGGCTCAACTTTTATAATTTCGCCGTCCTTTTTGAGATTAGCGTAATCGGGACGTATATCCATTAAATCGGTAATGGACTTTCTGGATTTACGCACTGCCGCTCCTTGAAAAAACTCGCCTATCTGATAAAACAGCATAACAGCGACAGCCTCAGGATGTTCTCCGATAATGAAAGCTCCGATTGTCGCGATGCTCATAAGAAAATTTTCGTCAAGGACGGCAGCCACACCCCATTTTCTTATATGTATGATATTTTTAATTGCACGCAGAACAATTCCGCCGCCGAGTATAATATAGCTTAATACGAATATCGCTAAAACTATGTATTGATGCAGACTCGTAAAATATAAAGCTATTATACCTGCCCCGAATATAAACGCCCCCGAAAAGAGTTTAATCAGCTCCGCTTTCCCGCTGTCGGTATTTTCATGTGCATGTGCATGTTCATGCTCATGATTATGACTGTGATTATGATTCTCGCACATTTTTACTTCCTCCTTAATACTAAATGGTTGCTCAAGTGTTCAACTGTTAAGCTAAAAATATTAAACCTATAAAATTATTCTTGTATATGCTCAAAACCTTTTTCAAAAATGCTTCTGATATGGTCGTCAAGAAGAGAATAGTAGACCATTTTTCCTCTCTTATCGTATTTTATAAGTTTAGCGAGCCGCAGAGATTTGAGTTGATGTGATATGGCGGATTTTGTCATATTTAACAGAAACGCCAAGTCACACACGCACATATCCTCCCTTGATAACGCCCATAAAATACGTATACGGGTATAATCCGAAAACATTTTATAAAGCTCGGCGAGGTCGTAAAAACTCTTATTATCGGGCATAGCCTCTTTCACACGCTCGACTACCTCATCATGAATAACATCGCAGTCACAGGACAAATTCTCACTTTTACTCATTTTTTATTACCCTCTTATTAAGTGATTTCAGATTCGTTTAACAGTTGAACGGTTGCTCAATTATAATAATACCATACTGTTTCATGCTTGTCAATAGTTTTTTCAAAAATTTTTACTTTTTTCTCTTATTTCTGAGCAAGTATGCCTTTTTTATTTTTATTATGCGGAATAATTGATGTTTTTGCGGAAACAATAACTAAAAAAACGAGGAATCTTTACAAATGAATGTAGAAAAGAACAAAAACGCTCCCTCTACTGCACCCGTGCTACATGGCAACAGTGCGCGAATCGACCCGAAAAAGCCGGTCTCACCCTTGTTTGAAAACCATGTAAGCAATAACTACAGCGATGGTCGAGAGCTTAAAGGAAGGTCGGAGCCTCGCCTTGAAGACGATGCTGAGTTCAGCAAACAGGAAGTTGATATTATTCAGACATAATAAAAAAGCCAATGAGGAGCGAATTGTAAAAAATCGCTCCTCATTGACTGTAAGCCGAATACTATATTTTTCTTTTAATTTTATTTAACGCGCCTTTTTCAAGGCGGGATACCTGCGCTTGGCTAATCCCTATTTGTTCTGCTACTTCTACCTGTGTCTTGCCTTGAAAAAAGCGTAGATTTAAAATCTTTTTTTCACGTTGTCCGAGATGTGCGATTGCTTCCTTTAGTGCGATTTCATCAAGCCAGTTATTATCATCATTATTGTCGCCGATTTGGTCCATCACATATATAGTGTCGCCCGCTTCAGAAAAAACAGGCTCATAAAGAGAAAGGGGCTCGCTGATTGCTTCAAGCGCGAGTACAACATCTTCGCGTTTTGAACCTATTTCTTTTGCTATTTCCTCGACATTCGGTTCACGTGATTTTTGATTTGTCAGCTTTTCTTTCGCCTGCATTGCGCGGTAGGCTAAATCGCGCAGGGAGCGTGATACACGCACTTGGTTGTTGTCGCGGAGATAGCGTTTGACTTCACCGAGAATCATCGGCACCGCATATGTGCTGAATCTTACATTTAACGTCGTATCAAAATTATCTATAGCCTTAATCAGACCGATACAACCCACTTGAAACAGGTCATCGGGGTTTTCGCCGCGTCCCGAAAATCTCTGAATAACGCTGAGAACAAGACGCAAATTTCCGTTTATCAAGTCTTCACGCGCTTTCATGTCGCCGCCCTTTATTCTGTGGAGCAATTCAATTTTTTCAGCCTCTTTCAATACTTTTAAGCCTGCGGTATTTACGCCGCTGATTTCAACCTTATTATAATACAATAAAATCACTCCCCGAAGCAGACAAGCCGCCTTGAAAATACTTACATGATTTAAGTATTGACAGGGAGTATTCCTTTATTCGTATTTTTATCTGGAAAAAATTAGTTGCATGGTCCGTTGTAATGTGATATGCTTGTTAATGCTGTTTTGGTAAGGTTTACCAAAAGCTTGAGGAAGTATGAAGAATTGAATTGTTTTGCCGTGTTGGTAGGGGCGGCGAAAGGAATTATGGGCAGGACTTTACTATAACTTCATTGAGTGATTTGGTTACTCTTTTATGCCTTGAATAGAATAATTATTACCTGCTTCGCCCATAAATCGCAACCGTACAACCCGCTGATTGCGAATGTGTTTTTCTGTTCGGGGCAGATTTAAGCGTGGGGGCGTGGTATCGAGAAAAGCAAGGCGGCTTGCTTGGCAGACGGATTACCGGAGTCGCAATATAAAAAGACGGATATTTTACACCGTCTTTGGGGTCATGAAATTATTTTAGCAATAAAATTTAATCACATCAATATTAAAATGTTTTTTCCATTCACTGCATATAAAGAAAAAGTTCGTTTTGATTGTTTCTGCAATTTCGTTTAAATCTGAGTGTGGAATCTTATTTTTATTATGTGCAACTATGCAATCACCCCTTGCCGTAAGCCATATCTTAGCGGCATTGGTTGTTGCATTGCCAACGCAGACATGGACATGAATAGGCTCATCATTCTCGTTTGACCAAAAGAATATATTATATTGTCCGAATTTATACAGCCTTGGCAACCGTCATCCCTCCAAGCTCTGCATATTTGAAAAACATACCCGCGCCGTCATGAAGTAACTGCTCGAATGTTGCAATTTCACCGTCCGTATAACCGTCTCTGATAGTCCACTCATAAGACGGTAAGGTACATCTCGCAGAATCAAAGCAATTTGAAGACGGACGCTCGAAATGAACTTCAACGGTTTTTATGCCGCCTTTGTCAATTAAATGCGAGTGCGTTATTAGGGTACCGTCTGATAGGGTTATATATGGGTACATCATGAGAAGTGCCTCCTCCTTTAATTTATTTTTAGTTATTCTTCTTTGCTGTCTGTGGGGGTTGGGTGCCTATTTTGTTACACTTTACTGCCATAAATATAACAACTATCCGGACATAAATCGACTTTATTCTCCCATACTTGATTGCTGTCAATCGTAGGGTCGATATCCCATGAAACACAACCGTTGTCATCAAGATAAACACGGTTAAATGCCGATTCTTCTCTAAAATGACGAAAAACATAACTGTTTAAAATTTCAAGTTCGTTTATTAAAATCAAGACTTCCTCACCGCCATAAGTAGCGTGAAAATGAGGAGGATTGTGGTCATTCCAATCGATTATAATTTTTGGTTAATACCTGCATTTTTCAATGTTTTATTCGCACTGGTTCTTTTGGTTATTTTCCCGTCAACGGTCAAATTTTGGTTTACAATAGGGCTGTACCATATTTCATGGTCGCCTTTGCCGTATCGGACAAACTTACATTCGTGTTGGTGAAGTAGTTTTTTAACGTCTCTCGTAAAATCTGCCATTTAAGAAGCCACCGCCTTTAGGTGCGTCATGCGTTCGGCTTCTATAAGCAATTCAATATCTCCTGTGTACCCGAAATTTAGCTGTAACATTTCAGGTAGGGCAACCTTGACTCGCTCTACAAGAGCGTCAAAAGAACCGGATTCAAGCGTTAACCTTACATCTTCGCCTTTTTCGGTCAAGACTTCTGAATACCATATTGTATCGTCCCATAACAGTTTGGCAGTACATTTCATTGTTCAAACCTCCTCATAGGCTTATTAAGGGCGTATCCTTAAATTCATTATATCATGGAAATTGCCGCCTGTCAAGGATTTTTACACACGGGCAAAACTCGAAAAGTAGACATCGCCGATGAAAACTCTGAGAGCTTGACAATCACAGATGAAAGTGATATAATTGAGGCATAAAAACAAAAAAATATCGGAGGAATTAAAATGCAGGAACAAGAAATCACCCTAAAAAACACCAAAGCCGAGATATTGGAAGCACTCAATAAAGCCAATAAACGTGCGGCGGAGGCTGAAAAAGGCAAACTCAATCCCGAAAAAATCGAGAAAGAAGCTGTTCAAAAGAAGGCTGTTGAGACTTCTAAAAAGGCGGTCGAGCAAAACATATTCTCGAAAGAATTAATCGACAAATGGAACGATTTGCAAACTGCTATTTCTACCGAGGAAAGCAGATTGCAAGAGTTGTATGGTGTTGGAAGCGAATTGCAAAAACTTGTGTTAATTATCGAGGCGGGGAAAGAACGCACCACCGAAATTGAGAGCGAGAAGTCCGCAAAGGAAGATGAAGCAAAGAAATCCTTAGAGCAACTGCGTGAGGATTACAGCCTTAAAAATGCGGCATTGCAAAGCGAATATGAGGAAACGGCGAAAAAGCTGAAACTTGAGCGTACTCGTGAAGCGGAGGAGTTTCAGTATAACTTGACACGAACCCGCGAAAAAGAAAACAATTCGTGGGCTGATGAAAAAGCGGCAAGGCAAGCGGAATTATCAAAACAAGAGGAACAAGCGAAACTACTGTTGTCGGAAGCCGAAAGTAAAGCGGATTATATAAAAGAGCTCGAAACTAAAGTTGCCGGAATAGGCGAGTTAGTCGAGAGCGAGAAGAAAGCGTATGCCCAATCGAGAGTGGATGAGTTGCAACGTGAACTTGACTATAAATCCGCATTGAAAGAGAACGATTTCAAGAATACCGTCACAAGGCTTGAGGATAAAATCGGGCATTTAAGCGGCGAACTCGAGACTGCGAATAAATCTGTTGTGATGCTGCAAAATAAGTTGGACAAGGCATATGCCGAACTGCGCGAGTTAGCGACCAAAACCGTCGAATCGGCAAGCGGCGTTAAAATTATCGGAAATACAGATAATAAATAACCTTGATAGCAAATCGCTATTGAGATGAAAGGTAAAGGCAAGGACGGGGATACATAAGTTAAAATCCGCATAGCACCGCTCATAAAGAAAGGGTAGAATTATGAATGTGAGTAAGAACATTACGAGTGAGCAATTAGCGAAGTATTTATTAAATCCGGATGGTCATACACCAATTGCCGATTCGTTTGGAGACAGGGAAACTTTAAGAAATTATAAATATAATTACTTGTGATGTATTAGGAGGTACAAGCAATGGCTGACAACAACCTCGTGCTTTACCAAGACGAAAACGACGTCACTCGTGTGTCGGTTCTCTTTTGTGATGAGGATTTGTGGCTGACACAGAATCAAATCGCAGAAGTGTATGACACGACAAAGCAGAATATCGGTCAACATATAAAAAATATCCTCGATGACGGGGAATTAAGCGAAAAATCAGTTGTAAAAAAATTCTTTACAACTGCCGCAGACGGCAAAAATTATGACACTCGTCACTACAACCTCGACATGATTATCGCCCTCGGTTATCGGGTTCAATCGCAGATTGCGACACGGTTTCGGCGATGGGCGACAGAGCGTTTGCATGAGTATATTCAAAAAGGTTTTGCTATGGACGATGAGCGGTTAAAGCAGGGTGGTTCACGCTATTTCCGCGAGTTGTTACAGCGGATTCGCGATATTCGCTCTTCTGAACGTAATTTTTATCAGCAAGTGACCGACATTTATGCAACGGCTACGGATTACAATCCACGTGACGAGATGACAAAAAAATTCTTCGCTACTGTGCAGAATAAATTGCATTATGCTGTCCACGAACACACCGCGGCGGAGCTGATTCACGGCAGAGTTGACAGCGATAAGCCGCTTGTCGGCATGACTAATTTCAAGGGCGATTATATTACCAAAGATGATGTGAAAATCGCTAAGAATTACCTTTCGGAAGCCGAATTGACACGGCTTAATCTGTTGGTGTCGGGGTTTTTGGATTTTGCGGAATTTCAAGCGTTGGAGCAAAACCCGATGACTATGCAGGACTGGATTGATTCGCTTGATGGGCAGATTCTTAATCTGCGGCGAAAGGTTTTGCAGGGGGCGGGCAGTATTTCTCACGCACAGGCTATTGCGAAGGCTGAGAAGGAGTTTGAAGTTTATCGTGAGCGGGAAATGCGGCAGTTGGAGAGTGATTTTGATAGGGCTGTTAGGCAGTTGGGTTTGGGGGAGAAATAAAATAGTTTCGTTAGGCTTTTACGAAATAGAGAGGAAGCAAAAATGAATATTTTAATTATTGGAAATGGGTTTGATTTAGCACATGGGCAAAACTCGAAAAGTAGAAAACGCCGAGAACTTGACAAACACAAATGAAAGTGATATAATAAACACACGGGTCGGATAACAGAAGCGTCAGGGCGTGGTATCGCGATAATATTGGCAGAATACCAATTCAGGTTGATATTAATAAAAATCTCAGATTGCGAGGTTAAAGTATGTTCGATTATACCGTATATCCAAACTATGATGTTGAGGAATTTATTAATGCCTGTGAAAAAATAAGCAGATGTTTTCCGAAATTCATGAAAGCACAGCCGCTGATTGATGTTGACGGTTCGGTTGTTCAGATGTTCAAAAATAAAAAAGACGAAATAAACGTGTATAACGATATTGAAGTAGGCGCGGTTTATATAAAATCTAATGTGAGTTTATCTCCTGTATTTTAGTAATTATTTATTTCAAATATCCTGATAAGACGTGTAACAACGTCTTTTCTTTATTGGAGGAAATCATGTCAACTGTAAAATTCACCGATAATTCTGCGTCCATACTACAAAGCTCTCAAAAAGGCATCGTTAACGCTTTAGCCAAAATTGGGTGGCGGCGCGTGAATAATATGTATACAGAAAGCTTGAAACCCGCTTTATACCTGCTTTTCCCTATATAACGCCGAATTCGTATTTTTATCCGGAAAAAATTAGTTGCATAATCCGACGCGATGTGATATACTTAAATGTAAGATATATTTCAAGGAGTAATTTATGCTATCATGGGAGCAAATTCAATCTAACGCTGTCGCCTTCTCGAAAAACTGGAAAACTAAAGACGGCAGAGAACGCCAACAAGCCCAAACTTTTATCAGGGAGTTCTTGGCTGTTTTTGGTGTGGACGACCCTTTGCAAAACGGCGAGGGCGAGTTTGAGTATGTCATAAAAGGGAATTACATTGATTACTTATGGAAAAAACAAATCGCCATTGAAATGAAGGGCAAAGGAAAGGACAACGACCTAAAGAAAGCCTTTACCCAGACCCGAGAGAAATATATTCCGCACCTGTCTGACGAGGAGTTCCCCGACTTGTGGATGCTGTGCGACTTTGAAAACATACATATAACCCGACATTCTACGAAAGAAGCCTTTAAATTTAAAACATCGGATTTACGTAAATATATTAAGAAATTCGCAAATATTGCCGGATATTCCGCAGATAATGTCCGCGCTGACCGGCTGGAATTAAATATAAAAGCCGCCGAGAAAATGGCGAAGCTCCATGACGCTCTCAGAACTCACGGCTACGAGGGACACGAACTCGAAGTCTATCTTGTACGGCTGTTATTCTGCATGTTCGCAGGGGACACGGGGATTTTCACGCAAGGGAGCTTTTACTATTATATTAAGGAATCCAAAGAGGACGGCTCGGACTTGTCGGAGCGGATTAGCAAGCTTTTTGAACTGCTTAATATGCCCGACGACGTCCGTAAGAAAAGGACGTTAATTCCGCAGAAACTAAAAGACGATTTCAAGTATATCAACGGCGGATTGTTTAGTGAAAACCTGCCGTCTGCGGAGTTTAACCCGAAAATGCGTAAACTCTTGTTAGAGTGTCGTGAGTTTGATTGGAGCGAGATTTCACCTGCTATTTTCGGGGCAATGTTCCAAGGCGTCATGAAGCCGGAGCAACGGCGGGAACTCGGAGCTCACTACACAAGTGAGGAAAACATTCTGAAATTGATTAACCCGCTGTTTATGGACGAGTTACGGAGTGAGTTCGAGCGTGTTAAAACCGACAGCAATGCCCTTGACCGTTTTCACAATAAAATCGCACGGCTCAAATTCCTTGACCCTGCCTGCGGTTGCGGAAATTTTCTGATTATTACTTATCGGGAATTACGCCTGCTTGAACTCGAAATAGTCAAGATGAAACAAGATACATTTCAGCTTAAATTGTTCGACATATCGGATATGCTCAAGGTTAGTATTACCCAGTTTTACGGCATAGAATATGAGGATTTCCCCTGCCAAATCGCACAGGCGGGAATGTGGCTCGTAGACCACCAAATGAACCTGCTTGCCTCGGAGTTAATCGGGCAGTATTACGCACGACTACCGCTCACCGAAAGCGCGACAATCGTCCACGGAAACGCTCTGCGGCTCGATTGGGAAGAAATCGTTCCGAAAGACGAGCTTTCTTATATTCTGGGTAATCCGCCGTTTATCGGCTATTCAAACCAAAGCGCAGAACAAAAAGCCGATATTCTCTCGGTTTATATTGATAAAAGCGGAAAGCCGTTTAAGACGGCAGGAAAAATTGATTATGTGGCGGCATGGTATTACAAGGCGGCTCAATACCTTGTCGGAACGTCTATTTGCGCCGCGTTCGTTTCGACTAATTCAATTACGCAGGGCGAGCAGGTTTCAGCTGTATTCAGACCGCTTTTTGAAATGTTCGGTATACATATTGATTTTGCTTATCGGACGTTCAAATGGGGCAATGAAGCCAAAGGCAAAGCGGCGGTTCATTGTGTTATTATCGGATTCAGTACCATGCACGGCAGAGATAAAATTATCTATGACAGCGAGGAAAAAATCACGGCGAAAAATATAAATCCTTATCTTATTAACGGAGAAAATATATTTGTCGAAAGTAGAAGAAAACCAATAAGTAATGTCCCCGAAATGATTACAGGCAATCGCCCTGCTGATGGCGGGCATCTAATTATTGAAAATGAAGATTTAGAAGATTTTATCAAAGCAGACCCTCTATCTGAAAAATATATAAAGCAATTCATGGGGGCGAGTGAGTTTATAAACAATAAAAAGCGGTGGTGTTTGTGGCTTGTTGGTGTTCCCGCATCTGAATTGCGAAAGATGCCCGAAGTTATGAAACGAATCACCGCCTGTAAACAAGACCGTGAAAATGCTCCAGACGAAGGACGACGCAAACTTGCGGCTACTCCGACACTGTTTCGAGAAACGAACACACCCGAAACATTCATTGCCGTGCCTGTTGTTTCTTCCGAAAACCGTAATTATATACCGATAGGGTTTATGACACCAAAAATAATTTTAAGCGATAGAGTTAAAATGATCCCAAATGCAACACTTTTGCATTTCGGAATTTTGACTTCAAGCGTTCACATGGCTTGGGTTCGCACGGTCTGCGGTCGATTGAAAAGCGATTACAATTATTCAAAAGATATAGTTTACAACAATTTCCCGTGGGTTGATGCAACCGATGAGCAGAAGTCGGTGATTGAGGGGTTATCGCAGGCTGTGCTTGATGCACGGGCTTTGTTTCTGGATTGCAGTTTGGCTGATTTGTATGACCCGTTGACGATGCCGCCGAAGCTTTTGAAGGCTCATAAGGTGCTTGACAAAGCTGTTATGGGGTTGTATAATTTTGATAAGGGTATGACGGAAGCGGAGGTTGTGGCGGGGCTTATGGAGAGGTATAGGGGTCTTGTGGGGGAATGATATGGATAACAAACAGCGTTATGAACTATTCGCTTTGATTGAATATTGTAGAACACATAATCATAATATAGGCGAATTTATAAAGGCAGAAAAACCTGATTGGCAGTCGGAAAAACTTGATATTGGCATTGAAGTAACAAGTGCAGTGCTTCAGGGCGAATTTAAGGCGATTGCCGAAAGTGGCGTTTTTTCGTATTGGACAAGTCACGCCAGTGACCCTAATAGGTTACTTGAAATTGTCCATAGAAAAACAAAAAAATTTAATACTCTCTACAAACGATTTGCAATGAATGTCTTATTTATTCGTGTATCATCAAATTTTGGCGGTACCAATTATTTTTCAATGTGCGGGATTAATAGGTGCTATGTTAGTAAGTGTTTAAAGTCTGATGACTGTAAAACTTGTCAAAGATACGGTAAATACAATAGCTGTTTTGAGGACGATTGCAAGAAACATAAAATTTGCCCAGTTGGAGCATTTGTGAGAGTATTGCAAAAAGCTTCAATTGAAGGAAATTCAAAATTTAATCCAATTATTCTTTCTCAAATCGAAGAAGATAGTAGTTGTTTTTGTTGTTGGATTATTGACACGGACAATCACACCATCACTGAGCGTCTTGGTAAACGTGTTCTTTTGGAAAGTGAGAACGATATTATAACAGGATTTAAGGAAAGATAGTGGGGGTAATTAATGGAATTTATAAGCGTTGCACCAATAATATTAAATTGTATAATGATTGTATGGCAGGTTATAATATGGCGCAAACAAAAGCAGCTTGAAGCGAAGCTAACTCATAAAACTCATATAAGCAAAGCGCGATTCGATACAGAATTTCAAGTTTATAGAGATTTATCTAAAGCGTTTTGGATTCTTATTTTCTCGACTTGTCGATTATTTCCGCGATTAGACCACTTCCCCGCAAAAAAAGGATATAAACACACTCCTGATGAAGAAAAGACAAGGGAAATGTATATAGAGCGATATAAAAATGCGATAGAATTTCAAAATACTGCTGTTGAAGTTCTATCTACTAATGCTGCTTTTATTGATAAATCTATTTTTGATATGTTTGAAAACATTTCTAAGAAATGCAGACAGCATATTTATGATTTTGATGAGTGGCGATTATCTAAATACAGAATGTCTGATTATGAATACAACCAATTACTGGAAATATATAGAGACGATGAAGATTTTAAGAATCGATTCAAATTTGGAGATAAGATATACAAGGAAATGCAAGATTTAACTGAAATTCTTCGTAAACACCTTGATAAACTTGAAATGATAAATTAAGAAGCGTATTCAAAAAGACGCATTATGGTGTAAACCTATCATAATAATTTTTGTAAGAAGAATAATAGATTTGATGAATTTGTTATAAGATAATCCCCCCGTATTTTCTCTAATTCTCCGGAAATACTAAGACAAAAACGAACGGAGAATTAAATATGGCAAAAGCAGGAATGAAACGCCCCGACCCAAAAGAACCCCACGGTACGGAAAGTAATCATAAGACAAGATTTCCGAAAAATGAGGTTCCGCCGGTTCCCGAAATTCAAGGAAAAAAGAAGCACGGGAAATAATCGAAAGCGTTATTTTAATTTTATTTAGTTTTAATTTTTCAAGCAACCGAGCGGGACAACCCACACGCCGTTCCAATGTCCCCTGCACCCATTTTTACTTCAACCGTACTCGCCGTGTATATGGAAAAAACGATTGACAAATCAAATAATATGAGGTATAATAATATAGAAGGCGGTGATTTTCTTGTATGTTGAGGTCGATAAGCTAACGCCTTGCCTTGAAAAAGCGAGTACGGGTGATATTGTTACGACTACCTATGCGACAGCTGAAAAATCAGAGCTTAATTCGCTCAAAAATTGGTTGTTTAATTGGGAAGACCCGTATTTAAAAGATTGTACGGTTCATAAAATATTAGCCGTCGGAGATGCTCGTATTCAAGGGTTAATTGCCGTAAGAGACGAACCGGATAATAGCGCGCTTTATGCTAAAATCGCTGAAAGTGCCCCGCACAACAAAGGGAAAAACAAGGAATATTTAGGGGTAGGCGGTCATCTTTTCGCTGTTGCGGTATTGATTTCTATGAGCAAAGGTTACGGAGGGTTCGTTTATATGGATGCCAAAAATAAACGCTTGGTAGACCATTATATTGAGATTTTAGGGGCTTCTTTTGTCGGCGGCGTTCACCCTTTTCGTGTATCAATTAACGAAACAGCCGCTAAAAAATTAGTCGAATTTTACAACTTTAAGGAGGTTTGATTTTATGTCTGAAAACGAGTTTAAAAAAATGTGCGAGCTTGATGATATAATCGACCAAGAGGGCGGTTTAGGATTAGACCCGTTTGGTAACGCTCGATACGATTATCGTGCAATCGTTAAACATGCAAAGGAACGCAACATCGAGCCTATTGATATGACGATTAGGGAATTAAATCAATTTATCGTTGGTGCTTAAAGAATCAAGCCGTGCCGATAATTTCGGACACGGCTTTCTCTTTTTAAAGGCGCAGGGAACATCGAAAGCTTTATTTTAATTTTATTTAGTTTTAATTTTTCAAGCAACCGAGCGGGACAACCCACACGCCGTTTTGCAGTTGAAACGCGGTCTCGGTCGCAGTCAGCACCATAAGAAAAGACGGCTCGTACATTTTTTCGATGTCGATATTTGCTTTGAATTTGAGCAGATTTTCTGCCGCCGTTTCAATGTCCCCTGCGCCCATTTTTACTTCAACCGCACCCCAACGCCCGTCTTTCATCTGAATAATCGCATCAACTTCTGTCCCTTTTGCGTCCCTGTAATGATATACATTACCGTCTAAACTATCAGCATAAACCCGTAAATCCCGAATACATAACGCCTCAAATAAAAACCCGAATGTGCAAAAATCATTGAACAGCCTTTTAGTTGTCGCACCTAACGCCGCCGTTGCAATTGACGGGTCGGAGAAATGGCGTTTTGCCGTGGTGCGAATAGCGGTTTTTGAGCGTAAACTCGGACTCCACGCCGAAAGGTCGTCTATAACAAACAGCATCTTCAGCGCATTAATATATTGGTCAATTGTCACCTGTGAAAGGTATTCGTCATTGGCACGCAGGTCATTTAAAATCGTAGTAGTACCCGCTTCTGTCGCTATATTTCTCGAAAGCGAACGCATAAGACTACGTACTCTGTCTGTGTTTTTCTCAACATTGTCAATACGGGATATATCCTCGTTTATAACGGCTTCATAATAATCAGATGCTTTCTTCAGAGCTAATACTTCGCTTTTTTCTTTTACCGCGGCGGGCCAACCCCCGCGTGTAAGTATAAAAGCGATTTGTTCAAGGGTTATTTTCGACTTCCCGAACATCTCCGTTTCACCATCGAAAAGAGCTTCTAACGAGATTTCTCCGGAAGATTCGCCGCTTTCAAACAGTGACATTGTCCGCATTTTCATTCTTGAAATACGTCCCGTTCCTGAGTGCATATCGTCAGTGCGTACAGGGACAACAGAGCCGGTCAAGATGAATTGTCCCGTCTTCTGCCGTTTGTCCACCGCAAAACGCACGGCGTTCCAAAGCACGGGTGCTACCTGCCATTCGTCGAGCAGACGAGGCGTTTCACCCTCAAGCAACAGAGACGGTTTCGTCTTTGCTTTAAGCATATTTTCATCAAACGTATCAGGGTCCTGCATATACAGGACGCTTTTTGCTATGTGTTCAGCGGTACTTGTTTTTCCGCACCACTTCGGTCCCTCAATCAAAATCGCCCCCATTGCCTGTAATGCCAGTTCTAATTTAGCATCGGCAATTCTCGGTAAATACTTGTTTTTCAATTATATCACCCTTATATATTATATACCATACTTTTGGATTTGTCAAGTATATACTTTTGAATTTATTAAGATTTTGGTTTTGGATTAATAACGTGTAAAAATAAGTGCATTTTTTAGTTTTGTAAGCTTTGTCTCTTGACATTTCAATATAAATAGTGGTAAAATGAATTAATAAAGGCAGAAAAATAATGAGGTAATGCGAAAGGAACACAGAAAATGCAAGAATTAATCATTTCTAATGTGAAAAACGCAGAATTTACAGCCGCGAATCTTAACGAGTTTTTTGAACCCGGAAAAAAACATAAACGCTCTTTTGAGTATCAAAAAAGTGCTGTAAGCAACCCTTTTACTGCGGGCGTGGGAAAACTGTCCGTGTGTTTTTACACCCTGCAACCGGGAAAAGCGAGCTACCCTTATCATTTTCATTTAGGCAGTGAAGAGGTTTATTATATCATAAGCGGGCAAGGCACACTCAAGACGCCGGAAGGCGAAAAAGCTGTTTCCGAGGGCGATGTGATTGTCATGCCCGCGAACGAAGCAGGGGCGCATATGCTGATTAACACTTCAAATGCGCCGCTCGTGTATCTTGATGTTGATACTGTGGATTTAAACGCTCCGGAAGCTGCGGTTTATCCCGATTCAGGGAAAATAATGACTTGGAAACACGGGAAAAATGAAATAAGAAAAATGTTTAGATTGAATGATGAAGTGAATTATCTTGATGGGGAGTAATGAAGGAATTAAAACCATGAACATACAAATTTTCGGAAAACCTAAATGCTTCGATACAAAAAAGGCTGAGCGTTATTTTAAAGAACGCGGTGTGAAGTTTCAGGCAATAGATATATTACAAAAGGGTTTAAGCAGGGGTGAGTTAAACAGCGTAATCGCCTCTGTCGGAATTGATGCACTCGCTTCTGATAAAGCCCCTGA
This sequence comes from Oscillospiraceae bacterium, assembly GCA_009778065.1. GTDB lineage: Bacteria > Bacillota > Clostridia > Oscillospirales > Ruminococcaceae > Ruminiclostridium_E. The sequence goes on from WRKM01000008.1 coordinate 27,475, forward strand.
ATATCATTTGTTTAAATATCTCTTACCTGATGCAAAACCGGAAAAACTGCTCGAATGTCCCGGTCTGTACAAAACGCCGATTGTACGAAACGGAAAAAGCGCGACCGTAGGTCACTCACCCGAGGTATGGAATAAATGGTTGGCGGATTAAACGCTTCATAGCTTCTACCGCTACTCTTTTGACCATACAATACATATATGCGAGAACAATCCACAACATTTGGAGGTAACTATGATAAAGAGAATATCCGAGGAGATTCTGCAAAGCTTCGATTACAAAAAAGCTGAAAAGCATCCGGAAAAAGAAATAATCCGCGGTATCATCGAGAGAATGAAATTTATCCTTTTCCCCGAATATTTCGGGGTTGAAAAAGATATAGAGTGTGAAATGACCAAGTCGCTCGAATATGTTTTTGCCGACCTCAAGAGTCAGGGCTTGGCTGAAGAAACAGCAGTCAAGTTTATGGAAGAGATACCGAAAATCAGAGAGTACTTAAAAACCGACATCGAGGCGGCTTATGAGGGCGACCCTGCCGCTTACAGCCACGCCGAAATAGTAATTTCATATCCCGGAGTATTTGCGGTCATGGTACAGAGAATTGCACACGTTCTATACAATTTGAATGTACCGCTCATTCCGCGAATGATGACCGAATACGCACACAGCATAACCGGAATAGACATTCACCCCGGCGCGAAAATCGGAAAACACTTTTTCATCGACCACGGAACCGGCATGGTCGTCGGCGAAACTGCGGTTATCGGAAATTACGTAAAAATCTATCAGGGCGTGACCCTCGGCGCATTATCGACAAGGGGCGGACAGAAGCTTAAAAACATAAAAAGACACCCTACCTTAGAGGATTATGTTACGGTTTATTCAGGTGCGTCTATATTAGGCGGTGAAACAGTTATCGGCGCAGGCTCGACAATCGGCGGCAACGCTTTTGTTACAAGTTCTGTACCTGAAAAAACGCGGGTAAGCATAAAAAGTCCGGAGTTACAATTTAAGAGCGGTTCCGATAAAAAGGGCAAAAAAGTAGAATTAGAGCAGACCGAGTTTTAGGACAATAAAAAGTATGAATGATAAAACAAACAGCGCGTTAATAGCCATGAGCGGCGGAGTTGACAGTTCTGTGGCGGCTTTATTAATCAAACAGCAAGGTTTTAATTGTACCGGAGCAACGATGAAGCTGTTTTCAAGTGAAGATATCGGTGTTAACCGCGAAAGCGGTTGTTGCTCCCTTGCCGATGCCGACGATGCCCGTGCCGTAGCCACCGGACTCGGTATGCCTTTCTATGTTTTTAATTTTACCGCCGATTTTAAAAATCAAGTTATAGGACGATTTATTGAAGCGTATCAAAACGGTCTGACCCCAAACCCCTGTATAGACTGTAACAGGTACTTAAAATTCGAGAGATTGTTAAACCGAGCTAAACAGCTCGGTATAGACTATATGGTAACGGGACACTATTCGCAGATAGAACACGATAAGACAGGCGGACGCTATCTTTTGAAAAAAGGCAAAGACTCATCGAAAGACCAAAGCTACGTTCTTTATTCAATGAGCCAAGAACAACTCAAACGCACACTTTTCCCGCTCGGCGGACTCTGCAAGTCCGAAGTTCGGGAAATCGCGCTTGAACACGGGTTTGTTAACGCAAAAAAACAAGACAGCCAGGACATCTGCTTTGTACCGAAAACGGAAAACTTGAGTTATACCGATTTTATTACCCAATACAGCGGAAAAGAACCTGTTAAAGGGCGTTTTATCGATATAAACGGTAAAGACCTCGGTGAACATAAAGGTATTATTCACTACACAGTCGGTCAAAGAAAGGGGTTGGGGCTGACATCCGAAAGTCCTTTATATGTATGTGCCTTGAATCCTGAGGCTAACTCGGTAGTCGTAGGGACGAACGAACATCTTTATTCAAGAGTTTTAATTGCACGGGATATAAACCTAATCGCTTATGAACGTCTCAACTCGGCTTTAAATGTTCGCGCAAAAGTGCGTTATAATCAACCCGAACAACCCGCCACCATACAACAACTTGATTCGGACATATTAAGAATAGAGTTTGACGAGCCGCAAAGGGCGATAACAAAAGGACAGGCTGTTGTAATATATGACGGCGAAATCATAATAGGCGGCGGGACAATAACAGAAGTGCTGTAGCTTTTTCGTGCTTTTGGGGATAAACGCACAGGGTTTTGGGGAAGAATTCCTCAACAAGTTTTAATCTACTCAGTTCTGCGATTATAAACTTAATCTTATAGTTAGTGTCATTATCATCAGATAAATTGAAAGAGTCGTATTCCGCTTTTTTAAGAACCCTAAAAATTCTTGCCGGGGCCTTTTAGTCTTATACGAAGGTTCAAGTTGAAAAATCGAACCATCTTGTGTTGGTGGTGTTGGTTTGATTCATTCGCTCTTTTCCTCCGTTTTTTTAGTATCATCCCGTTTTATCTGATAAAATTGCAATACTTCCTTGACTTTTTTGTCCGAAACATCAATATCATCGTCAGTAAATCTGTGTTCTATAATTATTTGTTCAGCCTTTTTGCGTTGCTTTTCAGTCAAGGCATTGAACTTCTTCCACCACTCAATGGTAATATTACTTGTCCGCTCGTCCACATCGTCATAAGGTGTGGGTTTATCGCCGTAATACTCACGGCGTTTTACAATGTCATACTTGTAACGCTGAATAATTAACGCTTCCGGCATCCATAGAATTTTGTGAAACTCATCAATGTCCTTACCAAAAGCCGCTTCAAAAAAAGTTTTGCCTCTACCGATTTTCCCATGAGTGGAGTTGAGAACAGCCTGTATTGCACGGATAAATTTTCTATTCCAGTGGGGTTTGCCTATATAATCACGATTACGAAAATAATCAGGGTCATCAATAGGATGATATTTCATCGGAAAAGAGTAAATTGTTACACCGAGGTCGCATAACTCAATGTTCATTCGCATACGCTCGTATAATTCATCGGGGTGGTCATTGAAGTTGTAGAGCAAATAGTTAGACAGATTATTAATCTTATATTTTATCGCAGTTTTTACGGCTTTCTCATAAGATTTTTTCATACTCCAGTGGTCAAATGCAATACGGAGCGGACGTATTGCAGTTTCAGAAATCTTTTTCATTTTCTTATCAGTTACAAGTCGCCCATCTAAACCTTGATTGAAGTCGATAAACCGGACTCGTGAATTTTGTTTGAAGTGCTTATCGTATAGCAATTTTGCAAATTGATGAATTGTTTCAACAGCTTCTTTTGTGGCAGTTTCAAAATAAAGTAAACCTAATTCCTCGCGCTTGCTGTAAAAATCTCCCTTTTCCTTTCCATCAAGCCGTTCAGATATTTCATCATATATCTGTATAAGTTTTCTGTAATAAGCGCGGTCATTAAATACTCTTTTTCTTGCCCACACTCCTAAATTAAACCCATTAATAAGATTTCTATAAGCAATGTCATACTCATTTGCAGGGATATAAGTTGCACCTTTTTCAAAGCCGCAGTCTTTAATTTCATCAATAATTTTGTCAAAACAATCAGAAGCAAACACGTTGTTATCCATAAGGAGTAAATCTCTTTTTGCTCCGAAACACTCATCAATCTTTTCAATTTTTTCTTTTATCCCGATAAAATTGCAATAATCGGGTTCTAATTTCGGGACGGCGCAAAAGGAACAGCGATTCGTGCAACCGCGTGTCATATATCCAAAGTAAGCGTTCTCAGTCGGATAACGATAATCAATTTCGTCAAGAATAGAATAGTCTAATGGGAGTTCGTCGATTATAACATCACCTTTTTTGTCATTATCATAAGCAAAAGGCACATCTAATAAGCCAACATATGGTTTTATTCCTGTTTCTTTTTCGATATAATCCGGCACAAGACTTGCGGCAATTCCACCGACACTTACGCCTTTGACTTTTTTGCAAACCTTTTTTGCGAACTCAATTGTTGCAATATTTTGCTTCCAGTAAAACGTAAACAATGTTGTAACACATACTCTATCGAATTTAGGAAAATCCTCAGTTTTATTACGCTTGTTGTACACGGATAAAACATCAAGCAAATCATTAATGGTACACTCCTCAACATCTGCGGATATTTCGGAAAAATCCGCAATAGGTTTAAGGAAAGACTTGTTTCCGGTTTTAATATAACTCACTAATTCTGATGAACCACGTTTAACAATGTAATTATATATAACCTTATCAATTGGGGAGTTGCCTATATCAATACTGCCGAAATAATCCTCAAACAATAATTGTGCCGCAAATAGTTTTAAATCGCCCTTATAAAATCGGACATTATCGCCCCTGCACCGATAGTAAGAGGCGATTTTCATAAGACCCATAGGCGGGTATTTGTTTTTATAATTAGGTTCTAACAACAGAATTTTGCGCTTGCTCATCGGAGTTCTTCCTTTATTCTTTTAATAATTTCATCAGATGTTTTTTTGTCAGCCGAGTTCTCAATAATGAAAAATATTTTTGCAAGAGTATCCGCTAAAAGCTTACGCTCTTTTTTGTTTTTTGTCGGAAACATATCATCAACAAGTGTTTTTCTCGTCTTATATGATGATGTTTCATGTTCGGGTTCAATCGTTTCATCGGATTTATTATCAGCTGCAAAAGGGTTAAGCGGCAACTTAGTTGTTGATACGGTAGGTATTTCTTTTTTTCGACGAGCAATAATATCCAATGTTAAAATAGATTTGCCTCCGTTTTCTTTCTGCTTTTCTAACTTTTTATACGCTTTTTCCGCTTCTTCCCCTTTGGCTTTTAAAATTTGTTCTTGTTTTTCAAAATCCTCGTTATTAAGGAATTTGCCTTCCTCTTTTTTCTTAGCAAATTCTTCTGCACTTTCTTTGAAAGCGGTAATCTTTTTAATACTTGCATTAATACTTGAACCCTCATAATAAATATGATGAAGCGTATTATTAAAATAATCTTTTAATTTGCTTTCAAACTCAATACGAATGGGGTTTTCGTTAAAATAGGAGCGTTGCGAGTTAGGGATTAAATCACTTGAAACGGCAAATATTTCACCAATAAAATAACTGTTACTCCGTCCGCTTGAGTCTTTTGTAAATAAATCACGAACGACATCTTCTTCGCCGATTTGAATATTCTCTTTACGCAAACGTAGTCCTCGGCTAATATCTTCTCTCTTAATTGCCGCTTTAAAAGAAGTCACTCCAAACCACATCCAACCTAAAAGCGAACCATCATCTGCAATGAAGTCTTGAAATTTAACACCGAAAACGTCATCTTGACCATTTCCGGTCTTTATATGTGTTTTATACTTCTTAAAAATTTGCTCTCCGTTTACTTTTATAACATATTCATCGAATTTATGATTGTTTTCTTTTGCATACTTGTATATTTCGGAGCGGTAAATAAAGTTAGCTTGATAAGGTGCAGGAGCAACAAAAGACAGATAATCTTTTAGCTTCTCTGTATTATTATAGTCTTTTCCGCCGAATAGCTCCTCGTTTTCAGCATTAATATCAATAAGCTCTGCCTTGAAAAAATGTTCAGAGTCGGACTTAATTGCGGGACGAGTGCTGAATTCAATCATCGCTTCAAGAACATCTTCAGCAGAATGACGTTTTATTTTTTTATGTGCTTCGTTTATCATTTCACGCATTTTTAAGGCATCGAAAGACATGATTGAAACAGTATCTTCGCCCGTATAACGAGAGGTAAATACAAGCTGTTTACAATATGCTAAACCGCAAAGTTTTCCTATCCCTCTAAATCCTTTATCCTCACCGATAACTTTGTCAGAATCGGCGGTTCTTCTGAGAGTGGATTGAAATTCGTCCACTTTTATTCCCATAGCATTATCTTCAATAGATATGTAACGCTTATTGGGTTCAAGCCAAATATTTATTTCACCTTCTCCCATATCGGGGGATTTACCATTTTGTTTACGTACTCGTAATATCCCTTGCTTTTCAGATTTGTCTATTGAGTTGCAAGCATTTTGTATATACTCACGATATATAACTTTTGAATCTTGATACATACCCGCTGTTAAAATTTCAATAATATACGCTCCGAACGTATTGTTAGCCATAAAATCGCTCTCCTATTTGAATTGATGATAAATTGGTTTTGGAAACTTTATTTTTAGAAGTGAACGAAATACAGGGTTTTGAATAATATATTCACCCTGCGATAACCGTGTTAACATATTCCTATAAGTATCGGGGAGACTTTTATAGTCGCCTGTTCCTGTTTCAATAGAATTAGTTCTGCCGTAAGCGTGAGTAGCACAGTTACCTGTTACCCGCTTATGAATTGCCGACCTAAACTGCTCCGCTCCAAACAACACTACACCAAGAGAACGCCCACGCTCGGTAACATCAAGGATTTGACGGAGAATAGGGGAACTTTTTGGAACTTCGCTTGAAGCGTATTTGTTAAGCTCATCAATGAATACAACGATGCGCGATGGAGGTTTTTCACTGAGCTCATTATCGTATTCACCCAATTTAAGGTTATAAATAGTTTTAACAGCATCGCCAAACACAAAAGCTTGCTTATCTTCGGGCAGTTTTGCAATATCAATAACGTGAACTTCATTTTTCTTTATATTCTTTAATTCATCAGCAAGGCGGCACTCGCTTTTACTTGATTCAGTACGGTTAGCGAACATATGGTCGTTTTTTATGGCTTTATTTACGATGCGTTTAAATTTACGCCAACTTAAAACGGATATTTCGCCTTTTGAACCTCCACCACCCTTTTGTGAGTTTTCATCGACTTTTTCCAAAAAATCACCCCACGTGCTTAAATTCCCGAAATCGGTATCGCTTGTATCAATAATTTTACTAACAATAGATTCCATAGTCTGGCTGGGGTCGTCTACATTAGCGAACATCATTTCAATACTTTCTTTATCGTCATTATAGACGTATTTATATTTTTTGAGTTTTCCGCTACTGATATAATTACTTTCATCATCTTTTTCAAGATATGTGCTTCGTTTTGAGTCAGTGTTGTCATAATAAGGGATATAATACTTTGCTTGTTTGAACGGTTCTTGAGAAAGTCTAAGTGTTTTATATAATTTTACGGTTTCGTCATCTAAATCTTCATTGGGGCGGTCAATAGCCATTAAATCTCTGCCTTTGACATTGAAAAGCACAAATGCAACGCTGTCATCTTCATCGTCTATTGTGGCGTAAGTATCTTGAATAGATTTCATCAAAAACATTGCGTAAGATGTTTTTGCTGCCAACCCCGAAATTCCTGATATATTAAGATGTGCGCCCTCTGAACCAAGTAAGAATTTAGCGTTGAGGTTCACATTTAATGGCACTTCATCTTCTGTACCTTCGTACATCTTTAGATAACCACAAACAAGCGGGTTTTCTACATATTTAAGCCCTAATGCTTTTTTTATCTCTTCATCATTAGCAAGGTAAACTTTTGAATTGTTATGAACAGGAGTATAATCTCCGGCAGGTTTTTTCGTGTTATGAGTGACTTTTGCACGAGCATAATTCATTCCGACACGAAAAGTTGGTTCTTCGATATCGACATCGCCGAAATCGCTTGAGATGAAGTTGGTAAGAAAACTCGTTGCATCGGTAATATGCGAAATACTCTCGATAACACCGAAAGTATCAGAACCATCCTCACGCTTGACCTTGATAATATCAAAGGCGTTTAATTTTGTATCAGCATTAGTCCAAAAGTAGAATTCATCAATAGTAGTCGGTATTTTTTCCGTAGCAAGAACTCTACCTATTAGTTTGTTTTGGCTCATTTCGACCCCTCCTAAAATAAATGTAAGAAACTCTCAGAACTTAAATATTGCGATTTAACAAACCTTTCCGTAAGGTGTATCGGATAAAGATGATTCGCCCAACGCTTGTCCGTGCCATAACAAGTAGGGTTGCGTTCATTTATTAAAAGCGCGGTTAATCTGTCAATAGTGTCGGATTCCATACCGTTTTTGATTTCATCATCGCGAACAAGAATTTTTTCAACTTTAAGTATTCCGTCAAAAGGCGTTCGCGTTCTGCTTTTATCTCGTATGCGAACGTACCATACTGCAAAAGCAAGTGGCTCTTTCTCGCTTCCAAAATAAGCGGCGGGTGTACGGTGATACAGTGGCAGTTCCGCTATAAGTCCCGGGTTAGCCTTGCCTTTATCAAAACAGGCTTCGGGGTTGAATGACTTTGATACCCCTATTACCCATTCGTAGTTTTTCTTGAAAGTCTGAAAACTCTTATCATCATCTTTATCGGATTTTGTAAGTCGATATTCGAGCGAACCGTCCTTAACAAGATAATTGTCTTGGTTAAGCTGACCTTTGCGGACAAGACTTCGTACCATTTCCTTTTCGCGCTCAATCATCAAGTCTTGGATTTTTGCTGTTCCTCTATCTTCAAACTTACGGTCGTCGCGTTTAATATCGTAGGGAATAGGAGTTGCAAAAAGCCATCCGCTTTGCTTAATTCTCTCTAATTCCACACTTGCGTTAAGTTTATTAGAAAGATTTTCAAAAAAACCGCCTTTTCCGTTAGCATCGGCGATTTCGGGTAATGAAATAACGATTTCACGAGTTAAGGCTTCGGGGGACATCTTTTTGTCAATACGCCGACAAATACCTACTCCGACTTGTCCTGCAATTATAGGATAAATAACACTCCTGCCGCCCGACGTAGAATAAGCCATATCATCAACCTTGTAAACGTGCCGCGAGCCATCGAGAAAATATGTCAGCACCTGTTCTTCGCGGTCTGCCAACAGCCACGCAAGGTCTTTTAGTGACTTGTAGTCATTCAAAAACTCGGTTTCGCCACGCTTTTTCCAGACAAAAGTATGGTCTTCGGCTTCGTTGTACTCTAATACACTACGGTCTGAATCAAGGCTGTATTTATGAGCTTTATAACTTTTGCCGCCCGTTTCCTCAGCGAGAATCTGCGTAATTTTCTTTAACTTTCTTGCATTTCTGACAGCCATCACAATGCCTCCACACTTTTTTATTCCGGAGCCTCTAATAAAATTCTACGTTCGATAAGTTCACGTTCACGCTCTATTTCACGTTTCAATTCGTCCTCCGTCGGCAAGAACGACATATATTTTGTAGCGAATAGGGTTTCTTTATCCGCAAGAACGGAATATTTCGCAATGGTTTCGTCTTTTTCAGAACAGAGGATTATACCAATAGTAGGATTATCGTCCGCTTGCTTGACTTTATCGTCAAAGAGTCGAACATAAAAATCAATCTGCCCGACATCTTGATAGGTTAGTTTGCTCGTCTTTAAGTCAATAACGACAAAACATTTCAAGATAAAGTTATAAAACACCAAGTCGATGTAATAATGTTCCCCGTGGTCTGTAGTTATCCGCTTTTGCCGTGCAACGAACGAGAATCCCTTACCGAGTTCGAGCAGAAAATCCTGCAACTTATCAATAAGTTCCTGCTCTAATTCAAGTTCGTGATAATCCCGATTTTCTTTCAAATCAAGAAACTCAAGGATATACGGGTCTTTCAGCAGATACGATGGGTCTGCTTGCGGTTCTGTGGTGTATATCTCGTTTTTTACACTTTCTTTCCCACTTTCCTGTGTAGCGAGCAACCGTTCATAATAAAACGAGTTGATTTGCCGTTCAAGCTGACGTACAGTCCAGTTGCAAGCAGTACTCTCTTCGGCGTAATAATTACGTTTTTCTGCGTTTTCAATACGGATTAAAACTCTATAATGCGTCCAACTCAATTCGGGACTCAGTGAGTCCCGAATTGGAAACAACGTATAAAACTTACGCATCTTCCGTAATGTGGATTCATCAAAGCCTTTGCCGAACTCGGCTGTAAGCTGTTCTGACAGATATTTAATCAGCCCTTTTCCGTATTCGGCACGGTCGCCAATGGATTCGGATATTTCCTTACCGATTTCCCAATACGCCCCAACCATCGTTGAATTTATTACCGTATAGGCATTATTTTTTGCGATCAGAATCGTGTCTCGTACTCGTTCATGGGTGTTGCTCTTAATTATCTCCAACTCGTTGTTCATCATGTATTCTCCTCGCCCAAAAAAACTCAAGCTTTGCTAACCTTTACAGGTAACAGTTTTTTTCATGTGTACAAGCTAATATAAGCCGATTAAGTACCCATTGCACCCAATTATACCATATCTTAAACATAAAATCAAGCCTTTTTAAAGAAATTTTGGTGATTTTGTCAAATTAAAGAAGTGAATCATTCTCAGCTACATAGTTATTGTTTTTTATAGCAGCCTTCAGGGGTTACAAAAGGAGTATGAAATTTTGCCGTCTACGGGTTGAAAAATATTTTCTAAGGTTATATAAACTTTAATAGAGCTAATGTAATCTTTATAATACATCGTGCGGAAAGAATTCATATGCTATTAACACTATTATCTTTCGAGGGTTAGTTCTTCAGAACTAAGTCTTTTTTTATTATTTGTCCCATAATTTAGTTATTATGCACAATAATATTTTAATATTTTGTTTAAAATGTGTATTGCATTAATAGAAAATGTGTGTTATAATACAAGTGCGATAGAGATAATACAACTACATCAAATATAATACAAGATTTGAGGGGATGTTTATGGAGCCAAGAAACGAAAACGATATTAGAACAAAAGTTTATAATTTACTATTGGAAAAAATAACGAGCGGCGAATGGAAATCGGGCGATAAAATACCTTCCGAAAATCAGTTAAAAGACGAGCTTTCGGTAAGCCGTATAACTATTCGCGAAGCATTACAGAAGTTAGTGGCTTTAAACCTCATAGAAACGCGTCACGGGAAAGGCTCATATATTAAAGAGTTTAACATGAATGACTTTTTAAGACTGCATTTCCCGATAAACCAAATAACCACTGACGACATTGTAAATCTTTTGGAATATCGTAAGATATTAGAAGTCGGTGCGATACGTCTCAGTATAGAGCGTGCGCGTCCCGGGGATACCGAGTTATTGACACAATATACGATTATGATGGGTAACAGTCTTACTGACTATGAAGCTTTCGCATATTATGACGCACTGTTTCATCAAAAGCTTATGCAAATGACCGGAAATCCTCTTATAGTAAACGCGGCAAAATCCATACGCGAAATGACGGTAAAAGCTATAGAATTAACGCTGTCTCCGAAAGGGGCGGCTGAGGGCGTCGCAATTCACACGCAGCTGACTCATGCTATTATGCAAAGGGATAAGGAATTAGCCGAAAAAATGATGCGGCTGATGTTAGATTCAATTATATCTGACGCGCGGCATCGAGACGAGGAGAATAAGGCGGCGCTCTAAGGAGGGGATTACTGTGATTTGGCTTTTATGTCCGCATTGTAAAAACAAAACACGGTTGAAAATCAGGGAAGATACGCGATTATGGCACTTTCCGCTTTTTTGCCCGAAATGTAAACAGGAGAACCTGATAAATCTTAAAAATACAATAATAACAATTGTCACCGAGCCGGACGCTAAGACGCAGAGCCGATAATTTGTAAGGGAACTTATAAATTATCGGCTTGTGTTTTTTAAAGAAGGCATTTTTAATTCATGGTAGAAATTTCTTCCGCTTATACGGAGAGATTTTCTATATAAAATTTAAAATCAAAAGGAGGAAAATGCAATGAGTAAGTCAAAAGTAAAAAAGGGATTTGTCCAAGGGATTAAAGACCAGTTTCCCACAAAAGTACTTGTATTAATCCCGATTGCCGTAGGCATTAACTTAGTGGGAGGGATTCTCGCTTCCGGTTTAAAGCTGCCGCTGTTCCTTGATATGATTGGTACATATATCTCGGCGGCGTTAGCGGGTCCGTGGGTGGCTGCGCTTGTAGGACTTCTTACAAACGTGTTCCTTGCACTTGTTTCAAATCCCGTTTATCTGCCGTATGCACTTGTCAGTATCGGCGTGGGTTTAAGCGTGGGCTTCATGATGCGTGCGGGTCTGTTCAACAAAATCTGGGGAGTTTTTGTTATCTGGATTGTTTCGTCTGTGCTTTCTGCGGCTATCGCAGGAACAGTAACTGTTTTCGTGTTCGGCGGCGCGACAGGCGCGACGGGTGCTTCTGTAGTTACAGCGACGCTAATAGCGGTAACTCAAAGGATTATAGCATCTGTTTTCGCGTCGGCAATGATTCAAAACCTTGCGGACAGAGCGGTCGCCTTGGTCATAGCGTATATAATCCTTAAAAACATCCCCAAACGCTTCCGCAGTCAATATTCTTTAGACAGTATGGTACAAGCGGACAACGACGAAGACTAATGAAAATGGGGTTTTTCGTGAAACCGGAACAAGGCTTCCGGTTCCGCGTAAACCCGGGAAAGGGGCGGTTTTTATGTCAGAAAAGAGTAAACAAGCGGCTAAGTCAAAAAGCAAAAAAACGTCAAGCTATGTGCCTATCGATTCACCAATTGACAGGCTCCACCCAATGATAAAGATTTATGCGATATTCTGCTTGGGTATAGGGTGTGCGGTTTTTCCGTTTTTGTGGTTAGCGTATAGCGTGGTGGTGTTTTTATTCTTTGTCGCATGGAAAGCAAAAATGCTCACCAAATTCGCCGGTTTTATAACCGCATTTGCAATTCCCATAACAGTTATGCTCTTGTTTATACAGGGGCTGTACAGTCCGAAAAACGTCACCATTTTAGCAGATTTCGGTTTTGCAAAACTCGGTCTTGAAGGGGTTTTGTACACTTTTAAAACAGTAGGGACGCTGTTAGTTTTTCTGGGAAGTTTTTATCTCATGACCACGACGACCTATCCGGGAAAGCTTGTTACCGCGATGCAGGACGCGGGACTAAACCCAAAAGCCGGCTATTTGGTACTCGCGAGTTTAAACGTCGTACCTCAGATTCAACGCAGAATAGCCGTTATTCAGGAAGCCCAGACTGCACGGGGCGTTGAGGTAACAGGTAAATTGAAAACAAGGTTCACGGCGTTTCTCCCGATTATAGGACCGACTGTTATGAGCAGTTTGATTGATGTACAGGAACGAGGAATGACCCTTGAGATACGGGGGTTCGGGGCAAAAGGGGTAAAACCGAGCAGCCTCACCGAGTTGAATGTCAGCCCTGCGGAAAAGGCAATAAAACGGGTTTTAGTCACCTTTTTAATCCTGTGTATCGCATTTGCCTTTTCCTGGGCTATATTTACAAGAGTAAGATAGAAAGGGGGCGAAGATATGCCAGCCGTCATTCAAGTGGAAAACCTAAGCTTCAGATATGCAGAAGCAAAAAAGTACGCGCTGAAGGATTTAAACTTTTCGGTTGAACAAAACGAATTTCTTTGTATCATCGGCGCTAACGGTTCGGGTAAATCCACGTTATGTAACGCCCTTATGGGACTCATACCATCATATTTCAGCGGAAAAATGAAGGGAAAGGTTACGATTATGGGCGAAACCACATCCGAAACCACCATAGGGAATCTTTCAAAAAAAATAGGTCTCGTATTTCAAAATCCATTTAATCAGCTATCCTATACAACAAGCACCGTAGAGGAAGAGTTAGCTTACGGCTTGTGTAATATGGGCGTACCCAGAGATGAAATGGCACGCCGGGTTAAAGAGATAGCAAAAATAATCCGCGTAGAAAAGCTTCTGAAAAAGAATCCGCTTGAACTTTCGGGAGGGCAGGTACAGCGTGTCGCCATTGGTTCGGCGTTAATTATGAAGCCGTCTGTCCTCGTTCTCGACGAGTGTACAACACAGCTCGACCCCTTAGGCAGCGAGGAAGTCTTTGATATAGTAAAAGACTTAAACAAGGACGGCGTCACCGTAGTTATGGCAGACCACGATATGGAACGGGTAGCGCGTTGCGCCGACCGAGTACTTGTGATGTCAGACGGAGAGATTATTGCACTTGATACACCTCGCGCTGTCTTTGAAAATGAAGAGCTTTCAAAGCATGGGGTGGATATGCCCGACTATATTCGGTTTGGTATCGCTCTTCGCGAAGAAAAGCTGTACGAAGGTCTGTCGCCTCTTACCGAAACAGAAGCCATAATTATAGGAAAGGAGTTGGTTTCATTATGAAAATAGAAGTACAGGATTTAATCCATACCTATCCATCGGGCGAAACAGCCCTGAACGGGATTAGCTTAGTCATAGAGGGGACGACTCCGGTAGCTGTCGCTGGGCAAAACGGTAGCGGAAAAACGACTTTAGTTAAGCATTTTAATCGTATTTTATCCCCTACAAAAGGCAGAGTGCTGATTGACGGCGTTTCCACAACCGAGCGTTCAACCGCACAGTGGGCTAAAAAAATAGGCTACGTTTTTCAAAATCCCGACGACCAACTTTTCCTTAACAGCGTCCGTAAAGAATTTGAATTCGGACCTAAGAGGACAGGTATTCCACCCGAAAAGATTGAGAAAATGCTACCTATAGTCGCTGACTTATGCGGTCTCGGAGACAAGCTCGAAATCCATCCCTTTGACCTTACCGCCACCGAGAAAAAGTTTTGTACTATAGGCTCTGTGATGATGATAGACCCTAATGTGGTGATTTTTGACGAGCCTACCTGCGGTCAGGATATTGAGGGGAATAACAGACTTATCAGTATTATCCGATATTTAAGAAACAACGGTAAGTTGTGCATAACCATTTCTCACGATATGAAGTTTATAGCTAAAAACTTTGAACGGGTAGTTGTACTGTGCAAGGGTCAGGTTTTAACAGACGGTTTTTGTAAAGACGTTTTTGCAAAACCGACAATTTTAAGTCAAAGCTTTGTTTCGCCGCCACCCATATGCCGCGTAGCTTTGGGAATGGGTTTAAAGCAGTCTGTCTTTGAAACAGAGGAGTTAGTCGGCTGTATTGTTCAAAACATGAAAAGGAGGAATAAAAAATGAAAAAGGTCATAACGCAAATTTACGGAATCCGCACTGTTGAGGACGCTGTGGGAGTGGTAGCCTTAGGCGCAGACCACATAGGCGTATCTTACGGGAAAACAAAAGGAACACCCGGTCAACTATCCTGCGAAGAGGCAAAAGAAATTTTTGATAAGGTACAATCCCACGCAGTCAGGGTAGGGTTAACGGTGTCCGAGGATATAGACGTAATTACGAGAGATTTATTACTGACTATGCCGCAGGTTCTGCACCTTTCGGGCGATATTGAGGGCATCACCCCTGAGGAAGTGGCGGTGCTTCGCGGCAGATTCCCCGGACTGAAAATCATGCAGGCTATTCCGGTTTTACAGGGTGTACCTAAAGAAGAACAGAAGGCGTTTGAATACATAAAACTTTATGAAGGGGTAAGCGACTTTTTCCTGATTGACACAAAGGCTAAAGGGGCTTTAGACATAGGCGCGACAGGACTTACCCACGACTGGGAAATAGACCGTGAACTTGTAAACAGCACAAAAGTACCCTGTATTATCGCGGGAGGGCTCGACGCCGCAAACGTTACCGCCGCAGTGGAAACAGCCCGCCCTTACGGTGCAGACAGCTTCAGTCTGACAAATCTAAAAGTACCGGGTAGAAAAGGCATAAAAGACATGAATAAAGTAAAAGCGTTCATCGAAGCGGTAAGAAAGGCGAGAATATGAAATGAATAAGAAACGTAAGGTGTTGGTAGTCGGCGACATAAATGTTGACTTGGTAGTAAGATTTCCGCAGATGCTTCCCGAAGGCTCGGTGAAGTATTACGAGCCTGAGCTGACAGGCGGCGGCACCTGCGGAAATACGCTGATAGCTCTGAGTAAATTGGGCGTAAGTACGGCGTTTATGGGTACTGTGGGCGACGACGCTTATGGGTTGCTTCTCAAAAAAGAGATGGTAGAAGCAGATGTCGATATACGTTCGCTGATAACCGACGAAGAATTAAATACGGTGTGCGTGTTCGCTTTCGTAGACGAAAAAGGTGAAAGGTATTTGTGGGGTTGGCCTCGCGTAAAACAATCCTATCAGAGCTTGAAACCTACGGATATACGTTGGGAAACCATACATCGTGCGAGTTGGATTCACAGCTCGGGAATAATGTTAGTGCATAATACCTCGGCGCGAAAAAGCGTAATTGAAATTTTCAAATACGCAAAAAAGGCAGGAATCCCTACCTCATTTGACCTGAATCTGCGGGTCGACGGCGGTCAGATGAAGGACGATTATCGAGAGGCGGTATTAGAGATTTTGAATTATTGTAATTATGTTCTTGGTTCGGGTAAAGATGAGTTTTATCATCTTGCCCCCCATGACGACTGGCTTGAAAGTGCGCGTTTTTTCGCCTCGCCCGAACGCACGATAATAGCACGAATGGGTGCAGAAGGCGCAATGGCGATAACCCCCCACTCCGTATGTGAGGAAAGACCGTTCGATGTAAAGGTCCGCGATACTGTCGGAGCAGGCGATGTGTTTAACGCAGGATTTATCGCCGCGCGGATTGCGGGATACGGTCTGAGAGACAGTATAGCTTGGGGTAATGGTGTTTCAAGCTATAAGGTGGCTCGCAATGGCGGACGTGCCACTCCCGAATATGAAGAATTAATGGATTTCATGAACACAACGCCGAAAATAACCGATATATAGTCCGAAAATCACCGCGAAAACAACACAAAATAACTTGAAAGGAGAATACGAAAATGGTCGAAAAGCAAAAAGTCATAATGGACTGTGACCCCGGTCATGACGATGCTTTCGCGCTTATGCTCGCCATACAGCATCTTGATGTACTCGGAATTACAACAATAGGCGGTAATTGCAGTTTAGAGAATGTGACTGCAAACGCCTTAAAAATACTCGAAGTCATTGAACGTCCCGATATAGGGGTATACCCCGGACACTCCCGTCCTCTATCGTCGGAATTAGTGACCGCGCCGCAGTTTCATGGAGAGAGCGGTATGGACGGACCGGTTCTTCCCGAACCTAAAATAAAAGCTCAAAATACTCACGCTGTTGACTTTATTGTAGAAACACTGAAAAGCACGGATGACGTAATAATAATACCTACTGCACCGCTCACAAATATCGCGGCGGCATTAAACCGAGCACCCGAAATAGCGAGCCGTATAAAAGAAATATGTCTGATGGGCGGTTCGGTCACTTTCGGAAACTGGACGCCGGCGGCAGAATTTAATATTTTTGTTGACCCCGAAGCGGCTTACCGCGTATTTAATTCGGGAGTTCCGATAAAAATGGCAGGAGTCAATTTTACACGTCAATGTGCAATCACCGAAACGCACAGAGACAGGATAATGATGATTCCTACGAAGACGGCGAAATTTGCCGCAGAGCTGATAGATTTTTTCATGAACGCTTCAAAAGAAGCCGCCTACCTTTCAGTAGCGACTCTGCATGACGCTTGCGCCGCCGCTTGGGTGATAAATTCGGAGTTAGTAACCTCCGTTCCCATGCGTATAGATATAGAATTAAAAGGTGAATACACGCGCGGTATGACGGTTTGCGATTATCGCCATTTACGGTGCGAGGACCCCGAAATTGACCTTTCAAACCACCCGACAATGAAATTCAGGGGACGAAATCCTAACGCCGAAGGCGCACTCAGATTAGATTTTACAGGCTTTATGGGATTACTTTACGAGACATTACGTAATTATCCTTAAACGGGAGGTTTAAAGTAAAATGTTGAAATATCAAGTTGTTATATTTGATTTTGACGGGACACTTATTGATTCAAGCGAGGATGTCCGATGCTCTTTGGAATATGCGGCAGAGCAGTCGGGCGTCCCCGCTAAATCAAAATCCCGTATTCGCCAAATCGATTTGGCTCTTCCGCCGCGCGATATTTGGCGGGAAATCGGCGGCGAAGAAAGTAGGTTTGAACAGTTTAGACAGGAGTTGAAAAATCACTACCTTGTTTTAAATGACTTTAAAAATACCGCGCCTTATCCGGGAATAATTACCCTTTTAAATACGCTCCTAAAAAAGGGATGTGATATGTACATAGTTACAAATAAATCATTTACCGCTACTGATATGTTGGTACACAAACTGAAAATGCAGCACTTTTTTAGTATGTGGTATTCACCTGACGGACCGAGTAATCAAAATGCGGATAAAACCGCTGTACTCAGCCGCCTAAAAGAGAAACTCGGAAATAAAAATGCAGTGTATATCGGGGATTCGCATACCGACATAGAGGCGGCGGCGGCAAACGGAATCCCGTCAATAGGCGTACTATACGGAGATGGAGACCCTCGGCGGGGTAATGCGAGTCCGAATGAGTTAGCGTCTGACGTAGAGTCCTTATTTCCACTGCTGTGCTTAAGTTAAAAAGGGGGATATATTCATGCCTAAGATATTAAATTTCGGCTCTTTAAATTTAGATTATGTTTATACTGTGGAGAATTTCGTGCGTCCCGGGGAAACTATTTTATCAAAAGATATGCAGGTATTCTGCGGCGGGAAGGGTTTTAACCAGAGCATCGCCTTAGCGAGGGCGGGAGCTGATGTTTTTCACGCGGGATTCATAGGTCGAAGCGACGGGGAAATATTCCTCAAAACCCTGCGCGAAAACGAAGTAAACACAGATTTAATAATGAAGAGAGACAATGTCGGCGGTCACGCCGTTATTCAAATAAATAAAGCGGGACAAAATTGTATTATACTGCATGGCGGCGCAAATCAAACAAATACAGAGGTATTCATTGATTATGCTCTTTTTAAATTTTCAGAGGGCGATTATATCGTTTTGCAAAACGAAATAAACCTTGCCGATGAGATTATCCGAAAAGCCAAGCGTAAGGGAATGAAAGTGTTTCTTAACCCTTCGCCTATGAATGATGCGGTAAAAGAAATGCCCCTTGAGCTTGTGGATTGTTTTATTCTCAACGAAGTCGAAGCGGCTGACATTTGTGATATTTTTAATTTAGACAACCGCTTATTAATTTACTCCTTGCGCGATAGATTCCCCTCGGCGTCCATATTACTGACGCTCGGAAATAAAGGCGCATCGTATGCGGGCGGTGAGCATGTACAACCCTTATTTCAAAAGAGTTTTGAGGTACCCGTAGTAGACACGACCGCCGCAGGTGATACCTTTACCGGTTATTTTTTAGCACGAATTGCAACAGGGGCGGCGGTTGAAGATGCGCTGAAATATGCTTCGGCGGCGGCTTCGCTCGCAGTTTCGAGAAAAGGCGCGGCGGCTTCTGTCCCGACTATGAACGAAACACAACTATTTTTGCAGGGCAGAATTTAAAATATATTTTCACCCTCCTTCAAAAAATTTTAATCAATGCTTGAATTTTCAACAAAGTTATGCTATAATGAATCGTAACAACATTTCCTACGCTCGCAGGAGTGCAGGGTATGGGGTTACGATTCATTTTTTTCAAATCGGAAATAGGTTGATGTAAGGTCTGTGTTGAGAATTAAATTTATATAATGAGGGGGTGGCGTGATGAACGATAAACTTAAAAAGGCATTACCATATATATTTATAACAGGTGCTTTTGTCGGTTCTTTTGCAGTTATAATATACTTCTTAACTTGACACCGCAGTATAAGCAAGACACATCAACCGACTTTCGTAGGCTCTCGAAAATTAAACACTCCGTTATTTTCTACCTTGAAAATAACGGGTAAACCACAAAAAAATATGATAAACTCTTAATTGAGAGGTGAGATTATTGGACTGGGTAGAACGCATAAACAAGGCTGTGAACTATATCGAGGAACGAATCGAGAGCGAAGAACCGATTAATGAAGCTGACATCAGCAGAATTACAGCTTGCTCATTCGGTTTGTTTCAAGGTACGTTTACGCAGATTTCGGGCGTATCATTATCAGAATATGTTCGCCGCCGAAAGTTGACTTTAGCCGCGCATGATTTGCTGAACACAAACGCAAAAGTGATTGACATAGCGTTGAAATACGGCTATCAATCGGCTGATGCTTTCAATGTGGCTTTCAAAAGACTACACGGCGTATCTCCGTCAAAGTCAAAAAAGCCCGATGTAAAGTTGACATTTTACTGTCGTCTGCATTTCGCCTTATCAATAAAAGGAGTTGATAAAATGGATTACACTATTATCGAAAGAGAGGCTTTCAGCGTTGTCGGTGTAAGGCGGACAACGCCATACGGAGCAGGTACATGGGCGATTGTCAAAACCGATGATGAAATGGAAAAAGCAAAGGAATTATTCGGAAGATTCTACGACCTCGGTTTGTGTTTCGGGTTCGGCGATGACGGCAGTAACGATTATATGTGTGCGGTAGAATATGATGGTGAGCCGCCCGCAAATTTAGACAGTTACAGTTACCCTGCGGCTACATGGTTAAAATTTGAGGCTAAAGGCACTTTGACAGGCAACACATTGCTCCAAGTTTGGCAACGTATAAACAACGAGTTTCTTCCTCAAAGTAAGTATAAAAAAGCGGCGGCAACAATTGAGAAATTTGTATTATGGGATGAAGTAAACGATATATGCAATGTCGAAATATGGCTTCCTGTTATGTTGAAATAATGGGGGCAAGCATGATTTCTTTTAACACTGTTTTATTTAATGATTTTGAAGTATTAGATGCCTTCGGTCCAGTTGAAATTATCAGTAAAATGCCAAAATCTTATAAGCTGGATTATTATTCTTTTCATGGTGAAACAGTTTTAAGCAATCAGCAAATAAGTGTTAATACGCGCCCTTTTTCAGAGATTGACAGAAGCGGAATTTTATTAATTCCCGGCGGCATAGGAACACGAAAATTAATTAATGATACCGAATTTATTGAACAAATAAAAGCTTTATCCCACGAAGCCTTGTATGTTCTAACTGTTTGTACAGGCTCTGCATTACTTGCTAAAACAGGATTACTTGAAAACAAAAACGCTACGACAAACAAAATGGCTTTTGATTGGGTAAGCGGAATCTCAAAAGGGGTAAACTGGTCTAAAAATGCTCGTTGGGTAAGAGACGGAAAATACTATACTTCTTCCGGCGTGTCAGCGGGAATGGATATGACGTTAGGGTTTATCAGCGATATTCATAACGAAAAAACTGCAAACGATTTGTCTAAATTCATTGAATATATTTGGAACAAGGATAAAAATAATGACCTCTTTGCTATCACATAGTACAAGCATTTGCTACGTGATTTTCCATGTTAAAAACTTTGCTTGACATTTTAACGGTGATATGTTAGAATAAATTAAATTTGTTTTGCAAAAATAGAACATGGAGGAGTGGTCTGCAATGGACGAGAATAATAAAATTCAATTGTTTGAGGATAAACGTATTCGTATGGCATGGGACGAAGAAAATGAGGAGTGGTATTTTTCCATTGTTGATGTCGTGGCTGTGCTTACAGAACAACCTACACAGCGAGGTGCAACCTTTTATTGGGGTAAACTGAAACAACGATTGAAAGAGGAAGGGTCTCAACTGTTGACAAATTGTCAACAGTTGAAAATGACAGCTGAGGACGGCAAAAAGCGTTTGACTGATGTAGCCAATACCGAACAGCTTTTACGCATAATCCAGTCTATTCCCTCGCCCAAAGCCGAGCCGTTCAAAATGTGGCTTGCTCGCGTTGGAAGTGAGCGGATTGACGAAACGATTGACCCCGAATTGACGATTGAACGCGCTTTGGTTACATATCTCAAAAAAGGTTATACTCGTGAATGGATTAACCAACGCTTGCAAGCCATTCAAGTGCGAAAAGAACTCACGGACGAATGGGACGACAGAGGTGTTAAACAGGGTTTGGAGTACGCCATATTAACCGATGAAATTTCAAAAGCATGGTCGGGAATGACTACGCGCCAGTATAAAAATTTCAAAGGTTTGAAAAAAGAAAACCTCCGCGATAATATGTCTACGCTGGAACTCGTCTTGAATATGCTTGCTGAAGCCACGACAACCGAAATATCAAAAACGGTGAAGCCTAAAAGTTTAAAAGAAAATAAAGAAGTTGCCAAAAGCGGCGGCGGGGTCGCCGGAAACGCCCGAAAAGAAATTGAATCAAAGACAGGAAAGCCTGTTATAACCTCGAATAATGCAATGGATTTTTCAAGGCTCATTTCAGATATTATAGAAAGTGATGTTGGAAATAATAATGAAGAATAAGCATTAATAACCCCGCCCGTTCTTACGATATAGCCTTGAAACACTCTCAGAAAGAATCGGACACCGTTCAAAACTCGGTGTCCGATTGATTTTTTCTATAGTTTTTGAAGTACAAGCTATAGCTTTTCGTAGCTTTTAACTAAGCCCACGAACTCCCACCTCAACCCGTGAGTGTCAACGCCAAGGTTCCCTGCTGCTCTTGAAATAACGGCGGATGTATTTGCATTACCTTTATACGCCGAATCGGTCAATATGAGTCCGAACTCTGCAACAGCCGATGCGAATCCAAAATCTTGTGAAGGATTGTCTGTAAAGAATGTGGAGTTGACTTCACGCTCAACAAGACTGCTGACGTCGCCGTCGGGTTCTTTATAACGCACCTTTACGGTAAAGAAATCGTCACTGCCTGTAAGTTCAGAGGTCTGATATTTCAAGGTTCCGCCCTCAAAACTACCGTCCGCTAAAACAATCTCGTAAAACGCCGTCACAGAGAAGCCCGCGCCAATGTCACCCGCGTCTTTTTGGTCATTATCGAAATCTTCGTTTTCGAGCCGCCTGTTATCGTAACCGATAAGGCGGTATTCTTTAACTACGCCCGGATTAAACTCAACCTGAAGCTTTAAATCCTTCGCAATAACATACATGGTCGAGTTAAATTCATCAACCAAAACCTTTTTTGCCTCTTCGATATTATCTATATAGGCGTAGTTACCATTACCGTACTTCGCTAAGTTTTCCATAGTGCTGTCTTTTAAATTACCCATTCCGTAACCGAGAACCGATAAGAATACACCACTTTCTTTCTTTTCTTCAATCAGATTTTTCAACCCGTCCGTACTGCTGATTCCGACATTAAAATCCCCATCGGTTGCGAGTATTACACGGTTGTTACCGCCGACAATGAAGTTTTTTTCCGCAAGTTCGTAGGCTGTTTGTATGCCCTTTGAACCCGCCGTTGAACCGCCTGCGGTAAGGTTGTCGATGATATTTTTCAAATCGTTCTTTCTGTCGCCCGGCATTGAGTCACAGACTATTCTGTCACTGCCCGCGTAGGTGACGATTGATATGACATCATTTTCATCTAAAGCATCCACCAACATTTTAAAAGATTCTATTACTAAAGGGAGTCTGTTCTGAGAATTCATAGAACCCGAAACGTCAATGAGGAAAACCACGTTGTTTTGCACCTTGTTTTCATCGCGTATCTCCGCACCCTGTATACCTATCATGGCTAACAGATTATCTCCGTTCCAGGGGCAGGCGGCGACCTCCGCGCTGATTGAAAAAGGCATATCAGAGTTTTGCGACGGAGCGGGATAGTCGTAGTTGAAATAATTCACTAACTCTTCTATCCTGACGCCTTGCGGTTTTTGAGAGCTGTTGATAAAACGGCGCATATTGCTGTAAGAGGCGGTATTCGGGTTCGCCGAGAAGGTCGATAGCGGATTTAACACCGCATTTTTAAACCCCGATTCTTCGATTATGTTATAATCTTCGTTTGCCTCAAATTCCGCATAACGCCACTCTTCATCGGGAGAAATTCCGGCGGTGGCGGCGGGAGCGGCAGGAGCGGCGGGAGCATATGCTTCATTCTCGGCGGAATCTAAGCCAATATCGGGGGCAGCGGCATACCTTGTACTGTCTTCGTCAGCGTAAACAACATTGTTGTCATACGGAGCCGCTTCAAGAGCTTGGACATTACTGTCGCTACCTCCTAAAGAGTATTCGCTGTTTGTGCAAGCGGTAAGCGCGAAGATAAGTAATAGTGCGAGTAAAGCTTTAAACGGGTATTTTCTTTTTTTCATGATGAACTCCTTTCAGTTTCGGCTTATAATCATAACATGATTTACATAGCCAAAAGGTTGCAAATTTTGGAAATTTTCTTTCCTTGCTCGTATTATATACCCGCCAAAACCGCATTGTCAAGCAAATATCCGAATTGTAATCACCATGTATCCGAACTGTAATAAAAGGACGTTTTTTTGAAACCGTATTGTAATAAAAATTAACCGTATTGTAATATTTACCATGGAGATAAACACATTAAAAAGCTCGGATTGTTAAATAAGCTGAATATTAATTTGGGGTCTTGACAAGTATAACCACTATAGTATAGAATTAAGATTAGACATAGTTAGAGTTTTTTCACGAGGTTTATTTTATGATTTTTGCCGACCTTTTATTTCTTTTTGCCTTCTTACCGCTTAATTTGTTAATTTACTTCATATTTAAGAAAACCGCCTTCAGAAATATAGTTCTCGTGGCGTTTTCGTTGTTTTTCTACGCATGGGGAGAACCTGTGATGGTTTTTCTCTTAATCATAACAGCGGAAATAAACCGTATTCTCGCCTTTTATACCGAAAAGCACAGAGGCACAAAAAAGGGCAAAGCGTTCGCAATAACCGCAGTCGCCGTAACCCTGTCTTTATTAGCCGTGTTTAAGTACGGCGGGATGTTCGCCTTACCGTTTAAGCCTTCGTTACCGATAGGAATCAGTTTTTACTCGTTTCAGATAATATCGTATGTTACAGATGTTTATAAAGGTCGAATAAAAGCGCAAAAGAGCCGCTTAAAATTTCTCATGTATGTCTCTCTTTATCCCCAACTCATCGCAGGACCGATTGTCCGATACAGCGATATAGCGGAAGAAATAGACGATAGGCGCGTAACTGCCGAGAATTTCAGTACGGGAGTGACGAGGTTCACGCTCGGTTTAGCCAAAAAAGTAATCTTAGCCAACCAAATCGGCTCAGCGGCTGAATCCATTTTAGGCGGTGATGCAAGCGTTCTTTCGGTAACGGGGGCATGGCTCGGAGTGGCACTGTTCGCGTTACAGATTTACTATGATTTTTCCGGGTACTCAGATATGGCTATAGGTTTAGGAAGGATTTTCGGTTTCACTTTCCCCGAAAACTTCAATTATCCGTATATATCAAGTTCAATCACCGAATTTTGGCGCAGATGGCACATGACATTGGGTGGTTTTTTCCGCGATTATGTGTATATTCCGCTCGGCGGCGGCAGACGTCATATTTGGAGAAACCTACTCATAACATGGTTTTTGACAGGATTATGGCACGGTGCAAGTTGGAACTTTGCGCTGTGGGGACTGTATTTCGGCGTATTAATAATAATTGAGAAAGCGTTTTTATTAAAGCTTTGTGAAAAGCTCCCCGCCATTATTAAAATCCCGACTACCCTGCTTTTTGTGACCTTCGGGTGGGCAATATTCTACTTTACTGATTTTAATAAAATGTTAATTTTCATTAAGAGCCTTTTGGGACTTAATAATGCGGGAATGTTCGATATTATAACACCGAATATTATTTATGATAAACTCTTTCTCGTGATAGCCGCCATTATACTGTGTGCACCCATCGGCAGATATATCGAATCGGCGATGAACAAGCTCGGCTTTGCTCGCTTCATTATCCCTTTTTTAAACGCCGCTATCATAATCATTTGTGCTGTAATGTTAGTCGGAAGCACATATAATCCGTTTTTGTACTACAGATTCTAACGGGAGGAAATAAAAAAATGCAGAATAAATTTCATCGGTTTAATATCGCGGTTTTTGTGCTGGTCCTTGCGGTTATCAGCCCGTTTTTATTCCTTGCTCCGAGGACTTATATCTCAGAAACCGAAAGACGGGAGTTGGAGCAGTTTCCCGTATTCTCGTGGGACAATCTTTTTTCGGGTGAATATACAAGGAAAATCGGTATTTATTTTTCGGATACCGTACCCATGCGCGAGAACTTAACCGAAGCATCCGCAATAATTAAAAACATGATGGGTATAAGGATTGACGGAGTGAAACTGCATAATATCATAATAACCGAAATACCCGAGCCTGTTCCGCCTACGGCTTTAACCCCGCAGTCTGAAAACAATAAACCCGCAAACGATGCTGTTAATATCTCACCCACGCCCGGAACATCCGATAGTACCGCGGTTTCCGAGTCCGATATTGAAACAGGCACAGCGTCGGAAACAGATTCATACACACCCGTATGGGACGGAGTTATAGAAGATGCCGTATCAGCACCCGATGGTGTAGCGGATATTGCCAACAATGGTATTCTCGTTTATCAAAACCGCGGTCTTATGCTGTACGGCGGCAGTTATGCACAGGGTTCAAACTACGCCGCAGTACTCAACTCATACAGGCAAAGGCTCAGCGATGATACAAAGCTGTATTCGATGCTCATTCCCACGGCTGTTGAATTCTATTGTCCGAGTAATTACAGGAGCCTTAGCGGCGACCAACGCGGGAATATAAACCATATAACCTCACTTCTTGACCCCGGTATAACGCCGATAAACGTCTATTCCGCACTCGCCGCACAGATAAGCGAGGAAATTTTTCTGAGGACAGACCACCACTGGGCTCCGTTAGGCGCCTATTATGCCGCCGAGGAATTCGCCAAGACGGCGGGAGTACCCTTCACGCAACTTTCGGATTATGAAAAAGTAACCGTCCCCGGTTATGTGGGGACGATGTACGGTTATTCAGGCGATATACGAATCAAAAACAATCCCGAGGATTTTGTTTATTATAAGCCGCCAAACACCTACAATACAGTCTATTACAATTACGATAATCCCGAAGTCCCTATTCACGCTCCGCTTTTCATAACGCAGGGTGCCGGGACTTCATACAGTGTTTTTATGGGCGGCGATGCTAAAATAACGCATATTTTCACCGATGTGGAAAACGGGCGTAAAGTAGCTGTTTTTAAAGACAGCTTCGGTAATGCGTTAGTGCCTTTCTTGGTCGGTTCATTTGAGGAAATAATCGTTATTGACATACGTTATTTCCCGTACAGCGCGATAGAGTACCTCCAAATACACGAGGTAACGGACGTACTTTTCGCTAATAATATTTTCGCCGCAAATACAGCGGGAATGATTAATCATTTAAAAGACATCATGGATGTTTCCGAAGAATTTTAGTTTATCCTCTTTTTAGCGCAGTTTTAACAAGCGCTTGACATTGATGGGATTTCCATGCTATAATTACTTTTATATAGTAAAATATAGATATGTGACAAAAAGAGGTGTAAATATGTTCTTTATAATGCTTTCGACAATTGAGGACGAACAGGAGCGATTGAGAATAGCTGATATTTACGAAGAATATCGTTATATGTGCCTACATAGAGCCTTAACTATTACAAAAGACCAACAAATGGCTGAGGATGCTGTAGGTGATGCTTTTGTCGAGGTAATAAAGCACAAGGAAAAAATATTTTCATTAGATTGTAACCAATTGCCCTCTTATATCGTTACTATAACAAAGAATAAAGCGAGAGATTTATTAAGAAAGAACAAAAGAAAATCGGATTTAGATGACGATTGGGAAAACAGTCTTGAATCGGACGAGATTCCTATTGACGAGCAAGTTATCAGCAAAATGGGTTTTGAGCGATTGCTAAACCTTATGGCGAGTCTTGACGAAAAATATAAAATTGTTCTCGAAATGAAATATGTTTTAGATTTATCTACGAACGAGATTTCACAAATGCTAAATATCAGCAATGACAATGTAAAAACACGGCTCTTTCGGGCGCGAACGCAGTTAAGAAAGCTACTCGGAAGCGAGGTGACGGCTAATGCCTAACATTATTCTCGGAAACTTAGAAAATAATGACAGCTTGTTTGAAGCGTTTTTAAGGCAAGCCGTTATTATCAACCACCAAAACGAAATGGCGGCAATACCGCCGCGCAAAGAATTAGAAAAGATGTATGCTTTTTCAAACGAACACAACCTAAGAATGAAAAAGTTGTTCGCGGCTGATAAGCGGCAGGAGACTTTTGCTGTTGTTATTAAATGTATCAAGGTCGCGGTTATTGCCGCGTGCGTGTCGGCGACAATGTTGTTCTTCACGCTTTTAACCTCGGCTGATTTCAGAAAGGCAGTCGGCGATGTTATTGTAACATGGTTTGACAAATTCACAGAATTTCGCTCGTCTCAAGGAAGCGAAGATTTCACCGAACGCGACTGGTCTCCGAAGTATCTGCCGGAGGGGTTCACCTTAGTTGATACAATCGGAACAACCGGATTTATGTTTACAAATACGGAAGAAGTACGTATTATATTTAATTATAAAGAAATCGATTCTTCAACCTCTGTAGATAACGAAGATATGAAATATAGTGTGATTGTCGAAGACGAAATAATTTATCATTTATTTGAAACAATTATTAAAGACGATAAGTACGAAGATAATGTGATTGTTTGGGACATGGACGGATATAGATTTACTGTTATGGGAAATTATAATATTGATGAGCTTGTAAAAATCGCACTCTCAGTTAATTAAAATATTTTTATGTCTCGAAACGCATCTTTCGTAACCTCAAGTGATGTTTTGTGAATTATGTACAAAAATATAGAAGAATAATTGTAGTTATGTACAAACATTGAATTTTTTTGTAAAATCCTGTAACCTCACCTCCTTTGAAAACGTTAGTATATCAGACAGGCAAAATTTCAAAGTAAAGGAGGTGAAAAAACTTGGTCGGGATTAACTTCATCATCATCGTACCTAAGCTTTAGCGGTACATACTCCCCTGTGAGCAAGGGCGAAACCTACCGCTTAGAAGTATCGGCGACAGTCAAAACGACAAGCGGCGTTACAGAAAGCGTAAATCACCATTTTGATAAGACTTATTAGTTTATTGTTGCAATGGAACTAATAATTATTGAAAGGGGTGAGTCCGGTGGGCTGAGAAATTTAATCCTATTTAAAGTAAATCAAGAATTAAAAACATATCTCAAATTTGAGATAGCCTCGAAATGAGGTAGAAAGGTAAACAGTATGAAAAAAATAATTTCTATACTATTAATTGTAACTCTCATGTTTTCAATAACAGGCTGTTCGGGTAACGAACCTACCAACACGCAACCCACCGAATTAAATAAACCCGAAGAACTTGTCGAACCTGAACAGTTTACACAACCTATAATTTCTGATGAAATTGCAGAATTTGAAGAACCTGTCGAACCTGAGCAGTTTACACAAGCCATAACTCCTAATGAAATTGCGGCTACATGGAAAGAAGTCCCGATAAAAGATGCCACCGATGTAAGGACCAAGGTGAGTTCAAGCAGAGCGTTTTTTGATTTGCGTTCATTAATTAAAGGTGAAAACAGCGGAGATGGTTATATTTTTAACACCTTCGTTTTCAGTGGAACGATAATCAATTTAAAAGAATTTCAAATTTCATGGACAGACGACGAAGGGGAAGAATGGGGTCCGTTTTCGAGGTCTATAATTGAAGTGAGAGTGGATAAGGAATATAACGGAAAAACACCGGTGGAAGGAGACGTTATACGAGTATTATATCCTTTTTCGCTATCATGGGATTTCGATAACTCTGTCCGTATAAAAGAAAACGGGAAATATGTATTTGCAAACTGTTGGGTTCTTGACGAAACCTATTCGCATTATAACGAAAAGTATAATCCTGTTGCCGTGAACGATGGTTCTGCAGATTACGCTGATGTTATAATGGGGAGCGCGTGGAATAGTCTACTGCCTATAGAAGACGAGAGAGTTATTTTCTATCACGGATATTTTGAGCATGACGAGGAGGCTAAATTGAAATTTTTGCATCATGATTCATTTAAGACAGATATGCTTACAAGTGACTCTTCGCTTGAGACAGGGGACTATACTATGATGAATATAAAAGATTTTGAAAATGAGTTTTCTAAGCTGTTTGAAAAACAGGATGCTTTGCCAACTGCCGCAATTAATTTATTCTCATAGCATAAATTATTACGGATTAAGTTAAGGTCACATTAATTCGGTAAATTTAAAATAAGGATTAGGAGAAAAATTATGAAAATAAAAATTAAATTCGCAAAAGGTATATTCAGTTTAATTACAATTGTAATTTTAACTGTAGCCTTCGGTCTATCTGCATCTGCCCATACTCTTCAAGCTTGGGCAAATTATTACACTCCAAACCACGCAAACTCTAACAGTGGTTATCGTTTTACGATTGAAAATTGGAACCATATGAATGGAAGCAGTATAAATTATGTGTGGGCAAACAACACCACCCAAACAACTTTTGGAACAGCATTGAGCCAAGCATTTAGTAGCTCGTGGGGGGGGATGATTAGCGGTTCTAATACAACATCTGCAAATGCTCACTTGAGAATTGCATATGATTCTATCACACAACCGACAGGCATTGCGGCAATTGCGCCGATTAATGGTGGTGATGCAAATAAACATTTTAGACAGGGACTGCAAAGCCACGGCTCGCATGATTCGGGAATATTGTTCTACATGGATTCAGCGAATTATTCTGCCGACATCAAAAAGCAATTGACTGCACATGAACTCGGTCATCTTTGGGGTATTGAAGATTTATATAGGCATGGTTTTACAAACTTAGAAAGTATTTACTCACAACCTTATGCGTATAATACAGCAACAAGGCACGATAAAAACGCTATGTATATAGGTCTAAACAATCCGTGGTTTGATGACGGAACAGGAAATGGTTGGAAACGATTAAAATCACCGGGGGTTTTTGCAGTTAACGAGTGGCACGATGGTTATTATTTTAATTCAAACGGATATTGGACATAGTTTCTTGTTCGCAGACAAACACCCCCATGCTCTAAAGTACATCTTTCTCAATATGCAAATGTAACATCTTATCTCGGCTTTTCCGGCACATACTCCACTGTAAGTAGCGGCGAAACCTACCGCTTAGAAGTATCGGCGACAGTTAAAACGACAAGCGGCGTTACAGAAAGCGTAAATCACCATTTTGATAAGACTTATTAGTTTATTGTTGCAATGGAACTAATAATTATTGAAAGGGGTGAGTCCGGTGGGCTGAGAAATTTAATCCTATTTAAAGTAAATCAAGAATTAAAAACATATCTCAAATTTGAGATAGCCTCGAAATGAGGTAGAAAGGTAAAGGATATGAACAAAAAATTATTTTCTATCATCATAGCAATGATAATGTTATTCTCGCTCACGATGAGCGTTATGGCAGAGGACGACAGCGTGGAGCATAGTGATATAGTGTATTGTGACGAACATGGTATGTTTCATGAAATTCAATATTTCAATTATGACTCTGTGCTAATTGATGGAAACATATTACTGTCTGTTGAAGAGCAAGAGTGTTCTCATTCAAATTCGATGGCATTCTACGAATATTACAGCAGTGTTCATTTGTCTCACCCGATTTATAACGGCTCCGGTCAAGTTATTAATACCTGTTCAATAACTCGCATACTATACATATTGGGAGAAAAATGCACCAATTGCGGACACATTAAAAGCTCAAGTTTAGTAACACACAGTGAATCTCATACTATCTGTATTTAACTAAAAAGTTATTTCATGCTCTGCTGTTTGTAAAGCAGAGCATGAAATACCTGTAAATGTAAAAGGAGAAACCCAAAATGAAAAAACTAATCTCAACGGTAATAATTGTTTTCTTAACCCTGTCTCTTTTGTCTTCATGCAACAACGACAAGGGTAATAAGGACATTATTAACTATGATTTCCATGATGTGAAAATAAACTTCACAGCTGACGATGACGATTTTTTATATGAAATGGAAAAAGATAGACCTATTCTTTTTGCAATTGACAACAACGGCTATTTATATTATAATGAATTGACACAAAATTTTATGAAAGTTACAGTTTTAGGTTTAGACGGAGAAAAAATTGATGAAGCCGAAATTGAACCTATCGGTGTTTGGGAGTCAGGAGAATTCATACCCTATCCCAATGGGGCTGAGAGTTTCAACTGTATAGCGGTGAAGGACAATGTATTGTATTTTACCGATTCCCATCCTTTTACACGCGACAGCACAGCTGTTTTCAGCTATAATTTTAACACCAAAGAGCAAGTCAAAATAGCCGAAATTGAAGGGTTTAACGATGTGAGAAAGATTATTCCGCTTGATGGAAAACTATACTTGCTCGGTATAGATGAAAGGTTAAGCCAAAACATAAACCCCGCTAAAAATAATTATAAAGGTGAGAGCATAATAAGCGTTGCTCTTCAAACCGGAGAGCATGAAACTGTGTTTGACAATATGCCTTTTATGATGGCAGAAACGGAGGACGGTGTTCTCATAATCTCTGCTTATGCCGAAAACGGCGGTTATTACTTTAAAAAACTAAACTCTGAAAATATAATCCCAAACGATAATTTAAACTTTTCAAATAGCGAAGAGCCGAATTTTGAAATGTATGGCTCTGAAAATATAATACACGATTCAGACAAGTTTTTAGTTTTTCTGCCGGTTGACGGAAACAGCGAAACAAGGGTTATCGTTAATAATTTACCATCTATAAATCGAAAAAATTTCGCAGTTAAAAGCGGATATTTATTCTATGAGACAGGTAGCGGAGTAAGACGGATTAAGTTAAGCGAAGAAGTAAACCCTGCCGTCTTAAATATGGCTCATTATTCTGTTTTACCGCCAATAATCGAAAATTTCGGCTTCGGTCTCACTTTTGAACAAATAGACACATATGAATTATCGCTGTCATTATTGTCGCTTGACAGCAATTATGATATGTATAATATAAATTCTTTCAGCGATATAAGCGATAATATCCGTCAAAAAGGTGCGTTTTATCCGCTTAATGATGTGCCTTATGTAAACGAGTATTTAAATGCAGTGTTCCCTTATGTGAGAGAAGCGGCAATAAATGAAGACGGCGATATTTGGATGCTCCCGATTTATTTACACACTAACGGGCTTCTTTATAATGAAAAAATATGCGAGGAATATGACATAGATATAGCCCAATTAAATACTTCCGAGGATTTAATAGAAATACTTGCCACGTTAAAGAGCCGCGATATAACAGAGTATTACGACATCACTCATCCTCAGTTTTTCTTTGAGCGTTCTTTTTATCAAATCATGAGAAAAAATAACGAGTTCAATCGCGATGATTTTAGAGAAATGGCTTTGTACATATATGATAATATTAACTACATAAAAGACGATTGGTCTTATAACAGAATTACAAGTGATACGAACCCATACCCTCTAATTCAAGTTCCGGGAAGTGTGAATCGCGTCGCTGATTTAAGAGGGCGGTATTTGCTTTATCGCCGGGGAGTAGGGGACTATCATATGCAGGAGAGTTTCAACAGAGCTTTGGAATATGAAGATTATGACGATGACTATTTTTGGGCGAATTTAGGAAAAGTTGATTTTCGTTATTTTGAGAATTACAAACATAATCGTTTTATACTCTATCCTTCTGTTAAGGCTGTTGAAGGTATTCATGTTAATGATGTCACTTTGGAATTCATTACCGTCAATCCACACTCGGAAAATCTCGATGTTGTACTCGAATATATTTCTGCGTTAGCCGAATATCAATTGAATTTAGAAAACAGCTTTATTCTCCATGATGAGAAAACATACTCGATGGACAGACATTTTGTAAAAGACGCTTATGAAATCCTAAATTATGAAGGA
Organism: Oscillospiraceae bacterium; assembly: GCA_009778065.1. GTDB lineage: Bacteria > Bacillota > Clostridia > Oscillospirales > Ruminococcaceae > Ruminiclostridium_E. Next base: position 61,011 of record WRKM01000008.1, read on the forward strand.
AACTTCATAAGATTCAGCCTTGACAGCGAATTGATTTACAGCGATTTTGAAAAGTTTCTCGGTGATGAGATTACGCTTGATGAGTATTTAAATCGCGCTGAGTTTAAGATTAATGCTTATTTGAGGGAGTAGTATATGAAACCCACAAAAAAATCCCGCATACCATGGAACATCAAGTGCTTGTTCTGCCTTGTCCCGAGCCTTGTGGGTATAACAATCTTTTTTGTTATACCCTATTTCCGTGTGTTGTATTATTCGCTGATTGACAACCAGTTTCGGCGTAACTTCGTGTGGCTTGATAATTACGTAAAAACCATTCAAAACGAGTATTTTCAACTTGCGTTTAAAAACAGCCTGTTGTTAATTTTGATTGCCGTCCCTGCTTTGATTCTTTCTTCACTGTCCATCTCTCTCATGCTTTCATTCGGGCTTAAAAAACTGCGCGTTCTGCGAACTGCGTTTGTGCTTCCCTTAGTTATTCCAACGGCAAGTGCGGCACTTATATGGGCGACATTTTTTGCAAATGTTGACAACGTCCTACCTGTCTATCTTTTGTTCATATGGAAAAACATCGGAATTTGTATAATACTGATGACTGCGGCGTTTACTTGTATTGACGATTCGGTTTTTGAGGCGGCAAAATTAGATGGCGCGAAAAGATTTACAATACACAGAAAAATTACAATCCCTTTAATTATGCCCACGCTTATTTTTTCCATACTGATTTCAATTGTGAGCAGTTTTAAAGTGTTTAAAGAAACTTATTTGTATTATGGCGGAACTAATTATCCGCCGCAGTACAGCTACACCTTGCAATATTATATGAACAACAATTTTCTGAAACTTGACTATCAAAGCCTTGCCGCAAGCGCGGTGTTTACTTCTCTTCTCGTTTTCGTAATAGTGATTATCGGACTGCTCTTGCAGAGGAGGTACACATGGTAAAAATAGGAAAAGCAGGTAAAAATATTTTTCTTGTCCTGCTCGCCGCTTTATTTTTTCTTCCCGTGTTTATGACAGTGGGGATGTCCTTTCTTGACAATAATATGCCGACTTTTCAAAACTATGCAGATTTGCTTTTCGACTGCTTCGTTTTCTATCCCGTGTTTTGGAATTCTGTCCTATACGCCGCCGTGATAACCATTATAGGGCTACTTGTAATAATACCGGCTGCGTTCGGCTTTTCTCATGCGAAATTTAAAGGGAAAGGCGCATTGTTCATTTTTTATATCATACTTATGATGATGCCGCTTCAGGTTACTATTCTTCCAAATTATATCGGACTGCGCGACTTAGGGCTTATTAACACACGACTCGGAATTATACTTCCCGCTTGTTTTTCGCCTTTTGGCGTTGTAGTGATGAGTCGTTATATGCAGAGCATTAATAATTCCGTAATAGAGGCTATGCGAATGGAAACGAACTCTGTAATAAAAATAATTTTTCATGCGGTTATTCCTCAGATTAGAATTTGCATTTTTGCGGTTGTGCTTTTCGTTTTTGCCGATTGTTGGAATATGCTTGAGCAACCGCTTTTGTTTCTCAGAGATATAAATTTACAAACATTACCTGTGTTTTTGAGTAACACAGAAAAATACGCCGGAAGCGTTTTATTCCCGGCGGCTGTATTATTTATGTTTCCTGTTTTATTACTGTACAATTTTTTCAGCGACAGTTTGGAGAAAGGATTAACGTTCGGTGATTTGTCATGAGAGTATTAAACATTATTATTACCTTGATTTTCTTTGCTTCTATGGTTGTTTTAACCGTTACCGCACGGGACATTCACAACGCACTTCTCCCTCAGGTGACAGCAAGAAGACTGACACAGGAGGACTTTGAGTTTGTCATTGATTTTGAGTATGACGGAATACCTCAAACCGCGGTGATTACTCAAAAAAGGCTCGCAATCCCTAAAGAGCTTTATAATCCGGACACAAGCGATGCGGTTTTTGTTGTCACTACGATATACATTAATGGCGAAGAGCGAGTCGGTGTCCGCCGCGTTGTTCCGCAAACCAACGAAAAAAATGAAGGTTTTTACGAAGTCACAGGCGGAATAAGCAGAAGCGATTTTGTCATTTTTACAAGCAGTAAGGTTTTAGAAGACGGTGCGGAGGTTTTTATCCTCGCATCTTAATATATTACCTAAAGCCGGAGAAAATAACAAAAACGATATAATAACAGCTTATTTAACCCTCAAATAATTCCGCAGTGTTTCCATAACCTTATCAATATCGAGCGGTTTGCCTATATGCCCGTTCATGCCCGCCGAAAGGCACGCCTCAATATCGTCCTTAAAGACATTCGCTGTCATCGCTATAATCGGCAATTCGCTGATTCCGCTTTCGGGTAAAGCTCGTATACGGCGCGATGCCTCAAGACCGTCCATTTTAGGCATTTGAACGTCCATGAACACAATATCATATTTACAGGGAGCCGCTTCTACCATGTCTAAGGCTTCCTTTCCGTTTTCGGCATAATCTATTGAAATTCCTGTTTCCTTTAATAATACCGTGAGGATTTCGCGGTTAATTTCAATATCCTCGGCGAGTAAAAGTTTTTTACCATAAAACTCACCATCGCCCGTATTTTCGCTCTCTTTGGCGTCTTCTACACCGAAGCAGTCATTTATGGCGTCGATTATCGTTGACGAAGACAGCGGTTTTAATAAGCATTTATCAACCCCCGCACATTTCGCTTCATCCTTTATTTTCTCCCAATCCATCGCCGTAATCATGATAACCACCGACGGTCTGTCTCCGATATGAGATTTTATCCTTTTCGTCAGTTCGATACCATCCATGCCCGGCATACACCAATCAATAAAGTATATGTCGTGTTCTTTATTCCCTTCGATAATTTCACATGCCTCAAAGCCGCTTTTCGCTACATCGCATTTTATACCGAGATTATTAAAAATATCTGTGAAATGATTTAGTATATCGCTCATATCGTCTACAACCAAAACCTGTAAATTGTCCCAATTTACAGAAGGTGCGAGCAACGAACGCGGGTTTTTTATACCGCATACCGATTTAATAGTAAATATGAACCTCGAACCCTTTCCAAGCTCTGATTCAACCCGGATGGTTCCGCCCATTAGCTCGATTATGCGCTTTGATATAACGAGTCCGAGTCCCGTTCCGCCGTATTTGCGGCTGATTCCGCTTTCTGCCTGCTCAAACATATCAAAGAGCTTTCCATGCTGTTCTTGGGCTATGCCTATTCCGTTATCGGCTATTTCTATACATAATTCGCAACTATCTTTATTTTTATTGACCAAAGAGGCACTAAGACTGATTTCACCACCCTCAGGCGTGAATTTTACCGCATTTGACAAAAGATTCGTTATTACCTGTGCTAAACGATGGTCATCGCCCACAAGAAAAGTCGGGATTTTCTTATCTATATTCACAGTAAAATGTTGCCCTTTTTCATCTATACGAAAATTTGCAAACGTGATTACTTTCTGAATCAATCTCTCGAAATTGTATTCGACTGATAGAATCTCTAACTTGTTCGCTTCAATTTTAGCCATGTCAAGAACGTCGTTTATAACTCCGAGTAAATGGGATGAAGCGTCTCCTATTTTATTAAATGCACGATTCTTTTCTTCCTCGCCGTTTGCTTTCTTCCCTATGGTCGTCATACCTATGATTGCATTCATCGGTGTTCGCATTTCGTGGCTCATAACAGACAGAAAATCACCCTTCGCCTTACTTGCGGCTGTGGCTTTTTCAAGAGCTGATTGAAGCTCTTTTTCCATCTCCGTTTTTTCCGTTATATCGCGTGACACGCCTACGAGTCCGATTGTTACGCCATCTTGTATAATCGGAGCCTTTGTGGTTTCAAAATATCGCATAGAGCCATCGTATGCAGGTATCCAATGGTTGTTTACATACTTCTCCATGCCCTCATATATTAATTTATCCTGTGAAATCATTACTTCGGCAATTTCAGGTTCAAATCTTAAACCTTCTGTGTCGTTTTTACCTATCACTTCTTCTACATCTACATTTAAGTATTTCGCGGCTGAATGATTGAGCAATGTGTATTTCGATTCTAAATCTTTACCGAAAACAAAGTCAGGCATTGAATTAATCATGGTTTGAAGCGTGTTTTTCTGGATTGAGAGTTCTCGGGACTGCTTTTCTATTTCTTTTATCATCTCGTTACTAAGCAATGCGTTAACAAAAAGCAACCCGCAGGAGCGTAAAATATCCACCTCTTCTTCCGAAAAGTCACGATATTTAGTGTAATCGTCAATACAGCACATTCCCCATAACCTATTTTCTATGAAAATAGGAATAGTCAATAAAGATTCTATTCCGAAGGTTTTTACAAACGCTCTGTCCTCCGGCGACAAGCTTAAAAGAGAGCCTTTTATGCACTCTCCGCGCGACAAACGCGCCTCCCAGTCGGGCGTGGAACTGTACGGAAAACTTTGAAACGCCGCGGCAGACTCCAAATGTTGGTTGTTTTCATTGAACCAATAGTGCCTGATAACGGCATGGGTTTCTCCTTTAATGACCATGTTTTGCCATACCTCTACGCAGTCCGCATTAACACTGCGTCCGATAATACCCATGCTCTCATAAAGCGAATCTTTAAAAGTTTCATCGTTTTTCGCCGTCAGTAATACCCCCGCTGTACTGTTTACCGCTCTGAGCAGATTATCGCGGTGGTTTATATCATCCATCATCTTTTTATGCTCGCGCAAATCCCGTGTATAACCCGCCACGCCGACACCGCCCTCATATTCGACCCGAATCAGGATAATTTCGGTCGGCATGGACGTACCGTCTAACATCTTATATATCCAGTCTGTCTTATAAATACCCTCCTCAAAAGCCTTTCTTACGCTTTCTATAGCTTTTTCATCGGTACGCTGTCCGTCCGGTTGAAACTCGTGATATAATTCTGAGTATCTTTCTAAATAATCCTGCTTGTCTTTAAACCCGAACAAATCGACAGCCGCCTGATTGCAATCGATTTTCTTAAAACTACTGTCCCATAATTGACAACAGAGCGGTGTTTTATCGAGCAGAATTTTTGTACGGTTATTCGCTTTGGTTACTTCGCTTTCCATTTCATTGCGTATGACGGCGTTTGCAAATAAATACGCCGCTGAACGCAGGATTTCGGAAACATTTTCATCAAAATACCGCTCAATTTTACGGTCCTCAAAAAGACCGAAGCCCCAAAGCTCTTCATTTATGAATAAAGGGGTGATATAAGCCGTGACTACGCCGAAGGATTTCAACATCTCTGCTTCAGGCAAAAGGCTTACGGGGCTGTTTATAGATTCGCCTCTTTTAAAAATTTCAACCCAGCCCGGAGCGAGAGAAGCAAAAGAAATATCTCCCTGAAGCCGCGGTTGCGGAGTTGTGGTTCCGCCCGTTTCGCTGTCCCATTTATAAAGCTGACGCGTACACAAATCGCCATTTTTTTCAACATTCCGCCATATGGAAAAACGGTGAAACCCCGTAGCGTCAGCCATGGGATAAACACTCTCGCTCATGGCATCTGAGAAGCATCCCTCGCTCTTAGAAAGGAATGTAACCGCTGTTTCGTTAAGAGCTAAAAGCAATTCTTCGCGATGTTCGAGCTTTATTTGTGCTTGTTTTTTTTCGGTAACGTCTCTTATGGCGCCGGATACCCTAATAGGCAAGCCTTCCCCATCACGCAGAGTTGTTCCGAATCCGTCATAATAACGATACTCTCCGTTTTTATTCTTTAAACGATACTCAATGGAATACGGAGTGTTACCTGTGTAATCATTTATATGTGTCTCAAAAGCTTTGAGAGATGCCTCTTTGTCATCGGGATGCAGACGGTCATACCAACTGCGGAGTACGTTAGGGAAGTCTTTCTCATTTGAAAAACCGAGCATACTGCGAAACTCCGGCGACCATATAAACTTATTATCTAAGTTAGCAGGGTCGTCAACAACGACATCCATCATCCAAAGAGCTATCTTCATAGCCTCGCTCGCAAGCTTATAGTTTGTTATTTCATGTTCGGTCGTCCGCAGTTTTTTAAACATCGAAATATAATTATCTATACGGAGCTTAACAATTATGGAATTAAAGGGCTTAGTAATAAAATCCACAGCACCGGACGACACCCATTTATCGTCAAGCTCAACTAAGTTATGCTCTATGATGAGAATGATGGGAATATTCTGCGTTCTCCATGAATTTTTTAATTCCGAAATCAAGGCATAACCATCCGTTTTCGGCGTGACGATGCCATACAGAACTATGTCGGGCAGATACTTTTCTGTAGCCTTAACAATATTTTTTCCTTTGTTTTCCGTATAAATAGTATATTCTGAGCTAAGTATGCTTTTTAACGACTCTATGTTTGATTTTTGGTCGTCTACGATGAGTACGCTGTATTTTTTCAGTTTGCTCATACTTATTCACCCTGTCCTTCCCGCGCAAAAGTGCATTTGAAAGTTTCGTTTTCCCCGATTTGCATCGGTTCTTTCAAACTTTAATCCTGCCACCTTATCTTTAATTTTTTTGTGTTTACAATAATAATTATACCATAAATGTTTGATTATGTCAAATTATTATTTGCAGAGGGGTACGAATTTCGGTCAGATTCTTTAATGCTTTTTTCAAGCCGCCTGTTAAACCATTGATAGATAAACGATATAGCTAAGAGTACAACACCGCCTGTTATAAACGAAACAATGCGCCATGTTGTTTCCAGACCGTATAAATCCAAAACTAAAAGTTTAAAAACTGCGAAAAAAGCCATAGCTAATCCGCTGATTCTTGTTATGTTATTACGTTTAACAAAGCCGAACACAACCCAGCCAAATGCGGTCAGTCCGAAAAGCAGCGTCAGAATCAAACTCGATGCTTCTAAAGACAATTGAACAACAAGATTCTGCGCCGCCATAAGCACCGTAAAGCCCGAAAGGAGAAGAGGAAACCACCTAAGCGGCAAAACGCTCAAGCCGCTCAAAAAGCGCAGTAAATCGCTTATCCACCCGATAGCGGTAATGTTTACCGCTATATACAATGCGAAGGCAACGATACTCACAGCCGTATTATCAGCCAAGCCGTTCGCTCCCGAATTAAACGAAAGTAACCACATTGTATTTACCGTACCTAAAGCCATAGCCGCAGTTTGATAGCCGCGATTGTAAAGTTTCCGGATTCGCGGCAGGATAAAAGCAATCATAAATCCCAACGTAATGCAAATTAAAGCGGCGAAGTTATACTCTTGTTTACCCACCCACCTTGAAAGCGCGGGCATGAGCGGGTTGTACAGCACGTAACTCAGATAACCCCAGATATTAAACGCGGCGGCGAAACGGAATATATTAAGCCAAACTCTTACGCCCATATGCTTTGGTTTATGTCTTAAAGTCACTGCTGAAACGATTGCGGCGGTAATGGTGATTGAAAGATACTGCCACACAAAAACCGGCTCGTTATAATCCGAGACATTAAATAATAAAAACGACAGAAGACAAAACGCACCTATAATCAAGCCCGCGATATTGAAACGGCGGCGATTATTTATGATACCGTAAAGAGATAATCCCGCGGCTTGAACCAGCCAACCCGCCGAAAACCATGCCCTGTCAAGCGCAAATAAAACTACAAGAGCGGTGAAGGCGACGCTCGTTATAAAGAATAAAGCGCGTATTGAACCTGTTTCGGATTCGGGTACTCCGCTGTGTTTTTGACGTTCGGCAATCAACGCCATAGTAATACAGCAAACAGCAAAGAATGCAGAAATTAACGCAGAGACGACTTGTGTGTAATTGTTCCATTCGGAAAACAGGTTCAAACTCGGTACATACAGCGTTCCCCAGTACATAGCCAAAAGAAATTGATAAAAAACATTAAACGAGAGAAGAACAATGTCCGCCGCTTTTATATGCGTCTTAGTGAACCAAGCTCCGAGTACGGGGATTATTATAAAAGCCGTAAAATTCACGGCTATACCCGCCCCGACAGCAACGAGAGTTTTCGCATCTGCGTTCGTTCCCCAACTTACATTCATCATACCCAGTCCGGCTGTCATTCCCGCAAAAAGCCCGACGAAGCGTGCTATTCGCCAGTTTTTTCGAGTGGCAATCAGCAGAGAGAGCAGACTCAAAACCGTAAAATAAATCGCGCCGAAAAATACAATAGAGCCTTCGAGTGCGATAATGGGTAAATAACCGCCAATCAAAGCAAATACAGCGATTAACTGCGCGTTATATCTCAGGGAGGCAACGAAAGATAAAAGTGACGCGCCTGCACAGATGCCGAGAGCCGCCCACATAGGCAGAACCTCAAGAGTCATATAGCCGAGTGCCGCGCCTAAAAACAAAGTACCCGAACCACCCGCCGTCAGAGCAAGCGCGAAACCGCCCCGCCATTTTTTTCGGTAGAATATCTCACCGACTCCCATTAACAGTAAGCCGAAAACAAAGATTGACGCACACTGTAAAACCGAACCCATATTTACATAAAGATAGCGTCCGAATGTAAACACACCTAAAAGAAGAAGCAACGCGCCGATTATACTTATAAGCTTTAAACCTAAAAACGCCTCCCATGCGAAAAATTTTCGTGCCGCACTAACAGCCGCGTCTTCAGCAGGCGAGTTTGTCAGCTCTTTAAAAGATTCTGCGTGACCTGCGGCGGCATTGTACCATGCCGCTTCTTTTCTCGCTCTTGCCCGTTGCGACTGTTCCGTGATTCGTCTGTGTAGGTCGCTCAATTCCTCAAACAGCGGTCTGCGTTCGCTCTCGTCTATTCTCGCCAGTTCGGCTGACATGCCGTTCATATTCTTTTGTAATTCGTTATGTAGTTGTTCAATACGCACCCGCTCACGCGAAAGTCCCGCGTTTAAGTACTCCATGTGTTTTCGTTCGCTGATGCCTATCATCGAAAGGCGTTTTGCCGACATCTCATGCTTAAAATTACGCATAAGTTCGTCATACGCGCCGCGAAGAGAGGCGGTTTCGTCTCTACTCTCGCGGAGTTGTATACTCAGACGCTCCGAGACTTCGCGCAGACGGGTGTTTTCTTTCGATATATCTTGTTCCTCAAACGCCGTAAAAGCCGCCTCAACCTTCGCTTGACTTTCTTTTAGTGCGTCTAAAGCGGTTTTCACGGCGTTAATATTACCTATGTTACTCATAATCTCAACTCCTCTGTATGTATTTTATCACGTTTCCGAAGATTATTCAAGCCCTCATGATAATTTAATATGAAGAAATCATGAAATTTTAAAAAACACTTGACACCCTTTTTCTTTTATGCTATTATAATATTATACTTTAAATGCTGTGACAGGGAGCAAAGCGATTTTAACTTTTATAATACTTATAGCTAAGTGAATAAGTATCAGAGAGCCGACGGTTGGTGCGAGTCGGTAAAGTGAATTTGTCATAACTCGCCCTTGAGCAGTCGGCTGAAATTATTTTTAATTATTTTTGAATTATTTTTAAAAGTAGGCTTGACCGGGTTCTCCCGTTACAGAGAAACGGTATTTAACCGCTTAAACGGCTGATACCGACAGAGCGGAGCGGCATAAAAGCCGTTCAACAAAGAGTGGTACCGCGGGATTACCCGTCTCTTTACACGTAGTAGAGGGGCGGTTATTTTATTGCGTTCGCCTAAATAGGCGCCGCAGAACATACAGGAGGAATACACATCATGAAAAACGCAAATAAGTACAAAAAAACATATTTTTTACCGCCGTCACAATGCCTTAAATGGGCGAGCCGTGATTATATCGACACGCCGCCGATTTGGTGCAGCGTAGACCTTCGCGATGGGAATCAAGCGTTGATTGTCCCTATGAGCCTTGAAGAAAAGTTAGAGTTCTTTAAATTCTTAGTAAAAATAGGCTTTAAGGAGATTGAAATAGGTTTTCCCGCCGCAAGCGCAACAGAGTTTGACTTTTGCCGCGCACTTATTGAGAAAAATTTAATTCCCGACGATGTATCTGTTCAGGTTTTGACTCAGGCTCGCGAACATATTATTCAAAGAACCTATGAGGCTTTAAAGGGTGCGAAAAATGCCGTTGTTCATCTTTATAATTCTACGTCAGTCGCACAAAGAGAGCAGGTATTTAAAAAAAGCAAACAAGAAATAACGGATATAGCCGTGAAAGGCGCGGAGATTGTGAAAAAATTCGCCGCCGATTATGAGGGAAATTTCAAATTTGAGTATTCTCCCGAAAGCTTTACCGGAACAGAACTTGATTTCGCACTCGATATTTGTAACGCTGTTATCGATGTCTGGAAACCCACACCCGATAATAAAGTCATAATAAACCTGCCCGGTACTGTTCAGGTTTCAATGCCGCACGTTTACGCAAGCCAGATAGAATATATGTGCCAAAACTTAAAAAACCGCGAAAACCTTATCGTATCGCTCCACCCGCATAACGACAGAGGTTGTGCTGTTGCAGACGCGGAACTCGGATTGCTCGCCGGCGCGGACAGAGTAGAGGGTACGCTCTTCGGAAACGGAGAACGAACAGGAAACGTAGATATTGTCACGCTCGCTCTTAATATGTATTCGCATGGCGTTGAGCCGAACTTAGACTTTACAAATGTACCCGAAATAGCGCGGTTTTATGAAAATCTGACCGCTATGCAGGTCGGTCAGAGGCATCCGTATTGCGGAGAATTGGTCTTTGCGGCATTTTCGGGTTCGCATCAGGACGCAATAGCAAAAGGCATGGCATGGCGTGATGAGAAAAATTTAACCGAATGGAGTGTGCCGTATTTACCTATCGACCCATTAGATGTAGGACGTGAATACGATGGTGATATTATCCGTATTAACAGTCAGAGCGGAAAGGGCGGCATTGGCTTCCTCCTGAAGAGTAAATACGGTATGGATTTACCGCCTAAGCTCCGCGAGATGGTCGGTTATGCGGTCAAAGATGTTTCTGATAAACTGCACAAGGAGCTGCAGCCCGATGAAGTTTATAATGTGTTTCGAGATGAGTTTGTTAACTGTTCGAGTCCGGTTAAATTCAGCGAGGTACATTATGAGCAGGTGCAGGGAAAAATAAACGCGACCATTACGCTCATTGTAAACGAAAAAGAACGAAATCTGACCGGTGAAGGCAACGGACGTATCGACGCGGTGAGCGAAGCAATCCGCAGAAGCTTAAATCTACAGTATAATCTGACAAATTACTCACAGCACGCACTCGAAGTAGGTTCAAAATCAAAAGCCGTATCATATATTGAAATTAAAACCGGAGACGGCAGAATATCATGGGGGGCAGGTCTTCACACCGACACAAATACATCGGCTGTACTGGCATTGATTAGCGCGATAAACAGGAATTACGAAAATCATATTTAAGAATAACAGATTTAATAAGACTATAAATTCCGTACTGCTTTTTGTCAGTACGGAATTTACTATCATGGTTATTTTATCCACTCATCAGGTGCGTTTAGCGTGACGGCTATCAGCGTGACTCCGTCTCTTTTTGCCGCAGAAACCAAACAACGCCTTGCATTATCGGTAAATCCTGTTTTTATCCCGATTGCACCCTCGTACATATGGAGCAGTTTGTTGTTATTATTCAACCACCTCGCAAACGGCGGGTTTCCGAATTCCACCTGTAACGACTGCTTTGAGACAAGCTCCGTGAAATCCTCGTTTTTCATTGCATAAGCCGTCAGCAACGCAAGGTCATAGGCTGTGGAATAATGCCCATCGGCGTCCAGCCCCGACGGGTTTACGAAATTGGTGTCTTTTAATCCGAGACTTGCCGCCTTTTCATTCATAAGCTTTGCAAACTCAGGTATACTTCCGGCTACGCTGACCGCCGACGCACCTGCCGCATCGTTGCCTGACGGCAACAACATTCCCGCGCAAAGCACGCGCCTCGTGACAATATCTCCCTCGCGAAGCCCCATTGAAGTGCCTTCAATGCGAATCGCCATGCTGTCAACAACAAACTGACGGTCAAGCTCCCCCGCCTCAAGAGTAATGAGTGCTGACATAATTTTCGTAGTACTCGCTATAGAGCGGCGTTCAAGCGAGTTCTTTTCAAAAACGACAGTACCCGTCTCCGCATTTATTACAATTGCGGAACGGGCAGAGACCGACGGCACAGGTACCGAAGACGATTCATACGATGACATCGGCTCCTGCGCTTTCGATACACAAATTGGTGCAAAAATAAAAAGAAAAACAATCGTAAACGATAAAACGGCGTATTTTTTCACGAAACAGGACATTCCTCTCTTTTTTATATAGTCCCATTTTATGCAGAAAAAAACCTGTAAATGTTTATTCTTCTTTCTCTTCTTTAGGTTTTCCGAAAATATCTCTGACTTTATTAATCAGGTCGGGAACACCTGTAATCAAGCCATCGATAAAACTGTTCTCACCGCCGACTTCGAGCAGTTTTACATCTCCGTCAGTCTTTACGACTATAAAGGCTTGCGGCTTTATAGTCACACCCGCACCCGAACCTCCCGCAAAAATCTCGTTTGGGGCTTTTGCCGGAATATCCGAGCCTCCCGAAACAAACCCGAATGTTACCTTTGAAATCGGGATAATTAATGTCCCGTCAGGTGATGTAATCGGGTCTCCGATAATAGCGTTTACGTCCACTAAGTCGCGTATTTTCTCCATTGAAGAACTGAGAAGCCCTTTTAAATTGTCCGCCATTTTTTTAAAGTCCTTTCGTTTGGATATTATTAATTATTACTAATCCATTACTATCCTGATTGTTTTACCTACTCCCCCGCTACGGCGGGGCGGAGTTGCGTTTAGGCTTGTTTTTAATTTCATGAATTTAAAAACGACCGCTATAGCACACAAAGCCACTGTACCGAGTCTTATTTTAACCTTACAATGAAAATTAAAAACAGAATCCTCCCGCATAAAATCGGGTCTTATGTTGATTTGCCCGACCTTTACACTCGAAACAGTCTTCAACCATGCAAGTGCGGAGTAAATCGCGGCGTTCTGCGTTCCGAAGTTAAGCGCGGCTTGTGCCGCATCTGAGCCGCCTACAATACTTTCAATATAAAGCTCGGTTATTTTTATTTTCTTTATCAGTTTTTTTATGGGATGGGCTAAACCGCCAATCAATATCTTAATCAGATTTATATCGAGGTCAGGTATATCGGTTTCAAATTTCTTCTTTTTTTTAGGCTTGAGGGTAGTTTTTACAGTTTTTTCGGACTCCGCAGGTTCTGAATGTTCGGGCGGTGCATCAGGTTTAAGCGGAGCTTCGGGTTTAAGTAATGTGTCGGATTTAGGTGGTGGTGTATAGGGCTTCTTTTTCTTCTTTTTTAGCTTTCGGGGTTTGGGTTCTTTTTCTTTAAACAAATCGAAAAATAATAAACGTATTTTAATTTCAGCTTCTTTATGATAATCAATTTCAAAAACAATGGGCAAAGACATCAATATAATAATCACTGAGATTATCGCACCCGTTATAATTAAAGCGGTCATAATTCCGGTTGCCTTTCGTTTTCTTCGTATTCGGAGTCGAGCCGCATCTGCCCCTCCTCGTCCGGGAAAGGCGGAAGCTGTCCAATTTCATTCAACCCGAAACAACGCAAAAACGCCGCTGTTGTTCTGTAAGTCACCGGGCGTCCGGGCAGGTCTAAACGCCCCGCCTCCTCAATGAGTCCGCGTTCCGAAAGGGAGTTCACGACGCTGTTACTGTCTACTCCTCTAACCTGTTCAACATATGCTTTGGTTACGGGTTGATTATATGCGATGACCGCTAAAACCTCGAGTGCGGCTTGAGACAGCGGGGTCTGCCTTTTTATTTCGAGTGCGGTTTTTATAAAAGGCGCGTACTCTGTCCGTGTGGTTATCTGATAACTGTTCTCGAGGCGAATAACCCGCAATCCGCTGTCGGAGACATTATATTTCCGCTCAAGCTGTCCGATTAGCTTTACAGCCGTTTCCGAATCAATTCCCGCCGCCTCGGCAAGCCTGTTAATACTGACAGGTTCGCCCGCGGCGAAAAGGATAGCTTCAGTTATTGCGATTCCTTCCGATAATTCCATGCTTTCCCTCTGATTATTTTATTTTAGAAACGATTTATTTATTTACGACCTCTACAACCTCTCCGTCTTCGGAAAACCTTACCCTTCCGTAAGCAGATAATTCAAGTAACGCAAGGAACACTGCGACTTTCTCCGTGCGTGTCTGCCCTCTGTAGAAATCCTCAAGCTTAAACTGACCGCCGCTTCGGATTTGTTTCAATATAAAGACTATTTTCGAGAAAACGCTGACATATTTCTGCGCCATAGCAGGTATCACGGGTAGCGGGGCGGCTGAGAGCCTGTCCCTGCCTACGACTCCGCCGAGAGCGGCTAACAGCTCGTCCGTGCTGTGAAGTCCGCGGTACTCGTTATCGACCGGTAATTCTTCAGGTAGACGGGTAAAAATGTCAGAACCTTTAAAAATATCTAAAAGCCGTGCCGCCGCTTTTTTGTAGAGTGCGTATTCTTCGAGCGAGTGTCTAAGCTCTTTCTTCAACTCCTCAAGCTCGTGCTTGGGCAACAGAGCCGCACTTTTAATGTATATCAGCCGTGCCGCCATTTCGAGAAACTCTCCCGCGACCTCAATATCAGCCTCTCTCATTGCATCAAGGTAAAGTAAAAACTGCTCTAAAAGCACCGAAATTTTAATATCGGTTATGTTGAGCTTATGCTTTGATATAAGCATAAGCATGAGGTCGAGCGGTCCCTCAAAAACTTCGGTTTTAAAACTTAATTCTGTCATATCATCCTATAAATTTTGAAAGTAAATCAAGTAGCTTTATAACATTAAAGCATAAAAACTCAAGCAGAATACTAAGCGGTGAATTTCTCCAAAAGAGCAGAAATATAAAAGCGAGCGTTATAATCTGCTGATACTGCATGATTTTAAATGCGGTTCTCGGCTTTAAATAAGCGAAAAGGATTTTTCCGCCTGCAAACTGGGGTATGGGGAGCAGGTTTAAAACTGCGATAAAAATATTTAACTGTATTATTATTTTTACAGCTACTATGCAGTAATATATGGATTGGGTATATTCATTCGCGACAAGCAATATTATTTTTGCCGTTACCATGAAAAGATAGGCGAGGACAATATTTGCGAGAGGTCCCGAAAGCGCAATCAGCACCACCGCCGTATTACCTTTAACCTTTCGGCACTTCGCAGGGTTCACGGGGATGGGCTTCCCCCAACCTATCGGGGCTATGAGCATCATAAGCGCGCCCATACGGTCAATGTGAACAAGCGGGTTAAGGGTTAGTCTTCCGTATCTCTCGGCTGTGTCGTCTCCGAGGAATTTTGCCATATACCCCTGCGCGCTTTCTCGTATGGGAAAGACGACAAAAATCATTACAGCGACTGTAAAACACGAAATAATAAACATAACCGTGTTCGCTTCATTCGGATTCATGAGTAGGGAAAGAAGGCGGAAAATTGGTCGATATTCAAATACTTCCATAGGAATAACAGCTCCTTGAAAAATAAAGGCTATAGCTATAATAACATATTTGTTCAGATTTTGCAAGCGTTTTTTAATAAAACCAAAATCCCACCACCAATCCGCTCAAAATCCACAGCGTAATATCACCTGCAAGTGCAGACGGGAGTGCGTGGCGGGTCTTTTTCACTTTCGTAGCGGCAAAATAAACGGCAATAACATAAAACGTCGTCTCACTGCTTCCGAGAATCACGCTCGCTACACGCCCCGCAAAGCTGTCTGCGCCTGTTTGCCCTAATATCGACTCGAAAATCGCCACCGAGCCGCTTCCCGAAAACGGTCTCATTATAACGAGCGGCGTTACCTCTCCGGGAAAACCGAGAAAATCTGTAACGGGCGACATCAGGGCAGATATAAGCGCGAGTCCGCCCGATGCACGAAACATTCCCACCGACAGCACTAACGCAAATAATGCAGGGAATACATCATAAACAGTATGCAGACCCTCCTTTACCCCGTTCGTAAATTCGCTGAAAATATCGACTTTCTTATATAACCCGTAAACTAACACAAATACAAATACAGCCGGAACGGCAAAATCAGATACAGTCATACTAAGCCCGCCTTTCTCCGCCGCTTTGACAGAATTTTCGCTACTGAAAGCGATACTGTCAACGCCGCCAAAGACGTTATCCAGACGCACGGCAGAATCTCCATAGGCGCGGCAGAACCGTTTTTCAAGCGCAAAGCCGCCGCCGTGGTAGGGATTAGTTGCAAAGAAGCCGTATTTAATACGACGAAAAGCACCATGTTGTTTGTAGCGTGTTCGCCTTCGCTTTCTTCTTTTTCAAGCTCGCGCATCGCCGCGATTCCGAACGGGGTCGATGCGTTTCCGAGTCCGAGCAAATTCGCGCTTATATTTAAAACTATGTAGCCTATCGCTCTTCCGTTTGGGTCTATCCCCTTAAAAAGACGAATAAGAAGCGGTTTAAACGCTCCCGCAAGCAACTCCGTCAGCCCCGCAGTCTGCGCCACTCTCATTATCCCGCTCCACAAGCATATTACACCGCAGAGCGTGAGGCAGAGCGTAACAGCGTTCTGTGCCTCTGAAAGCGCCGCCTCCGATACCGCCGCCACGTCTCTGTTCAATATGGCAAATACAAGCGAAAAAACGCACAACCCACCAAAAACATATTTCATCATAAAACGAACCCCCGTTACAGATAGTATTAACACATTGTTAATATATAGTTCACACATTAGACACATATTAAAAGCCGCTCTGTGTTAATATATTAATATATGATTATATTAGGGTATTTTTTACTTTATTCAAAGTCTGAAGGAGGCTGTAAACAATGGCATGGAATTATGATATTATTGATTTAAACGAAGCTATGACGAGGGTACTCGGACGTAAGGAGTTGTATAAGGGTTGGCTTGACACCTTTTTGACGGACGATGTTTTCGCCACTGTTCAAGAGGCTTTTGAAAAAAAAGATTATGACGGCGCCGACCTCGCTCTGCACAAAATAAAAGGAACATCCGGTAACCTCTCGATTAAATCGGTTTTCGAGTTAGCATCGTCGCTCTCCTCTAAGGTCAGGAACAGAGACGCCTTTGACACGCTCACCGAGGAGTATGAAAAACTACGGGAAAGCTTTTTTTCAGCTAAAAAAATGTATACCGATAATGTTAACGACTTGATGAATTACGGAGAACTTAGCTTTTAAAAGGATTTAAACTAAACGGGGCGGCAGAAAAACTGTCTGCCCTTACGTTTTCAAGTGTCGGCAACCGTTTTCATCGCAGATATAATTCTCTGCGCCGTGCCTCGCGGTTTCTTTTTTCAACAACGTATAAAGGAAAAAAGCGTGACCGCCGGGAGAATCCGTCGCCGCACAAGCCATAAATCGGATATGCTTATCAAGGATATCCCCGTACTCACCTGTCAGCAGGTTTAAATCAAGCAGATTCATCGCCATTACAGAATTACCCGACGGTATTGCGCCGTCGTGGGTTTCTTTAGGGCGGATAATCAAAGTTTCTCCATCGCTCGGAGTGAGGTAGAACCCACCGTTATCATTATCGGGAAATTCCATTATAACTTTATCTGTCAATTGTCTTGCGCGGCTCAGTAAATATGGGCGATTCTCTGTGCGGTATAATTGAAGAAGAGCATAAATATAAAAAGCATAATCGTCTAAAACTCCGTTACCGGTGCGTTTTCCGTCTCTGTAGCTTGTATAGATACGGTCGTTTTCGCATAAATTCGTTTCAATAAAATCGACGGCTTTATTCGCCGCTCTTAAATATTCCGTATCTCCGAAAACCTTGTATGAATCGGCATATGCAGCAATCATCAAAGCGTTCCATGCCGTCAGGATTTTATCGTCCTTATGCAAAACAACGCGGGCTTTACGATATTCATAGAGCGCGGGTATAAGGTTTGAAAGGCTGTCGTCAAGCATATCTTTATTAATCTGATTCGGGATATTTTCTCCCCTGCCCTCAAAGTTTCCGCTTTCTGTAATATCGTACAACCCGCAAAAACGCGAACCGTCCTTTTCGCCTAACACTTTTTTTATTTCTTGCGGTGTAAAGACATAAAACTTTCCTTCTATACCGTCGCTGTCAGCGTCCTCGGCAGAGTAAAAGCCGAGGTTTTCATTATTAAAATTCGTCATCTCTCGTTTTATATATAAAATCGTTTTTTCAGCAACAGACCTATAAACAGGGTTTTTCGTGATTTCATACGCCTTTGTATACGCCATTATGAGAAGCGCGTTATCATAAAGCATCTTTTCAAAATGCGGTACGAGCCATTTTTCATCGGTCGAATACCGGGAGAACCCGAACCCGATATGGTCGAAAATCCCGCCCTTCGCCATTGACATAAGGGTTTTTTCAGCTATATCAAGACATTCACTGTCATTTAGCTCCTTCCCTTTTTCCATTAAAAACAGCAGATTATGAGGCGAAGGGAACTTAGGGGCGCGTCCGAACCCGCCGTAATTCGGGTCGTATACCGTCTTAAAATAGGAAACACCTTGAGCGATTAATGAAGCGTAATCTGTACTTTGGTTAGTTTCGATTTTCGCAATTGCGTTTATATGCGCGGTTATCATTCGGGCAGAATCTGTCAGCTTCTGCCGCTCTGTTCGCCAATACTGATTTGCATTTTCAAGTATTTCAATCAACCCCGTCATACCGTAACGGCTTCGTTTCGGAAAATATGTTCCCGCGAAAAACGGATTTCCTGTGTGGTCGGTAATTGCCGTCAGAGGCCAGCCGCCCGAACCTGTCAGCGATACGCATACATTCATATAAACGCTGTCGATGTCGGGGCGTTCTTCTTTGTCGACTTTTACAGGTACAAAATCACGATTTAAAATTTCTGCCGCTTCTTTGTCTTCAAAGCTCTCTCGAGCCATTACATGACACCAGTGGCAGGTTGAATATCCTATACTTAAAAAAACAGGTTTGTCTTCCGTCCGCGCTTTTTCAAACGCTTCTTTACCCCACGGATACCAGTCCACGGGGTTGTTTGCGTGTTGAATAAGATATGGGGACGTTTCGTTTGCTAATCTGCTCGGTCGCTTTGTATCAGCCATTGTTCAATACCGCCTTCCTGTATGATATTTTAATGTTAGTGTCCCCTCTAAACAAATTATTTATACTATAATATCCTTTGAAGAAGATTAGCGCTATATTAAGAATATAAAAATTTTGTTGACATAATCGTTCAAATGTGGTAGAATTGCAGATAGGTAACTATATTATTTAATACGAAAGCAGGTATCCGAGATGGGGAGAAGTAGCGGCGGGAGAAGTAGCGGAGGTCGCAGTAGCAGTGGCGGAAGAAGTAGCGGAGGAAGAAGCAGCAGCGGAGGTTATCGCAGTTCGGGCAGCTCGCGTAGTTCGGGTTCCGTCTCGCGTAGCGGTTCATCGCGTTCGGGTAGCTCATCACATCATCATCACAACAGCGGAAGCTTCGGTAACAGCATGGCGAGGGGGCTTGCCTTCGGTATGGGCAGTCAAATGGGGCGAAATATGATGGGCGGCAGACGTAACAGGCGAGGCGGTTCGGGTTCCGGAATGGGCTGTATGTCGCTTATTTCTGTTTTAATAGTCGTTATTTTTATATCAACAGCGGCTTTCATGCTATATGAAAAGACGGGCGGCGGAATTACCCCCAGTACCGTTTCGCGTACCGCACTTTCGGGAGCGTCTGTCGAACCGGGTGATGTTTTAACCTATGAGGATGCGACACGTTACGAAGACTGGTTTTATAATTCTCAGGCGATGACAAACGGAGCGAACATTGCGCATAATCTTACGGGCGTTAAGTTCGGTATTTATGTTACCGATGAAATCAATGGTAATTCACGTCCATCTCCTGCATCTTTAGACGAATTCAGCGACAATCTGTATGAGGAATGGTTCGGAGACAGTTCGGGGCATCTTTTGATTGTTCTTGTAGATTCGGGTATCGGTCATTTCTCCGCTACGGATATAGGCGGCAACTCGGCGAGAACTGTGTTCGATGACGAAGCAATGGGCATATTCTATAATTATCTCGAACGGTATTGGAACGAACCCGACAATTATGACGACAGTGAGATGTTCGGACTCGCTCTTTCAAATACGGCAGAGCGTATCATGAGTATTACTCCAACGGTTTCACAGGTTATCATTCCCTGGATTTTCGGACTTCTCGCAATTATAGCGGTTTTTGTGGGTGCGACTGTAGTGTTAAAGGCGAATACGAAGCGTAAATTGGCGGCGGCAGAGCAGGCAAAAGCAGATGCGGAGCTTCTCGCAACGCCGATTGACGGGCTTGACGGTACGCCGCCGAGTGACCCTTTGCTTGATAAGTATAAAACCGATTAAGGACGTTTCGTGCTGAAAGCACGTAGTTATAATTTTTTAAAGAAAGGCAGTAACAGATTATGGCAGGTATTCTTTCCCGCACGAGAGATATTCTTTCGAGCAACATTAACGCACTTTTGGACAAATGCGAGGACCCCGCAAAGATGATTGACCAACTTTTACGCGATGCACGCAAAAATTTAGCCGACGTAAAAAGAGAATCCGCGAATGTCATAGCCCAGGAAACCGCCGCACTCCGCGCTCTTGAAAAAGAACGCGCTGATGTTCTGGAATATACTAAGGCGACTAAAGCCGCCCTCGTCAAGGGTAACGAGGCGGACGCACTGAAGCTCGCCGAGCGAGTATCCAAGGAAGAGGCGGAACTTGTACAGGCTGAAAAGGTTTACGCAATGTGTAGGGAAAACGCCGACAATATGCGTGCCATGTTTAAAAAGCTTTCGGCTGACGTTCAACTGCTTGAGGGCAAACGCGCTAACTTAAAAGGGCTTGTCGCCGCTTCTAAAGCGCAGGAAACCGTAAACAAAATGGCGAGCAAGACCACAGGCGGTATGGCTACTAAAATTGACGATATGGAACGCAAAATTCAGGCTCGTTTTGATGCGGCGAACGCAATGGCTTCTCTTGATGCAGAGGTAGGCGATGAAGCCGCCGCTCTGATGTCCAAATACTCAGACTCAAACGATGGTATAGATGTAATTGCACGTCTGAAAAGCGAAATGGGCTTAACCGAATCCGAAGTACCCTGCGCAGAGGCAGAGGATGTTTTGGAACGGTTCAGAAGCACCGAAGAATAATATCATATAGAAAGCAGGGACGCCTACGTGTTCGATATCGGACACGATATATAGTGTCCCTGTTTTTTAACGGTAAAAGATAACTATTTTGTAATTGACAAAACCTCAGAAATAAGGCATAATAGTATTATGGAATTTATTAAACTTAATATCTACACACAAAGCCAAGAACTCGAAACCCTCATGACGCGCCTTGAGGACTTGGGGGTCAGCGGCTTTGAGATTCATGACGCCGCCGATTTTAACAGCTTTCTCGAAAACGGCATGAAGGGCGGGAACGGGTTTTCCGATTTGGCGGCTTGGGATTATGTCGGCGAAGAGCTTGAGCCGCTAAAGACACAGGAAACGCATTTGACGTTATATCTGACGACCGACGAGCAGGGAAAAGAATTGCTCGATAAGGTCTATGTATTATGTGCCGATTTACGGATTGATAAAAGCGTTGTCCGCGAGGAAGATTGGGCAGATTGTTGGAAAGAGTATTTTAAACCGTTTAAGGTTGGCGAGCGGTTTTTAATAAAACCGACCTGGGAAAACGCCCCCGAAACAGAACGCCTTATACTTGAAATCGACCCCGCTTCAGCCTTCGGTACAGGACAGCACGAGTCTACAAGGTTATGTATCGAAATGCTTGAAGGGGTTATCGGTTCTGAGTGTACACTTCTTGATATCGGTTGCGGAAGCGGGATTTTAGCAATCGGTGCTTTGATTCTCGGTGCAGATAGTGTCGTCATGATTGACGTTTCCGAAAACGCCGTAAAGGTAGCCCGCGATAACGCAATACAAAACGGATTCATGGACGATAGATTTACGGCACTATGCGGGGATATAACAAAAAGTGCGGAATTGTTAAAACAAATCGGCGAAGAATTTGACGTAGTTACTGCAAACATAGTCGCCGATGTGATTATTAACATGAGCGGACTTTTCCCGCAATTCTTGAAAGAAGGCGGCGTATTGATAACTTCGGGGATTATCGAAGAAAGGCTTGAAGAAGTTATCACCGCACTTGAAGCGTCAGACGGCAGGGATTCATCAAAACTAAAAATAACCGAAATAAGAAAAGACAGCGGTTGGTGTGCGGTTAAAGCTGTAAAGTCCGCAGATTAACCAAATCGTACCCGTTTGCATACTATAAAATACATGAAGGTTGCGGCAAAACGGGAGGTTGGTTTTATGTATTATATTTTCTTCTTTATCCTCACCTTTTTTTCCCTTTATGGCGCGGTTAATTTTTTTAGTATAATTTATAAGACATTGTATGTTAAAAAAGATAAAACGGGTGTAAAAATTTATGAAAAATCGGAGAAAAACCGCAAATGGACGCAACCCTGATTAATCTCAAAGGCACGGTCGAGGGAGTTATTTACAAAAACCCCGCGAACGGATATATAGTTTTAGAGCTTGATTGCGGCGATGACGGACTTATACCTGTGGTCGGAGTTTTAGGCGATATTGCCGACGGCGAGAAACTTTTGCTGACAGGTAGTTATACAGAATCGCAAAAATACGGTAAACAGTTTAAAGCCGCTACCTGCGAACGTATGCCCCCCGTTACAAAAGACGAGATTCGGCGTTGGCTCGGTTCGGGAATCATTCGGGGCGTAGGACCTGTACTTGCGAAAAAAATAACGGACAAGTTCGGGGAAGAGAGTCTCGAAATAATTGAGAACAATCCGCAAAAACTATCCGAAATCTCGGGAATAACCGCTGATAAATCCGTATATATAGCCTCGGAGTATAAGCGTATTTGTAATGTTAAAGCTATTATCTCGTTTCTTGGCGAGTACGGATTTACTCCGCAGACTGCGATTCTTGTCTGGCAAAGATACGATAATTCGTCAGTGGCGATTATAAAAGAAAATCCGTATCTGCTTTGTGCCGAAGGTATTGACGCTGATTTTGAGACAGCGGACAGAATGGCTTTCTCGCTCGGCATTGATTCATGCGCTGTCTTTAGGGTTAAGGCGGCTATCGCCTACGTGCTTCGCGCAAACGCCGAAGGGGGACACACCTGTTTACCTGAAGAGCTTTTAAGGGAACGTGTTTGCGAGCATTATGAAATAAGCCGAGACGCATTCGACATATCGCTTGAGGATGGCGCGAATAGCGGTGAATTTGTCGTTTTGTCGGGACGCGGCGGACAATCGGGGCAATCCTCGCCGAAACATGCGCGGGTGTTTCTCGCGGCATATTACAACGCCGAGCGGTACGCTTCGGACAAGCTTACCGATATGCTTAAAATGAATGTAAAGGACAAATACGATTATTCATCGGAGATAAAAGGCATAGAGTTCAGCGAAGGCATAAAATACGAATCCTTACAGAAAGAAGCCATTAACGGCTGTCTCTCAAACACTATTTTTATTCTCACCGGAGGTCCCGGAACAGGTAAAACAACCGCACTTAACGCTGTTATTAAAATATGTAAAACCTTAAAGAAAAGCATCGCTCTCGCCGCTCCTACAGGACGTGCCGCAAAACGAATGAGTGAGATAACGGGAGAGAACGCCAAGACGATTCACAGACTACTTGAGGTAGACGCGGCTGATGGAAATCTGCTCGTTTTTAAACGCAATGAGATGAACCCTCTGACCCGCAATTATATAATAATTGATGAAATGTCGATGGTTGATTGCTTGCTTTTTGAGGCTCTGCTCCGCGCCATTAAACTCGGGACAACGCTCATCATGGTGGGCGACTCAAATCAGCTCCCGTCGGTAGGAGCGGGGAATGTTCTCGGAGATTTAATTGATTCGGGGTTAATCCCGATGATTGAGTTAAAGGAAATATTCCGGCAAGCGGCAGAAAGTCTTATTGTTACTAACGCACACAGAATTATCGGCGGAAAACTGCCGGAACTCGGTATCAGGGATAAGGATTTCTTTTTTATGGAGTGTCCGAATGACCTTGAAATATCGAAATTAACAGTTGACCTTGTTAAAACAAGGCTTCCAAAAACCTATAATTTCTCGCCGCTTGACGATATACAAGTACTTACCCCGACGAAAATAGGAGCCGCCGGAACAAAAGATTTAAACAGAGCCCTGCAATCCGCATTAAACCCACCGTCAAGGGAGCGGCGGGAGCTAAGATTATTTGACCCGCCGTTTCGCGAGGGTGATAAGGTTATGCAGACCGTAAACGACTACGATGTAATGTGGCAAAAAGGAGCAGAAAAAGGTAAAGGGGTCTTTAACGGAGATATTGGTACAGTCGTCGAAATAGACCCGCATAACGGTACAATGCGCGTAAGTTTCGACGGACGTGTCGCCTTTTACACAGGAAATATGCCCGCTAAACTTGACCATGCCTATGCCGTGACGATTCATAAAAGCCAGGGCAGTGAATACAGCGCGGTTATAATAGCTCTCACAGACCGCTCGCCGCGCTTACTTTATCGTAATTTACTTTACACAGGCGTAACAAGAGCGAAAAAGATTCTAATCGCGATAGGAAGCAAAAGAATAATCGAAACGATGACCGACAACTACATGAAAACTAACCGATATTCCTGTTTAAAACCGCTGTTAATTGCAAAATTTAATAAAAACAACAAGGAGGATTAAACCATGCTCACACTATCAAAAGATATGGAAACCGGAGTCGTCAAAATTGATGAGCAACACCGGGAATTAATCAACAGGCTTAACGCCGTTACATCAATGGGGTTAAAGTCTATTTCAAAGGAAGAAACGCAAAAGACAATAAGTATATTAGAGGAATACATTGTCAAGCATTTTTCCGATGAGGAAGCATTACATAAGCAGAGCAACTATCCGAAGCGCGACGAGCATAAACAAATGCACAAGCAGTATATAAGCGAGTTTCGCACATTAAAAAGAGAGTTCATAACAAACGGCGAATCCCCTAAGTTTACAATGACGCTGAACAATTCTATAATAAACTGGATTGTCAAGCATATAAAAACCGCCGATGCAGAGTTCGGAAAATTTTATACCGCAAAAAAATAAACAACAGGCAAGCGGTCGTCTCTGCGGGATGACCGCTTGCCTGTTAAGAATCGGAAAGATGTGTAAAAATGATAATCTCCCTTGAAAACATAAGCAAGTTCTACAGCGGTGAACAAGTTCTGAAGAATATCGCACTCACTATTGAGGACGATGACCGCATAGGACTTATCGGAATAAACGGCGGCGGAAAATCCACATTACTTCATATAATCGCGGGGCTTCTGCCGCCCGATTCACAACCGGAGCCGTATATTCCGCATATTTCTAAGAATAAACATTCCGTAATAGGATTTTTGGCACAAGATTCGGGAACCGATGGGGAACGCACGGTTATTGACGAAGTAAAAGACGTGTTCCGTGAGTTGCTCGAAACCGCCGAGCGGCTTGATGAGTTGCGGCTGATTATGGCGAGTAGCCGCTGTGAAGCTGATGATGAAGCCTCGCAGGAGTATTCTCAAAAAACAGCCTTTTTTGAAGCTAATGACGGTTATCTTATTGACGTGAAAATAAATAAAGTATTGAACGGTATGGGTTTTACACCCGATACATATGAGCGTGTTATTTCCACTTTAAGCGGCGGCGAGAAGACCCGCCTTGCCCTTGCTAAACTCTTACTCGAAAACCCTGATTTGCTCATTCTTGACGAGCCCACCAATCATCTTGATTTTGATACAATTATTTGGCTTGAGGAGTATTTGAGAGAATATAAAGGCGCGCTTCTTATTGTTTCGCACGACCGCTATTTTTTAGACAAGCTAATTACATCCACCTGTGAAATAGAACGCGGTGTGCTTAAACGGTTTAAAGGAAATTACACAAGGTTCACCGCTCAAAAAGCCGAGCTTGTCATACGGCAATTAAAAGAATACGAAGCGCAGAAAGCCCAAATAGCCAAGCTGAAAGATTATGTTGAGCGAAATATAGCGCGTGCCTCTACCTCGAATATGGCAAAAAGCCGCGTAAAAAAACTCGAAGCGATGGAAATAATAGAAAAGCCTGTGACATATGAAAAGACCGCGGTTGTCAGATTTGCTTATGACCGTGTACCTGTCAAGGAATTATTAACGGTAAATAATATAGATTTAAGTGTCGGCGGCGGTCAAAAAGGCGAGAAAATCACCCTGATTGAATCTCTTTCTTTTAACGTCCGAAAGGGGGAGAAGCTTGCAGTCGTGGGTGCAAACGGAATCGGGAAGTCTACATTACTCAAGGTTATTCAAGGTTTATCACCCTATTCTAAAGGTTTTATCAAGTGGGGAGATTACGCTAAAATCTCGTACTTTGAACAGGATAATATGCGCCTGAACGCAAACGACACGGTTATTAATGCGGTACACAGGTTATACCCGAAAATGACCGAACTTGAAGTCCGTACACTGCTTGGGAGTGTGCGGCTGACAGGGGATAATGTTTACAAAAAAGTTGGAGTTATATCAGGCGGAGAAAGGGCGAAACTGCGTTTTGCCGTAATGATGCTTGAACGCGGAAATGTACTCATTCTTGACGAGCCTACGAATCATCTCGATATTTATACAAGAGAGATTCTCGAAAACGCGCTTATTGAATATGACGGTACAATTATTTTCGTTTCTCATGACCGTTATTTGCTCAATAAATTAGCGAGCAGGATACTCGAAATAACCGATAACGCCGTCTATTCTCATGACGGCGGGTTCGATGACTATATCAAAGCGAAGCGTGAGCGGCACAACCCTCATGAACCACAAACTTCGATTTATATAAAGGAAGAAAAACAAAAAGAAAAAAGCGAGGATTCCCCCGTCAAATCATATCGCACAAAAGAACAACGCGCATATGAAACTAAAAAGCGTGTCCGCATTAAAGAGCTTGAGGATGAAATAAAGCTCGCCGAGATTGCAGTAGCGGCGTTACAGGACGATTTGTCAAATGAAGAAATCTGTGCCGATTATCAGCTTTTAAACGAAAAAATCGAAGCCTATGAAACGCAAAAAAGGGTTCTGTCCGAATTAACGGACGAGTGGTTAACTTTGGCGGACAATGCCGAAGCATAACACATCAAGCGGCACATCGAATAAAATTTACGGATAAATTTTTTAATTTTCCTTGACAAAGATTGTTAAAAAATGTAAGATTGTAAATAGGGCATTAACCCGCAATAAAGAGAAAGAGAAAACTATGTTCGCTAAAATAAACGGTATGGGGCTTTACGGGATGAACGCTTTTCCTGTCGCCGCCGAAATAAGCACATCGTCAGGGAGCGTTCCGGCTTTTGATATAGTCGGGCTTGCCGATGTTTCTGTTCAAGAGAGCAGGATGAGAATACGCTCTGCCCTCAAAAACTCAAATATATCCGTCAAGCCGCTAAACACAATAGTAAACTTAGCCCCCGCATCAATTAAAAAAATCGGCTCGCTCTACGACCTCACGATTCTTACAGCGATTTTAGCCGCGCAGGATTTTATAAAAATAAACGTAGACGACTGTGCGTTTTTAGGGGAGGTGTCTCTCGGCGGTGACGTAAACCCCATAAATGGTGCGTTGACACTGACGATAGCCGCCCGTGAAAACGGTATAAAGAAAATCTTTTTACCTGCCGCTAACGCAAAAGAAGCCTCTGTGACTGAGGGTATGGAGGTGTTCGGCGTAAATAATATACGCGAATTTGCCATGCACCTCATGAGCGGAGATGCTATACAACCGCAGAAGCCTTTTATTCCCGATATTGGCGAATCCTGTGAAATACTCGATTTCTCCGATGTCAAGGGTCAGGAAAACGTCAAAAACGCACTTGAAGTCGCGGCGGCGGGTTTTCACAATGTACTGATAATAGGAACTCCGGGAACAGGTAAGAGTATGCTCGCAAAGCGGCTTCCCTCGATTCTGCCGCGCATGAACTTTGAGGAAAGTCTCGAAACAACTCAAGTTCATTCAATTTCAGGGATTTTAGACGTTAAAAACCCGCTCGTCACTGTACGTCCATTCAGAAATGTCACCCACACAGCCTCTGCCATAGGCTTAATCGGAGGCGGCAGTATTCCGAAGCCCGGTGAGATTTCTCTCGCCCATAACGGTGTACTTTTCTTAGACGAACTGCCGGAATTCGACCGAAGAACACTCGAAACACTGCGCCAACCCCTCGAAAACGGCGAAATAAACATAACCCGAATAGGAGGAAAGGCGACCTATCCCTGTAATATCATGCTTGTAGCCGCTATGAACCCTTGCCCATGCGGCAATTTCGGTCATCCTGCCAAAAAATGTGCCTGTAGCGAAAGGCAGGTACAAACCTATCTCGGAAAAATCAGTCAGCCCGTTCTTGACCGTATAGATATACAAACAGAAGCCGCCCCCGTAAGCTATGACAGTCTTTCAGACAAGGGTAAAGGCGAGCCGTCCGCAGAAATACTCAAAAGAGTGGAGGCGGCGCGAGAAATACAAGCTCGCCGCTACGCAGGGACGGGAATAAAATCCAACGCCGATATTCCCGCAGGACAGCTCGGCGAAATCTGTAAGCTCCACCCCGATGCGGCACTGACATTAAAAAATGCTTTCGAGAAGCTTGGTCTGTCTGCCCGTGCATACGACAGGATTCTTAAGGTATCGAGAACCATTGCGGACTTAGACCGCAAGGAAATAATAGAAAAGAAACATATTTCCCGCGCTGTACAATACCGCAGTTTAGATAAAAAATATTGGAGACGGGGAAATTAAAATTCTTCTTGCTTTTTACGGTAAATTTTGGTATTATAATAGTAACAATAAAAAACGGAGGGTATTATGAACAAGGAACTGCTTAATTCAAATTATAAGCTCTGGGCGGAAAAGGCTGTCGCAGACCCCGACCTTATCAAAGAACTCAGAGAAATTGAGGGCGACGATGATGCTATACTCGACAGGTTTTACCGTGAGCTTGAGTTCGGTACGGCGGGGCTTCGCGGAGTAATCGGTGCGGGTCCGAACCGTATGAATTACTACACAGTGAGAAAAGCAACACAGGGACTCGCCGATTTTATCAAAAAGCATAACCCGAATCCGAGCGTTGCGATTGCCTGGGACAGCAGAATAAAGTCAGACTATTTTTCTCGTACCGCCGCAGAGGTTCTTGCGGGTAACGGAATAAAAGTCTTCATGTACAAAGAACTCATGCCCACCCCTATGTTGAGCTTTGCAGTGCGTTTTTTAAAGTGCGATGCGGGTATAAACGTGACCGCCAGTCACAATCCCGCTAAATTCAACGGTTATAAAGCCTATGGCTCGGATGGCTGTCAAATTGGTGCGGAAGTCGCCGATGCAGTGCTTGCGAGGTGCGGAGAGCTTGACGTTTTTACCGACATAAACTCGCTTGATTTTGAATCGGCTCTCGAACGCGGATTAATAAACTATATCAGTGACGATGTCGCCGAGCGGTACTATGACGAGGTTAAAAAGCAATCTATTCACCCCGATATTTCCCGCAAAGCAGGCTTAAAGGTAGTTTATACCCCGCTAAACGGCGCAGGTAATAAACCCGTTCGCAGAATCCTCGCCGATATGGGAATAACCGACGTCACCGTAGTACCGGAACAGGAAGCTCCCGATGGAAACTTCCCGACCTGCCCTTATCCCAACCCCGAAATAAGACAGGCTCTCGAACTCGGCTTAAAGCTATGTAAGGAAGTAAAGCCTGATTTACTGCTTGCTACCGACCCCGACTGTGACCGTGTGGGAATCGCCGTCCCGTGTGACAACGGTGAAGACTTTGAGCTTTTCACAGGTAACGAGGTAGGCGTAATGCTTCTTGAGTATATAGCTCGGGAACGTATAGCAAACGGCACGATGCCTTCTTCACCCGTTTCGGTTAAATCTGTTGTCTCCACTACCCTGACCGACCAAATCTGCAAGGAATACGGCGTCGAGCTGATTACCGTATTGACAGGTTTTAAAAACATAGGAGAGCAGATGCGTATACTTGAGGAAAAGGGAGAGTTAGAGCGTTTTATTTTCGCTTACGAAGAGAGCTACGGCTATCTCGCAGGTAACGAGGTCAGGGACAAGGATGCGGTCGTTGCCTCAATGTTAATCTGTGAAATGACGGCGTTTTATCGTTCAAAGGGCATTTCTTTAGTAGCGGCTCGTGCCGCCATGTACGAAAAATACGGTGTTTTCCGTAATTCTGTCGATAATTTTGCCTTTGAAGGCGCGAGCGGAATGGATAAAATGGGTAAAATAATGAAAGGTCTGTGTGATAATTATCCGCGTGAATTTGCGGGTATCAAAGTGACAGCCTTCAGCGATTTTAACACAAGTGAAAAACTTAATTTAGAAACAGGCGAAAAAACATTAATCCCTATGCCGAAATCCAACATGGTTTTCTTCGACCTCGAAGGCGGTGCGTCAGTAGTTGTGCGACCGTCAGGAACAGAACCGAAAATAAAGGTATATTACACGACAGTCGGAAAAACGCTTAAAGACGCCGAACTCATTCAGGAAAAAATTGCCGCGGAGTTTTCGGGAGTTTTTAAATAAATAATAACTGACTTTAACAGGAGGACATAATCATGGACTTTAATCCGGGAACAGGCGTCGGGCTTGCCATTATTCCCATTGTTGCGGCTGCGGTTATTTTAATCGCCATGAAAATAATCGGCTCTGTAACAAAAAAGCGTAAAGAGCAACAAGCGAGCTTGCAGACAGACGAAATATCGGAAGAAACAGAAGAATCGGAAGAATAAGAATAGTAGAAAGGTGACGCCGCCTGATGAAATTTATTGTTACGGCAGAGCAGATGAAAAAAGCCGAGCAGAATGCCGATAATAGAGGAATCTCTTTTTCCTCGCTTATGGATAACGCCGGAGAAGCCTGCTATAAACAGCTTGTCAGACTGAGGGGTGATGTTAGCGGGCTGACCTTTGTTGTGCTGTGCGGACGCGGAAACAACGGCGGCGATGGGATTGTCCTTGCCGGAAAAATTAAAGAAAACGGCGGTATGCCGCTCTGCGTATTTGTAACGGATTTACCTGGCAGTGCCGGAGCGAGGGAGAAGTACTCAAAATTCTGCGTTAACGGCGGAAGCGAGGGTAGCGCGGTTGACTCCGCGCTGTATACACACCGTGAGGATACTGTAAAAAAGGCGTTGACTAACTGCGATGTAATTATTGATTGTGTTTTCGGAACAGGCTTTTCGGGAGAACTCGAACCAAAGCTTGCGGAGCTTTTTCGTTTCATTGATACGAATTTCGAGGGACTTAAAATCTCTGTTGATGTTCCGAGCGGTATAAATGCTACAACCGGAGAACAGGCGCAGAGAGCTTTTCGACCCGATGTGACATTTATGCTCGGCGCGGCGAAAAAGGGACTGCTTTCACATCCAACCTTTGATTTTTGCGGTGATTTAGTTCTACTCGATATAGGAATACCTGATGATTGTTACAACGAATACGAGGCAGTATTTATAGACAAGTCTGTTATAAAACATATCCCTGCGCGTAAAAAAAGCTCCCATAAAGGCGATTACGGCAAGCTGTTAAACATAGCGGGAAGCGAGCAATTTATCGGCGCCGCACTCCTGTCCACGAAAGCCGCGCTTAAATGCGGAGCGGGGTTAGTTACGCTTGCGAGTGTGAGGGAGGTCTGCCGCTCTGTTGCACCTGCTGTCCCGGAGGCTTCCTATTTACCTCTATATGCAGACGCCGATGGCTTTGCAGACGGAGAATCGGCGCAAACCATTGCGGGTAAGCTTGCAGGGTTCAGTTATAGTGCCATAGCACTCGGCTGCGGCTTGGGAATTACTCGGAATGTTTGGGAATTGACCGAGGCGGTTTTAAAAAATTGTAATTGTCCTATTATTTTAGATGCTGATGGAATATATCTGCTTAGTCTTAATATAAATGTCTTAGAGGAAAATGACAAGCTTAAGGTGATTACGCCGCACCCGTTGGAATTCAGCAGACTAACCGGAAAATCTGTCGCTGAGATTCAGTCGGACCGTATAGGTTTTGCGCGGGAGTTCTCTAAAAAATGGGGTACCGTAACAGTTCTGAAAGGCATTAACACAGTCGTTGCCGCTCCCGATGGGCGGGTTTTCATAAATATCACGGGAAACCCCGGTCTGGCAAAGGGCGGTTCGGGCGATGTACTGACAGGTATGATTGCTTCTTTCACTGCACAAGGAGTCAGACCGCTTGAGGCATCAATGCTCAGTGTTTATCTCCACGGACTCACAGCGGACGAACTTGCGGAGAGCGCGGCACTCGCGGGAATTATGCCCGGCGATATAGCGGAGCTTCTGCCGCTCGTAATGAAAAAAGCTATGTCGCAGATATGAGCGGCGTAATAAACCTTTAAAAAAGCCTCTGTCTTTCCACAGCTTATTATCGGCTGTTATCTGAAAACGGAGGCTTTTATTATTATGAGAAATTTTTATTCGCTCGCTCTGATTATTTTAGCATTTTTTTCGCTTACATTGGCGTCATGTAATGGTAGAATGAGACCGGAAAATTTAGACTTAAACAGGTCATTCACCTTTACCGCGGCTCTTGAGTACAACGGGAGAAGTTCTGTTGCGGAGCTTGTACGGACAAAGCCGGGAGAGTGGAACGGAACACTTGTTGAACCATATGCACTGCAAGGGGTGGAATTTGTTTATGCCCCGCCGGAAACATCTGTATCTTACGGAGGATTTACAATCTCTCACGATGCCGATGCTATGTCTGATTTAAACATAACCGCATTTATGATATTAAAATCTCTCGAAAATGCGTTCGCCTCTGAAAAATCCGGGTTCACCTATGGTAAGGATTGGGTAGAAATCACAGGGACACTTGACGGGAACATTTATGTATTAAAATTAGACAAAGACGGATTCCCGCTGTCGCTCGACATTCCGAACCAACAATTAAAGGCGACGTTTTCAGGGGTAAGCGCGGTAGGTTTTTCATAAGATTCCATTTTTTGCAACTGTTAATTTTAATATCCGCGCAAACAATATAACAAACGCAAAAAAGGAATCAGAATAAATGGAAACAAAAAAACCAAAACGAAATAATGAAACAAACAGGGTTATGCAAAAACCCCGTGAAATAATCGCCGCCGTAGTTGCCCGAGATACCGACCCCAACGGCTCATATACAGGTGTGCCTGTTAATAAAAATGAAAAACCCGTGCAGGATGCGGATGATTTGTGAAAATTATTGACATTTCTCCCGTTTTATGGTAGTATTGGTTTACTCACTAATGGTAACGGGGGATATATCAATGAGAATTGATGATGCTGTAATAGTAAAGGCGCATTATGACGCAGACCCTCAAAAAGAATGGGACCGCCTCGCGGGCGGACGCTTTGAATACAGAATAGCGACCCGCTATATGGAAAAATACATTGAACCCGGCGACAGCGTTCTTGATATAGGGGGCGGTCCGGGACGTTATTCTATTTGGCTTGCAAACAGGGGCTGTGACGTGACCCTTTTCGATTTATCGGAGCAAAACATAGAGTTTGCGCGGAGTAAAGCCGCCGAATACAACGTCGATTTTAAAACTATAGCGGGTGATGCGCGTTATATCAGTGCGAATCCTAAGCTTGCGAGAAAATACGACCATGTACTCATCATGGGACCGCTTTACCACCTTGTTGATGAGAACGACCGCATTTCTTCCCTTCGCGGCGCACTTTCGCGCCTGAAAAAAGGCGGAAAACTTTTCGCCTCGTTTATTTCGCATATAGGCGGTATGGTTTTTATGCTTAGAGAATGTCCTGAGTTAATTACCCTGCCCGCTGAAAGACCTTTTATAGACGCATTAATAAATGGACGTTCTTACGGTGGAGATGGCTTTACGAGAGCGTTTTTCGCTTATCCCGATTCGGTTTTACCGTTTATGGAGCAGTTCCCGCTTAAGAAACTGCATTTTTTCGGGCAGGAGGGAATAAGCTCGCCGTTTTTTAACAGAATTATGCCGCTTTCTCGTGAAGCTGTTGACGAATGGTTTAGAATCAGTCTCGCGGTCTGTGAAAAGCCGGAATTTCTCTCCTATTCTGAACATTTAATGTACATAGGGGAGAAGACAAAATAAAAAACTGACCCGCCTTTGAATGGGTCAGTTTTTCAATAATTAATATTTATCTTTCAGTTTGCTCTCATCAATACCGTAATACGCTCCCACCGCACCTGAAAACGCGCCGAAAATTAGTGCGGCTACAGGCCACATAATCCAGCTTATATGCCATGAGTCCCACAAAAAACTGAATAAAAGATACAACGCGCATATCAAAGGCCAATAAAACGCCGCAACAGTGCCTACTATTCTTGCGATTTTCATTGCGGAAGCGGTATCGGGTTTTCCGCAAAATTCATTAACATACCACTCGGAGCGAAGCAACGAGGCTATGGTCACTTCCGTCACCCCCATGATTACAAGTGGAAAAACACCGAAAGCAATAATCCCCAAAAGGACAGACACACCCAAAAGCACATACTCCCCGTCCATCAGCAAAGCGGGAATAATGACCGCAATAGAGGATAATGTACAAAGCACCACACCTGTGACAATCATAGTAATCTTTTTTGGCGCAAACTCGCTTTTAAAGTTCTCCGCATATTGCCTTACGTGTTCGGGCAAGATAAATTCGTTATTCGCGTTCAGGTAATAATAGTTTGAGAATTTGACCCATGTTGATGTAAGAATTCCGACCGCAACGGCGACAAAAACTATCATAGATGTAATCCCTGCGGTAAGATAACTGACAATTAAATTTTCATCAGAACTGTTTTTGAATTCTCCCGCCGCCAAAGAAAAGAGCAACAGCGAAACACCGATTATTATTAAAAATACGCTGACAGCGGTTTTAAATGCGACTGTTTTACCCTCGCTCAAAAACTTCTGCGCTTCGGCAAGCTCAACGACAGGCAAAATCTTACCGCCGCCCTCATGTCTCGTCCCCGTGACTTCAACCAATTCCTCAATATTTCCGAATTCGGATATAACTGTACCTATCGCCTCGTTTTCGGATTTTCCGGCGGCTTTCAGCTCGTTGTATTTTTCTTCCATGCTTATTAACAGCTCATTTTTGAGCCTGAAGCTCTCGGCAGTCTGCGGCAGAGCTGAAAACATTGTTTCAAGATAGGTTTTAATTGTGTCCATTAGTGTTTTCCTCCGTTTCGTTCGATATTTCCCCGTCGGTAAATTTTGAAATAATTTTCTTAGTGAACTCCCATTCTTCCCGCTTTTCTTTGAAAAACTCATGACCTTTTTGAGTAGTACGGTAATAGGTACGCATCTTTCCGTGGGTTATACTACCCGGATATGATTCTATCAATCCCCCTCGCTCCATACGAGCAAAAGCCGAATATAGCGTAGTTTCTTTTATAATGTACTCTCCCTGTGTGATTTGTCGGATTATTTTACCGATTTCGTACCCGTAGGATTCGCCGCGACGCAGTACGCAAAGTATCATTAAATCGATATAACCGCGAATTACCTCGCTGCTTATCATAAAATCCTCCTTTCTGACTACTCTGTCACATGATATTCGTGTGACGTAGTAATTTATATTCTCATAATATCATAATTACTACGCCGTGTCAAGTACTTTTTTTGAAATTTTCACTTTTTTCTGACATTTTGAACAAATTTTCAAAAATACTATTTACTTTTTGTATTTAATATAGTACAATAAGTATTATATGTTTTATTTAATTCGGGCGTATGTCTCCCCGTTTTCCCGATTAAAACCTGTACTCATAAATTTTTTACTAAAGGAGAATGTATAAATGAAACTTTGCAAAGGCTGCGGACGTATACAATTTAAGGCGGGCGCAACTTGCTACAATTGCGGTTCCTCGGAAATTGTTGACACCCGTACTTATGCGTCCGAGGAATCATCGACGTCTACGTCGCCGGCACCGCCACCGCCATCTGCGCCGACTCCGGTCGCCGCGGCGGCTTCACCTGCGCCGAAGGAAATAGACGATGATTTAGCGGATTTTATCATGTCTTCCGGACCGGAGGTGTCCCCACCCGCCGAGCCGCAGGGGTTCGGTGATATGTCCGATTTGTCGGATTTCGTCATATCTTCCGCACCCGAACCGGAATTACCGACTGTTGCTTCGAGCGACGGCGGCATGTCCGATTTTGAACCGGATGCTGAGTTTGCCGCCTTGACGATAGACAAAGAGGAAGAAGCGCGTAAGCAAGAAGAAGCGCGTAAGCAAGAAGAAGCGCGTAAGCAGGAAGAAGCGCGTAAACAGGAAGAAGCGCGTAAACAGGAAGAAGCGCGTAAGCAGGAAGAAGCGCGTAAGCAGGAAGAAGCGCGTAAACAAGAAGAGGCGCGTAAGCAAGAAGAAGCGCGTAAGCAGGAAGAAGCGCGTAAGCAGGAAGAAGCGCGTAAGCAAGAAGAAGCGCGTAAGCAGGAAGAAGCGCGTAAACAGGAAGAAGCGCGTAAGCAGGAAGAAGCGCGTAAACAGGAAGAAGCGCGTAAGCAAGAAGAAGCGCGTAAACAGGAAGAAGCGCGTAAACAGGAAGAAGCGCGTAAGCAAGAAGAAGCGCGTAAGCAGGAAGAGGCGCGTAAGCAGGAAGAGGCGCGTAAAAAAGAAGAAGCGAGCAAAAAAGAAGAAGCGCGTAAAAAAGAAGAAGCAAGCAAAAAAGAAGAAGCGCGTAAAAAAGAGGAAGCGAGCAAAAAAGAAAAAGCTCCTAAAAAGAGCGATACCACGCCCGAAAAGAAAGAATCCGCTCCGAAAAGCACGGGTTCTAAAGCCGATGCAAAAATGAAAAAATTCACGGGCGACCCGGACACCGACTATCTCGAAATGACCGCTCGCCATGGCAGGAGTCCTATGTTTGTAGCGGGGGCGGCGTTATACGTGATTTTCTCTTTTGTTATGCTGTTTTTGAGGGTTTATGCGGCTACAAATAGTATTAACGAGATTTTATTCTCTGCGATGGTTGTCCCCGTTATATTATTCGCTATGGGATTTATTCTTAATGGAGGTTCTTTTGCCGGAATCTCCGCACCGAGACCGGCTCCGGGTTTCATATTCATAAAATTAGGGGCGACTTTAAATATTTTCGCATGGTTGATTTTCATTGTTACTAATTTCCTCGCTATGAATGAGGATGCTATAGGCGTCATCAGTATGGTATTTGCCGTTTTAGCGGCGATAATGGGGATTTTGGTCAGTGTGGGAGCTATTAAACTCGCCGACGACCTCAGAGGAATAATCACTACGGGAAAATACTGCGAAAACATGAAATTTAATCTGTCTAAAATCATAATTATAGCGTCGGTTTTTGAGTTCATAAAAGTTATGGTTTCTCTCATTACCGCAGGTGATACTATCGGCTTACTCGGAATAGGGCGTGTAATCGGTTCGCTATTTATGGCGCTTGTCTTAATGAAATTTTTCACAGAGTATAAAAAGTCAATTGAGGAGTAAGAATTTAAAATCGGGTTCGGGCAAAAAGCCTGAACCCGATTTTTTCGGATAAGTGTTATTAAATAAAATATTAACAACAAATAGTATTGCCCTCTATCTTTGCTTTATATAGATTTCGGTCAGCTTGAAACACGAGATTGGAAACGGGGTCGCTTCTCGTTGGTTCCATTGAGGAAATCCCCACGCTGAGCGTAACCCGCTCGCCACCCGAAATTACTAAATTACGCACGCCTGCTTTTATATCTTCCGCAACAATTTTCGCCCCGTCTTTTGGGGTATTAGGCAGAATAATCGCAAATACTGTGCCTCTGTAACGCGCCTTTACATCGGTCTGTCGTTTTAGCCTGGTGTTTATAACCTCGGAAACGCCGCGAAGTAACCCCTCCGTGTATTCTTTCCCATGGGTTTCAAAAATTACCTCGTACTCATCAATATCCATCATAATTAAACTGACCGGATTACGCTCACGTACCGCCCTCGCCCATTCCACGGCAAGTTGACTGTCAAAATTTCTTCTGTTGGGCATACCTGTAGTTTCGTCATATATATCCATCTCTTCTATTCTGCGTATATGTTTAACTAATTGCAGTTGCGTTTTTATACGCGCTTTTACTATTTCGCTATTAAAAGGCTTGTTGATAAAATCCACTGCTCCGAGCTGAAGCCCGCGGTTTTCATCCTCGGAATTACTTAACGAAGTTATAAACATGACAGGTATGCTTGACGTCAGGTCATCGCTTTTCAGGCGTTTTAAAACATCGAATCCGTTTATATCAGGCAAAAGAACATCAAGTAAAATCAAATCGGGGACTATCTCTACCGCTTTTTTAAGACAGCTCTCCCCCGTTTTTGCCGGATAAACGGCGTAATAGTCTTTAAGTATGTGAATCAAGACATCAAGATTAGCCTTTTCAACGTCCGCCGCTAATATTTTAAACTTTCTCTCGCCTTTCATGCCTGTCCTCCCAGTTTGTCTTTTATTATATGCAGTTCCTTCAATGCGGCGTCAAACTCATAGTCTGACAAATAAAGCAAGAGTTCTCTGCTCATATCTTTCGATAATGCGGTTTTAATTTCGCCGATAAAATCAATCGCCTCCGAACTTCCCTCTGCTAACAGCGGTTCAAGCCTTCGTATGATTTCAAGTGCGGACGAAACATCAGTAGCCATTGCCGAAACGCCTTCTTCCTCTTCCCTGCACTTTTCAGCCTCAGGCTTTAATACTTCGAGGACATCGGCTAATCTCTTTTTTACTAAATTAAGTGCATTCTCATCTTTTTCTCCGTCGGCGTAGGCTTTTTCGAGCGTTAATACAGCCTCGCTCAATGAACTCGCGCCTATCAGCGTAGATACACCTTTTAATGTATGCGCTAATCTGTAAGCGGTTTTCATATCGCCGCTAACGGCGGCGTTTTCGAGTTTTTCTGCTATATTAATATTCTCAAAGTAAAAATCGGTTTTTATTTTCCTATAAAGTACGGGGTCTCCCGCAGTTTTTTCGAGTCCCGACGCGCCGTTTATTATCTCGCTGTTTTCGTATACCGTGCCGTCGGGGTTAATGTCTTCAAATCTGACCGGCTCTAAATACTTTATTAAACAATCCCATAAATCCTTCGATGAAAACGGTTTTGATATATAATCGGACATGCCGCTTTTAATAAACAACTCCCTGTCTTCGCGCATAACATTTGCGGTCATGGCAATAACAGGGGATTTATTACCCGCCTCAATCAACTTTTGCATAGCCTCTAAACCGTCCATAACAGGCATGTGAATATCCATTAGAATAATATCGAACGGCTTACCGGTACGCATACGCATTTTAGCCATATTTACGCCGATTTTTCCGTTTTCTGCAATTACCGGAATAATATTTATTCTGAGTAAATGCTCCTCTATAACCTGACGGTTTATGGCATTATCCTCGCATACAAGAGCCTGCGCGTGAAAAATCGGCTTTTTATCTGTACCTTCGGCATTCTTTCCCGATTCGGGCTGCCCATAATTCGCTGCCGGCGACTCTTTTTGAACAACAAGAAAATCGAGTGTAAATCCAAAGCTGCTACCCTTACCTTTTTTACTTTCAACAATAAGATTTCCGCCCATCATTTCGAGCAGACTTTTTGTTATTGACAGTCCGAGTCCCGTACCCCCGTATTTACGAGTAATACTGGCATCAACCTGTGAAAACGGCTCAAAAGCTTTTTGGATTTGCTCGGCATCCATACCTATGCCCGTGTCTTTTACTATAAAACTTGCGGTGAGCTTATCCGCGTTCTTTTCGACTATTTCAGCCCGCAATTCCACAACGCCGTCATTTGTGAATTTTATGGCGTTTGAGAGCAGGTTCATAAGTATCTGATTCAGCTTTGTCGGGTCGCCCTTGACTGTTTCTTCAGCAAGAGGGACGCAGTCAAAAACAATACGGACATTATCGCTTTTATCGCTTAGTTTCGCTACTGTTTCACAGTTTTTAAAGACGTCTTTGAAGTTGAATACAATACTTTCAAGTTCGGCTTTACCCGCTTCTATTTTTGAAATATCGAGTATGTCATTTATAATCGCAAGAAGACCTGTCGCACTTTCTTTTATTTTATTCAGATAGTCGGCGGTTTTTTCCGAAAGTCCGCCGCCCGCGAGTGCAAGCTCGGCAAGCCCGATTATACCATTCATCGGAGTACGGATTTCATGGCTCATATTCGCAAGAAACATAGACTTAAACCGTGATGCTTCCTCCGCGTTTAAAATCGCATCGCGGAGTGCGTCTTCACGCGATTTATCGGAATCCCCGCAGAAATTCTCATCGGAACGGCTTATCGGCAGTCCCGCTCTGTCTTTATGAATCCTTGAATACTTTAAAGCAGTGCTTTTTTTCTTAAAGAACATAAATTCTTCTCCGTTAGCGGTTTATTAAACTTTTCACTTTTTCGAGCAGTACGGAGGGGTCTACGGGTTTTGCGACAAAATCTGCCGCGCCTTCCTCCATCGCCGTTTGATAGTTATAAAATGTCGCGTTTCCGGTTAAAAAAATGATAGGGGTGTTTTTGTGTTCTTTAAATCCTCTAATTACTCGAGTAAGCTCGTGTCCGTTCATGCCGGGCATTTCTATGTCTAAAAGAAACAGTTCGGGAGTGTGCATAGAAAGAAATTTTTCCACCTGTTTTCCTTTAGTCAGGCAGAATACCCTATAATCGCTTTCGAGTGCGGCGGTTATGGCGTTTAATACAACAGGAACATCGTCAACCGCAAGAATACACGGCTTTTCGTACTCGTCTGCTTTGAGCTTCATTTCGCCCATATCTATTCTTCCTTTCTTTCTTTATATATAAGCTAATCCGCTTTAACGCTCTGAAGTCTTTCCATTGCCAAATCATAATCGTAGTCGTTTAAGTCGGCCTCCAAAGACTCAAAAAACTTTTCGTTTTCTCCGTCGAATATAAACTCATTCGCTTTTTTAATTCTCTCTAAGGCAACCGCCCTGTCGAACCGCTCAATATCATCTGTCAAGGCGGCTATAAATTCAAAGAAAATAGCACTGTCGCCCTGTTTTTTCTCTTTTTCTTTATCGAAATCGGTTTCGAGAGGTATTTCGATTAGCTCTTTCAACGCTTTTTCAAGCGTTTTTAACTCTCTCGCAAAATGCGGCAATTTTTCCTCGCAGAGCTTCGCGTTTTCGCTTTTAGCCGCGTTTTCTAATTCTTCCGCAAGTCCCGAAAGCTCTTTAAACCCGTTAATGGCGAGCGAACCCTTCATACCATGCGCCTCTACCGCAAAATCCCAGACACGCTCATTTCGGAGTGCGTTTTCACACTCGGAAAGACTTCTCGGTATGCTCTTATGTAAAAGCGTCAGCGAATTTTTAAATGCAAGCATCGTACCGCCCGAACGTCTGAGTCCGAGCCTTATATCCAATCCGTTTATTCTTTCCGCGGCTTTCAAAAAGGGTGAATTATCATTTAGTTTTAAACCGTATGTAATAGGTTTGGTTTTCATTTTCTGCTTTTCGGGAGGGAGCCATTTCATCAGTATACGGTTCATTGACTGCTTTGTGACAGGTTTAGGCAGAAAATCGTCCATACCCGCTTTAAGCATCAGCTCCTTTGCCTCGTTAGAT
This sequence comes from Oscillospiraceae bacterium, assembly GCA_009778065.1. Taxonomy (GTDB): domain Bacteria; phylum Bacillota; class Clostridia; order Oscillospirales; family Ruminococcaceae; genus Ruminiclostridium_E. Next base: position 102,619 of record WRKM01000008.1, read on the forward strand.
ACCGAGGCGGTTAATGCGATTATTTTCAGGTTTTCGGGGCTGTCGCCCTTTGCGTATTTTCCTCCGAAACTGCGAATAATTTCAGAAGCCCGACCGCCGTCTATTTCGGGCATCATGCGGTCCATAAAGACTATATCGTAGTCTTTTTCGCATATTTTCTTAATAGCCTCTTTCGCATTTATTACCGTGTCGGGTATTATATCGTGTATTTTTAGAAACTCGGCTCCAACTGTGAGGTTTATGTTAATATCATCGACTAACAGGACTTTAGCGTTCGGCGCGCTTACATAAGAGTTTTCGCCGCCGCCGTCCTCTGCCTGTTCCTCATTTCCTGTTTCAAAAGGAATTTCCGCCTTAAATGTCGAGCCTGAGCCGTATACGCTTTCAACGGACAGCTCTCCGTCCATCGCACGAATAATTCCATCGGCGATTTTAAGCCCTATTCCGATTCCGCTATGCTCCGTATCACTGCATTTTTCTATTTGCCATGAGGGAGTAAAAAGATTTTTGCAGTCTTCACACTGTATTCCCGTCCCTGTGTCACGGATGGAAAATTCGAGCATGTTGCGAGAGTCTGCGGCATTTATTCGTAAGGTGAAAGTAACCTCGCCTTTCGCGGTGAATTTTACTGCGTTTGACAACAGGTTCATAAGAGCCTTATGAAGCATAGCCGCGTCCCCGTACAAATACTTGGGTAACTCGCCCGGAAACTCCGTTATAAACCCTATGCCTTTTTCTTTAGCTGTTAGCTTAGCGGTCTGTGAAACATTTTCGAGCAGTGCAGGAAAAAAATAATGCTCATGACGAAGCCGAAAGTTTCCATCCGCAAGCCTCGAAAATGCCAGCAAGTCGTCCACTATTCCGAGCAGAATATTTGAATAGGTGCGTATACTCCTGATTTTATTAAGCTCCTCATCGGCAATATTACTTTCAGATAAAAGCTCCGACATTCCTATAACTGCGTTCATGGGAGTACGTATTTCGTGGCTTATAGCTTTAAAAAACGCACTTTTTGCGTTGTTGGCTTTCTCCGCCCGAAGCTTCGCCATATCGAGGTCGTTGTTAAGATTTATTACTTTGAGCATTTCGCCCTCTATGCTGTCAAGCATAGAGTTAATACTATCGCTGAGTTCATGAAACTCTTCGCAGGAACGCACATTCAGCCTGACAGACGTCTCGCCCTCGGACACGCGCTTTATGACCCGCAGAGTTTCTTTTATATCTTTTATTAGGCTGTTATGGATTAAATAGAGGGTGATAAAAATATTTGCAACGGATATTCCTATAAAAAAGAGAAGAAAAACAATTATATACGGGTTGCTGAACGGGTCGCTTCTGTCTGTGACGGTATCTGTGCGGGCGTCGTCCATAAGCAGGTATGCTATCGCAAGCGTTGCGGCGATTCCGAGCAACGCGACAATTATAAGGTTTAAAAGAACTTTTTTACGCATAAAATCCTTTCTCCCTATGTGATATTATAGTGCATTATAATTATTATACAATGTTTTCTCTTGAATGTCAATAATATAAATAGTTCATGTAGCTACATAAATTATCGAACCCGGATACTCGGATATAGTTTTATCTGATGTTAAAAATGATAACCCTTCGGATAAAGCTTGGGCTACCATAATACGGTCAAACGGGTCTTTGTGGATATCAGGCAACAGCATCGTTTGAAGCGAATGTTTTGCGCTAATTGGCAATTCAATATATCCCGCATCAATAAGACCGCTGTATAAAGATATAGGATTATAATTAAATCCTTCTTTTCTCATTCGGTATTTGATAGTAATTTCCCAAATACTCGCCGAGCTGAATAATAGAATATTATCATCGTCAATAATATATTCTAATAACTCCGGCGATAGTTTGTTTCCGGCTGCCCAAATTAAGATGTGCGTATCGACAAGTATTTTCATTAATCCTCACCCCTGTTTTCGTATTTACCATCAAACATTTCTATTATTTCATCTTGAAACATAGTATCGAAGTCGCATGGCGAGGTAAGGTCTTTTAAAAATCCCACCCTTGAAGGCTTTGCAGGGGGAACATAAGCGGAAACTGTTACTAATGGTTTCCCTGATTTAGCAATTATAAACGGCTTTCCCGCCGCCGCTTTTTCAATGAGTGAAGATAAATGTGTTTTAGCGGCATAAATATTGATTTGTTCCATATATTTACACTCCTTTCAAAATGCTTTATAAACTAAGTGTATCAGACTAAGTTTGTTTTGTCAAGTCTTTTTACAGCTAAAAACCCTTGACAACCCCTTAGAATTAAAATAAAAAAGCCGTCTGCGGTTCAAAAAAAGCAGACGGCTTTTTGTTGTTTTATTGTTGTTGCAGGCGTTCGATTTCTTTTAGGGGTAAGCCGGTAATATCCGCAATATCTGCAATAGGCATTTTCCTTTGCAAAGCATTTCGGGCGACTTTAATCGTGCCCTCTCTTTTCCCCTCGGCTTTTCCTGCGGCTCTCCCCTCCGCATACCTAATGTTAATATCAAGATTATATTGTCTTTCTACTGCTTCCATAACCTCGTTCACGTATAATAGAATTATCCCTTTTTTCGGGGTAGTTCTATTATTTTTCCTTTCTAAAAATTTGGTTATACTGTCGGGTTTGCTCCCCGATTTGGTATAATAGATGTGGCACTGCGGATTTGTAAATTTCGTCTACGGCTTTGACCGTTTGGAGGTGAATCAAACCGCAGTATCCTGTCTTTGATTGGTAATAAGTTAGTTAACGCTTGACGTTTCATTCACGTGTTTACATAGACAGAGGTATTGCCCAAACCGCAAGTGCTGATTTTTTTGGAGGTTGC
>WRKM01000009.1 GCA_009778065.1 Oscillospiraceae bacterium
TTGAAGAAGACCACGTTTTATCGGCTTTTGAGGGAGCATCGAGCAAAGAAGGGCAAAAAATAAGGTTCGCAAAGGTGTACCTTTACGAACTTTGTTATTATGGAATAATTTTACATAAAAATAATCATTTTGTCAAGCTTTTCAAGAAAAATTTGTAAATAATGCACATATATTGTCAGCTTTATTTGTGATATACGACCTTTCCGTAAAGGTACACCTTTACGGAAAAATAATTAACACTTGGGAGGAAACGAAATGAAAAAACGTATTTTATCAACTATTATCGCGGCGGCGGTAATTTTCTCATTGTCGGCGTGGTTGACGATAATAACAAGAGCGAGCGACACTTACCCCACCCCCGCAGGGTTTAACGACAATGACTATCAAAAGTTGGTATCATTCGCATTACAGGACGATAATTTGACTAAGTTAGGGTGGACTTTAGACGACCTCGCCACATGGACGGGGATTACTTGGACTTCTTGGACTTATGATGAATCAGAAATTAGGGTTTCAGACATACATCTTTACTCTAAGCAATTATCCGGAAAGCTTGATGTGTCTGATTTTACCGCGCTTATTTATTTGGAAGCACCTCTTAATCAACTCACCGAGCTTGACGTGTCAAATAACACAAATCTTTTTCGATTACTTTTAGTAAATAATCAACTTACCGAGCTTGATGTTTCAAGTAACACAGAACTTAGGCAATTGTATGTAATAAATAATCAACTTACCGAGCTTGATGTTTCAAGTAACACAGAACTTATGACCTTGGATGTATTAAATAATCAACTTACCGAGCTTGATGTGTCAAAAAATACCGCGCTTATGAGTTTGAATGTAACGATTAACCAACTCTCCGAGCTTGATGTTTCAAAAAATACCGCGCTTACGAATTTGTGGGCATGGGATAACCAACTCTCCGAGCTTGATGTGTCAAAAAATACCGCACTTAGGGGTTTGAATGTAACGAGTAACCAACTCACCGAGCTTGATGTATCAAAAAATACTTTGCTTGAGAAACTTACGGCAACGAATAACCAACTCTCCGAGCTTGATGTATCAAAAAATACAAGGCTAACAGAGTTGGATTGCTCTGATAACCAACTCACCGACATCTCTTCGTTTGAAGATTTAGAAAATCTTATTTTTGTTGATGTGAGAAATAATTTTTTAGACTTAAACAGCGAACCGGTAAAAGCTTCAATAACTAAAATACAAGCAACAGTTGACAAGAACGGTGGGACGTTTGAGTACTCTCCCCAAAACACTATCAACGAACCCGATGAATCTAACACTTTAGATAATGTAATAGAAAACGCTCTCAAAGGCGATAATCCCCGAATCGTCCTTGATGAAGACACAGGAAGCGTTATATCCGAAGACGCACTCGATATGATTAAAGACAGTGATAAGGTTGTTGAAATTGAGCTTGAAAGCGGCTTAGTCATAACAATAGACCCCGATAGCATCACAAATAACGCAAAGGCTATTGACCTCAATATTGAAATAGCACTGACAAGTACAGGAAATCAAATCCCCGGCGTCCCCGCGAACACACTCGCTATTACGCCGCCGCCCACTACTCACGGTGAGTTCGGGTTTACAATTAGTTTTAACATAACAGAAGAAGAACTCTTAAACGCCGGAATTAACGGTAACGCAAGCGTGAAATTGTACTATGGTAACGCCGATGGAACATTTACAGATATGAACCAAAATATAAAACGCAACCCCGATGGTTCTATAACCGTTTCAATTTCAAAGTTCTCGTTCTATGTTCTGTCGGAATTAAATCTCGATACCACAAAACCCGAAAATAATAATAACGGCGGCAATAATTACAACCCCGGAAATTATGTCCCGTCTGTCCGTCCACCCTCGGCTATTAGTCGGGTACCTACCGCCGCAACCTCAACGACAACGCAGATTAAAGGCGACATAAACGGAGACGGCGTACTTAACGCAAGCGATGCACTCGCGATTTTAAAGCACGTATCAGGCGTTGAAAAATTAGAGGGCGACGCACTCGAAGCCGCTGATGTAAACGGCGACGGCGTAGTTAATGCAAGCGACGCACTTGAAGTTTTGAAGCTTGTCGCAGGCGCGTAGTCAGAGGTAATAGGATTATAAAACCCTTTAGGGTGAACAAAAGCGTCTGTTTTTACAGACGCTTTTGTTTATTTTGGGGGATAGTCAAACTGAACTGTAAATAACCTCACCGGTTTTAATGACGTGTTCGACAAAACCGCTTGGGTCGTAGGTTTCGTCTAACAAGTGCGGTTCAATGCCGCTAAAATCACCTTTGTCCCAACAAATACGGCTCAAATCAATACGAGCATTATACCAATCTTCGCCTTTTATATCTTTTACCAATACTGCTATATCTATATCACTCCACTCATGAGGGTTTCCGTTGACATAAGAGCCGAAAAGAATAACCTTGTCGGGATTCAAAATCTTTTTGACAGCTTCTGAATATTCGCTTGCTATTTTCCTAACCTTTGTTTTATCCAACATAGAAATTCCTCCGTTTCTTTAACTTATCTTAAATCCATTCTACCACATTCCCGCCCATAAAGTCAAGTGTTTTAATAAAACTTATCCCACACACCGACCGCCCGTTCCATTATATACTAAAGAGGTTGAGAAAATCCCCCGTGGTTGAACGGGGGAATCTGAAATTATAAAGCCGTTGTTTCCTCTTTTATAACCGCCAATTTATACCCCAAAGGCTTTAAAATTTTAATCATGCTGTTAATTTGCGGGGAGTGTGCCGCAGATTCAAGCCGTGCTATAACGGGCTGTTTTATTCCGCATAGTTCGGATAATTGCTTTTGTGTTAATCCGCTTTGCTCCCGAGCTTCAACCACGGCGCATATTAAAGATTTTTCAAGGCTTATTATTTCCTCGTCCTCGGCGGTCAAGTTTAATGTTTGGCGGTATTCTTCCCATTTTGTAGCCATTACTTACCTTTCCTTTCCAAATAATCTGCAAGGTTGCGCTTTGCTTGCTTTATTTCGCTCGGCGGGGTCTTTCGGGTTTTCTTTATGAAATGATGAAGAAGCAAAAAGACATTGTTCTTATAATATGCAAACATAATTCTGTTACTCAAGGGGCGTAGCTCCCATATTTCGCCGTCAATGTGTTTAACAACAGGCTCACCAATTCGCGTACCGTGTTCGCATAGTATATCCATATATGCAACGATTTTATTCAAGTTAATTCGTGAATCTTTGTTGATAGCGGCTTTTTGCTTCAACCCGTCTATATACTCTTTAACAGGCTTGTTTCCCTTGCTGTCCTCATAAAAATCAATATCATACATTTTTGTACACTCCTATTCTGATATTATTATAGCAAATTTGATATACTTTGTCAATAGCAAATTTGATATTATTTGAAATTTTTAATAAAAGCAGGGGCGGCGTAGTTAATGCAAGCGACGCGCTTGAAGTTTTGAAACTTGTCGTAGACGCGTAGTCAGAGGAAATAGTATTTATTTAACCCTTTAGGGTAAACAAAAGCGTCTGTTTTTGCAGACGCTTTGTTTATTTTGGGGGATAGTCAAACTGAACTGTAAATAACCTCGCCCGTTTTAATAACGTGTTCGACAAAACCGCTTGGGTCGTAGGTTTCGTCTAATAAGTGCGGCTCAATGTCATCGAAATCGTCTTTTTTCCAACGAATTTTTTGCAAAATATCACACATATCATATCGCTCTTCGTCCGCAATACCGCGAACCAACACAGCAACATCAATATCACTCCACTCATGAGGGTTTCCGTTGACATAAGAGCCGAAAAGGATTATTTTTTGAGGATTAAGAACGCTTTTTACTTCCAACGCATATTTGTCGGCTACTTCCCTAACTTTTTCTTTACAAAGCACAAGAATTCCTCCGTTTCTTTAAGTATTCGCTCACATTTTTGCGAATCAAGTTATCATCACATAAATCAAGCCAATACTCAACCTTATCAAGCATAATTCCGCTCCCTTAACTTATCTTAAATCCATTCTACCACATTCCCGCCCATAAAGTCAAGAGTTTTAATAAAACTTATCCCACACACCGACCGCCCGTAATTCTTAAAAACGGGCGGTTGGCTTTTTTGTTATAGTATATTAATACTAAAGTGAAAATATCTAAGCAAGTAAAAGGTGTTCTATAAAGATTTACCGAAGCACGAAAAAGAGCGACCATTAAAGCCGCTCATTTATCGCTGTAATGCCCTTTACAACTAAAAATCTCAATCTTACCGTCATCATGAATAATGTATGTTAGGCGGTTTTTATCGTCAATGGCTCTGCTCCATTTGCCCGACAAGTCATGTCTTAGAGGTTCGGGGTGTCCGATTCCCTCATGCCCGTTTCTGATTATGTCCTTTAAAATTTGATTTATTTTCTTTAGGGTTCGTTTGTCCTCGCTTTGCCATGAGATATATTCCTCTAAGCAGTTAAGGGTAAAACTTATTTTATCGGTCATTGACAGTCCCCCTTGTGCTTTGCTAAAAAGTCTAAGGCGCGTTGTGGAATAGCCCCTGTTTCCATAGCTTCTAATTCTGCGAAAGATAAGTCAATCGTTTCGCCACGCTCCGACTGCTCAATGCTGTGCTTTAACCTTTTCAAATTCTCGCCCGTGTAATAATCATCATATGGTTTTAGCGTAAAGGGTATGGATTGTTCACGGATTGCTTGACGAAAAAATACATTGATAGCGGAGGACATATTCAAGCCAATTTTATTAAACAGCGTTTCGGCTTCTTGCTTTATGCCCTCGTCAATGCGGATTGTTAAATTCGTTTGTGCCATGTCAAAACCCCATTTCTATAATATTTTACTTGCACTAATATTATATCATATATTATGTGCGTTGTCAATGAATATATTAATTATTTTGCAAAAACACATTCATATAACACTTTAGGGTAAAAAAAGTCAACCGTACAATTAAAACGGGCGGTTGACTTTCAGCGTACTTTACGGATATGCCGGATGAGGATATACCCGATTCAAAAAACTATTGCTTTTTTTATGATTTTGTGTTATATTTAAAAAAGTGTAAAAGGGTTCGGGCGGTATCTCGTTTCATTTTACTTTTGTGCGGAAAGGACGTGGAAAATATGATAAGTGTATTAATTGTTGATGACTCGGCTTATATGCGTACCCTAATAAGAATATCGGTGACAAAGCTCGGATTAACCGTGACAGGCGAGGCTGAAAACGGGAAAAGCGGGGTGGATATGTATAAAAAGCTAAAACCCGATGTCGTTTTCATGGATATAATGATGGAGGAGTTGTATGGGAACGAAGCATTGAAGCAAATAATGGAGTATGACTCAAACGCTGTTGTAATCATGGTCAGTTCGGTTTTGGGTCAGAGCTTTATTATTGAAGAAATGGAATCATTAGGGGCTAAAGCTCTGTTGAAAAAGCCGCCTGACGAGCAGGGTATAAAAGACGCACTCATAAAGTGCGGGATTAATATATAAATTGTGGGATGGTGCGATAAAAATGAAAGAAAGAGAAAATAAATACGCCCTGAAGGTAGCGGGGCTTACACGTAAATTGCGATATTTTCCGCTTGGGGACGGGCTGTATATCGCGGGCTTTATAATGTTCGGCGATGTGGAGCTTACGGTACGTTGTGCCGAGGAGCTTCTTAAAAAATGTCCGCAGTACGATATATTAGTCACAGCCGAGACAAAAGGCATACCTCTCGTCTACGAAATGGCAAGACAACGGGGCGACGAAACCTACATAGTCGCAAGAAAACAAAAAAAGCTCTATATGAGCGACTTCGTTTCAACAATTGTAAATTCGATAACCACCCAAACCCCTCAGACGCTCTACCTCGATGGCACAGACGCAGAAAAAATCAGAGGGAAGAGAGTTTTAATTATTGATGATGTAATCTCTGCCGGAGAAACAATCGCGGCGTTAGAGCGGTTAATCACAGAATCAGGCGGAACGGTGGTAGGTTATGCGGCGGTTTTAGCGGAGGGCGACGCCGTAAAACGGAGCGATATTATATATCTTGCACCACTTCCGCTTTTCACGGAAGAAGAGGTTTTAGGGCAGGACGCAGAAAAAGCTCCTTAATCAATATTAACCGGCGGCTACGGATAAAGTCTCAAACAATGAAACCGCCATATTGAACCCTGCACAAAAGATTATTCCCACCGCTGTCGGAATTAAAAACGCCGCCACCGTCCATTTCACACTTTTGGTTTCCTTAAGGATAGTAAGACAGGTGGTGGAGCAAGGGAAGTGCAGAAGAGTAAAAAGTGTTACCGAAACGGCTGTGACCCATGTCCAGCCATTTTGTATAAGCGATTCTTTAATATGCGATAATTCTGTCGGCTCGATAAGTGTACCCGTCGACATATAACACATTAAAATCAGCGGTAAAACAATCTCGTTAGCGGGAAAAGCGAGAATAAACGCGAGAATGATTACGCCGTCCATTCCGAGTATATGCCCTACGGGGTCAAGCGCGGTTGAAATAATCACGAGCAGGGTAGAACCGTCTGCTCCTAAGTGCAGGTTGGCAAGAAGCCAGATTATAAGCCCGGCGGGTGCGGCGACGATGACTGCCCGTCCAAGCACAAGCAATGTACGGTCAAGGATTGAACGGATTAAAACCTTTATAATCTGCGGTCTGCGATAAGGCGGTAACTCAAGCGTAAAAGAACTCGGTAAGCCTTTTAAAATCGTAAGCGACAAGAACCGCGAAACGATTAAAGTAACCGCAACACCGAGAATTATAACAGCAGTCAATATTAAAGCGGCTGTCAGCGTTTTAAAAAAACCGCCTGTTACTCCCGTGAAAAAAATGTATATTATTATAAGAAGAAAAGGAAACCGTCCGTTACAGGGGACAAAAACATTTGTTAAAATCGCGATAAGTCTTTCACGCGGACTGTCAATAATCCGCGTACCAATTACACCGCAGGCATTACATCCAAACCCCATACACATCGTAAGTGCCTGTTTTCCGCATGCGTTAGCCTTCTTAAAAAACCTATCTAAATTAAATGCAATTCGCGGCAGATACCCCAAATCTTCAAGTAGTGTAAAAAGCGGAAAGAAAATAGCCATTGGCGGGAGCATAACCGACACAACCCAAGTTAAAACACTGAAAACCCCGTCAATCAACAGCCCCGAAAGCCAAGCGGGCAGGGCAGAACATAGGTTTTTAAGCGGCTCATACAACCACCCGAAACCCTTAGCGAGTAACTCCGACGGATAATTTGAGCCTACTATTGTCAACCAAAAAATAAAAGCGAAGAAAAAAGCCATAACGGGAATCCCTGTTAATTTGTTCGTTAAAAAACGGTCTGCTTTTCCGAAACGATTTTGCGATTTTTCAAATAAAACGCATTGCGAGCTGATTTTCTCAGCAGTAAGCACATAATGACGGGCGAGTGCGTCAGCGTCCTCTAAATTGGAGATTTCACGCTGTATTACATCATTCTTTAAAAACTCAATTTCTATCGCACCGAGAAGGCTGTCTAACCCCTTTCGCTTCCTTGCGGCTGTGAGCAAAACAGGAATACCGAGCAGTTCCGAGAGCCGCTTTTCATCGACCTGTATGCCCTTGCGTTCCCCCTCGTCCATGAAATTAACGCACAAAACTGTACGCGGTGCGATTTCGATAATCTGTAAGGCTAAATTAAGGTTACGTTCAAGGCAGGAAATATCACAGATAATTACAACAACGGCAGATGTATGTGATTTTATATAATCCCGCGCGATTTCTTCCTCCTTTGAACGCGCCATAAGCGAATATGTACCGGGTAAGTCCGTTACCTTATACTTTATATCGTTATAAATACAAAAACCCGAAGCAAGCTCGACGGTTTTGCCGGACCAGTTACCCGTATGCTGTTTCAGCCCTGTAAGCGAGTTGAAAACCGTTGATTTCCCGACGTTAGGGTTCCCCGATAAAACAATTTCACGTTCCAAAACACCCGCCCCCTTCATTCCCTATTTTATACAAGGGTATGAAAAGGACGGGCTTAAAAATGCAAAAAGATTCGGGATAGTATGTTATATAACATAAATTATATTTAACTATATTATTCTAAATCGTTTTTATCCATAAATCGCCACCGCAAAGGAAATAAACGCAACCACGGTCATTTTCCGTTAGGTCACGAACAAGCACAATCTCTACACTTGTTTTTCTTATTGCGAAAAAATATTTCAATAAATCACCCCCAATCTTTATATTCAACATCTACAAATATATCTCTCAAATTCTTCTGCAACTCGTTTTTTATATCTTTAAACTCTTGATTTAAATTTATCGTCCGCACATAGAAATAATGCCCGAATATGGAGTGTTTGAGGCTGACGGGTTCGCCGCCAACTTGCGGATATAGGAGCATACCGCTTATAGTTTTATCAGGAGTACTCTTTGCCATGTTCATAACATAAGCAAATATCTGATAGAGGTCAGCAGATTTTGTTGTTTTATTATCATTATGGGGATTGCTCTGTAGGGTTATTTTTGAAAATTTTGTATCAATGATTAGTTTTTGCGCTTTGTCTGAAATAACCGTATCGGCACGCATATTCGGTGGCTTGTTGTAAACCTTGTCGCAATCTTCGCAATCCCAAACTATTTCCTTTTGAAAATGTACTTTATAACCGGAAACAAGATGCTTTTTGTAAAACTCATAGACGAATCGCTCAAACAATTCCGGTAGCAGTTTTTCGTCAATAGTCCGAAAATCTTTCTCGCCTTTGTCTTGATTTGCTAAAGCTTCATCACAAATAAGTTGGCAGAAATACAAGAGCGTGTTATAATGTGAATTGTTTCGATGAAACACATGGCTGTTCCATTTAATCGCACTTAATTCTATTGTAGCAATCTCGTTAAAATAAAGCAGAGTTCTCGATATGTCTTTTTTTATACGGCTGTTTATGGGGCGGCGTTTCAAATATAAAAGTGTCGATTTTATAATTTGATTAAAATAAATGTCAGGACTGAATTCATCAAAATCGCAAACAGCTTTTGCATTTTGAAAAGAAAGTCTACGTATAGAACCGACTATATTTATTCTGCCCCTAATCGCCGTCAATTCTTCGATTTGATTTACGTAACTTTTCAAAAACCCACGCTTTATTAAATCGCTTGTCCCGCATAAAAGTAAAGAAGCCAACAAGTCATAAATATTCTCGAACTCTTCTCGGTCAAGTCTCTCATATTCTTTTGATTTCAACATCTCAAAAACATATACGAGCATATGATAGACGTTCTTTATCGGAATAACACTACTCATTTTAATTTGTCCTTTGCTTCCTTTAACACATCTTCATCGTCAAAGAAATACTCATTTAACAATTCTTCGATTTCGTATTTTAAAATGCCTTCGATATCCTTTTGAGAAAATGGCTTTTTGGAACAGAAATAGCTGTGTCCGATTTGGTGTCCGATGTCGAGTTTCTTGGCAATGAAATCATTCAACTTCTTAATTTTTTCAATAATAGTTTCAGCTTCGTGGTAATTATTTTTGAAATCGGCAATAAATTGATGATGTTCAAAAACAGGCTCTATAGGGACAAAACTAAATCTGCGCCGCAAGGCATAATCAATCATTGCAAGACTACGGTCGGCGGTGTTCATCATGCCAATGACATACACGTTTTCGGGAACATAGAAAGGTTCGCATGAATAAGTAAGTTTCATTGAAAACTCTTCGCCGCGCTTGTCGTTTTCAAGCAAAAGCATAAGCTCCCCCATTACTTTTGAGAGATTCCCGCGATTTATTTCATCAATAATAAAAAAGCATTTATATTTGTCTGCTTCTTTTTGTAAATCTTCATCTTTGGAATTTATACAATTGATATATTCCTGCTCATATTTTTTTGCTTCATCGCAAAAGTTATAAAAGACCCCCTGCTTTAATTCAAACCCACCATCTTCGCACGGTCTGTATCCCTCGATAAAATCTTCGTAGGAGTAGTTTTGGTGGAACTGAATCATCTCGATTTTTTCTTCATCTTTTGCCCCGATAATCGAATAGGCAAGCCGTTTCGCCATGTAGCTTTTACCGACACCGGGTGCGCCTTGCAAGATGATGTTCTTCTTGCGATTAAGCAACGCAACAATATCGTCGTATTTGTCGCTGTTAAAGTAAACTTCGAAGAGAAATTTATTTTTATCATACGACACAAATTCCTCATTAAAACTGCTTATTACAAATTTCCGCCTTTGCGTTGAATCTATGATTTTTATGCGTTTATCGGAATTGGGGCTACCGTCTTTATAGCTACTGAGTATTGCGTAAATGGATTGCCAAGGAGTTTTTCCAATTGTACTTAATTGCTCGTCCCAATCTTTGGATAAAGCATATTCCCATATTTCAATATCTGTCATGGGTTTTCGAGTATCTTCCAAAACTTTTATTGCTAACTCTTTAAGAGAAATAGCAGGTGTTGATATATCGTTATTAATTATTTCGCGATTAGGTAAATAAATACCCGATGTTTTTTTTAGGAAAGGGATAATATGGCTAAATGAAGCATGAATCCATCCGTCGTTAATTAAATATTGCTCTTTTTCTTTTAAACGCACTTTAATTTTATTTTTATGTTCATCAAAACTATCTCTCAAATTTTCCAGTTCGCTAATTATTTCGCTCATATCTGGAAAAGTAACGATTTCACCATATCCGAGATAATCGAATGTCTTTTTTACTGCGTTTTTATATCTCGAACCATTTCTTTTTACACCGCTATTCTCAACATATATTCTAAATCTATCTAACAATTCGTTAATATTAATAACTTGATTTGTAATAAAATTATCGATAATATTTGTAGTGTTTTTGCTAAAAATTTTATCTATATCTTCATCGTTAACCCTATTAATTTCATGTTGATAAATTCCGTTTAATTTTACCTTAAGATTTTCGCTTGTTTCCCATTTTATATTAATAATATGCCCTAAATCTTTGTCGTATCTATAGCAATCAACAGCGTTTCCTGTCACTCTGCCTATAGACTTTATTTCGGAAGGAGTAGAGTATTTATAACTTGAAAAAAGAGCTATTTTGTCACCCTTTTTTATTTGTTTGAATGAAATAAATTCAGATTGTTCTTTTTCGGTACGATTTGGCACTTTTTTGATATACTTTAAAAACTCATCCCATTTTTCGGTATTTAAAATACTTTCAGATAAATCATTACCTCTAAAACGAGCATAGGCGTATAAATCTTCGGTCATAAATATATCTAAATCATTTTCGTGAGCATAGCAAAGCCAATACGAAATCTTCTCCGCCGATTCGTGGTTGTTTTCCAACCAAGCGGTGCGAGAAAGCATGGGAAATGTATCAATTCCGTCACTCCCCAAAACTTTATATTTAACATCTTCGCATATTTTAAGATAGTTTTCACCACTTGGTATACCTTTGAATGTGAACCCCCTGTTTTTTAGATACGCTCTTGTATTCCCGTCAAGCGGTATGTAGCTGTTAGCCCTAATCCAGTAAAGACCGCAGGTTGTAATCCATTTTGATACGGGTTGGGATATGACGAAATTAAATGCTTTTATGAAACGCGCTTTCAATTCATCGGTCGGATTATCGGCAAAAAAAATGCTCGCTTCAAATAAATTCCATAGCTCGTCAATATGTTTTGTCCTATCGTAAGCTTTGCTACTGAAAAACCATGACTTCATATTATTCAAAATCGGTATACCCTCAAACACTTTAGGGATAGGTGCAACAATGCCGAAGACCTCTGCGAAAGCTTCAAGTGTTTTAATGCGATTGCTGTCTTTAATGCCGAGATTGAACATACCCATTGTCGTAAAAGGACACATATCATCTACATCGTGAAAATAATTTTTTCTCTCTGTACGTTCCAAAATGCCTTTAATTATCGTAAGCAATTCATCCCGATTATTTTTATAAGGCAATAGTTTATTTGCCAACTCCGAATAAAAGGCTATCCAATCATAGGTTGCGTTCATCTAAATCCCTCCCGTTTTTTCTTTGTACCCCTCATTATACCAAAAAATACTTAATAAAACAACCCTTTTTGGGAAAATTTTATTAAATTCTCCTCATATTCATACATCGAAACTACCTCTCTTTCTGTTATCGTTTACCCTGACAACTATTCTGAACTGGCGTTCGGGGTGTTCTTCGAGATTGCGATAGTTTATTTTCACTTCAAAAATGTTATCATGCCCGAAATAGAGATGTTTACTGACATAAAACGTCTTTGCTTTCGGAATGTAACCGAGTTTGGTTTCTCCAAAGTAAATCGCGACAGCATCGGGGTCGTGCGGGTTTTCCGAGTCTGATACAAGCGACACAGACGTTCCGAGCTGAAGTTCGTTTATAACGTCAAGCCCGTCATAGTAGGCGAACCCTGCGATATGGCAGTCAAACAAATTGCGGCTTCTTACGTACATAATAAATTCCTCCTTGTAAAAAAAATATCGGACACTTCTTTTGCTACTTAAAGTATAGCAAATGATGTGTCCGATAAAACGGATTTATATTCATAGCCTATTTAAAAATTTCTTCGCTTGTGTTTTCAACTCGTCTTTAAGCTTCTGCGGCGAAACCACCTCGCAAAGCTCCCCGAACTGGAATAACCAACCGTAGAAAACGGGCGAGAGTGCGACATTAACCCTCACGGTGAAACAATCTTTGCCGTCGGGAATCATTCTCACGTCTTTCCCGAAACGGTCTATAACTACCCCTGCGAGCTTGTTACTAACCCGCAGTTTTACATCAAGTTCCTCTCCGCCGTACATTCCAAAGACCTTTTTGGAATACTCCGCAAGGTCAAAATTGTCGGAAATAAGGCTTCGGTTTTCGTCTAATTTCTCTGTACCGCTCATTCTGTCTACCCTGTAATGGGTCAAGCCCTCGCGGTCGTCCGAGTGAGCAATTAAGTAATAATAACCTTCGCTCCATTCGAGTACAACAGGACTGACGACATATCGCTCGCCACCCCTGCGAAAAACCCGCTCTTTTTTTATATTGTAGTCGGAATACTTGAAGCTGATTTTCTTACCCTCTGAAATAGCTCCGTGGAGCGTATCAACACTGTAATAGATGCTTTCGTTCATGTTTTTTACACGGTTTTGAATATAGACTTGTCGACGCAACTTTCCGGCGTTGTGGGTGCTTGTAAGGTTTTCGAGCTTCTTAATAAGCGTTTTCGATTTTCTTTCTGTGATAAATTTCGAGGCTTGAACTGCATCGGCAAGCAGTTTCAATTCGGGCAACTCAAAATCTCGTTCGGCGACATAGTACCCGAACGACTTTGATTTCTCCATGACAACGTCAATCCCGAATTGGCGTAAAGCTTCAATATCGTCGTAAATGGTCTTCCGCTCGGCTTTTATGTCGTAGGCGGCGAGTTTTGAAATCAGCTCATTGACTGACAAGAGGTTGTTTTCATCGGTCTGCGTGAGCAAAATCCGCATGAGGTAAAGGATTTTCAACTTTTGGTTGGTGGATTTGGGCATGGTGCTACCTCATTCTTTTTATAAGTATATGTACATTATATCGTACAACGCTTAAAAAAGCAAGTCCGGTGGTAAAATAAAAAAGCGGTTTAACGCTTTTTATGTCTAAATGTTAATAAATTGTGAATTGTTTGAATATGATATTACGAGATTGAAGAACACGCATGGGTAGAATTAACTATATACCATCGGCGGGGAGTCCCCAAATGTAGTTTTGCGGGGTTTTAATTTGCTTTCATTTTATTAAGTTCTTCGAGTAGTAGTGTACCGTCTCCCTTATTTTTTTCCTCAAGAAATTTAGCAATATTCATTGCGCCGTTAAAAGTCGTTCCATTAAAAAACGGAGGAATCTCTTCATTTGGCGGTAAAACCGTTTGCATAAAATGCTTTATGTAATCAGGGTCTTTAAAATTTACAACTAAATCATTTTTCATGTTTTCCTCCTCAAAAATAAAATCATACTTTTCAGCGTTACTGCGAAACCAATCACTCATAAGATTTTCGAGTATTACTTACCATTACTTGTACGTAAAGTTAGTACTGTAATTATAGCACTATTTTTAATCTTTGTCAACTCCTTTTTGCACACTTCAAACTCTCGGCGTAAATTTTCTGCCTGCCGCTGATGCTCCTTGACGGCGTGTTTGATTTCGCGGCTCTGTACGCATCGGCGAAAAGCTCCTGTCTTTTTGTTTTTTTGCAATATTAAAAACAGCCCCTTTAAAAAGGCTGTCTTTATTTGATTTTATTGTTTTAAAATACGATTAGTACCATGCTTGAATTGCATCAATAGGGAGATTCTTTTTTTGAACATATTCCCTTATCCTTTTCATTGCGTTATGCCCGTATCTCCCAAATTCATCGTTTTCAGCACGTTCTGCAACTTCTGCTTCTCCCGTGCTTACGCTTGCATTAATTCTGCCCGGTTTTCCTTCCCCCTCGGGGATATAAAGATATACAACACTATCGTTTTTAAACTCGGTTAAAACTAATTTGTTCATTTTACTCCCTCCTTCAAGTCAAGTTCCTCGGTATAACTGTGATAATTATACTGCTTTGATGCGATTTTGTGTGCTTCTTCATACGGCAGGCTCTTTTCTTTCATTAATTTGAATTCGGTGAGCTCATGCTTTAAAAGAACAATATCCATTTCCCTGATGTCTTTACCGTCAATTAATCGTTGCCAAGATACCGCCATATCGTAGTTTGGGTCAAATTTTCGCGGCTCGTCTTCTCCAAGCTCGTATTCGTTAATAAATATATGCTGTTTGATTTTTTTAACGTCTTCCGGCAAAAGCCCTGTGTTTTTAGCAATAGCCTCAATATCCGATGTCCTTTTACGTATTGCCCCATAAAAACGCTCTGCGTGTTCATCCATTCGCGCAATATCTTTTCGCGGAATCGCTCCGCTTGCTCCTGTTATCTTCATTTTGTCACCGCCTGTTTTTATTATAGCACTATTTTTAATTTTTGTCAACGCCTTTTCCCACTTGTGAACATCAAAAATAAACAAAAAATCAACGCCCGCAACTCCCGCAGACGCTGATTTTTCCGAATGATGCCGCTGAACGGACTTGAACCGTTACGGTATTGCTACCGAGGGATTTTAAGTCCCTTGTGTCTGCCGATTCCACCACAGCGGCGATAAGCATTTATCATTATAACACGAAAACACCGACTTGTCAATATTTTTCTTAATGTTTCGGTTATTTTTCAAGTTTTTAAACTGCCCTACATTTCCGAAATGTCATATAATGGGCTACATTCCGGAAATACTCAATGTTAGAGGTTTTTTAGGTGTCTCTGTATTTTTCTCAACCCAACTCGCAATCATCAGAGGCGAAAGGATAATCTCGGCAGTTCTCGGCGGCGACATTAACGGGTTCCAACCCTCGTTATCCGTCTTGCCTATATCGTGGGTAAACTGCTCACGATAAGTCATGGTGCTAAATAGAGATTCCAAGGAGATAGTCTCTGCTTTTATGACTTCTTCCAACCATATGAACGGCGATTTTCCGCCTATCACGAGGTCGTCTATAACCCAGCTGTCACAAACGAGTGCGTCATTAGCGCATAGATAAAGTGAAAAGAAGAACTGTCTTTCCTTCCCCTCGTGCATGAGCATGGCTTCAAAATCCTTTACCGCAAAGCCGTTAAGCCCGTTAGACTCGTATTTGCAAAATGAGCATACACCGCCATAACCAAACAGCTTTGAGTTTATATCCTTTGCATAAAAGTTTCTCGCGCTGTAGTTATTCGTTGTTATTCCCTTTACGATTTCGCGCAGATACTTAAACTCTTCTTTTTTTATAATCGGCAGTGGTTTCATATAATACGGGAACTGGTCGGGTATAACTATCTTCGCCGCTTTCGCGCCTAAATAGCGTTTACGCATTATATCTTTTACTTCGCCGGTTATAATCAGCTCGATTAAATCTGCGAATTCTTCTTTTGTGCTGTCATCGCGTAAAACGATAAACTTCTGTGCTTTTTGGCATTTTTCAGCATCCTCGGGAATCAATCCTGTTTTATAATCAATTATATCAATAATTAAATCTTTTTCGCCGAGCAGGGCGATTCTTTCCGCCTTTAACCCCGCCGCATAAATACCGCCCAAAAGCTCAGTAACCATCTCAGCGGGCAGACTTTCCGTTGCAAGCAGTTTGGCAATTTTCTGCGGCTCGAAGTTGTAGCGGCTCTCGCCATACGGGAAGCCGAAGCTTCTGCCTTTTAATACGCCGTATTTAATTAATAAGCTTATATCTTCAATAATTTCAAGAAGTTCGGGTGCGGGCATATCATCGGGAATCGGAAATAAAGTTTCGTAAACTGCAAAACAATATTTTCCCGCTAAGTCCTGTCTCAGAGTAATTTCTAAAGCCTGAGCTTTGAGTGCGCGTAAAAAATCTATGGTCTTTTTACCTGCGGCGAAAATTCCGAACACCAGCGCGGCTGTTTCGCTATAATCCTGATAAGTTAAAAACGACTGTCTGTGTCTGTTTAAGCAACTCATAAGACCTGCGATGTCGGTGATTTTCATCCCGGTAGTTTCGATAAGGAACTCCTCACCCGCTTCTACAATGCAGAGCTTCTTCTCTTTGAGTGCGATTTTGTATTCTTCTGCATAGACCTCATCGAGAACTGTGATTAGTTTAATAAATCGCTCTTCACTGATTAGCTTATTACCGCCGAGTGCTTTTTCAAGTATACACTCGGTCATGCTCCTGAATCCGTCATGCAGGTCGTAATCAGTTCCCGCAGGGTTATCCTCGGAGCTTATTGTCATCATCTTACCGTCTTTATGGAACTCATACGCATACACAATGCCTATGTCTCCGTCAAGCTCACCCTCCCATTCATAACCCGCGTAGAGGATTCTGCTGCCTATATCGGACAAATTCTCGTTCATTCTGTCAAGCTTATCAAGAATCAGTTCGTCATATGCCGAGCCGTCTAAGTGGTCTTCTTTTGAAACGCCGAGCGATTTACTGAAAAAAGCGTTTTTCTGCAACTCGGTATAATGGAGCGGCGCCTCGTCTCTCGAATAGCGCAATGATACCGCACGTAAAAAGTCTTTCTTTTGGTTTTGGACAATTTTACAAGTCAAAATAAAGTTTTTAATAAACTCAAATGCGTAAGATTCGGGACGCAGATAGTACAACCCACCGCCATTTTGATGCGCTACTATTTCGAGTACAAAGAACCTCTCATACTCCTTTATAATACTTCTCAAGCTCTCCTCGACACGAGAAACGACCTCCGCCTCTCTATCCGGACGTATTCCGGTACGGAACGAGGTTATAAGCTGATTCGGCACACTTATGAAAAACGCTGACAACTTTTCACTCGCAAAAGTACTGTTTTCGTCCTGTAAAAGACCCGTTAATTCATATGTGGAGAAGTAATTATACTTGTCGGATAACAACCCGACCAAATCCGCACGCCTACTCACCGCCACAGCGAACGGAATCAGGCAGACAAAGCCCTCGTTCTCATAGCAAATGAAGTCAACCACGCTTTTTCCGCCCTGTGTAAAACGCAATACATTTACGTTCACGTGCTTGTTTAAGTGGTTAAATATCTTATAAAAATCAATCAGCTTACCGTTGTGCATGACGGCGATATTAAATGTGCGATTTTCGTTAAATTCCTTCGATACCGCATTGTTAAGTATTTTTTTCCTGTTAAAGGCGAAGCACAACTCCATTATGTTGATATAATCGCCTTTTCTGACTGTCAGATTTACGAAATTATCTTTTATTCGCTTATGTTCCTCCGCGCTGACCTTTATGACCATTTCCGTGCCTTTGAATATAGGGCGGCGCAGGTTTATATCGGTGATTTTAAGGTGTCCGCTGTTGTTCGTTATACAAAAACTGAAATTATTTGAACGCATGGAGAGCCACTCGACATTCATAAACACGCTCTTTGCACCCACGCCGAAACGACCCTCGCTCGAAGTTACATTTTTAGTATTACGCCCAAAACTGAGGTAAAACATAAACTGCTCAAGTATAAACCCGACCTCATTGTACGAAATCGAAATTGTTTGATTATCCTTGAAATTTATGCCTATTTTTATATCCTCCTGTTCATAATCGCAGTCGAAGGCGTTTTGCAAAAGCTCCCTGATTACACTTTCTACAGGGTATTCTTTTACGCCAAGCAACGTGTTATATGCTGTGCGTCCGCTGAACAACCCATTAAAGTACTCAATAAACTCAAGATGCGCCGCCTCGCCTGTCATAAGCAGTGCGTCAAGTTCCGCGAGCGTGGTATTCATTTTCTCTCGGTTTCCTGCGGCGTGTCCCTCATAAAAGTCGCCGACAAGTCCGGTTACGGTTTTTTCTTTATTTTCGGCCACCTTAAATCACTCCTTTATCGTGTAAATTATAAAGCTTAATGAAGTCTTTATAGGGCTTTGATATATTCATGGTGAATCTGTAATGCTTCCAGACATTGACGAGTGCCGAGAGCTTTAAGTAATAGGGTAGTTTCTGCGTCTCGCTCTTTATCAGCGTGAAGTCTTCTTTTTTGCCGGTAAGCTTTTTTACGAAGTTCTCTGCGTTTTTAATTTCGGCTACCCGTTTAGACGGTGCGGATTCGTTTTTGTTACTTTTGTTGCCTTTTGCATCCGACGGACTTTTGTCAGCGGTAAGGCTCAAAACCCCTTTTTCATCAAGCCGAACTCTTTTACCCTTGAATTCTTCTATCTTCTCGGTAAACTGCATGAAAAGCCGTTCGCCGTCTAATTCTTTCTGCTCCATAACGCCCTGTAGTCCGAACATATCGACTAATTTTTTCAGTCTCTTCTTAGCTGTAGCGGCGGCGTCTGCGGCTGTTTTCACCCCCGGCGCGTTGTATTCAACGCGAAAACTCTCGACTATATCCTCTGACGCATTATCGCATATGAATTTTAAATCTAAAACGAGTACGATTAAATGTTCTTCTATGTTCTCAATATTAAACAAAAGACTCTTATCAGAAATCGCACAAAACGCACTGCCGAAATTACTAAGCACGGTCTTTCGGAGCATCCTGCCGTCAAATCGGTAATCCTCGTCACAGAAGATATAAAATGCGGGATTATTCGGTTTTCTGCCCGTGCGGGTCAACCGCTGTTCCAAAACAGCGGGGTTTTCGGGATATTCGTAATTTATTATATGTGTAATCTTCCCTATGTTCAAGAATCTCGCTCCCACCGCATCGTCTGCCACGATGATTTGCGGCTCTTCGCCCTTTTCAGCACCAAACTCGCTGTTAATATACTCAATATCAACAGAGTTTCGGTCATATACACAAATACCTTTTTTACCCCCGTTACATGCCCATAACGCTTTACTGACATAAGCCGCGGTATTTTGCGATGTGCAGTATACAACGATTCTGTTATCGGCATCAGACAAGAGCGTAACTATTTCTTTCAGAAACGCCTCTAATTTAGCATCAGCTGACAGAAGGTCTTTCAGCTCTTTTTTGTCGTATTCTTTATTTAAGTATATTTCTCTTTCGGGGAGGTTATATTCCTCGAATAGGTTTCCGCCGTAACTGTAAAGCGGGATTCCCGAACGTCTGTCGTCTATACGCTCGGTTTTAGCGACTAAGGCGGTGTTTATTTTATAATTTATAGTCTTTATGTTATAATCGCTGTTAACGCTCCGTCCTGCGACTACCTGACCGTTCGCCCCTGATAAATCAATCGGGTACTCCGCCCCTTTTTCTTCTTTTTTGTTACGATGAAGCAATGCTTTCACAAAAGCGGATAACTTTTCGTAATTTGCGCCGAGCGTGTCGGATGCAGGCAGGTTAACAAGGAGTTTTTTCGTCTTTGTTTTAACGGATTTCGCATAATCGCCGATAGCCGCGTCATTCAAATGCGGCAGGTCAATAATCATCAAGTCCCAAATAAAACCCGCATTTCCCGCTTCGCACAGTACCGAACCGCCGCAAAGCAAGCTCTCAGCAGAAGCTATGCAACAATTCGATATAGACGGCGAGAATATGTCGAGCGACCTTTCAAAAACGCCGATGTACTTAAACTCAACCCCCATATCCCAAAGCAGTGAGCAATACCAGTTGTTTACCCTGCTTTCGGGGCAGACGATAACGATGTTCGGACTCTCATTTTGCACTAAAACATCGTGAATACAAAGCTCTGCCGTCTGCAATTTACCCTCTTCCATACGGTTTAGTGCAATAGCATAACCATGTACGGATAGCTTTTCGGCTATTGCACTCGCATTAGGGTCGGGTTCTGTTTTGCTCATCCAGAGACATTCAACATTACTCATAGACGCAACTCCTTATAAATATGGTTAGTAATTGAAAATTATTAATTCTTTATTGTTGTTTGGTTGTGCCTGAATATAGCGGCATATACTTCCATTGTTTTCTAATCAGAACGAATATTAATATTAAAAATCCGGCAGCAAATAAAATCCCTATTGCTATTCCTATATAAAACCCAATTGTGAATAACGAGTCGACAAGAGCAGTATTCAACCCCATATCTGTATAACTCTCCTGTACCTGAGCTAAAACATTTGCTGATGAAATAATATTATAACCATGCGAAATCGCATAACTTACTATCATTATATAATACGGCAGGCGTACTCGTTTAATCAACAACCATAATTGGCACGATAAAGTAACCACGCAAAAAATTATAGAAACAAACTGCATATAAAATAAGCTACTAAGAAGACCGAAGCCGGAAAGTGAAGCACCTATTATCAGTATCACCTTTGCGGGAGTATTAAATTCTACTCTACCGGTTGCGTCATAAATATTATCCACTTTCTGCATCTCCTTACGATATAATATAACCTTATTAAATCATCGCTTTTTCCCAGCTTTCAGGCGGCGTAAGCCCGAACATGACGGCAAGCGTCGGCGCAACATTCGCCAATCCGTAATCGCCGTCTTTTATTTTATACTCGTTATCCTTATCATATATTATAAAAGGTACTTTATTGAGAGAGTGAGCGGTACGAAGCGCGAGATTTCCCTTTTTGTCTTTTTCGAGCATCTCATCGGCGTTACCGTGGTCTGCCGTG
The DNA here is from genome assembly GCA_009778065.1 of Oscillospiraceae bacterium. Lineage (GTDB taxonomy): Bacteria > Bacillota > Clostridia > Oscillospirales > Ruminococcaceae > Ruminiclostridium_E. The sequence continues at coordinate 21,064 of WRKM01000009.1, forward strand.
ACAATCAATGTCACACCGTATTCATCGCAAACGGGTATAATCCGCGCAAGCGCGAGGTCAACCGCTTCAACGCCGATAATCGTAGCATCGAGATTTCCCGTATGCCCCACCATATCCCCGTTAGGGAAATTACAACGTATAAAATCGTATTTTCCGGACTTTACGACCTCGATTAAATCGTCTGTTATTTCCGCCGATTTCATCCACGGACGCAGGTCAAAGCTTACATTATCGGAAGGAATTTCTCTGAAGGTTTCAAGCTCCTCGCTCGTTTTTCCGCTCCTGTTTCCGTTCCAGAAATACGTCACATGACCGAATTTTTGCGTTTCGGAAACGGCATATTGATTTATATTATTTGCGACTAAAAGTTCCGAAAGGGTGTCTTTTATTTCGGGCGGGTTCACTAAATACTTTTCAGGCAGGTTTAAATCCCCGTCATACTGTAACATTCCCGCATAACGCAGATTCGGCTTTTTTCCCCTATTAAAAAACCCGAATTCGTCATAATCGAAAGCCATAGAGATTTCAATAGCCCTGTCACCTCTGAAATTAAACAGAACTACACTGTCGCCATCCACAATCGGAGAACCGACAGATGCGCCGCCATCGGATATTACGAAAGCGGGTAAGTCCTGGTCAATAATCCCCGCGTTCTCTTTTCTGTAGGTCTCAATCGCCTCGCTCGCAGAGGTAAACATTCTGCCCTCGCCGAGAACGTGGGTTTTCCACCCGCATTCAACCATCGCCCAGTCAGCTTGATACCTGTCCATGGTCACTTTCATTCTGCCGCCGCCGGAAGCGATTTTACCGTCAAAATCGGCGTCGTTTAATTCGCCGAGGACGTTCTCAAGCTTCTCAACATACGTCAGCGCGCTTGTCGCGGGGACGTCGCGTCCGTCCAATAATATATGAACTCGAACCTTCTTTACGCCGCTTCTCTTAGCCTCACTAAGCATAGAAAATAAATGCTCTATATTAGAATGGACGTTCCCGTCCGATAAAAGACCGATAAAGTGCAGGGTGTTATTCTCGCTTAAACCGCCTGTCAGCTCTTTCCAAACCTCTCCACCGTACATTTTTCCGCTTTCGATTGCTTTGTTCACAAGTTTCGCACCCTGTGAATAAACCTGTCCACAACCCAGCGCGTTATGCCCAACCTCGCTGTTACCCATGTCGTCGTCGCCCGGCAAGCCCACGGCTTCACCATGCGCTTTAAGACGGGTGTTGGGACATTCTGTCAAAAGCCTATCCAAAACAGGAGTGTTCGCCATAGTCACGGCATCGCCTATACCTGTTTTGCTGAAACCTATACCGTCCATTACTATGAGTAAAATTGGCTTGTTTTTATACACTTTGTATCTCCTTGCCTTTGTTTTATTTATAAACCCTTTAATCTGAGTTTATTGACTAAATCAATGTAGAATTCGCAGACGTCGAATCCGTCTATATTCTTCTTAGTTAAATCAATCACATCGCCGTGCGATATGCCTTCGTTACCTTTAGGAACCGCCACTCCGAGAAAATCTCCCCACACCATAGATTTAACGCTGACTAATCCGTCATTATCACCCTCGTGCTTTTTTATTAAGTTATAACCGAGAATAAGCGGCGGGATAGAGCCGAACGGCGTTTTCATCATCGAGCCTGTGCTTTGGTAGAGGACGTTTTCATCGTCTTTTAAAATCTCATTCCACCTTGCACAACTCTCATCGGTAAGTGGTAGGAGGCTTCCGTAAAAATCGGGGTTGTCGTCCCCTAATTTAGAAAAGATTTTTTCATATCCGCTCCCGACAAGCGACAAGGTCTTCTGAGAGGTTTTTTCAAGAATCCTTGAAACGAATTTACAGCCGTAATGAGGAGTGTTAATTGTCGTGAGAGATGCCGTATATTTACCCATTCCGAGCATACTTATCATATATCGGGCGTCTATTCCGCCTTTTGAATGGGCGATGATGTTGACCTTTTCGCAGTTCGTTTCCTCTATTATCTTAAGCAAGCCCTGTTTTAGTTCCTCGGCACTTTGCTCAACAGACGCCGCCGACTGGTGATTTCCATAATAAATTTTCGCGCCGTTTTTTATAAGCTCACCCGGTATTCTTCCCCAATAATTAAAATTCTGCCAGTCTCTGAAAAATACACCGTGAACCATGTAGAGCGGATATTTCGTCTCGCATAACCGTTCATCTCGCCTTTCGGTGTTCAATAAATACCTATACTCGTTGAACTCCATTTCCCGATACACCTTTTTCATTATCAGAAAAAGAAGAACCAGATTTAAAATCGGCACCCACCAAAAAGCAAAAACTAAAATTTTCAAAACAACCCCGGGTTGCTTTGCGGTTACAAAAAGACGTAAGACCCCGTTTACGAGCATAATAAGCGTCAGAAAAAAGCACATGCACGCGCTGACTATAGCAGGAATCCGAGACGCTTCCTCCACTCTTAAAAACAAGCTTATGTAAAATACTACGTTAACCGATGCGATGATTAAAGCCGCTAAAGTGAGTTCAAACCCGCAGGATGTATATTTCTGCCCTTTGTCGTTCGTTTTTCGGTGAATCGGGAAAATGTTTAAAAGCACGAAGAGCGTGCCTAAGCACATACAAATCAAAAACCTTAACAACAGCGAGTCAAGCGGATATACCACCCAAAACAGATTTAAACAAGGAAACAGAACGATATAAAAACCAATTCTTTTTAAATAAATCATAATCTCATAAGTTTAAACGTCTCACGCGCTTTACTTCTAAAAAGCACCTCCATGCTCATAAATTTCTTTCTCGTACTGATTAGCAATAAAAAACGCATCGAATTCCTTATATTTCCTCAGCCACACGCTGTATTCGTCCGTTTTTGTCTTTATTAAATGTTTGTCACCATATCTTTTCACCGATTCAATGTCGCATAAATCGACAGTTTTGCAAGGGACTTTGCTTAAAGCGTTGGCAAGCGCTTTAAACACTGCAAATGCAGGGTTCTCCGCTTCGGGTTTTATTTTATAGACAATTAACCGCCGATTCGTAAGTGCGACTCTACAGGTTGAAAATTTATTGTTATATTTCCTGCCGTCATTCAGCCAAGTATACCCTTTTGAAAAAAACACAAGCTGTTCTGTTGACATCGAGCCTACTCTTGTTTCGCAGACCTTACAATTCGGCTCTTCAGTCTTTGTTTTGCAAATATGGCATTTAATTTTCTCCATAATTTACTCCGCACCGAAAACGGCATCAAGTATATACGGAATAAGTAACGCATTGTCAGTTTTCCACACAGAACTGCACCAAAGCACTTCGCCCGGTTTATCATACACAGCCACGCCGCAAGCCTTTGTAATCTGACTTTCACGGTAATTTTCTTTATTTATTACAGGGACTTTTCCTTTTTTCTTCGAGAATGACGAGGCTTCCGTGCTGTTAATAAAAAGTCCGCAAACTTCAACTTCAGCCCCTGCTTTTATGCTGTTAATATACTGCCCTGCCATATTTTTGGCGATAATTGCAAACACAGCATCAAGAAGCGGAGGAAAAAGCTTCGAGGTTTTGCCCGGACTGCCCCCGAAAGGTATTCCGAAAACCCGCATACTGCACAGAGATATTTTCGCAGTTTGGTTGTTTTTAAGTTTAAAATGAACCCCGCTTCTGAAATCGCTCCATACCGGAATACCGCCATATGTATGAATGGTATAATCGGTATTTGCTCTCAATGTATCAATATCGGCATAATTCACAGTCTGTCCGCCGAATTCCACGCGTTCATCAAAGAATTTAACACTTTGCCCCTTCTTTTTAAGCGGTACTTCTGCTAAAAAGTTTTCACTTATTGATTGTATGAAGCCCACTCCCCTTCCTTAAAAACTACTCATTATTCATTACTCATTATTCCTTGTTCACTGTCCATCGCTCGCCGCCTTGATAATCTCCGTAAAATCTTCCGCTTTAAGCGATGCGCCGCCGATTAAGCCGCCGTCTACATCTTCTTTAGCGACAAGCTCCGCCGCGTTTACAGCGTTCATAGAGCCGCCATACTGTACTGTTATCGAATCGGCTACAGATTTTCCGTACAAAGCGGTGAGTCTGTCACGTATTAGCTTACAAGCATCCTGCGCCTGTTCGGCTGTAGCGGTTTTTCCCGTACCGATTGCCCAGACGGGTTCGTAAGCAATAACGACCTTAGCCGCGTCTGATGAACTAATCCCCGCGAAGGCAAGTTTAATCTGCCTTGAAACGACTTCTTCGGTTATGTCGGCTTCACGCTCCCACAAAAGCTCACCCACGCATACAATAGGGATTAATCCCGCTGTCAGAGCCGCTTTTGTACGCTTATTAACGGTTTCGTCCGTTTCTCCGAAATACTGTCTGCGTTCGGAGTGTCCGATAATAACATACTCGACGCCTATTTCTTTAAGCATCGGTGCGGATATTTCTCCCGTGAACGCTCCGCTCGCCTCAAAATGCACATTCTGCGCCCCGACTTTTATGCTTGAGCCATAAACAGCTTCCACAGCGGTCGCAAGCGAAGTAAAAGGTACGCAGATAACAACCTCGCAAGCCGAGCCGCTATTCTGTGAAGCTACTTCCTTTACGAGCGGTATAAGCTCCGCGATTAACGTCTTGGTCTTGACCGGCGTTTTGTTCATTTTCCAGTTTCCGGCGATAATCGCCTTCCTGAGTTCTTTTTTCATATTTTTTAAACCGTCCTGTACCCCCGAAAATTAATTATATGTAATTAATCCTCGAAAAATTTTTTAGTTCTTTCCGTGAACTCTTCCTCTGTTATAAGACCGCTGTCTGTAAGTATCCTGAGATTTAAAATCGCCATCGCTTCTTTCATCAGCGACTCGTATTCGACATTGCGGTCTCTTTCAGAATCGCAGATTTCTATAACCCGTGTGGTCAGTTTATTCCAGAAAGACTTATACCGACTCTCTTTCAGACATTCCATACACATCCAAATATCATTACTTATCTTTATCAGCTTATGCTTTTCTCCGCACCGAACACAGGTAACGGATAAAAAATCAAATATACCGGACATATTAACCCCCTGTACGCCTTTTAGGCACAGCTGTTTTTTTAGTCAGAGTAATTCTTCTTTTTTTGGCGTGTTCTCTCCCTGAATAATACACTTTCGTCGATACCTATCCGAACCTCTTTGCTAAGGTTTTTAAATCCCACCCCGTATATAAACATACCTTTTTCGTCATTTCCCTCCTGCCTGCTGATAGTACCTTGTACCTTCATCTGTTTTTTGGAAAGAAATTCAGGTATATTCAGGTCGAACCATAAATCCACGCCGATTTCAAACATTATATTCGTCACGAATTTAAGCCCGCCCGCCGAGATGTCAAAAACCCAGGCATCGTGCCAAATATCGCCGTCAAGGCTTATTTTTATCTTCGAGCGGTATAGGGTATCGCGTACATAAGCTCTTCTGTCGGTATCCATTTTAAAGCCCTCCCTGTTATTTGGTTAAACATCTTACGGTTTTTAGCTGAAGGGTTCCCCCTGTAACCGGCTATTTATCTTGAATCACCTGTATACCCGGAAGAACCTTACCTTCGAGGTATTCAAGAGATGCGCCGCCGCCTGTCGAGATATGGCTCATCCTATCGGCAAAGCCGAGTTTTGTAACAGCCGCTACGCTGTCGCCGCCGCCTATAACAGTGACCGCATCAGCCTCAGCGACCGCTTTGGCTACTGCGAGCGTACCCTCGGCAAGTAACGGGTTTTCAAATACGCCCATAGGACCGTTCCAGACTACGGTTTTAGCGGTTTTTACTGCGTCGGCGAAAATTTGTCTCGTTTCTTCGCCTATATCAAGCCCCATGCCATTTGCGGGGATTGATTCCGCGCTGACCGTTTCAACCTCTATCGGAGCGTCTATCGGGTCGGGGAATTTCTCTGCGACCACGTTATCTGACGGGAGTAACAACGACTTACCGAGTTTTTTGGACTTTTCGAGCATTTCTTTGCAATAATCAACCTTTTCATCGTCAACCAACGATTTACCTATTTCAAGCCCCTGCGCCTTCATAAAAGTATAAGCCATACCGCCGCCTATAATCAGCGTATCGCACTTTTCGAGCAGGTTTGAAATAACATTCAGCTTATCCGCGACTTTCGCGCCGCCGAGAATCGCCACAAAAGGTCTTTCGGGGTTTTCTACCGCATTACCTAAAAACTCTATTTCTTTTTCCATGAGGTAGCCCACGGCGGTCTGACCGCTGACAAAGTCGGTAACGCCCGCCGTTGAACAGTGGGCGCGGTGTGCGCTGCCGAACGCATCGTTTACATAATCATCGCAGAGTTCAGCAAGTTCTCTGCTGAAAGCCTCGCCGTTTTTAGTTTCCTCGGCACGGAAGCGGGTGTTTTCGAGCAACACCACATCGCCATCGCTCATTTTCGCTATTTCGCTTCTCGCATTTTCGCCGACTACGTTGTCGTCTTTCGCAAAAACAATGTCTTTGCCGAGAAGCTCCGAAAGCCGCTTCGCCACGGGGGCGAGCGAAAAGACGGGTTCTGCCCCGTTTTTAGGTTTTCCTAAATGCGAACAGAGTATAACCCTGCCGCCGCCCTCGATAAGCTTCTTTATGGTGGGAAGCGCGGCGACTATCCGCTTATCATTAGTTATCGCCCCGTCCTTTATCGGTACGTTAAAATCGCACCGAACCAACACTTTACGCCCTTTTACGTTTAAGTCTTCCACGTTTTTCTTAGAAAGTTTGCCCATAATCTTTATTCCTTTTCTTTAGATGTAAAATATACCTGTATATTATTCTACCACTTTAACGGAATAATTTCAAGTACTTATTTCCAAAATAGCAAATTTATTTTACTTTTATTTTACGATGCCCTGTTTTTATCCCTATCTTCGGGGTTTTCCGCGTACTATAACCCCTATAGCCTTCGTTCCGGCGTTCGAGCCGACCGCCGCCCCCACATAGCTCTCCATAGCGGGCGGTCTGCCGGTCTTTTTGGTCATGAGTTCGAGCATGTAGTCCTCCGCTTCGAGGCAGGTAGTACGGAGCATAAGCCACGGCGTACCCGGTATCATGCGCTTTATCATCTCATCGACCGCCTCTTCAACGGCTTTTTTCTCGCCCCGCGCCTTTCTTATCACCTCGGTTTTTTGGTCAATCATCAAAATAACAGGCTTTATTCCGAGCAACCCGCCCACTACGCTTGCCGCCGCGGTGATTCTGCCCGACTTTGCCGCGTGGCGAAGGTCAAAGGTCAAGAGGAAAATCTCGGCGCAGTTAAACCAGTCCTCAAGGTACGCCGTTATACTCTCTGCGCTTTGCCCTGCGCTTATTTTCTTAGCCGCCTCTACCACCGCATACCCGTATCCGACCGAATAACATCGGCTGTCGATTATGTGCACCTTCATGCCGCCGAGTTTTCCGTTATCTGTAAGGCTCTGCCTCGCCTGTAGTGCATTATTATATGTTTGTGAACCTACAGAATTTATCAGTACAACGATTACATCGTTCATGCCTTTTTGCTTACACTCAAGGAACTTTTCCTCGAAACGGGACGAGAAAATCTGGTTCGTCGTCGGAATACCGGAATAATTGTTCGCCAGTTCGTAAAAATCCTGCGGACTGAGGTCTATTCGTTCCCAGTACTCTTTATCGTCTATCATAATGCTGAACGGCATTATGTCAATATTATAAAGTTTTTCCCACCCTGCGGGAATGTCACATCCGCTGTCTGTAATCAGCCATGTTTTGTTCATACGCATTATTCTCCTTTTTTTCTATAATTTAAGCCTTCCGAAATTCTGCAATTCGGGATAATCCCATTGTCTCAGAACCTCATACGCCCCTACGGCGACGCTGTTTGAGAGATTCAGGCTTCGAGCCGCACCCAGCATGGGGATTCTTACGCAGTTTTTAATATTCTCTGCCAACAGCTCTTCAGGGAGACCTTTATCCTCTCTGCCGAAAATAATATATACGTTGTCGGGATATTCTACGTCAGAATGGGGTTTCGGCGATTTTGTTGAAAAGAAAAAACACTCTCCGTCCACCCTGCTCAAAAAATTATCTAAATCGTCATAGTAGGTTATATCGAGCATATGCCAATAATCAAGCCCCGCTCTTTTTAATTTAGCCTCATCAATCTCAAAGCCTAACGGCTTCACAAGATGCAGTCTCGCGCCTGTTGCGGCGCAGGTACGGGCAACGTTTCCCGTATTCTGCGGAATACGAGGCTCAACGAGGACGATATTAAGTTTTATTCTTTCATACCCCCCCGCCGAACAGTTTACAGTTATTTTAACATATTTCAAAATAAATTTCAAGGGCTTTGAAATTTTTTGTGTTTATTATTTTTGCGGGACGCCGCCCACGGCGTCCCGCAAATTCGCACCGCAATTACGACTTCGTAAACTCATACGGACCTGAGCCGTACCATGTCATGCTCATTTTAGTGCCGCTGCTGAGCGAAAAGGTTTCTGTCTCTGTAAAGGGGTACTCTAAGGCGGCGTAATCGGCAAATCCGAAACCACCGAAGTTCAAATCGCCTAAATCGCCGAAGTCCATATCCCCCATTTTCAATGTTCCGGTAAAGGTGATTTGATTGCCCGAAATGGTGTATGTCCCTTTGTAGTCTGTGGTCATTCCGTATGATGTATAGACTGTGGTGAAAGTACCGTCACTTTTTAAATCCATCACAATGGTTGTAGCCTGTTCAATAACCGCAGTCCATGTTCCGTGGATTGAGCCTACGACAGGGGACGTTGTTACAGCCGGTTGTTCGGGTTGTTCGGTCTGGTTATCGGGCTGTTGCGGCGTCGGGTCTGCTACCTCGGTGGGCGGTTGCACCGGCGGCTCTTCGGGTTTTTTCGGCGGTATTTCCGGTATTTGCGGCTGGAGCAGTCTCCATTTTGCCGTGATTGTTGTATCGGATTGAATATTGTTTAAAGGCTTATCCCATCCGTCAAAAGCAAATCCTAAACGCCCTGTGACAGGTGCGTTCGCCGTGCCGTTTTCCTTGACGCTCTGGCTGAGTGAGCCGCCCCCGATATGTGTTCCTTCGGCAAGATTAAAGGTCACGGTATAAAAGATTTCCTCTATGGGCGGGTCAATTATCGGGTCTTGTGGGTCTTGCGGCGGGTCGGGCGGCAGGGTTATTTCCGTCGATATTTCAGGGTCGCGCTGAGGATTAGGCGGTTCTTCGCCTCCCCCTTGTGGTGGCGGTGGCGGCGGTGGTGGCGGCGGCGGGTCTTCGCTTGAAACAACAGGCGGCGGCGGTGGCGGTGGTGGCGGTGGCGGTGGCGGCTCTTCGCCTCCTTCGACCGGCGTTAATGTTACCCACGGTGTCATGATGTTTTTCATGATATTCAGAGGGTTTAGAATATCCTTCTCGTTTTGGGTAAGCCAAAGCGTTTTGTCGTCTTTAATGTACACGACATGAGTATAAAGCTTTCCTGTATTCATATAAACTATATTCGACCAATGCTCATTTAATTTAAAGGGTACTGTTATGGTATTGTGTAATTCAACATCATAGTCTTCTTTGTTTCCTGTCAAATCCCCATCATAATTATAACCAAGCACCCAACAACTTCCGTCTTTACGCACAATACGATAGTAAGAACCGCCATCGTCTGCTGTCTCAATAAATGACACTCCGCTAAGCAAAAAAGTTGGCGTTTCCATTATTTCCGGGTCTAAACGCTCATAAGGGGTCTCAGACCTCTTAATACCCCCCATAAAAAACAGATTATCTTGATTATCAATTATAAAGACAGAAGAATTGAGCCCTTGCATAAAGGTCTTTACATTTCCCATTAATATTTTAGGCGGTAGTGGTTCTGCCCTCTCTCCATATATTAAATCGGTGTCATTAAGATGATTACCTATCCACAGATTGTCATTTTTATCAAGGTATAAATCACCCATATATGAGTGATGGCGGTCATACCAATGGCTACCGTTGTGCCGGGATACCGAACCGGTCCCGTGTATAAATGATACACTTCGGGCAAACACAATATCGTCTATAAGTTCAAACTCGTTGAAACCCTCATAATCACCCGCAAGACTGCCTTGCCCAAAGGAGCCGTCTTTCGTTATTAACCAACCTGTGGGGGGATAATCTGCATCCCTGACAAATGTTTCGGCTATATCATCAATCTGAACAAGATTTAACCCGGGTACAAAGAATTTTTGACTGCTTGAATCGTAAGCTATATACCACGTACTGCCGTCTTTTGTTTGAGTATGCTGGGCTGTGTTATTATTGAGGTCGGTAAAAACCCTGACTACATCTTCTTGTAAAAGTTCGGATTCTTTATCGGGGTTATCATCGTCAAAGCCGCCGTCCAATATCCAAAACCACAACTCTCCATTTGTTTTAAGGTAAATCATCACATTATCGATTCTATAACCGTATGGCGCAGCCCAAACAGCCTCCACATCACGGTCGATTAACCTGCGCGTACCGGGGAGTTCGGGGCAAGGGTCGCTCGGGTCGCCGCTTTCATCATCAGTCCAAAAATATAATACATTCTTTTCATCAACAACCATAACACCGGTAGGATGAGATTCAAAATATCCGGATTCGCTTACAAAAGCCACGGGGTTAAAATTCAGACTTTCACGCCGTGCGGTATCTCCGCCGCCGCCTATGATGCTTCCGAGTCTGTCGTCAATTTCGTTTGTCTCGCCTCTGTCTCTTTCACCCCGCCTGTCGTCCGTATAATAAGTGTCATTTACATTATTATATACCACTGACGCAATTATCCCGCCGCCTAAAGACGCCGCAAGAATTAACGCGCCGACCGCTAATCTCAGCTTTTTCAATTTCCACTTAGCGTAAGCGAGTGCGCGGCTCTCGACCTCGTTTGCAATTTTGTCAAACAAGCTCGTGTCCTTACACTTAAATCTTCTGACAGTTTCATCTATACCGAACTCTTTTATAAGTCCATCAACAACATCGCCGAGTTTAACTTTTTTTATTCCGCCGCGAGATATTTTTTCCCCGGACAGAATCTGTTCCCCGACTTTTATGATGCCGTTTCTCACTTCTTGAGCCTCGTTAAGAGAACTCGTGAGAAGCTCGTGTACGCCGTCACCGATTCTCTTATTTATGCCGTCGGATTCGGTTCTTAATGCGTTAACGGTTTTGTTAATGATTCCGTTGGCGAGTTCGTCTTGTACCTGAACGGAGTTTTCTTTCTTGACTTTCTTAAATATACCCATGATGATTTTTCCTTTCTGTTGGTGTTGGGTTTCGGAGTTGGTTAGTTAAAACCTTTTAAACTCGCGGGAGAAGTTGTTTTGCGTAAGAAGGGGCAGAATTTCCTCGAAGGCTACGCCGTTTCGCGGCTCTGTTTTTTTCTCGAATGTCGCTGTTATTGCCGCTTCTGTAAAGGCGGTCGCCCTACCTGCGGCTTCGCCGAGTTCACAGCCTTTTAGCAGACTTCCCGTCAGCACCGAGGCGAAGAGGTCGCCCGTACCCGGGTAGCTTTCGGGGACGTATTCACATTTTACTGCCCACTGCCCGTTTTTATCCGCACAAATATTAATCACATCGCCGTCAGGCAGATGAACGCCTGTTATAACGACTGTCGGGGTACGTTCTCTCAGCCGTTTCAGCCAATTTCGGGCGGTATCTTTTTCCATGAACTGCGTATATTTCTCGCCGAGCAGAATAGCCGCTTCGGTGACATTCGGGGTGATTAAGTCTGCTACATCCGTAAGCTCGCCCATTCTTTTACACAATTCTTCGGTATAAGTACTGTAAACCCTGCCGTGGTCGCCCATAACGGGGTCTACCACTTTCAGCGCATCGGGATAACTCCCGAAAAAATCAAGGCAGTGGTCAATCTGCGTCTCAGAGGCTAAAAAGCCGCTGTAGACTGCATCGAAATCAATTTTAAGCTCTTTATATTTTTTTAAACTTACGGGAATGAGTTCACTTAAATCCTTCATGACTACATCGCCGAAGCCGCCTGTATGGGTCGCCATAACAGCGGTCGGAACGGGACAGACCTGTATACCCATAGCCGAGATTACGGGCAGAATTACCGTAAGTGAGCAACGCCCGAAGCCCGACATGTCATGAATTGCGGCTACTTTTTTTTGGTTTTTCATTTTTTCACCATGTCTTTATTTAATAATTTCAGCGTCTGCGAATTTAAAGAGACGTTGAGAACGCCGTCACCTACAACGAATACACCACTGCGTCATCATCGCCGTAATAATTAATTCTGCGTCCCGTTTCTGCAAATCCCGCGCTTTCATAAAGTCTGATTGCCGCTGTGTTTTTCGCCCGAACCTCTAAAAAAACTTTATTGTCGCAGGTCTCGATAAACCGCGCAATAAGCTCTTTAGCCAAACCCTGCCCCCTGTATTTCGGCAGGACTGCGATTCGGTAAAGTTCACTTTCGTTTTCTAATTTCACTCCGGTTACATAACCTGCGGGGACGCCGTTTATAGTCTTAATCAGCGTCACGGAGTTTTTAGAATTCAAATGTGCCTTAACCATCTCGAAGCTCCACGCATCCGAAAACTCACAAAACGATTCACTTTCAATCCCGAAAATAATCTCTGCCGTTAGCATATTCTACCTCATACTGAATTATATTACGCTGGAAGTTAACAGTAGACGTTTTCTCTGTGTTTCCCCACTGTTTGGTACAGGTGTAATAAATTGTCAACTGCTCGTCAGTGTGCATCAAACCATGTTTTTCCGCTTTTTACGTCTGCTTTTAAAGGTGCTGTGAGCTTTGCGGCGGCTTCCATTTCTTCTCTTAAAAGATTTTCAACTTCGCGCATTTCAGAGAGCGGAGCTTCGGCTATCAGTTCATCGTGTACCTGTAAAATCAACCGCGCTTTAAGTCCGCGTTCTTTAATTTTGTTAAACACCCTAATCATGGCGAGTTTTATTATATCTGCCGCCGTCCCCTGAATGGGCGTATTCATGGCGATTCTTTTGCCCATCGCCTCGATGTTCTTATTGGACGAGTTTATTTCCGCTATCATTCTTTTACGTCCGAACATGGTTGACACGCCGCCTGTTTTCTTCGCCTGTAAAATCGTTTTGTCCATATAGGCTTTTACGCCCTTATACTTGGCGAGATAACCTTTTATATAGCTATCTGCCTCGCTCACGCTCACTGAAATATCTTTAGCGAGCGAAAACGCGCCTATTCCGTAAACTATACCGAAATTCACCGCTTTTGCCGCCGTTCTGAGTTCGGGCGTCACCCACTGCGGCGGCTGATTAAACACCTGCGCCGCCGTAATCGTGTGAATATCCATGTCCTCGGCAAAAGCCCGCTTCATGATTTCGTCATCCGAAATATGCGCTAATACCCGCAGTTCAATCTGCGAGTAGTCTGCGTCCACAAGCATACAGCCATCCTTCGCCTTAAAAAAACGGCGCATTTGTCTGCCGCGTTCGGTTCGGACGGGGATATTTTGTATATTCGGTTCAATAGACGAAATTCGTCCCGTTCGCGTAACGGTCTGCATAAAAGTGGTATGAATCCTGTCATCATCTCCGACCAGTTTTAATAATCCCGCAACATAGGTTGAATTAAGTTTTGACAATGCGCGATACTCGATTATCAGCGGAATGATTTTATGTTTATCCATCAAGCCTTCGAGTACATCCGCATTAGTCGAATACCCCGTTTTTGTTTTTTTACCGCTCGGAAGCATTAGCTTATTGAAAAGTATTTCTCCGAGTTGCTTTGGAGACGAGATATTAAAAACCGCATCTGCAAGTTCGTAAATCTCGCTTTGAACCATGTCAATATCGTTTTCAAGTTCCCGCCCGAAAGCGCGAAGCCCCTCTTTGTCGAGTTCGATTCCCGCACGTTCCATACTGACAAGTACCTCTGTCAGGGGGATTTCGATTTCGGTTAATACATTAAGCATATTCTCATCGGCTATTTTTTCAAAAAGCTCTTCGGGGGTGTGTTCTTCGGTATTTGTTCCGAGCAGATATGCCGCTAAAGTATTATCGAATGTTACGTTTTTTATTTTTATATCATTCTCAAAAGCATAATTCCACAAGGCTTTCAGGTCGTGGGTTCTTTTCTTTTCATCGCTTTCTAAAAAAGCGTTTACTTCGTTTTTGCCGAGTTCGCGTTTTGTTTTATCGTCGTAAATAATCACATGATTGTCTTCATAAACCGCATTTGGACATGCCGAAATTTCAAAATCAATTTCAGACGTATTTCGGCGAGCAACAAACGGCTCATGAGGGACGTCGTCTTCGGTATTATCGCCGACATTAACATCAAATTTCTTAATAAAAGAAAACATTTCGAGTTGATTTAAAATCCGCGCAAGCTCCGCATCATCGCGTCCTTTCGGAACATAATCGGTAAGTGCAGTAGAAACGGGTGCGTTTTTTATTATTGTTCCGAGTGTACGGCTCAAAAAGCAGATTTCTTTACTGTCTGAAAGTTTCTTTTTTATACCCTGCGTAACGTCAAGTTGTTCAAGGTTTTCATAAATATAATTTATGCTTTTATACTTACGAATAAGCTCAAACGCCGTTTTTTCGCCTATGCCTTTAACACCCGGGATATTATCGCTCGAATCGCCCATGAGAGCCTTTACATCTATCATCTGCGCGGGCGTTATACCGTAGGTTTCTTCTATTAACTGCGGTGTAAACACAGTATCGTCATTCGTTTTCGCGAGGTTTACGCTGACATTTTCGTTTATCAGTTGAAAAGCGTCCCTATCGCCCGTCGCCAATATACAGTCACTGCCCTCTGCGGCGGCGGTATCGGCGAGCGTACCCAATATATCGTCTGCTTCAAAGCCCTCGCTTTCGAGTACGGCTATACCGAGAGCCGACAGGATTTGTTTTATATAGGGCATTTGAACAGCGAGTTCATCCGGCATACCCTTTCGGTTAGCTTTATATTCAGAATAGAGTTCGGCTCTGAACGTAGGTTTTCTCATATCGAAGGCGACCGCCACGCCATCGGGTTTAAACTGCTTTTTCAGCTTTAGGTATATATTTAAAAAACCCGTTATCGCATGAGTGGGGACGCCTGCTTTATTTGAAAGCGGACGTATTCCGTAAAAAGCACGGTTGGCTATACTGTTACCGTCTATGACCAATAGTTTCATTTTTCGCCTCCCGCAGTCCGAGCTTTGTTAAATCTCTTTTTTCATATAGCATACAGTAAACGGAAAGTTCGGAAAAATCTTGGTTCCCGTTTCCTTATAGCCTAAGTTTTTATACCATTCCATAAGCCTTTTATTCTCGTATATTATCCCGATTGATATAAGCTTTCCACCTGCGTCACGAGCTTGATTTTCGGCATATTTCATAAGCTCTCTGCCACCTCTTCTATGCCTGTAATCGGGTAAAACCGCTAATTTTTCAATTTGATAATTCTCTCCGTCTTTAGTTTCGAGTGCGACAAAGCCGACCTGCTTTTCCCATTCGTACAGCCCGAACATCTTCTTACCGCCCTCAAATTCCGTGATTAATTTCTCGTCCTTTAAGAAAGAACCGTGGGTGGGTGTATTTTCTTCTGTGATGCCGAATTCTTCGGCTACTGTTTTGTATGAGCGTCTTATTATGTCCGCACTTTTTACGACATCGTTTTCTGTGATTTCGTTTACGTTAAACATGGTTATTTTTTCCCCTTTCCGAATAGCTTGAACAGCCATGACAATTTATGCTTTTTCTGTTTTTGATTTTGTATTTCTCTTTCTTTTGCCCTCTCATATGCGCGTTCGTACAGTTCGACCTGTACATCTCTGTCCTCCGGGCTTGACGGCTGCTTTTTATATGTCCCGTCGTTTCTTTGAATCCGCGCTTTCAGGTTTTTGCTCATCAGGGCGGAAAAGTTTTCGAGAATCATCTCTTTTATCTTAGGGTCGCGAATCGGCGCGGCTACCTCCACTCGTTTTTCGGTATTTCGAGTCATAAAGTCGGCTGACGATATATAGAGCTTCTGCCTCTCTCCCTTTCCGAAAATATAGACCCTGCTGTGTTCTAAGAATCTCCCTACGACGGACGTGACAGTTATATTATCGGTTTCACCCTCTACCCCGGCGATAAGACAGCATATTCCCCTAACCGAGAGTTCCACTCTGACGCCTTTTTTACTCGCTTGTACGAGCTTTTCTATTATGTCTCGGTCAGTCAGAGAGTTAAGCTTTAGCCCTATATAACCCTCTTTTCCGTGAATAATCTCTGTGTCTATCATCTCTACGACCCTTGTTTTAAGCCCCTTCGGCGCAACCCACAGCGCGGATGTATTAGCGACTGTCGCACCGACAGAGAGTGCGTTAAACACGAGCGATGCGTCAGAGCCTATGTCCTGCGCCCCCGTTAATAACATATGGTCTGTATAGAGACGAGCTGTACGCTCGTTATAATTTCCTGTGCCTATTTGGGCATAATATTTTATTCCGGAACCGCTTTTTTTAGTGATTAACAGTAGCTTTGAGTGAACCTTTAAATCCTCTAAGCCGTACATAACATTTACGCCGGCTTCTTCGAGCCGTACAGACCAGCCTATATTATTTTCCTCATCAAATCTCGCCCGTAATTCGACTAAAGCAAGTACGTCTTTTCCGTTTTCGGCGGCGGTTATCAGCGCGTTAATTACCTTACTGTCTCTCGCTACTCTGTAGAGGGTAATTTTTATTGAAAACACATCGGGGTCTGTGGCGGCTTCTTCTAAAAGTCTGATGAACGTCGACATGCTTTCATAAGGGAACGACAGCAGAATGTCGCCTTTGTCGAGTTGTTTTAAAATCTTTACACCGGGTTCCGCCGTTATCGCCTGCTGTGGTGAGAACTTTTTATAAAAAAGCTCTTTTTTGTCTTTCATTCTTTCTTCGAGTCCGTTTAAAAACGAGAAATTCAGCGGTGTTTCATGCAGAAAAGTAAAATCTTCGTCTAAATCCAAGTTCAGTTTTGAGACTATCTTACTATAATCATCGGGTATACTCTCCCCTGTGAAGTCGATTCGCACGGGGGTCAGCTTCTTGCGCTTTTTCAGCATTTCCTCCATAATTTCACGGAAGTCAAGCTCCATGTCCTGGTCAAAAACCGCTTCATCTGCCTCTATATCTGCATTTCTCGTTATCATAAAAATAGTTTTACCGACTATTACATAATTATTGAAAACTAAATCAAGATAATATAAAATTAAATCTTCGGCTAAAATGAAACGGATAGTTTCATTCTCCGACGGCAGAAAGAACACTCTTTTAAAAACACCCTGCGACAAAACAGGCACGATTCCCACCATTGTATTGCCTTTTTCAAGTCCGTCTGCACCCGCTTTTTTCAAGACAGCGGCGGCATAAACTTCAAGGTTTTTTAAAAAATGATTAGGATGCCGTTTATCTATGACCGATGGTGTAAGAAACGGTAAAACATCCTGTTTAAAATATTCACGTAATTCCTTTTCGTCACTTTCGGATAATGCGGTTTTACCGGGTGTGCAGAATTTATTTTCGGGTCTGACCTGTACGAGCGTACCATCCTTTGCTAAGCTTCGCATAATTTCACAGTACGCTTTTGTAAATCTCGGTATAAGCTCTTTTACACGCTCGGAAATAAGCTTTAACTGTTCAGCCGCGCTGAAAAAGGTTTTAGTATCGAGTTTTTCTTTTTTAAAATGGGTTTGGTCATTTAGACCGCCGACTCTAATCATAAAAAATTCATCTAAATTAGAGCGGAAAATAGCGAGAAAACGAAGCCTCTCAAAAAGCGGCACATTTTCATCCTCGGCTTCTTCAAGCACGCGAGCATTAAACTTGAGCCATGACAGCTCGCGGTTGTCCATATAAGGTTTTGCTGTTTCGGGTGTCATTTTTTTATACTCCTTAGTGAATTTGCGGTACGCCGTGGGCGGCGTACCCTGCGGTTGATGATGCTTTGTTTATTATCTTAATTTTTCAAGATTTGCTGCTTTTAACGTAATATTACCACAATTAAGACAGAGATATGAATCAATCTCCGAGCGTTTTGTATCTTTCCACTCGTGTTTTATCTCAATCGTAAAAAAATTATTATATTTACAATGAGTTATATCAGCTTTTGTCATTTCCGTTTTACACTTTTCACAAACCATTATAATTCACTCCTTTCTTTAATTATAATGTATAGTTTACAGTTAAAGCATTAGCTATCCACTGTCAACTGCCCAATCGCTGTTTTAATCAAATCTGTGAACATTTGCAAACTCATAAGAATAAATTTTATTTTCTAACGCGGTCATCGCTTCTTCCGATAATACATTTAATATCTTATAATCGGGCAACATTTCAACGAGTTCATCATATGTTATTCCCGCCTCGTAGTAAGCATCGTGGGTGTTATAATATACCCATGAAAAATTATAGTTTTTATCGTCTTTTTTAATATCAACTACGGTTTCGTCTCTCCAAAGACCGAAAAAATGACCATGATGAATGTAAAAATTTTCGTGAATAAGATACTCGTAAGGAATCGGCATATTATTATCACGTTCATATCCGAAAATTTCTTTATTGTCGAATGTTTCTCCTGTTAAATTTAAATATTCATAAACCTTTTGCTCCACGGTTTTTAAACCTGTATCGAAAGCTCTGTTATATCTATATGACTCAAGGATTGACGTTAAATCCTCAATGCTCATTCCTGCTTCTATATAATCCTCCGGTGAAGAAAAGAAAAACCACGCCTGGCTGTAATAATTTTTTCCTTTAACTATTGTCCTCCAAAAAGGCGTTTCTCGGGACAGGAAAAGTTTCAATAATAGTTCTTCATCTCTGTTTTCTAAAGCACTGTTCTGTTCATCGGTGAAATCATAAAAACCAAAATCGTTTTCGTGTCCTGCATGACCGCGTGTGCCATAACGCTCAAAAATTTCATCGCCGGTTTTTTCAAAAAGAATTGGAAGCATTTCTTTCGGGACATCAAAGTCAACTATGAAAGAAAACAAATTGCAACTGTCCCTCAAAGAGGTGGGTATTAAAGGCCTAACTCCGTTGTTCCAACCGAAAAGAGGATAACCATAAAATTCATCATTATAATAATCGTTACTTTGCTCATATTTCCACTTGCTATCATTAACCCAGTCTATAAAATTTTCTCGTCCGACAAATTCTATAAAAGCATTTGATATATAAAATATATTCCCTCTGAAACTACCGTACATAAAGGCAGGGTATGTGAAAGGACTGGTGTCCAACTCAAACACATAATCCATTGTCAAATCCCATGACGAGAGATAATGCGGGCCCTGTTCATCGGTGTAGAGGATTGTATCGGGTTTTTTAACAGGTCTTTTCGCGGCTGGTTCGGGGGGCGAGGTAATAACGGGGGACGTAACGGTTGTTATTTTTGTAGTGGTTTCTGTAGTCGCAGGGGTTAAAACCGTAATTTCCCCCGATTGTTCAGGTACGGTTACTTCGGTAGATTCAAGCGGGGTTTTCCCGCAGGAAGTCAATAAGAATGTAGCTGTTAAAAATAACGATACTGTTCTTTTCATTACACCGCCTCCGAAAATATTAACGCTTTTATTCGTTTAAACTGAGTGCCGTCTTAATCAAATCCGCGAAGAGCGGGTGGGGTTTGTTCGGACGCGATTTGAATTCGGGGTGGAATTGAACCGCAACATACCAAGGATGGACATCTTTAGTAAGCTCTATTATTTCGACTAATTTACCATCGGGTGAAAGTCCCGCAAGCATAAATCCTTTTTCCAAAAAGCGATTTCTGAAAGTGTTATTAAACTCATAACGGTGACGATGACGTTCATATATTAAATTCTCTCCGTAAATTGTACGAGAAATCGTACCATCCTCAATTTTACACGGGTATAAACCGAGCCGCATTGTGCCGCCTTTTTCAGCATCTTTTTGGTCGGGCATAATATCTATTACGTTATCCTGCGCGCCTTCTGTAGTAAACTCCCCCGAATTTGCGTTTTCTATTTTCAGGACATTACGCGCAAACTCGATTGTGGATATGTGCATACCCAAGCAGAGACCCAAGTAGGGTATTTTTTTAATTCTCGCATAACGGGCGGTCTCAATCTTACCTTCAATACCCCGTTCCCCGAACCCGCCGGGTACTACAATAACCTGACAGCCGTTTAAGATTTTTTCTACATTTTTTCCGGTTATTTCCTCTGAATTAATATATTTTATATCGAGTGCGACATCGTTCGCAATCCCGCCATGCCTTAACGCTTCCGCTACTGAAAGATACGCATCCGGTAAAGCGCAATACTTCCCGACAAGCCCGACTGTCAGCCTTTTTTTAGCGTTTTCATGCCTTTTCACCATATTGACCCATTCGCCCAAATCAGGATTTCGGTTTTCCATACCGAGATGATGACAGACGGCGTTGGTAAGTCCTTGTTCTTCGAGCATTAAAGGCACTGCGTACAGAGAAGAAGCCGTCAGATTCTGTATTACATCTTCCTTACGGACGTTACAAAAACCCGCTATTTTCTCTTTCATGTCGGCGGGGATTTCTCTTTCACTGCGGCAGACTAAGATATTCGGCTGTATTCCGAGCGAGAGCAGGGTTTTTACGCTTTGTTGGGTAGGTTTGGTTTTCAGCTCATCGCTTCCGCAAATGAAAGGAACGAGCGTAACATGGATATAGAGTACATTTTCTCTGCCCTTATCCGATACTACCTGCCTGATTGCTTCAAAGAAATGCGTACCTTCAATGTCTCCGACAGTTCCGCCGATTTCGGCAATAACTACATCTACCTCGCCGTCGGTGCCGCTCGCAACTCTGTAAATACGTTCTTTAATCTCGTTAGTGATATGGGGTATAACCTGTACTGTTCCGCCAAGATAGTCGCCTCGCCGCTCCTTGTTCAAAACCGACCAATAGATTTTTCCTGTCGTTACACTGTTGTTTATCGACAGGTTCTCATCTATAAATCGCTCGTAATGCCCCAAGTCTAAATCGGTTTCCGCGCCGTCGTCTGTCACGAAGACCTCTCCGTGCTGATAGGGACTCATGGTTCCGGGGTCAATGTTGATGTACGGGTCAAACTTTTGAATAGTGACCTTGTAGCCGCGGTTTTTGAGCAATCTGCCGAGTGACGCCGTTGTCAGCCCTTTTCCTATGCCCGATACTACCCCTCCGGTGACAAAAATGTACTTTGTGCTCATGGTTTTTTTACCTTTCTCATATTTTTCATTATTGGTGAACGAACACTGTTCGCTCCCTAAGATTTTTCAATTAAATCAATAACGAATTCAAACTCGTTATAATCCCGCCGTATTCGAGCGGCACACCGCTCGTTAAAACTTTTTTCCCTCATCGGGTCGTCGCGCATTGCTTGTTTTTCACCCCAAAGGTGGGTAAAATTATCTTGTTTTTCAAACAGCTTATCTTTATCAAGTAATGTCTTAACCGATTGTTTTAAACTTTCGGCACACAGCGCGAGCATTCTTTGCTCGGCGTAAACCATATAACAAAGCTCATCGGGAACATCGAGTGCGGACTTCATAAAATCAAACGCCATACCGACATAGTATTGTTTAAAATCCTCATCGGGCAGATATAAAAAAGCGGTATTAAGCGGTAAAACGTCATAATCGAATTTCTCGCTGAATATATAGTCCGGATTCATCTGAAAATAATCAATGTCGGGATATATGTTATGGTACAGTTCTTCTCTGTGTGCGGCTATTATGTCACAAGACAGATTCAGCTTCTTCCAGACTATAAAATCCGTATCGAGCATGACGACAGGTGCAGGTGTATCGCGAAGCGCGAACAGTTTTGCCGCCGCCCAAAACATACGAGGATTTATACCTTCAAGGTCAGCCGGAATGAGCGGCTTTATCCCGTTCCATATTACGGATATGCCGAGAGCCTTATAATAATCCGCCGACGCCCTGTCACAAACCAATAGAATCTCGCCGTTCTTTTTACGCCATGTCAGTGCCGACAGAACCATATTGTAGAGGTCGAATTTTTCAACCTTCGGTTTCGCATTTTCGCCGTGTTTAGCAAAGAGCGGCGCGAATGAGTTTACATGAATAGCCCTCATATAATGTGTATCCCATATCCAAAGAATTCTGTAAAACTTCCGCTGAGAATACCGCTTGTATAAAAACCCGAACCGAATGAGCCGAACCTATAAGAGCCTGAGCCGAACCTATAAGAGCCTGAGCCGAATCTGTACGAGCCTGAGCCGAACCTGTAAGAGCCGAATTTATACGAACCCGAACCGAATCTATACGAACCTACCCGATATGAACTGTTTTTGATTCTCGCCGGAGCGGTGTACAGAGCCGTGTTCCTCGTAAAACACACATGCCCTTCGGTAATGAGCGAAGCGTCTTTAGGCGGAAGACTTTTCCGCAGTCCGAAAGAGTATTCAAGTCTCGCGTTCAGGTCACCGCAATCGGCAGATTCTTCAAGTCTGCGTGCCTCTTCTTCTCCCCTGTTAGTTTCGAGCCAACACAAAAGACTGCCGCCTTTATAATAACCGCGCAAAGAGGCAAGGTCGAAATTATTCTTTATATCCCGGGCGTCGGAGACTTTGAACCCGTTAAGCCATAAGCAACATTTCATTTTTTGTTCCCTTGCCATTTCTTCGGTTTTGAAGGTTTAAGCCTTCTGTATCATCTTTTCTGCGGATGCCAAAAGCCTTTGCCGTGTGTTAAATGCGGGAGCGTCTATAACCATATCGAGCAACCTCTCTAAAATCGCATTTGCCTTCTCATCGTTTCTCACTATACCTTTTTGTATGAGGTCATAGCGGTTTATTGCGAGATGATGCAATAAATAACATTCTTTTGCGGCGATAATTTCATTAATTGCGTCAATCTGCCTTTTACAAATCATCGCGGTGTCTTCAAAATCGAGCGAGCGCGCCTTCAACTCGGCATACTTAAATTGTAGAATTAATTTTAGGCGTTCGGGCGGAATTTCCCGTAGCTTCAGTTTTAATGAGCGGCGGTCGGCGGCAATGTCGAGGTCTTGATTTTTTATTAAAAAGCCGACTTCTCTCGTTTCGTCTTCTGAAAATCCCATGCGGCGCATTATTCTCAGCGCGTAAATGAAAGAACGCTCGGCGTGTCCGTAATAGTGTCCAACGCCTTTCTCGTCCTCCGAAAAACAATCAGGTTTTCCGAGTGCGTGCAAGAGCATTGCGTAACGAAGCGTCAGTACAGGGACCGCATATCCCACACTTCTGAAGGTGTGAGTGAGTGCGTCAAGGCTGTATTCGTTTCGTTTTAAGTCAAAACCCGAAAGCGGTACAAATTCAGGTATCAACACCGTAAAAATCTCGGCGTATTCCTCTAAAACCATACTCGCCTGCCTGCCGTGCAGTACCCAACTAAGCTCAGTCCGCAGGTCGGCGGGTGAAATTTCTCTCACATAATCCTTATGCTTTGTAATTGATTCGCGGGTTGCGGGTGAAATCACATAATCCCCCGATGAATAATAACCCAACGCTTGTAGTATCGAAACAGGATTACGCTCGAACGACGAAGTAAACCCTTCTTTTTTATTCCCGTTTTCAGGGCTGCCCTCAGTCACCTCAATTGCGTCTACTATCCCGGTTTCTCCAAGCAAGCAATTGACGCCGCCGAAAGGGTCTATAAAGCCTTCACGAGGATTGTATGCTATAGCGTTAAAAGAAAAATCACGTCTTCTTAAATCCTCGATTATACTTTCGGTATAAATTGGAGAGCCGTCTTTATTTGAGCCTTTGCGATAAGGTGATATTAAAATCGGCAACCCCTGCACTGTTACTAAAACCTCACCTTTACCGCTGTTTTCCGTATTCACGTTATATATATCGAAAATCGCGCATATCCTGTTCATTTCCGCATCGGTGATAATATCAAAATCAACTGTATTCTCCGAAACGCCGAAATTTGAAGAATTTGCCGCGCAAATAAGCTCTCTGACACACTTACCCACAATGTAGGCACGGTAAGAATAGGCGTTAAGCCTGTTTAAAAGCTCGTTCACCTGACTCGGTATTTCTATACTCACAGTATTAACGCCATCGGCTTTAGCCACGACTTCACCTCCAACCGTCTACGCCGCTTTTCCTGAGTGCGCCGAATATCCTTTCCTTAAAGCCCCTGTCCTCTTTTTCTCGCGCATCGAGAAATTCCTTAACCCGTTGTCTTTCGGTATTTTTGTCAACGGGGCAAAGCGACTTTATTACCTCGAAGCCATTTTGCCTGCATATATATGAAACCGATTGTTCGGGTGCGAACACAAGCGGTCTTATCATCGTTAAATCTTTTCTCGAGAGGTAGCTTTTAGGCGCGAAACAGCCTACCCGACCTTCTCTGAAAAGGTTCATTATGAATGTTTCAATCACATCATCGTTATTATGTCCGAGGGCGATTTTATTACAACCTTGTCTTTTAGCCTCATCGTGTAAAGCACCGCGGCGCATTTTTGCGCATAAAGCGCAGGGATTTTTCTCTTTACGTATGTCGAAGACAATTTCGGCAATATTGGTTCGCACCGTCGTAAAATGCACGTCCAAACTTTGGCAAAGCCTTTCAACAGGGGAGTAGTCGCCGTTTTTATTTTCAAAACGGGGGTCAAGGCTGATTGCACAAAGCTCGTACCTTTTTTCATAAAATCTCATCATTTTCGCAAGTCCCGCCAAAAGAACAAGGCTGTCTTTTCCGCCGGAAACAGCAACGGCAATCTTATCACCGTCTTCTATCAAATCGTATTGCTGACAGGCTTTACGGATATATCCGAGAATTTTTTGCATAGGCTGTACTCCCTTAATTATCTGCATACATTATTATGATAACATTTTTTTAAGGATTTTTCAACCTTTTTTTGACAAAAAACAGAAGCGGTTTACAAAAACCACTCCAAAACCCGACAAAACTTAAGCTGATAATAGAATAAAACACTCAGAAGATCACCCGAACAAACCGAACATAATACCCGCCACTACAGTTGAGCCGATTATTGCCGACACCGTGGGACCCATAGCGTGCATGAGTAAATGGTTACCGGGGTCGGTTTCCTGCCCTACTTTTTGAACGACCCGTGCCGCCATAGGGAGTGCGCTGACGCCCGCCGAGCCGATTAACGGATTGGTCTTTTTTCCTCCTATGATATACATAAGCTTGCCGAAGAGTATTCCGCTCGCTGTACTCAGCACAAATGCACTCAATCCTAACCCGACTATCATAAGTGTTTTGGCGTTTAAAAAACTCTCCGCTTTTGCTGTTGCGCCGACAGACATTCCGAGCATAATAATAATGATATTCATAAGTTCATTCTGCGAGGTTTTTACGAGCCGCTCTACCACGCCGCTCTCTTTAAACAAATTTCCGAGCATGAGCATACCGACTAATCCGAGTGCGTCAGGTACTATGAACCCGACCAAAACAGTAACAATAATCGGGAAAAATATTTTTTCCTTCCGCGAAACAGGGCGAAGTCTGTCCATTCTTACGGCGCGTTCCTTCCTTGTAGTTAAAGCTCTCATAATAGGCGGCTGAATAACAGGAATCAACGCCATGTACGAATACGCCGCGATTGCGATTCCGCCCAGCATTTCGGGGGCGAGCTTTGAGGTGAGCCAGATTGTCGTCGGTCCGTCCGAACTGCCTATTATAGCTATAGACGCCGCCTCGTTAAATGGAAAGCCTAAAGCATACGCGCCGATAAAGGTCAGAAAAATCCCCGCCTGTGCCGCCGCTCCGAGCAAAAAGCTCGAAGGGTTGGCGATAAGCGGTCCGAAGTCGGTTATACAACCCACCCCAAAGAATACAAGAAGCGGAAAAATCTGAAGCTTTACGCCTATATATAGTATATCGAGGAATCCGCCCTCACTTAAAACGAGCGAGAAGTTTACTTTTTCATCAGCGAAAAATTCAGGATTAAACATATTCGCACCCGGGATATTTGTCAAAAGCATACCCGCCGCAATGGGTAAAAGTAAGAGCGGCTCATATTTTTTCGCGACTGCCAAATAAATGAGCAATAAGGAAATAACAAGCATAATTAAATCAAGGATGCTTCCGTTTGTAAAAAACGACTTCTCCCACAGCCCTTTTATCGAATCAATAAAAACCTGCATTGTTTAAAAAACCTCTCGTTTTATCTCGTGTTCTCACTTACACCCGCATTGCCCCACGCCGAGCGAACATACCCTTCCCTTTTCTGTATACCGATTATTTTATGTTTTTTACCCGTTTTTTCGTTATATGCCGCGATTACCGCAGTGATTACCGCGATTATTTGAAGCTCATCGCCCTCGACGTTATGACTTTTTAAAAATACCTGCGGCGGCGTTTGCGGAATTGTCCCGGATTTCGGTATAATAATCTGCGACGAGAGTTCTTTAATACGGCGGGTTTTTATCCGTGCCGGTCTTTTTCCCGTGCTGAGGATTCTCCCCATGAACATAAGAATTATGATTAATACGAGCAGTATTAAAAATACAACCGAAAGTCCCGTAGCCACAACTGAGAATACAAAGTACCAGTCCATAACGCCCCTTCTCTCCGTTTCCTATAAATTATGAGATAAAACGGCGAAGTTGGGTTTATCGCCGAAGCCTGTTATTAGTTCAATAGACATATCCCGTACAGTCAGCGGTATGACAAAAATCTGCTTGTCCGAAGCGATTGTCGCAAATTTATATACAGTTGCGTTATCGACGAGCAGTACGTTTTTCTCGGTCATTATCAGGCTCTGAAAAACATTGGATATACAGTCAAGAAAGGCGCAAAGCGCGCAGTAGCGCGTATCCTTTCGGAACCGCGGAAAACTGTTTTCGAGTCCGTCATTAAAATTCTGTAAGACTTCTTTCTCTGCGCAGATACCGAGGAAGTAGCGGCGCGGTTCTGTTACGACTTTTTGGAGTGCTACGCGCTTTGCGAAATAGCTTCTTTCCGGTTTGGCTTTACTTAATTTTATGTTTGTACCGACGAAGCGTAAAATGTATTTCAGCGCGATATTCATGTACTCATTGGCTAAGACTTCGCCTGTATTGATATGCGCTCCGAGGATTATGTCAAAATCATGCTTTAGGTGGTGCGAAATATTCGGGCTGTTTAGTCCGTAATAATTCCGCATTTTTTCAAGCAACGGTGCAACCATGTCAGGCGTAATTATACCCTCAACGATAAGTTGGTCAAAGAAAGCGGTATTTAGAATCTCCTGCTTTCTGACCGTAAATTTAAACTTTTCTTCATCTGCCCCGCTGTACTCAAAAGCTAAGTTTCCGAGTTTTTCGTCAATCGTATGCTGGATTAATTTAATCAGCATGACCTGCTTTTCTTCAA
Source organism: Oscillospiraceae bacterium (assembly GCA_009778065.1). GTDB lineage: Bacteria > Bacillota > Clostridia > Oscillospirales > Ruminococcaceae > Ruminiclostridium_E. The sequence goes on from WRKM01000009.1 coordinate 48,314, forward strand.
GAAAACTGCTCGCTTCGCCCTCTAATTTGTTGAAATTTGTGTGGACTACCTCCTGCCGTGTCATTATCTCCGTCAGCTTATCGGCTTTAAGCAATCCCTCCTGAACAAAATACTTACCTGCAAAATAATCAATCATTAACAAATCCTCCAATTAAACCTTTATTTTTATTTGCCATAATATGTCCGCCATGTCATAATGCGTTGTCAATCCGTCCTCTATTGTATCGGGGTCGAGCGACGCCCCGAACAAAAAGTATTGTTGCCGCTGATATACCGGTACGCACACCGCACTTTCAATCACAGCGTCAAGCGCGTTTCTGTGAAATTCTATGCTAAGTGAAGATTCCGCTAACGCTATTCTCTGGTCTGTCATTTCGTCTGAAAATCCGAAGAAATTATCCTCTCCGTAACTTGAGAAAAGCTTGCCTGTCTGTGGTAAAATCTGCGCCTCGAATACAGCACACCACATATCTGCCTCGCCGTTCATTATCGCCGCATACAACTCCCCCTGCGTAACATCTCTCACACTAATATTTATACCCGTAGTACGAAGCGTACCCACAGCCATATTTAAGAGCAGAGAAGAAGGATGCCGTCCCGCACCGTTACCGTCAATGAAAATCTCATACTCGGTCTTCAGGTCTTCGGGAAATTCGAGTACAGCCGTTCCTGCCGAATTCAACTGCGCCCCTGCATCTTTAAAAAAACTGAGTGCGGCGTTTTTAGCGGCTTCAAGCCGCCTTGCCTCGGACATGGTTTCAATAAAAATATCACTGCCGTCGGCGTATGTGCCGAATGCCGTTTTATATCCGCTGTCGCCTACCCTCGGTGCCGCCCATGAAACGCCCGAAATCGGATATTCAGCGATTCTCGCCGCATACCCGTAATAGTCAGTGACGGAAATCTCGCGATAAGCCGCAAAAACAGTCGCAAATCCCTTACGCAGTGCAATACTTTCCTCGCTTTCGGGTTCTCCGTCTACATTAACACGCTCGGCATTTATACCTATATAGCCCAAAACACCGTAATCGGTCGCCTGTCCCAGAATCCCCGATGATTCATAAGCATTAATTTCGTCAAGCGTGTCGCGTGTCGCACCGACAACCGCAATATCCAAAGCTCCGGATGCAGTACCATATATTAAATCGTTGATTCCTGTTTCTTTGAAAGTAATCTGGTGGGTTTGAACCTGTCCCTTAAAATAATGCTCGTTCGCCGCAAGCGCGGCAATACCATCGTTATATTCAATAAACCTATACGCTCCCGCTCCGAGGGGCTTCGCACTCCTTGCCCGGATGGATGAAAGATTACCGCGTTCGAGTCCGAAATTGTCTCTCGCATAGTCATAGAGCGTAATGTCACCATAATAATGAAGCGGAGCCACGGGGAACACAAAAGAGTAAACAGCCGATGGAATATGTCCTGTCAGCGTTATTTCAACCTCGTAATCCCCGACCCTGCGAATTCCGCTTATATTCCTCGCTCCATTGTTGTCGGGGTCAAGTGCGGCTGATTTACCGATAAAAAGCCGTTCGACCTCTTTGAGCGGTTCATCAAGAAGCGGGATGCCGATTTTTTCCGAATCTATATAGCTACCAAGGTCGCCATCGTAAAGCTCGTAAAATTCTCTGTAAAAATCCCAAACCGTGGGAAACCTGTTAGTAAGATTCCATTCTCTGCCCAAAACGGATTTTAACGGACCGTAAACAGCGTCACTCTCCTCAGTCGCGGTCAAAATTATCTCAAAATCGGCAATACGCCAGACCATCATTGCTAAAGCGACCTGCATCCATTCATCCGTATATATATCCCCCTCGCCTATAACATGGGAGAAATCTGCATAGTTATCTACGCAATAGTCTATAATCGCCCTAACATGCGAGAGCCACGCTTCCTCATAACATTCATTATACAGTAGGTACTGCTCTTCGTCAAAATCGCCGCTCGCCTCATCGAGACCCGCGTTAATGTCAAAAAATGCGGCGGCTATCTCTGCGTACTTGTTATATGTCTCCTCGTCCGAATCCGTTCTGTAATAATCCATACCCTCGACAGGTATAAGCGACAGCCCGTAACTACCCTTATAATCCGCATCGCAGAGCGTATAGAGCGTAAATATCAAGTCGTCTGCACTCAGATTTTCTCCATCGCTGAAGAAAACATCGTCCCTGAGCCTAAAATTTAAAATAGTGGTATAATTGTCTGTTATATTAACAGATACATCGGAAATTCCCTCATAAAAATATTCCTCGCCATCGAACACTCTCCATTCCCCAACGGAGGCATTACGGACTATCTCCCCCCTTCTGTCAAGGGTGACGAGCGGCGCATTGACCACGCTCATAACATCATAATCGCCTGTGCCTTTTTTTGTAAAAAACGGAGAAAAAACGCCCGTCATTCCGCTCGTACCGATAATTATTTCGGTTTTCAGGACGGTCTCTTCTATTTCCGGAATACCGTTTATGTCCTCGTTGGTCACATCGCCGCAGGACGACAGTAAAACTGTCACAGACAGCAGTGCGATTAGTTTTTTCTTCATAACCGCGCCTTTCTTGCTTTTCAAATATATTTATTTATTTAGTATATCACAAATGAGATTTTTAGTCAATGATTGACATTGAATAATAAACGTGTTAAAATAGGAATATGAAAAGGAGGCGATTAATGATGACTAAATCATGTCCGAAATGCGGAAGCGAGATGCCCGCAGGCAGTACTGTCTGCGTAAACTGCGGAGCGAACGCCGATGCGAAGCCCGATGTTGACAACAGCGCGGAAATATCGCGCCTGTTCGGAAAAGAGGACGAAAATATTGTCGTGAACTCAGAAGAATTAAGTGCTAAAGATATAGCCGCTTTTGAATCCGGCTCGGCGATTGAGTTTTCTCATGGCGGAACATCCGCCGAATTATCCGAGTCCGCAATGGAAAGTATCGCTGAAATGGACGGAATGAAGTTTGAAAACATTCTTCCGCCTGAGTCCGATGCGAGCGAATTCGATGACGATAACGACGGTATTATTTTAAAGCATGGTGTGACCGAAATGCACGGCTATAAGATGCCGGGTAAGCTGAAACAAGCTATCTTAACGGTTTTTGTTTTCCTGCTCGCCTTTTCGTTCGGATTCGGAACTCATTATTTCCTTTCGCAGGGGATATACGGCGGTTACACGAACAGCACCGCTATTGAAGCTGTCAAATTCATCACCGAAGTCGAAATCCCCGAAGATAGGGAGTTTAAAGCAGTTGAGATTTATGTTAAGCGCGGCGCCGACAGAACCGAGTGTATAGTCTTCGGCGTGATTATCGCGGGAGCAAATGATTATACGCAGACTTATTATCATTTAGTCATAGATAATAAGGAGCCGATAAGCAGCGACAGCATAACCCGCCCTTTTAACCAAGCGTTACACGATGAACTCGCCGGTAGCAGCGACGCCGCAAAAAGAATGGAGGCGGCTACTATGAGCGGACGGCACGACAGCTTTCTGCGTACAGTCGCGGAGATTAATTCAGGCAGAGCTAATTGGCAAAAAGCGGATGTCGAACATGTTAACAGAGGGTTAATTTAAGAAGCAGATTTAAAATCATATGAAAATCGTGAAATTGCACAAACTTTGCGATGAAAAACAACAGAAATTGTTGCATAACAGAGAAATAAGCAGAATCCGAAATTATACTAAAAGAATGGCTATGTTAGTTATAACTTATATCGGAAAAATCATATATAAAGTTACAATAATATTACAATTCGGAAACAAAACGGTTAAGGTTTTTAAAAAGTATTGACATTTGCCTCATAATAGGGTATCATGTTATAATAGATATACTATGTATACCATATAATGTAGAGGACGCCGATTATGAGAAAAGAAACTTCCCTGTGCATGGGTTGCATGGCGGAAATTAAGGACGCCGAGAGAAATACTGATGATAACCAAAAAGTTTGCGCGGTTTGCGGCTATGTCGGAAACAGCGTCTTTCTCTCGTCCTACCTTAAACCGACGACATTTTTGGCGGAAAGATATATAATAGGCAAACTGATTTCCTATAACGGTGAGGGTGCATATTACATAGCGTTTGATACCGTCGGTAATGTAAAGGTGACGGTACGCGAGTATATGCCCGACACACTTTGCGGCAGAAAAAAGGATGCGGAGGCTATTGAGGTCAATCCGCAGTTTGTCGCACTCTATAAAACCTATATGTCGGAGTTTGTTGAGCTTAACCGCACACTCATGGGTATAGGTCAATCGCTCCGAACGCAAAGGGTACTCGATGTTTTTTCCGAAAACAATACAGCGTATGCAGTTTATGAATACATAGCGGGTATAAGTCTTAAATCTTACCTGTCAAACCTCGGCGGCGTTTTACCGTGGGAGCAGGTGAAAGAGCTTTTTACGCCTCTTTTTTCCACGCTCGGCGTTATACATTCGGCAGGCATCATACACAGAGGTATAAGCCCCTCTACCATCCTGCTTAACGATAAAAGCGAGCTGGTATTAATAAACTTCGGGATTACGGCTGTACGAACCTACGGTTCGGAAATAAACTATGAGGTTTTCGCGGGCTATGCGGCGCCTGAACAGTACTGCGGCAAAGAACGCCACGGGAGCTGTACGGACGTTTACGGATTGGCGGCTGTACTTTATAAGGTTTTGACGGGGCAGATGCCGACCACCGCCATTTCGCGTAAAGAAGATGATAATATTACAGAACCTTCTTTAATAAACCGCAATATCCCCCAGTCTGTTTCGGCGGCAATTATGAAAGGGCTGACGCTTGACGTTAATGCAAGAACGCAGGAAGTGAGCCGATTTATCGATGGTTTGTTTGAATCCGCTCCGGTCAGCGTACCCGACTCTACAAACGAAATACTGATAAAAAAGCCGCCGCGTATAGCGGACGATGAAGAAATGCGCCAAAAAGGATATAAGAATCCCGCCCTGCAAAGACGTCGCCGCTCTCATGTACTCCCTGTTACAGGGCTTGTCCTGCTGTTACTTTTAGTTATAACGATTTTGACGATTATGTTGAACCCCGAGCTTATAAAGTGGACGGGGGGGGATATTGAAAGTACCACCCCTGTTACGGATAATCGTTTACCTCCACCTATTCCCGGAACACCGCCCGTGAATCCGGTGTCCGATAATACAGGGACTAATCCCGCTACGCCATCGGGTACGGACATAACAGAGCTTTATATAACCCCCGATTTCACGACCCGTCGATTTGACGTTGTTGAAAATAATGCGGCTTTTGCATTTTTAAAGTTTAATCCGATTTATGAATTCAGCTATGATTACGGCGAGGGTTTAATCTTTCATCAGGATATTCCGCACGGAACCGAGGTTGCCCGCGGAACGGAGATAACCTTAATGGTCAGCAACGGACCGCCCCTTGTTCCTCTTCCCGTATATGAGGGCATGAGCTTGGTCGATTATGAAGAAGTTCTCAATAACGCGAAAATAAATCACTACAACACGGGCGAGCATCATGACGAAATAGAGGAAGGCTATGTAATAAAGTGCGGTATTCCGGGCGACAGATGGGTTACGGAGGGCGATATTATAGATGTAGGCGAGGATGAGACCGTTGTGATATATTACTCACTCGGACCTGAGCAGACGGAAGAAGTTGATGAATACATACAATGGCTGATTGACAACGGGTTAGTTACAGTTGATGACGAATCGCAAAACAACGGAGAATCCGATGAAAACGCCGACCCGGAATCGGGACAAAATGAATAGCCGTAAATCCGCCGCCGCAATAATAGCGGCAGGAGGTAAAAGCGAGCGAATGGGCGGCTGTGATAAGCTGTTTGCGGATTTGGGCGGTATACCTATTATAATAAGCGCGGTTTCGGCGTTTGAAAAAGCCTCGGAAATCAGCGAAATCATAATAGCCGCAAAACCCGAAAGCGCAGAGCGAATCCAAAATTTATGCCGTATATATAATATATCCAAGCTCAAAGCCGTAGTCAAAGGCGGCGCGGACAGACAGGATTCCGTATTAAACGCCTTAAAGGAAGTCGGCAGTAATATAGATATAATCGCCGTACATGACGGTGCGAGACCCTTAGTGACGTCTGATTTCGTTAATGAAATCACCCTTCTCGCACGGGAGAAGGGTGCGGTAATCCCCGCTGTTCGGGTGAAAGAAACAATAAAATCCGTAAAAGGCGGCAGAATAATTTCAACACCCGACAGAAAAGAGTTATATTCGGCACAAACGCCGCAGACCTTTCTGCTCTCAAATTATCTTGAAGCCGTTAAATTATCAGAGAACACCATAAGCAGTTCACCGACAGATGATGCTTCGCTTCTCGAAAATGCAGGCTTTGAGGTTTTTATAACCGAAGGAGACTATAAAAATATAAAAATTACCACACCCGAAGACCTAAAGGCGGCGAGAGCAATGATTTATGAAAAGCCACAGACAGAATTACGCATCGGCTTCGGTTATGACGTTCACAGACTTGTAAAAGGCAGAAGGCTGATTCTCTGTGGTGTTGAAATACCGTATGAAGAAGGGCTTCTCGGTCACTCCGACGCGGACGTTGCGGTTCACTCGCTGATAGACGCACTCCTCGGAGCGGCGGCTCTCGGTGATATAGGCGTTCATTTCCCCGACAGCGAGCCGCAGTATAAAGATGCCTCAAGTATAAAGCTACTCGCTCATACGGTCGCGCTGATTACCGAAAAAGGGTATACACCATCTAATATAGATATAACTATTATCGCAGAACACCCGAAATTAGCCCCATATATCCTGAAAATGCGAACAAAAACAGCCGAGATATGCGGCATTTCGCTTGATGCGGTAAGTGTTAAAGCGACGACCGAAGAAGGACTCGGATTATCAGGTAAGGGCATAGGCGCGAAAACGGTATGTCTGCTCAAAAAGCGAATTATCACATAATCCACACAAAAATATCATATTTTTATCATATTCGAGTTAAAGTTTTCATCTCTGTTGTACGATAATAAATACAGAGCAAAAATAAAACTCGGATTTTGTTATTTTGTTTATCTTTCTTAAAAAGGCTGATAAACGAATATATATATCAGGAGGACAGTAATATGGAAATCAAGAATTTAAACAACAGGATGATAAATGCGTACAAAACCGTGGGCGGCGGCGTTCAGTCCAAGGGTAAAGGTTCGCATTCTGAAGCTGAAAAGGCAGGGAGCGGAGACAACTTTGATAAGATAGAGTTTGATTTCGGGCGTTCCGCAAAAGCGGCTAAGGCTGATATATCGGTTTTAGTATCGGCAAATGCGGACAATGCGCGAATCGAACAGCTTCAGGTTGATTATGAGGGCGATAATCTGCCTACGACCCCTGAACAAATCGCCGGTTCAATCGTGGGATAAATCCCGCGTGTATGCGATGCGCCGCTTCGCGCACTTTTCAGAAAGGATTTAACCGTGATGGAATATAACGCCGCATTGGAAATACTTCAATTTTTAGAAAAGTATGACGAGCATTTTAAGGAGCTTCGTGCCTTCATAAACGAAAAGCAGGAAAAGGTAGCGGGCGATGACATTGTTTGGCTTCTTGATTCGTTAAATAAAGAGCAGACATATATAATGCGCGGAAACTCTCTCGAAGCCAAGAGAAAGCTGATTTTTGAAGAACGCGGAATAGAGGGTTATAACGCGTCGAAGCTGATTGAGAATTGTCCCGACGAGATAAAGGGCAGAATGAAGCTTGTAACGGGTTCAATAGACGAGTCAGTGACGTATATACAGGAGACCAATAAAAACGTGTTGGAAATGGCAAGACGCAAGCTCGAGGTTCAGGCGGAAATTTTAGAGGACAGCTTAATCGCAGGGAGCGACACATACAATAATTCAGGTTCAAAAATAAAGAAAATAAATAACGACGATAATGTTATCGGTTCTGTTTAGCTGAAAGGGGTAAAAAATGCGGTCATCTTTCATGGGTCTGGAAATGTCAAAACGTACAATCCAGCTTTCTCAAAAATCTTTGGACGTATCGGTAAGCAATATGTCCAACATGAAAACTCCGGGCTTTTCGAGACAGAGAGTGGACGTCCATTCAATGTTTCTCAGCTCATATAAAAACTGGCAGACGCGTATGTCGCGGCTGTCTTTGGCAGGTCAGGGAGCAGGCGCGCATGGCGTAGCACAGGTTCGGGATTTTTACTTAGATAAACGCTTCCGCGAAATGAACGGCTTCATGGCGGAATGTGAAAGAAAACTACCCATACTCGAAGAGATTCAAACCACTATAGACAACTTTGAAAACGTGGGAATGGAAGCAAAGTTAGCGCAGTTTAAAGACGCGCTGTCAAAATACGGCACCAACGCTCCGGACGCCGCCGAATTTGCGACTTTAGTAAGAAACTCCGCACAGCAAATAGCAGATATGCTTAAAACGTATGCGAGGGATTATGACAGACTGCTCGAAAGTAACGTGTTTGAGCTTAATGCCACTGTAGACTATGTAAATACTCTAATCGAGAAAGTGACCACCCTAAATAAGGCAATCGTAAAAGAATACAAATCGACCGAATACGGCGCGATTTACAACGGCAGAGGGGTTTCTCCCTACGGTCCGCTTGAACTTATGGACGAGAGAAACTTAGTTTTAGACGAACTTTCATCGTTCGCAAACATTAAGGTTGAGGAAAACGTAGACGGAAGCATAAACGTATGGCTCGGCGAGATTCTCATGGTACAGGGAGAGAAATACGAGCATTTCGTTATGCACGAATTCGACAAATTTGATTCGGCGGTAATTTTCGCCTCGAATGGTCAAGTACCGAACATCAGAAGCGGCGAAATAAAAGCGTACATGGATTTAGTAAACGGAAACGGTCCGTATGCCAACCATCACCAAAGTTCAGCCTACGGGATTCCCTATTATAAGTCGGCGATAGATGCGTTTGCCGAAGCGTTTGCCGGACTCATGAACGAGACTAACGGTATGACTTTAGATAACCCTTACAGAGCTATGTTCGGCTCTACTCTCGATGTATATGACGAGGAGGGGACTTTAGTTTCCCGCGGACCTATAAACGCCTCTACCATTAGGATTTCGGACGAGTGGATGAACGATGCGACCATGATAGGTCTCATGTACAGCGAGAACGAGTCCGTGTTAGTCTCCACTTTCAGCTTTACACAGGCGATTCATACGTTCAGTTTCCCTTCGGGCGGCGGACCTTATGACTTTGATGTTACCTTAGGAAGCGATACACAGCAAATCAGCTTTGACGGAACTGCCGCTGACCTTCAGACGCAGCTTGACGCCGCGTTCCCCGGAGGATTTTTAGTTGACGACGACGGCGTCGGTAATATAACCGTGAGTGCGGTTAATTCGTCAGACTTAATAAATGTCGACTCTGCCGATGTGGCAGTTACCGCGAACGGAGTCGGTCCCTACGATTTTGAAGTGTCTCTTAACGGGGTTGAACAAACGGTTTCCTTTAACGGAACCGCCGCCGACCTACAGACACAGCTTGACGCCGTGTTCCCCGGTGGGTTTACAGTCGGGAGTGACGATAGCGGGAATGTAACCATAAACGCGACCGATACGTCGGCTTTGATTGATATCACCTCCACGGGTGCTTTAGTCCCCACAGAAGATAAAGAAATCGTTGTCACGGGCGGCTGGGCTTATTCTACCACCTTAGACGGAACCCACGTAAAAGAGCTTCTTCTCGCACTTGATAAACCCGTAAAATACGGCAGGGCTTTAGATTTCGAGGGTTCGGCATTCGATTACATAGCTTTTATATCAAACCGCTTAGGTCAAGGAATCAGCTTTATCGAAGAACAACTTGATACAATGGTTGTGACCACTAACAATCTTTTGGACAGCAGGGATGCAGTCATGGGCGTGTCGAACGATGAAGAAGGAATAAATATGTTAATTTATCAAAAATGGTATAATGCGGCGGCACGTATGATGACCGCACTTGATGAATGTCTTGACAGGGTAATTAACGGTATGGGAAGAGTCGGATTATAAAAAAAATTATATTCCGGCGAGTAAAAAAAGAAACAAACAGGGGGATACACCATGAACATCAGAATCGCAGGCGGAACAGTTTTAAGACGCTATATGCACAATCTTGAGCGTAATATGGGCAGAAAAAACAGCGAAGAGAATAAATTTTATTCCTCGCGTTCATTTAACAGGGCGAGCCAAAATCCTGTCGCCGCTGCCCGCGCACTCAGAGTTCGTAAGGCGATATACGACATAAACACATATCAGGATAACTTAAAAACGGCTGAAATGATTTATGCAAACGCCGAAAGCTCTGTTATGAAGGTTTCGTCAATTATACAGTCAACCTACGAACATTTAGTAAAGGGTGCACACGGCTCTCTTAACTCCGATGACGCCGCTATTGTCGCCGAATCTATAGACAAATTCGCTGAAGAAATGGTTCAGCTCATGAACATAGTGGTAGCCGACAGAAGAATCTTCGGCGGTATAAATAACTCAAGTCTTGCTTTTAAAATCGAAGACGGACCGATGGGAAAAATCGCCTACTACCACGACAAGCCCGTAAACCAGTATCAAGACCCGAACCTTTTCCCGTATTCGGGCGTGTCCTATACCGACATAGGTATAGGCATGACGATGGGCAGGGACAACAGAATAGACCCGCAGTCCGCACTTCCCGTAACCTTTAACGGTGCAGAGATTCTCGGTTGCGGTCTTGACGGAAGAACCACATATATTGATTTACATAAATTGGAAGATGGTGAAACATACAGCCTTGACGTAGGACTCGGCGCAGATAGGAAAACTATTATTTTCACTGCGGGAGCAAATAACAACGATACGGCGAAAAATATAAACGAATCACTTTTTAAAGCCTTCGGCAGTAAAGTCAGTGTAGGCGCGGAGAGCGGACTGTTAATTTCAAATGTAACCGGAGGAGTATCCGTATCTGTCGAAAATTCGCCGCCGAGAACCGATGGTCAAACATTCTCACAGGCAAGCATATCTACATATGCGAGTGGTTTTTCCGCTAATGTTATCCAGCTCGTACTCGACTCGGCACAGGCTTTAAAAGCTGATGACAGGCTCTTAGCGGCAAAATATGCAGACGCACTTTTCGCACTCCAGACCAATGTATCGCTTACTCTTGCAAAAATCGGGAATACGCATGAGTTTATTGAGTTTAACCTTGACAGAACGACCAATAATATGATGTCGCTACTCGAACAGCAACGCGATTTAGAGGCGTCAAAGCCGGAAGAGCAAATCACCCTCATAAAAGTTCTTGAGTCTATTTTCGGCGCACAGTTACAAATGGGGGCGCAACTTTTGCCCATGTCAATATTCAACTTCCTCAAATAGATTCGAGGTGTGAATATTAAAACCCGTTCCTATGATAAAAGTTTACGGTAAAGGAGGTCCCGGAGTCATGAATCACAATCTTTTAAGCATCACCACCGTACCTATTTCCGTTGAAATAAATATCGTAAAGGGAGAACTGAGAAATCCCAACGCTCCAAAACCGCAAATAAAGGTTAAGACGGGAGCCGGCGGTATAAAAATCGAGGCGGAAAACGCAAAGATAAACATAGACACCTATGCGGCGCGTTCAAGTACAGGTTACGGAAAATACAATTCTGCCGACTTTTACAAAAAAGAAGCTGACAAAGGCATAAAGCTCGCCTATCAAGGCACGGCTCGTATCGTAAGAGAAGGTAACGCACTCGCGCGGGGAACCACGCCCGGAGAACTCGCTATACAGAATAACGGCGCGGGTAAATCAATCCAGACCGTCATGGAGCATATACCTAAAGTGGGTGCGGACGTCACCTTTGAAAAAGGCAAGTTAAGCATAAACTATGAGATAAGGGACGTAAATATAGACTGGGATAACCTGAAAACCGTACCGCTTGAGTTTATACCGGGAAGGGTTGAGTTTAAAGTAAGACAAATGCCGCAGGTCGTAATCGAATACACGGGCAGACCTATATATGTCCCGCCGAGTGCAGACCCCATGTTAAACACAGTGGTTTAATAAGGAGCAGAGTAAAAATGATTGATAAAAAAATAAAAATAGATACCCGCGACTTTGGAGAAGTCGAAATCGCAGAGGACAGTATATACGAATTTCCGAGCGGCGTTTTCGCCTTTGAAGATACACGGCATTTCGCTTTAATCAGCCCTCTCGGAGAAGATGTTTTCCCTATGTGGCTACAGTCTGCTGACGATATAACCCCTTGTTTTGTGGTCTTTGACCCTACAATTATTGACGAGGGCTACACCGTCACATTGAGCAAGAGCGAAAAAGCATTGCTCGATATAAAAGACGATACGAACCTAAGGTACTTAGCCATAGCAAAGGTACCGGAAAATTTCAAAGATACGACGGTAAACATGAAGTCTCCTATCGTTATTAACTGCGACCTAAACATAGCAGCGCAGTTTATTCTATCACAGGACTATCCGTTTCGGCTTCCGATTTATAAAGACGTGGCGATAAATAACGCTCGCGTCTAAAGGAAGTACTAAAAAACAGGGAGTGCGGTTTAATGCTCGTAATCACAAGAAAAACCGATGAAAGCTTGCTAATCGCGGATAACATCGAAGTAATTGTACTTGAAGTTTCGAGGGACAGAGTTAAACTCGGAGTAAGTGCGCCGCGGGACATAACCGTAATAAGGTATGAACTCGCAACTACGCAAAAAGAAAACCGCGAATCTGCGGAGCAGATTTCCAAAGGCGCACTCGACGCGCTTATAAACGCCGTAAAGAACAACAAGGGAAAGGATGAATGAGGTCATGTCAACTATTAAAGGGAGTTCACTCAGAATAGGCGGTTTAAATTCGGGACTCGATACCGAGGCTATTGTAAAAGCTATGTCCGCAGGTACCAAGCTCAGAATCACCACCAACCAAAGGCAAGTACTGAAGCTTCAGGCGCAGCAGGAGGCTTATCGTTCCATTATCGGTAAGTTCACCGGGTTCAAGGCAAAGTACCTTGATATTCTAAATGGAAACACGTTTCTCGGAAGCCGTTCTACATTTAACCGCCACACAGCGACCGTAAGTAAAAACGGGGTCGAGCAGAAGCTCACGGGTATAAATGTCACGACTAATTCTAACGCTACAGCAGGAAGCTATAAGGTTACGGTTGACACTATAGCAACGCAGGCGAATATTTCATCGAAACCCACCGACTCTTTAAACACGGTTTTTGAGCCTGATAAATATCAAAATAGCAGCACCTATGCCATGACGATGACCGTAGGAGGCGTTACTAAGGTAATCGCTTTTCAGGGAAATACCGACCCTGATGAAGTGACCAAAAGTATTAACAGCGCCCTCGTTTCTGCGTTCGGAAAAACTAACACAACCGACATTGACGGAAGAGGCTTGGTCTATTTCGATGCGACAGACGGAAAATTTGTTTCGACTGAGAAAAAGACGATTTCTACCGGTTTAGTTTCAGAACTCGGTGACCAAGTGAGCTTAGGAAATGAAAAAACATGGCTCACAGGGGATAATAACAGCATAACCGTAATAATCGCGGGCGAAGTCCAAACCGTAACCCTTCAAACGCTCGGTCAGGATTATTTCGATGGTTTCACAATCGAAGATAAAGACGGAACATGGGCTGTCGCTAAACGTGTCGCCACCGCGGCGGACGCAATGAGTCTGTTTGGTATAGACTCTACGGCGGACTGGGATAAATTAACACAATCACAGCAGGATGCACGCATAGCTGAAGCGCAAAAGGATTTCAACGCAAAAGAAAAAATGCTCAACGACATATTATTCAGTATGTATAACAAAGAGCGTTTTGCGGAATTTCAAGATTGGCAGGGTGACAGCACTCTCCACGACGGTAAATACAATCCCGATTATTGGCAGATTTCTCTTGACAGGGATGAGATTTTGGCGGCTTATACCGCAAATGGCGTAGACGTAAGCAGTATAGACCCCGACCCGGATAACTTGACGTTAGCGCAGTTTAACACTGCTTTGGTTGCGGCGAGAAATGCGGAAGTGGCTGCAAGAGCGGATTTGGCAGGTTTAACGGGTACGGAAAGAACAAAGTTCATAACAGATGAAACGAAAAAACTGACAGATGAAATAAACAGCGACCAAAATGCGGCTTTACTTACTAAAATTCGTGCGTCCATGTCAGACGAGCAAATAGCTCTGTTCGATGAAGAGCTTGTCCGCAGAAATACCGCTCTTAAACAGCAGGATTATACCGCGGCTGTGAATAAAGCGTATGACGATTTTTATAAGTGGCAGAGAGACGAACTCGGTATCCAGGTTGGCTCCGGCAACTTTATGATGATAAACGAGTGGAAAGAAATGCTCGGCATAAGCGATACCATGCCTGCAACCGGAAGCTGGGCGGATGTTTTCCCTGCCGGTGATGATATGAAGCAAATTGCCGTGGATTATTACACCGCCAAAGAAGCCGACGCTTTAACTCAAATTGCCGGACTTAACGCCGATATACTTGCCTTAAACGAAACCGACCTTGACTACGAGGAAAACAAAAAGGCTCTGGAAGACCAAATAGCCGCATTACAAGACATAGCCGACCGTAACAACGCCAGGTTGGATTATTGGGGCGGTGTAAGCGACAGTGATTTTTCAGACGCTGTCGATATAATGGCGGGTGTTTTCACAGATGCTCAATCTAAAGACGGAATAGACGAACTCATGTTTTTACGCGGCGGATACTCCGAAAGGGATGCCTATTTTAACCGCTATGCGGAACAGCCGGGACAAAGCTATAACGATTTCTTAGCCACAGCCTCTGCAATGGGCGTCGGAGAGTTTTCGAGTCATTTCAACGAGACCACGCTTAATCAAAGGCTCGGAAATATTAACTTCGCAGACGGTACAAAGGTCGAAGCAAGCATATCCGCAACAGGAGATGTAACTCTCAGCGCATACAAGCTTGCCGCAGACGGCGTAACAAAAGAAGCCGTAGACATGGCAGCATATGCGGGAGAAGACAGCAAAAACGATTTCGGGCTTGAAACAGCTAAAACGATTGCGAGTACTATTTCAACCTCAACAAGATTGAGCGAACTGGGACTCACACCCGAAAACGGGAACTATATCTTAGAAATAAACGGCGAGAAACTGACGTTTAACGGAAATACCACGATAAGAGAAATGATGAACGCGGTCAATAATAACGCGAAAATAAACGTAAACATGACCTTCTCATCTCTTACAAACACCTTTGAAATTAAATCCAAGGAATACGGGACAGCCGCCGAAATCACATTTGGTGACGACCCTTCAGGTCTGTTCGCGGCATTGGGCTTTGACGCCTATGTCAACCAAACCGTAAATAACGGTACAAATCTGCGGTTAGATATTAACGGTCAGATAGTTGAGACTGCTTCTAACTCCTACGAAATTAACGGAACTGTTATAACAGTGGGTGAAAACGCGCAGGTCGGCGAGTCGTTTTTGATTGAGGTTGAACGTGATACCTCGCAAGTAGCGAATATAATCAAGGACTTTATAAAGGATTATAACGAGCTGATTGATTTTGTTTACGGATTTGTAAACGAAAAGCCGGAAAAGGATTATTATTTCCTCACCGACTACGACAGAGAAGAGTTAGGTCTCACTGAATCCCAGGAGAAAAAGTGGGAAGAAAAGGCATCGAAGGGGCTTCTCTACAATGACCGTGCAATCACCGATATAATGAGTCGTATGAGAGTCGCGCTCTTTTCGGGCGTACCGCGCGGCGATGACACAATGTTCGGGCTTTACAGTATGGGTATCTCCACTCATCAGGACTGGAAACAAAACGGTAAACTCGTAATTCAAGACGAAGAGAGATTTTTAGAAGCAATAGAAAAAGACATAGATATGATAGCGGAGCTGTTCACAAATACCGAAAACGGGCTTATGCCGCAGATAAACAGTATTATTGATTCTGCGATAAAGACGACCGGCGAGCGTTGGGAAAAGGGCTTGTTTATCCAAAAAGCAGGACTGGCTAATACATCGTCAGCCACCGACAATGCAATTAATGACCAGATTAAACGATTAAACGATATGATAAGCAATCTTGAATATCGTTATCAAAAACAACAAGACAGGTACTGGAGCATCTTCACTGCGCTTGAAAAACAAATGGGACAGCTAAACGGTCAGAGCGACTACATAGGTCAGATGTTGGGTAGCAGTATGTGGGGAGGAAATAAATAATATGATTAATGCTTACGCGAGTTATAAAAGACAGTCGGTTACTACCATGACTCCTATAGAGATAATAGTAAAGCTTTATGACGAATGTGACCGGCAATTAAACAGAGCACTCCACTTCATCGAGAAAAAAGACTACGAAAGTACAAACGCCGCCCTTATGAAATCAGTAGATGTAGTGAGTGCATTGCGTTCAGTCTTAGACCTCGACATACAGATGGGAGTCGACTTAGACAAGCTCTACCTTTACTTCACGCAGGAGCTGATAGACGCGAACATAAAAAAGGACGCGGAAAAAATCAGGACGTTATTGCCGATGATAGGCGACCTTCGGGAGGCATTCGTGCAGGTATCAAGAATGTCCGTCGAGCAGATTAATTTACAGGCAATGCAAAACGCACAGGGAACAATGCAGGCACAGGTTGTATAAGAATAACCAAACGGGTGGGCTTCAAAAGTCCACCCGAATGTAAAACGAGGGTTAAAGATATGATTGCTGAAGCTACTTTATTGATGGAAAAGTTTAATATTCTCGAAAAGCATCTCTCCGATTTTTTACTTCTTTCAGGTCGCCTTTCTTCGTCAGACCTCGAATTAGTTGATGAAACGCAGGTGATTTTTGACGAGCGGGAAAGAATTATCCGTGAAATTAAAAGCCTCAGGCCTCAGATTACGGATATTATTGATAGCCAAACGCCCGAAAAAGCGTCTATGATTAGAAAAATGCTCGTCGGTGAGACGGTCATGGTTGATTTTACCGAGGACGAGAAAATGCTCCAGGGAAAGATTATCAGTATACGCTCAATCCAGAGCGACATCATGAAAAGTGAAGCAGGAAATAAAATGCGGTTCAGAGTTAAGTACGGGGAGGTACGCACGGAGCTTGAAGACCTGCAAAGGGAGAAAAAGAAAATAACATTTTATCAAAACGCAAGAGTAGATGAAAAAGGCGCGGAGTTTGACAACCAAATGTAACCGCGCATAAGAATATAAAATAACTTCACGGAGACAATATGTTAATAGATTTTCACACACACGCATTTTCCGACCAAATAGCAAAACGCGCTATGGAGATACTTAAAGAAACTGCCGAAGCCGCTGAGGGTTCCGAAGCCGTCTGCTACACAGACGGCACTGTTTCGGATTTGCGAAAAAAGCTGTCGGAATGGGGCGTAAGCTACGGCGTAATGCTTCCGATAGCCACTAAGCCATCTCAGCAACGCACAATTAACGACTGGGCGGCGAGCGAGAATAAAGGGAATATAATCTCTTTCGGTACTGTTCACCCCGATGCTCCTGATGCCGCGGAAGAACTCGGAAGGATAAAAGAAGCGGGCTTAAAAGGCATAAAGCTCCACCCCGACTATCAGACTGTCTTTTTGTTCGAGGAAAGAATGAAAATTATTTATAAACGCTGTGAAGAACTCGGACTTTCTATTGTACTACATATGGGGTATGACCCTATCTCACCTATAATCCGTCACGCTATGCCCTCTCATCTACCCGATATCACCGCCGCCTTCCCTAAACTTAAAATAATAGCCGCACATTTCGGCGGAATGTATGCTTGGGAGGAAGTTTTACACTATGTCGCAGGTGTTCACAGGAAAAATATCTGGCTCGACACTTCGTATATAGCAGGCTACATAAATCCGAAACTTATGCTCGAAATCGTGAAAAAGCACGGGGCAGACAGGATTCTCTTTGCGAGTGACTGCCCGTGGCATATGCCGCTGTCAGAAAAAGAGTTAGTTGAATCCCTGCCTGTTACCGAAAAAGAAAAAGAACTGATTTTCTATAAAAACGCGGCGGAGATATTAGAGTTATAAAAAACAGGGAGTGATTTTAACATCACTCCCTGCGCTTTTTTTGTCTTTACTCATGAGATATAGCCGATAACGCGCTGATTTTAACACTTCTGTGTGCGGGATAAAGCCCTGCCACAATACCTACCGCCATAGATATTACGAGTGCGGCAAAAGCGAGATACGGAGGAATAACCGAGATTTTTATGTCCTCTCCCATACCGTAGCCGCCTCCCATAGCGTTCATGAACATCTCACCGAGGAAGTTGTTAATAATAAACGAAAAACCAAGGCTCATAAGGATTCCCACAAGACCGCCCAAAAAGCCTATTGTCGCTGATTCTCCGAGGAACATGAGCCGTATTTTACCCACGTCACAACCGAGAACCTTCATAATACCGATTTCCTTTGTCCGCTCAACAATCGCCATAATCATGGTATTGGTGATATTAAGTGCGGCGACAAACAGTGAAACCGCACCCAAAGCCGCAAGCAACAGCTGTATAGTGCCTATTTGTTGCATCATGTTTTCACGGATTTGGTTATACGACCATGCCTGATAACCCATTGCCTTAATTTGTTCTTCGACCTGAGGAACATGGTTCATGTCATCAACCCTTACGCTGACATTGTTATAAACGCCGTCAAATTCTGCGTATTGCGCATCGGGGTTAACCTCGTTGTATGCCGCAATTAAGTTTTTCATGTAACCGATGTCGATAAATATTCCTCTGACCGAATTATAATCCGACCAGTCGCCGTCAAGCACCCCTACGACATTAAGCTCCTCATTATACTCCATATGCGGGGCGGTTTTCGAGCCGATTACCGAATAGTCCGGCATCCAAGTATCAGGGTTGCGGGTCAGCGGAATGACAAAGAACTCGTCGTTCATATGGTCTATGGGCAGGCTTATTATTTCCCATGTTTCATAGTCGTATTCCGCACCCTCATATTCGTCATATTCATAGAGATAGACATTTGAACCCACTTCGTTCCCGAAGAGAACGGTAGTAGGCGGGTCGCCCTGTTGTTTAAAACGTCCTTCTTTCAACCTATAACCGAAATTTTCAAGCTCATCCATATACACACCCACGAACGGAGACCAACTAAGTGCTTTTCCGTCGGAGGTATATACGGCGATTTGCTCACCGGAATAGAAATTCGTATAAAACGGCATTACCGACTTTACGTGGTTTATATCCTTGAAACTTTGAATAACATCGTCCGTTATGTCGGGGACGGGATTTCCATCCTCGTCCACCATGCCGCCGTAATTATTAATCTCTATTTTAGTGAGGTCTGCCCACTGCTCTAACATTTTAGTAAGCTCTATATCCATACCTATTCCGAGCGACATCATAACGATAATCGCGGAAGTGCCTATGAAAACGCCCGAAACCGTAAGCAGGGTACGAAGTTTTCGCTTTGTCAGATTACGTAGGCAGGTTCTTACTATATCAATATTTCTCATTGCGTTATTTCCTCTTTTTCGGAGTCAAACGAACCGTTCCTGTTGCCGCTATCCGTACTGCTATTCGCCGTACTTGACTTTTCTTTTTTAATCTGACTGAGGAAGTAGTCTATATCGTCATCTTCGCCTGTTTTCTTCTTTTTAAGAATTATTATAACAACTACAACCGCCGCGAGTATAAGCACGCCTCCTCCGATGATTACAATTAACAACACTACGCTTATACCGCCGTCCTGTAATTCCTCAGGCACTATTTCACTACCCGGGTCCCAGATTTCGGGCGTGTCCCACATTCCGCTTTCCGAATAGAGCGTCGCAAACATAGAATAACTCGTGCTGAACTCGTGCATATCCGCGTTTTCAAAAGTAACAACAATAAAAAGTTCCATCGTTTCTTCGCCCGGGCTACCACCGCCGCCGCCCCTCGGAGACACAACAGCGTAATCAACCCTCACCCCCAAATCAACGGCAACTACAGCACCGCCTGAATTGACAGCATCTTCAAACTCGAAAGACTCATAAAACCCGAAATCACCATCATCTTCGCCCCAAAACTCAATCTCCGGCTCACCATTCGCGTTGAAAATATAAGCGTCTCTGAATCTGATGCGTTCGCGTTTCTCACCCGGTGCGATATTGCCGATATATACGTCTTTAAATATCGTGCCCTGCGCATCGGTAAGGACGGCTGAAGTATTCAGCATGGTCTCCGTGCCGCCGTTTATTACAGCGAACTCAATCGTCGCCAGATTATTCCAAATCCACTCGTAACCCGCGACATCGGTTATTGAAACGCGGTAATTCATTACTTTAAGTTCAAATTTCTTATTGACAGTTAAAGTGGAGTCGTCGGCATTTTCGGCTATTGCATGAAAGGTTAAATCATAGGTATCTATATCGTTGAATCTGAGCGGAATAACCCCGTCACCGCCGCCCGACGGCGGAATTGAGCCGATATACTCGCGCGCAATTTCTCTTCCGTCCGCATCGGTAACAAAAACCTCCACGTTATAGGCTGTCCCCTTACCTGCGTTAACTAACTTGAAAGGTATATCGGTTCTTACGCCGGAATAGATTTGCGGCGGCGCGTTTACGCTTTGAATCCTTATACTTGAAGGCTTTTCGACTTCTTCCGGCGGCTTGTCGTTGGGGTCTTCCTCCGACGAAATTAAAGAGAAGCTACCGCTCAGTTTACGGTTTTCGTTGTTGTTCTTATATTCAACACTGATGCTGTACGAACGGACGCCTGCCCTATCCGAAACAGGAAACTCAAGCGGTACGTCTTTTATAGTTTTAGCTTCTATAATGGGAATATAGTCCGAGGTGAGCAGTCTGCCGGCATCATCGTATAAAAACACCTCTATATCTTTAATATCCGAGGAAGAAGAATTAGTCAGAGAAATCGTGGCTGTCGTTCGGGTATCAATCAAAACTTTGAGCGGACTGTTTATGCGTTGCAGACTTAAATACCCTTCTCCTTCGCCCGATTCACCCTTTACACTTATTTTCGCACTCGTTTTCAGCGTTTGTTTCCCCTTGTCTTTATCAACGTAATCAAAGGCGACATTAATTGTGTTCTCTCCGCCTTCACTTATACCCTCGGGTATAACTAAATCATATCTTGATACATCGCCTTCGGCTATAAAACCTATATACTCACGGGTCAGTAAATTCCCCGCTTTGTCTGTGACGGTTAATGCCGCTTGTGAAAGTTCATGTGTTCCGTAATTGAAAACATCGACAGATATTTCAAAAGACTCGTTTTTCTCTGTTTCAAACGGAACTCTGAGGTTTTCAATCACCGGCGGGACATTCGTAATAATAGCGTTACTGTCAACAACATTAATGGTCGTTGTCATTTTCTTACTGCCGGTTACATTATTTGCTTCATATGTGTCGCTCTGTAAGTTATATGTATAATAAGTAGCGACATAATTGACCGTAAAAGTAATATGGTATCTGTCCTCTGCGTCTTCGGGAACATAGAATCTGTATGGATATGAAGTACCGAGAGTTATATTACCGCCTTCGAGACCGCTGATTAATGTCAGACCATCATAATTTATACTCACGGTCGCGCTTGACAGTGAATTAATGCCGATAGTATCATTAAAACTCGCACTTAGCGTAAATTCCTGCCCTCTGCGTGCTGTGGGTCGCGAAACGCTCATTGTGATATTCGGCTCAACAAAAGCGGTACTGCTTGACGAAGCCGCCTCCGCGCCTATTCCGAGAGGCGTTGTTATACTGAACGCCACTGCGAACATCACTAAAATTGATAAAATTTTCTTTTTCATTTTATTACCTCTTTACCCCTTCAAATTGATTTATTTTGCTTATTTTTTTATACTCGTTAGAAACGATTTCGCCGTCACTTATTCTTATGATTCTGTCGGCATACGATGCTATATCTCTGTCATGCGTCACCAATATAAGCGTTTGGTTATTCTTACGGCAGAGTGCGACCATGAGTTCCATTACCTCAAGCGTGGTTTTAGTATCAAGGTTTCCCGTAGGCTCGTCTGCAAAAACGATTTTCGGACGGGCGGCAAACGCTCTGGCAATCCCCACTCTCTGTTGCTGTCCGCCTGACATCTGCGTTGGCTTATGCTTTACGCGCTTTGCTAAACCCACCATCGCAAGCATTAAAAATGCGATTTTTTCACGCTTTTTCTTTTTGACTCCCCTAAACATCAGAGGCATAGCCACATTTTCGAGAGCGGTGATTCCGTACAACAGATTATATGACTGAAAAATGAACCCTACATTTTTCTGACGGAAATTCGTGACCTTTTTTTCGCTCATCTTCTCAATACGCTGACCTGCGATGACAATCTCGCCGCGAGTAGGCTTTTCGAGTCCCGCGAGCATATTAAGCAGAGTCGATTTCCCCGAACCCGATGTACCTAAAATACAACAGATTTCGCCCTCAGCAACGTCAAAGGTTAAGTCGTTTAGTGCGACGACCTTTTCCGAGCCTACCTTATAGATTTTGATTAGGTTTTTTACCGTTATCATTGGTTCCAAAATCGTTCTTCTCCCTCTCTTTCCCCGAACTGTATGACATGAAGCAATACAGTTATATTATATAACATCATTCGGCATTTGTCAACACTTTTTAAAACTCAGTCAGCCCCCATAATATAAAACAAAATAAAACCCCGAAAAGTTGCAAAATTTTAAAATAATTCTATTTATCGCCGTTAACCGAGCGGAAATACTAACTCTGCATACATTTCCGCTATATAGCGCGTAGCGGGAGTCAACTCCTCAAACCCGCCGTTATCGTCCACCCCGTTTGACGTCCATGCCATAACACCCTGCCAACCGTTATCAAATGCGTTTATATAATCCTCTGTCAATGTATAACCCGCAGAACCCATAGCTGAGGTTTCGGCGATTATCGCCGGTTTTGAATCACAAAGCCCCCAACCGCCTTCACTACGCAAGCCATAAGAAGAGGACGTGAAGGGAACCCCATACCACCGCCCCACCCAGTCGTAATAATGAGGAGACCAGAAATCAAGAGAAGCGTTAGGATTGTCATACAGAACCTGCATAAATTCGTCAGAAACCTTGTTTCCCTCGTACCCGTTTCCGTCAGCGTTGTATTTCGGGAACGCCATGCCCACGGTGACAAGTATCGGGCTGTTCTCGCGAATGGCGGCGGTATTGACAGCGAAAAAATACGATAAGTCTTCCCATGCCAACTGTCCGCACTCCGCGTTTTCATGAACCCAGTCCGGCTCATTCATCAAGTCTATGCTCCATAAATAAGGGTTGTCTTTATAACGATTCACGAACGGCAGGGTGTAGTTTGTAACGAAGGAATCTACAGCTTCTTTAGATTGCACCATGTTGCGCCATCTGTCTGCCGTGTTCCCTTTAAAATGGTCGAAGGATAAGAGCGTCGCCATTATGTATATTTGATTTCGTCTCGCCGTATCAAAAAACGCGTCTAAATCCTCTCGGTGCTTGTCTGAAATGCCGCTCACCATGCCGTTTTCGTCTATAATTACGGCATTTTGCCCGTTGTTACAGTTAATCCATACCCTGACTGCGTTTACGCCGTTTTCATGCAGTGCGGCGAAATGAGCGTCCCACCATTCGTCGTTATAGCCGCCTCCGAAGTCGTTCCATTTATCCCAGGGGGTATTCGTCCCGTTTATCCAAATGGGTTTAGCCTCGGAGCCGCCCACATGAAAACTGCCGTCTTTAATGAAAATTCGTCTCAACTCCGCTTCGTTATCCGCGTCTGCTGTTTCCGTCAGGGAATCCGAAACAGCATCTTCATCGGTTGAAGCTGTTTCAGTTTCATCGGGATAATCACTGTTGCATGACATTGAGCAGAAGACCCCCCCTATTAATAAGGCGAATAAAAAGTATTTTAATAGCTTCATATTTATTCACCATGTCCTTCCCGCACAAAAGTGCATTTGAAAGTTTCGTTTTCCCCGATTTGCACCGGTTCTTTCAAACTAATAACCCCCTTTAGAAATAAACGGGCGACTATCCCAGCCGCCCGTAACAATTGTTAGTTTTTGCTTTAATTATTTCTTTTTGCGGCTGAAAACTACTGCGCCGGCTGCCGCGAGAGCGATTGCCGAAGCTATAGCCACATCGCCGAGACCTGTGTCGGTTTCTTGCTTGTCTGCTTCTGTTGCGCCGGTATTTACGGGAGCAACTTCAGGAGTTGTTACGAGAGCTTCGGGAGGAGCCACAGGAGCTACTTCCGCGAGTTCAATGGTGATGCCGTCAACTGTGATGTCGCCGCCCCACCAACCTTCGAGCATTACCCAGTATTTGCCTTCTTCATTCTCGGTGAAAAGGTCGTCGCCTGTGATAACTATTGTCGAACCATCGGATACAATGGGTTTGCCTGCATCTGCATCGCCCCATTCAATCCATGAACCAGGCCAGTCGGGGGTAAGAATAGCTATACCGCCGCCGAATCCGTCTTCAACGCCGTCTACGGTTATAGAAACCGTAACGGAAGTAGCGCCGAGTACCTCGTCTGCTGTCAGTGCGAAAACGTATTTGCTGTCGCCTTCTTCAAAATCCGGACCGTTACCGTTAATTATGCCCGCGCTTGCGGAAATTGCCAATACGCTGAACATAGCAACAGCTACAACAACGCCTAAAAGTTTTCTCAGTTTCATATTTTCCTCCAAAATTTTTTTAAAGGTGGGGATTTACCGATTCCACCTACTTCATAAAGTATACTTTAATTCTGCGTTTTTTTCAATTAGCAAAATAGATAAAATAAATGCCTTTTATTTACCAAACTTATACTAATTAACGATAGCCTGTATAAATCGACTCAGTTCGTCAATACGTTGCCTCGAAAGTTCGGGGGTGGCTCCCGCCGCAGTGAGATAAAATTTTATTTTCGGCTCTGTCCCCGAAGGTCGCACTGTTAAGACACTGCTGTCCGCGCATATAAACTCAATAATATTACTTTTAGGCAGATTAGCCGATTCTGCCGCCGCTCCGAGATAATCGAACACTTCAACGACTTTAATATTTTCTATTATATTTGGTTTGTCCTCGCGGAGTTTAGTCATTATCTCCGAAATACGCTCTGCACCCGCCTGACCCTCAAACTCCGTGCTTATCTGGGAGTTGATATAATAGCCGTATCTCTCATATAACTCACGCATAACGTCATAAAGCGTTTTCCCCAGAGATTTATAATACGCCGCCATTTCACATATAATCATTGAGGCGTAAACTGCGTCCTTGTCCCTCGCGTATGTGCCGCCTAAGTAGCCGTAACTCTCCTCGAAGCCTAAAATAAAACTCTCTTCCTCGCCGTTCTTCTCTAATTCGCCGATAATCTCACCGATATACTTAAAACCCGTCAGACATGTTATAAGTTCACAATCATATTCCTTGCAAATACGTTCGGCAAGCGCAGTGGTGACAATCGTTTTAACGGCTCTCGGTTTTTCGGGTAGGGTTCCGTTTTCTTTTCGGCGCGACAACAGATAATTGAGCATTAACGCACCTACCTCGTTTCCGCTCATCAGGGTATATTTACCGCCATCGGCTGTATCACGCACCGCAATACCCACGCGGTCACAGTCGGGGTCAGTGGCGAGCAACAGGTCTGCGGCTTCGTTCTTTTTTATTAACTCTTCCGCGAGTTCGAGTGCCGCATCGAACGCTTCACGGTTTTCGGGGTTCGGGCGAGGACAACGCGGGAAAGTTCCGTCGGGCTGTTCCTGCTCTGTAACGACCCTAACGTCCACTCCGATTCTCCGCAAAATCTCTCGCACGGGTTTATTGCCCGTACCGCACAAAGGCGTATATACAACCCTCAGCCCCGCTTTTCTCGCCGCTTGCGGCTCTGCCGCACACGCCAAGACACGGTTTAAATACTTTTTCGTGAGCCGTTCGTCAATATACCGAATTATATCTTGCTCCAATAGCTCATCGAAATCGCCCGATTTCACATCATCGAAAATATCGAGCCTGTCGCTGTATGTCTCTACCTCGCCCGCGCTTTTGTCGGTAAGCTGACAGCCGTCTGCGCCATAACACTTATATCCGTTGTATTTTGCGGGGTTATGGCTTGCTGTTATGACGACGCCCGCCGAACAGCCAAGCTCACGCACCGCATAGCTCAACATAGGCGTCGGCGTTAAACAACTGAATAAATACACCCTTATTCCGTTTGCCGCGAGTACGCAGGCGGTTGTTTTTGAAAACTCTTCCGATTTATTGCGCGAGTCGTAAGCTATGGCGACAGATTTCCCCGAAACTGCCGAATTTCCGCAATTAAGCCAATCGGCTAAAGCCTGCGATGCAAGTCCGACAGTGTGTACATTCATACGGTTTGTACCAACGCCGATTACACCGCGAAGCCCCCCCGTACCGAATTTTAAACGGCGATAAAAACGCTCATTTATCGCACTTTCATCGTCTTTCACGGATATTAATTCTTCAAGTAAATCGCCGCTGATGTTATTAACCCACCTATTATAGGTATCTCTAATACTTTCGGGCATAGCTATTCACCATGTCCTTCCCGCACAAAAGTGCATTTGAAAGTTTCGTTTTCCCCGATTTGCACCGGTTCTTTCAAACTTATATTTTCCTTATTCTTTATTTTTAACCGCTTTATTTTACATGCTCCTATTCGTGTACTGTGATTAATTTCCCGCATCCTTTAAGGCATATTTTATCATGTCCGGCAGGGACAAATCCCGTTTCACCCTTTTTAAGAACAACACCGCCAAGCTTGACCTCTCCGTCCAAAACCAAAACCGCCGACCATAAACCTTTTGTGTCATATAAGCTCTCGCCCTTCGTCTCAAGCGTTTCAAACCTGAAATACTCACATTCGGTACGGTCATAAGGCTTTAGCGGCGGAGCCGTCTCTGTCACCTCAAGAGCTTTTTCTATATGTAAGTCACGGGGATTTCCGTCTGCATCCGTCCGCCCGTAATCGTATACACGATAGGTCAGATTAGAACTTTGCTGTACCTCTGCTATTAAAATGCCTTTTCCGATTGCGTGAAGGGTTCCCGCGGGAATGAAAAACACATCGCCTTTTTTTACTTTTACCCTGTTCATTACGTCAAGCAATGTGCCGTTTACTACCCTCGCTTTGAACTCTTCGCGCGTAATATTGCAATTAAAGCCATAAATTAATTCCGCTCCCGGTTCATGCTCAATAATATACCACATTTCGGTTTTTCCGTTATCACCCTCTTTTTTTGCGTATTCGTCATTCGGATGAACCTGAATTGAAAGGTTGTCTGCCGCGTCTATTAGCTTGATTAAAACAGATACGGGCGGTTGTTTTTGGTCTTTTAAAAACTCCGTAAGCGTTTTCCCCTTAAATTCGCCATCGGCAATAACGCTCTCTCCGTCGGGATGACAAGAAAGCTCCCAACTTTCGGCAATTCTCGATAACTCGGAGTTTTTTCCGTAATCGGTTTTGAGTCTGTCGCCGCCCCAAATATAGTCTTTAAAGACAGGACTCAATTTAAAAGGGGGGCAAATCATATAATTAACAGCTCCTTTTGGTATAATCTAAGGCACATTCTCCCGTTATGGTACGGACACTTCCAAATCCCCGCCGTCGGCTTTTCGGGGTCGGGTCGTCCGAACTTGTCCAACTGTTCAAACCACTCCCCACCGTCTCGGCGGTCAATAAGAGAGTGTTTTATATGCTCCCATATATCTCTCGCCGCCTTTTCATATTCTTTTTTTTCGGGGTGTTTATCATAATGGTTTAAAAAGCCTAAAACAGCCTCCGCCTGAACCCACCATACGCTCTTTTTGTCCTCTTTATCGTTTTCACGCTCGTTCCATACATAACCGTTTCCTTTAAAAGCCCGTTCCATTACCGATTCTGCCAATGCCGAGGTCATTTCACCGATTTCACGGCTGAGTTCAATATCCCCGAGTAACTCAGTCCCCCAATCTATAAGCCATGATGCCTCAATATCATGCCCGTAAGATTGTAAATCAATCAGTGAACTCATTTTATCATCAAAGAAAACTTCAAAGCGTTTTAATTCGGGGTTAAACACCTTTTCTTTGAAAACAGATAAAATACGGCGCAAGGACAGCTCAATCCGAGAGCCTTCAGCCTCGCCGGAACATTCGGGATGCGTATTTAAGCTCTCGATTAATCCCGAATACGCCTCAAAGACATGCAACAGGGTGTTCATTGTTTTATCGGCTGTTATACCGTTTTCGGAGAGTTTTTCGTTTATTACGGGGTTCCACTCCCTGTCATAAGCTTCGCCGTAACCTTGGCTGTCACTACATTTAGTTTCGATTAGCTCATAAAGCCTTTTTGCCAAGCTAATCGCGTTTGGGTTTTTTGAAGCCTTATAAAAAGCCGATAAAGCATAAATTGCGAACGCCTGTGCGTAGACATGCTTAGTGGTATCTAACGGTTGACCGCTCGAATCAACTGTCCAGTAAACGCCGCCATATTTTTCGTCAATCATGCAACCCGTCAGAAAATCATAAACATGTTTCGCAGAGTCGAGAAGCTCTTCTTTCCCCAAAGCCAAGTAACATTCCGAGAAAAACCATAAAATACGGCTGATATAAACGCTGCCCTTCGGCGCGTCTTTTTCTACCTCTAAATCAAACGAAACATTTCCGTAAAATCCGCCGTTTTCGTTATCGCGAAGACGAGTCCAAAAGGGGATTATATTCCCTGTCAGCTCGTCCGACACCTCTTTTTTAAAAGCTTTAAAGCACAAAGTGAACACCCTCCCGAAACGCTGTATATAAGTTAAACACTGTTATTTTTAATGTATTGAATCAGCGGTTCAAGTTCGGCGAAGGCTAAACCTACATGAGTGTCCGCACAGCCGTAATAAATCGCGATTCTGCCTGTATCTCCGTCACAAAGCGCGGCGCAGGGGAAACAGACGTTGGGTACATCACCCACACATTCATACAGCTCCTGCGGACTGAGTAAATATTCACTGCAACGATATTTAACCTTCCAAGGTTTTTCAATATCGAGAATCGCCGCACCTATACTGTAAACAAAGCCGTTACAGGATTCTAAAACGCCGTGATAGATACAGAGCCAACCCTCGCTCGTTTCGATGGGAATAGGACCTGCGCCGATTTTTTTAGATTCCCATCCGCTTCCCGGTGCCATAACATGACGATGCTCTCCCCAATACTTCATATCGGGCGATTGCGAAATATAAATATCACCGAACGGGGTATGTCCCGAATCGGACGGGCGGCTGAACATAACATATTTTCCGTTTATTTTACGCGGAAATAATACGCCGTTACGATTAAAAGGTAAAAACGCGTTTTCACATTGAAAGAATGTTTTAAAGTCATAGGTGTAACCGACGCCTATTGTGGGTTTCCAGCCGTAAGCATTACACCATGTAACCCAATACCTGTCTTCAATCCAAACAACACGAGGGTCATAACCGTACTGCCACGGATGAGCCTCGGCTGTTTCTTTGTCCTCACTGAGCCATTCGATTCTTTCTTCATTCAACGTCCAATTTATCGCGTCATCGGAAAATCCCGCATGGAGCTGCATACTGCGCCGTTTATCATCAACACGGAACACCCCCGCAAATTTGCTTTTGTTGTCCGCTGTGAACGGTACGACCGCACTGTTAAAAATAGAGTTACTGCATTTTAACTGATTTCTTTTAATAATTGGATTCCGGTCATATCTCCACATTATTTCGGAATTATCTTTTTTGTCCTGCCACGGTATATTAGGCAGGGATAATACATTTATAGTTTTTGTCATTGTGTTTTTCTCCTTACTTTATGATAGGGTTACTGATTTATTTGTAAAACGAACGGCGAGGGCAAGTCCCCGCCGCCCGTTTTACGCGCTGAAATAGTTTTTACCGTTTGCTTGCGTTTACGAAGCTCTCCGCTATTTCGGGAAACCACCATGTCAGCTCACGCCTGTCCATGATACCGAACGATTCACCGCCTGTTTGTGATAAACGAATACCGTTATCCCACCATATACACGGGATATTGAGTTCTGCGGCTTTTCCGACATAATAGTTCACCCATTTTACACGCTCCTGCGTGTTATCGTCTTTATTAAGACAACCCATTTCACCTATGACGACGGGTATGCCTTTTGAAATGAAATACGTGTTAAGCCGTTCTAATACGCCGTCTATCTCCTGCGTGTCCTCGGGATTATTCGGGTCGAAGACCGCTCTGTCGGAGTTCGTATTAAGCGCGAAATCATGCGGCTTATATGCGTGGATTGAAACTATGAGGTTTTCGCCCTCAGGCATAACAAAGTCTCTGACGGGGTTTTCGTCACTTGAAGCGGCTATCGTGGGGAGCATCAGCCATCGCTTATCATTATGCCCCTCTGCGGCGCGAATCGTTTTCACGAATGCGTCATTCCACTTATTTATGCAGTCTCGCGCTTCGGGATTGCCGCCTGTCCATTCTCTGTTTGTGCCTTTCATTCGCGGCTCGTTCATGCCCTCGAAAATCAACTTTTCCGAGTAACCGCCGAAACGTCCCGCAATTTGCCCCCATACAGCGGTGAGCTTTGCCTCGCCCTCATCGTAGTTCTCATAGGACGGGAAGAGCCATTCCTCATGATGGGTGTTTAAAATAACATAAAGCCCTGCGTCGATGCCATAATCCACGATTTCTTGTACGCGGTCAAGCATCATCTTATCTAATTCGTAATATGGCGCAGGTCCTATAAAGGCTTCCCACGTCACGGGTATACGTAATGTGCTGAACCCGGTATCGGCCAGCAGTCGAATCATTTCGGGAGTTGTTTTCGGATTATTCCATGCGGTTTCTTGTTGCAGGGGCGTCCCTTTTGCCGAACTCCTTGCGTCCATTGTGTTGCCTAAGTTCCACCCTGCACCCATTCCGGAAATAATCTCTTCGGTTGTAATTTCATTAAACTCCATGATTCGTGCCTCTTTATCCAAGCGTCCGTAATCGAGAACAATATTAGATGTCGATTCAGGCAGTGCCTGTTCCGGCGTCGTCGGTGCTGTTCCCGTCGGAGCGTCAGAACCTTTTACTTGAAAAAATTGTCAAGTGCGTTTTGAATGACCGGCTCTACCTCTGCCGCATACTGCGAGGCGTTTTTCTCGCCGCTCATGATTTCAACCATTGAGAATTGGTCGCCTAAGCTGAGGTTGTTCCAAATATCAAACCCTGTGTGTTTGCTCATCATAAAGGCGTACTCAAAGTTGCGTTCTGTCATATACCAGTTTTCAGACCATTCTAAGTCTTCTGCGCGTTCGCGGTCATAGTCATACCAGTTAAGCCAGTCAAACATAACATCGTATACAAATCTCGCATCTTCAACGCCTCTGGGTATCATATACCAGTTCGCGCTTGCTCCGCCGTGGTAGTTGGTGTCTTTATTCCCTGCGGGACCCACAGGCCACGGAACCACGCCGATTTCAAACGGAAGCTCGCCGCCGCCCTGCTCGCTGAAGAGCCAGTCCGAGCCAATCCAGAAGCCCGATTTACCGTCTGCGTACATCTTATTGTTAATGTCCCAGTCGGTATCGTCCCACGGACGCGCCGTTCTTTCAACATTATATATTTCATAAATAAGGTTGAAAACCTGTACGGTTGCCGGAGAGGTAACTGTCGTTTGCGGTCCTGAGGCTATTGTCGTACCGTTTGAGAAAAGAAGATTTTCAAGCAATCTCGTCCAGTAGCCGCTCCAACCGTAAATACCGTTGTTGGTGTCGGTGAGTGCGACAAGATATTCGCGCCACTTATCCCATGTCCATTCGCCCCTGTCCCAAAGGTCCTGCGGATTTTCGAGTCCTTTGGCATTGACCATATCCATATTGAAAGCGAGCGGGTAAATCGGTATGTTGTTATCAATCGAGCGGAAGAACAGATAACTTTCATCCTGTCCCACATTCAGATATTTCACAACGTCCTGCGCGTTAAATACGTCTGTGTCCTGAAGACCCATACTTTCAAGAGAAGTCGCCTGACCGCTCAGTACTGCGGGTATACCGAACTGGGTGTCAACGATATAAACGTCGCAGTCGGGTTTTCCCGCCATTATAGAAGTGGTGATGCTCTCTTGAATCCCCTCAAACGTGAGGTTTACAAATTCAATTTTTACGTTATGCTTTTTCTCGACAGCCCGCAGATTGTCGAGCATCATCTGCGCTGTTTCGGGGTCGGCGACCTGCGGGTCGTCATAAATGCTCGTATGCTTTGAAACATAATAAATGTCAAACCATGTGCCTATGGTGATTGTGCGTTCTTCTCCTTTTTCACTGCATGCCGCAAGGGAAGGCAGCATAAAAAGTGCCAACAGAATCACAAAAACTCTTTTTACTTTTTTCATGAATATAGCTCCTCCTAATCTTCATATGCGATTAAATAGGCGTTGGTGATGCCCAAATCTTCGATTTTGTCGGTATAATAACCGATGAAAATCTTCATTTGGTCGCTTTGTTTAAACTTTTCATAGTCGTCGAATGTTGTCGTGAGATTAACCTCAATTCTCGTGTCGTCCATGCCGCCTTCCGGAATGACTGCTACTTGATTCCAGTCCCAACCATTACCGTCGCCGAGCCAAATTACCTGCATCTCGCCTTCGGGCGGTGAATCAAATTCAAGCACAAGGGTCACGGCTTTTGAAACCTCTTCACCCAAAAGATGAGATTCCTTCCCGTCTGTACCGTTAGTCAGCCATCCTTGCTGCGTCGGACTATTAATCACATTCATTTCACCAAGCTGTATAATGATTTCCTCGCCTACATCATTAAAGCCTTCGGGAACATCAAATACAGCATCGGCATTAACGGGGAGATACGCACCTCCCGCATCAAGGAAGCCGATTTTTGTGATATAGAGATTAGACGGAGTTTTTTCCGCTACTACCGCGTTATCAATTCTGCGGTTGATTACAAAAAAGTTGCCTTCACCCGCGCTGAATGATTCGTCAAGCGTCATGGTCGCAATGTTCGGGTTTCTGTTGTCGAGATATACCGACCACGCACCACTTTTTTCCTGTTGCTTCCAGTCCCTGAATACTATTATTTCACCGGAAACCGCATAGAATGTGCCATCGGAATTCTCAGCCGCAATACCGACTTCGACAGTTTTAACGTCTGACAAGCGAGAACCTAAAAGGCTCGCGGCGTCTATAACCACATATGGCGTACTGCCTGCGGCAGGCGTGATTTTTGCGGCTTTCCCGCCTCTGAAATCGACGAGCTCTAACATAGCGTCGGGTGACGAATCGGCGGGTTTGTAATACATACTGAGGAAGTTGATATTATCGTTTGAAAAATCAATACCCTCAATCTTCTCGTCTACCCTCACGGCGGACTCGCTCGTCGGGGTTGTTCCCGTACCGCCGCCCCCGTCATCGCATGCTGTAAATATTCCGGCGAACATCAGCAGACATACAAACAACGCAATCATTTTCATAGTTTTCATAAATGCAAAACTCTCCTTTTTAAAAATATTTTTTACCTTAGCCTACTATTCCGCTTCGTTCCACCCCCTCTATAAACCATTTTTGAAGCAGCACATAAAGCACCATAATCGGTGTTATTACAAGTATAATACCCGCATAAACATAAAGCACGGAAATCGACGGGTCAAAAATACGGTCTAAAAACTGGACGTTAGTCTGGAGTGACGCTATACTCTTACTGAGTACTATGTCGGGACTAATCATAAACAGGTTCGCAAAAAACGTATCGTTGTATTGCCACACGATTGAGAAAATCGTCACGGTAATTATTGACGGCATGGCGTTAGGCAACATTATACGAAAATATGTATAAATCGTACCCGCGCCGTCGATTGCGGCGGCTTCCTCAATCTCTTTGGGCAGTCCGCGGAAAAACTGGTTAAAAATATATATGTACAGCCCCGCACGAAGCCCGCAACCGAGTAGAGTCATTATATACATAGGTATGGGCGTTCCGAGGAGGTTTATCCCCCCGCCTCCGCTGAATAAGGAAGATAACGAAAGTCCGGAAAGTCCGCCGTTTGCTCTTATGTTGTTGACTGCCCCCACTATTCCCAAAGGATTAAAGTTTTGAAACGTCATATAAATGGGAAGCATGACCGAATGTGACGGAATGACTATCATTATAATCACGCAGGCGAAAAACAGTTTCTTCAGCGGGAATTTAAACCGCGCAAAGCCGTAACCTACCAAAGAACAGATAAAAATCTGTATAAGCGTGAGTGACGCTACATAAGCCAACATTCTAAGCAGGGTGTTCCAAAAGTCCATACGGATAATCGCCAAGCGGTAACGCTCTAATGTGGGTTCCTGCGGGATAAGATAGACGACCGGCGAATATTTATCGGCGTTTGAGAAAAAAGAATTAGCGAGAATACCGATAAGCGGTCCTAATATAACGTAACTCAGACCTATGATTATTGCCGTGCGAAAAATAACGAACAACAGATTCTTACTCTGCCGCAAGACGCGCCGCCCCTCGTTTGCGAGGCGCGTGTCGGAACGCATATTTTTAATTTTAGCTGTCAGGCTGTTTGATTTCATCTTAAATCCCCCGATTAATTATAATAAAACGTCCGCTTAGATATAATAGAAACAGTAATAAACAGTAACAAGCAAACGACAAGCATACTAAGCAAACTAAACACCGAGCCAAGGGCGAAGTTCAGATTTCTGAAAATAGTTTCATATGACAAATTGACCACACTGCTGTTTATGAACGAATCGACAAACGAGTATACGACATTGGTCACAATGAGCGGCGATACCATCGGAAATGTCACCTTCCAGAATGTTTCATAAGGGGTCGCACCCTCTATTTTCGCTACCTCATACAGAGAGGGCGGTATAGATTGTAATGCGGCTATGAAAATAATCAGCTGAACTCCCGACGCGGTTATTATTGAATTAATACGTGTTACCGCTCCGATGACATAATCTAAAAGCCCGATAGGCAGTCCGAGGTCGCTGAACATATAAACGTAGTACATAACATTCACAGTACCGACTGCCGCCGCCTCGGCAACGTCAGCAGATACGGGACTCATACCGCCCATCATCATCTGCCGCGCCATGGTGATTGCTGTGTTGATTGCTTGAGAATTAAGTATTACAGGCAGAAAGAATACAGCTCTCGAAAGGGTTCTGCCGCGGAATTTCTGGTTAAGCAGGATAGCCATAAACAGGCTGAAAAAGATAATCAACACAACGTCAACAACCATATCCATTATCGAGGTCACGAGGTCCTGTTTAAAACTGGCGTGTTCCGCAAGTGCGTGTATATAGTGTTTAAATCCCACAAATGTCGAAGAATAGCCGCCGTCGATTACTTCTATATCGGAAAAACTGAACTGAATCGTCATCACAAGACTACGCAGATAAAAAATCATGAATCCGACCACAAACGGAGAAATGAACAGAAGCCCTTTTATCGCTTGTTTTTGGGAGAGTGACAGTCTTGACGGTTTTGCCGGTTTCGGCGGTTTTACCGCTTTTGCGGTTTTAGTTAATTCCATTGGTTCACCCCCCTGACTTCATAGGTTTTTGCGGTACGGTCTATTTCTATGACGATACCGTTACTATAGGTTACGCGCCTTTTGCCATCGTTTAAAATCTCATGATTTTTGATATAACTGTCCGAAACGAGCGAAAGCACAGAATTGGTTTGATTATATATGCTTATCGCCGTGTCTTTCCAATTGTCAAAAGTCGCGCTGTATACATGGTTTAACCCCGTGTATTTCATGTCGGCGGAATTTTCCGCAGTAAAGGTGAAGTGCGGACTCGCACCAAATTCAATAAGTCTTACAACCAACTCTGCTTCGTCGTAAGCGTCGCTTAAGTTAATCGGTGTTCCCGCATAATTAATATATCCGTGCAGAATAATATTGTAAAAAGGTATTTCTTCATCAACTATATAAAAATCATTGTGTGCGGTCGGTACGTTGATTAAATCATCGCTGTAGCCGAAAACATACATGTTTCCGCCGGAGAACATCAGATTTCTTTCTGTTTTCGATAACTTCTCAATGCTGTCAAGCACGACTTCTTTAGCCTGCTCGCGGTTTATTATTTCCGTGCGTTTACGGTCGGAATGAAGCTCGCTGCCGAGGTCACGAAGCGAAATACCCGTAATATTATATTTGCCTGACGCTTTAATAAAATCGTCTGTATATCGTCCGAGGAATTTAGGAGAAACTAAATTATGGAGCGTTTCTACATACCCCAAAGACGCCATGTTGCTTAAACATGTGGGACAGGTTTGACCGAGTACTCCGACCATACCGCCGCCATAATAGCGTGATGACTCAATGGAGTATTTAAAACGCCTTGTAGCCCATGTTGCATGTTGAAAAGCCACATCCCCGTAAAGCTTACCGCCGCCTTCTTCAAGGAGTGCCGAAAGCGACTCTAATTCTTTCCTGTTCCCGAGCTGTTGTACAAGTTTTACTTTATCGGGTACGTCATGATAGTACCCGCGGTTAAACCAACCCTGATAATTGACTATCTGGTTATTTATTCCCGCGTTTTTAAGCCCTGTAACTATATCTGCCGCTTGACTGAATGTAGTCATGGGGAACTGTCCCCGATATGCGACTGATAAGAAATGCTTATCACCTGAAACACTGCCGACTAAATTAAGATAAAGCGGTATGTCTTTATTGCCGTTAGAACTTTTAGGCGTCAGCACTCCGCGTTCTGTCAGTCTGTCACGCGCATAAGCCGCCATACCCGAATAACCGTGATAATC
The DNA here is from genome assembly GCA_009778065.1 of Oscillospiraceae bacterium. Lineage (GTDB taxonomy): Bacteria > Bacillota > Clostridia > Oscillospirales > Ruminococcaceae > Ruminiclostridium_E. The sequence goes on from WRKM01000009.1 coordinate 85,019, forward strand.
ATCGCTTAAAAAACTGTAGCGTACTGTAATATTAACCTCTGCCATATTCGGCTCAATAACGGGCATCTCCGCTTCGTTTCCGGTCGCACCGAACATCATAAGTGAGTTAGTGCCGCGAAGCGTAAAAGAAGGAAAAACATAGTTGTATGAGTTGAGTTTTCCGGATATGCTTGCGGTTATATCTGCGAGTGTATCGCCTTTTTGAATCTCAGCTAAGATTCCGCCGTCTTCATTTTGTATACCGAAATACGGTATCCGCGGTACGTCAAAGTTGCCGAGCTGAGTGTACTCTTGCATCATGGGGTCAAGCCCGTACATATACTGCATATAATCCTCAACGTGGGTTCTGCCGTTATTAAAACGTATGAGCGAACCCGAGCCGTTGGGAACCACCATATATCCCTCGTCCTCAGAACCGCCCGCCCCGAAGAAGGGTATAAGCTGTATGCGTGAAATCTTTCCGCCGCCCCGCTCCGATATATGCCCTGTCGGTATACTTACGACAAGACTGTCTCCGTCAAGCCTGTATTCAAGAGGTACGACAAAACTAATACGAGCGACGCCCTCTACACCCGAGGCTTCCAAATCGGCGGCTAAGTCGTCCTCGGTGTACCCTGCCTCTATGAAATACGTATTCAGATTACGAAGCGAAGCGGGTCCCGCGGCAAGCTCAGTAAGCTGTAAAAAGCCGTGTGCATCGCTCGAATCCACATAACGCAAACGAACATATCTGCCGCCGTCGCTCATTCTTTCGGCAAAAATACTCAGTCTCTCTTCACTGATATACATGGGGACTATACCGAGCGGTGAAGACATATCGCCTATTGTATAAGTACAGCGAAAACCGTTATTAAGCGATTCAAGCTCGAATTGCTCTAAAGATACCGCTAAATCGTATGTATTATATCTGCCGGGTAAACGCTTTGAATCATAAAATTCGACTATAAGCTGAGATTGAAGAACTGATTTATTAACGCCGCTCGCTAAAGGGTCGTCTGCCGCTTCGGGCGGATTTGTGTATGTGGTGACTCCTGTACGTATATCGAACACGGCGGTTTCTGCCGTTTCAGGGTTAACAAACAGCTTTAAAATATCGTTCTTTGCCGCCAATACCATGCCGTCAGGCGTATCGGGGTCGCTTTCGCCTTTAAAAGGAGAACCCGACTCAAACTCATCGACGGCTGACAATACAGCTTTATAATCCCTGTGCAGACGATAGCGGAAGGTGATGTAGCCTTGATATACCGCCGTTATGACAAAAGCCGCACACAGCAGGGTCAGAACTATTTTTTTTCCTAATTTCATCAGGGACTCCTTCTTGAAATTTTTCTACATAACAGCGAGGTTTAAAATCTAAATACAATTTCCGTATAAATACTGTAAAAGAATACATATACCTGATTAATTAAATCATACAGCAAAAGAGCCAAGAAAATCAGCACAAAGACCGCGAAAAGGGTTAAAACAAGCGTTGCAAGCGTTTTAAGGAGCGTATAATTATGTACAGTCATTATACCCATGAGAATGAGGATTGCCGTCCACGCTATACCCACGCCAATCGCAAAGAAATAGAAAACCTCCTCACCCGCCGCTATCAAGCGGGAAAGAAAAGTAGCGGGTAACAAAACAACAATCAAAGGAACGAGCGAATAACCCACCACCGCCATTATATCTTTAAGCCGTCCCTCTCCGTTCATAAGGCAGGTAATAGACCAATTACCCACGCAAAACAGCACAAACAGTATAAATACACTGCCTATTTCCGTCAGCCCGTTTACCGTGCGGGGGTCAACATCGTTAACAATAAAACCCGCAAGAACGCGGTTTAATGTAAAAGCTAACCCGAACAATAAAACGCAAACAAGCGCGAGAGGCACACTGCCGTAATCACGGTAACGGATTTCGTAAAATGCGTCTACCGGATTTGTCAGCACCCTGCGTAAATAATAAAACTTTATTTTTGAAAAATACTTCACCGTCTGCGCTCCTTCTTTATTATTTTGAATACAATATACGAAACGGGTAGCAGGACGACCCCCGTAAATACATAGGGCAGATTTTCTTTTAATATCTCGTTGCGATAACGCTTGTATGCTACGGAATAATAGGTGCGGTTTTTACCGAGTTCAAGATATTTCATCGCATTTATATTATCTCCGGATGTAAGATAAGCCTTACCGATACCGACATTAGCGAGTTCAAGATTCTCGTTGAGTAAAAGCACCTGCCGCCATTTTTCGACAGCTTGCGTTTCATCGCCGTCGAATCTCAGCGCAACGGCTTCGTTGATTAGTCTGCCGTACAGCGTTTCTTCAAATGTGATGATTTCATTACGATTCGCATCCAAAACAACAATTACGCTCCCGATTGTTTCAATCGCCGAGGGTTGTCTGAACGTACCCGCCTGAGAACCCAAGCCGCCGAATATATACAGCAGATTTCCCTCGTGGTCGTAGGTGAAAATACGTCCGCGCTTTGAATCAAGCAGCGAATATATACCTTTTTCACGATAAACAACATCAACGATTACCGACGGACCTCCATAAATACCGAAATCATCGGCTATCAAGTCGCCGCCGAGGTTTTTATTTTCGCCTGTACGGATAACATCCTCGCCTGTTGGGTTTAGGCGGCGTACAGCTTGAACACCTTCGGGGTCTACATTTGAGGCATAGATAAAGCCACCGGGGTCAACGTCAATTCCCGTGAACTCCGTAGGAATAAACAACTGCTGTCTTGCACGCTCGGCGCGGGTGGAGATAGCACGCCAGAATATATCCCACGGCGTTATCTGCACATTTATAGTCCCGAAGAATCCTATAAAATTACCCTGTTCGCTGAAAACCATGATTCCTTGAAACATATTTCGCGCCACGACATAAACCCGCTCGGCATAGTCCACCGCTATTTTAAGCGGCATGAAGACATATCCGTCATCCAGCATTTCCGACTGCGGGTTGTCAATAATCTGCACAGCACTGCCGCCGTCCAAAACCACTACGCGATGATTCATAGAATCTGCAATATAGAGCAGATTATTATGCGAAACCACGATACCATAAGGTGCGTTAAAGGTGTCGCGAATACCATTGTTTTCAAAATCTTCGATTATACCGACCGCTTCCGTCATTTCTTCATTTAAAATCACAATGCGGTCATTACCCGTATCTGCCACATAAACCAACCCGTCCGGTCCGCTGCACAAATCCATAGGTCCCGAAAAAGCACCGGCACCGAGCGTTCCGCCCGATATACTGCGTCCGGGGATATACGGTGCGGGAGTAAACACAAAGTTCTCCCAATAATCATAATTATAAGACTCATACGGAACAACACTCGCAACGGCGGGGAACACCGCCGAAGCGAATAATAATAACATCATCACGCAGGATACTAATACCTTCACAGTGGGTTCTCCCTTCTTTTTAGTCCTTCATCCCCGAAGTCGTCATGGTTTCAAGTATGTTCGACTGACAGATTAAGAAAAATGTAATGGGTATAGCCGCGAGTATAAAGCCTACAGCAGCCGCCGCACCCGCTCTGTGTACACCTCCGAGTGTTATGAACTGCATCGCGTATTGAAGCGGTTTAAGCTCCTCGCTCCGAAGAAACAAATACCCCGTATTGCCCCAAAGCGTTTGGAACTGAAAAATTGCCAGTGTAAGCCACGCAGGTTTTACATTGGGCATGATTATCTGCCAGAAAATGCGAAACTCGCTTGCACCGCTGATTCGTGCCGCTTCTATTATGGAGTCGGGTATTTGCTCCATAAACTGCCTCATTAAGTACAGCCCCATACCGTATGCTGTTGCGGGTAAAATTAAAGCCAAATATGTATTATTAATACCGAGCCATGTGATTATCATGTAGTTCGGTATTTGTGTTACAGTCCATGAAAACATCATCGACAAAACGACCATTGAAAACAGCAGATTCTTACCTTTAAAATCATGTTTCGCGAGCGGATAAGCCGCGAGAGACGCAAATATTACGTGACCTGTCGTACCGAACCCCGTTATTATCACGGTGTTTAATATGTAACGCGAAAATGGCACCCATGAGTCGCTCATTAAAACGAACAGGTCAGAAAAATTTTCAAGCGTGGGACTACGTACAAAAATTTTAGGCGGGAACTGAAAAAGCTCATCAAGCGGCTTCAGCGCGTTGTTGACGACCATAACAAGCGGTAACGCCATGAAAACGCCGCAAATAGCCATAAGCGTAAACAACAGCCCGTTACCCGCCGCTGAACGATTCACCCTTTTTTCAATATGAAACAACCGTCTGCGCAGCTTGGGTTTATTCATTTTCGTAATTGTTTTTTTCATATACATCAAAACCCCTGCTTATCCGATTCTTTTGAGTAATCTCTGTACAAGCTTGTTTGTTCCTACCATCATAATAAACAAGATGGTGGCTATGGCGGCGGCGTAACCCATGTCGAAACGCTCACCCGCCCCGTAGTCAAGTAAATGCGTCACCACTGTCGAGCCTGCATAGTTTACCGACGGATTACCCGCAAGCTGGATTGAAATATCTGCAACGGCAAACGACATCGTTATTTGCATAACCGCACCGAACATCAACTGAGGTCGCATCGCAGGCAGAGTGACGAACCACAGCTCCTGCCAACGGTTTTTTATTCCGTCCATAGCGGCCGCCTCGTATAATGATTTGTCAACGGTTTTAAGCCCTGCGATAAATGCCAAAAAGCCCGTTCCGAGACTTAACCAAAGCTGAACGATAATCAAAGCGACTAACACATATCTTTCCGTTTTCATCCACAGCTTCGCTTCCTGTAAAAACCCGAAACGGAGTAATATACCGTTAAGATAACCGTAGCGGTCTCCCGAAAGTATGAGATTCCATACTAAGTACGCCTGTCCGCTGATTGACGGAGCGTAAAAAATTAACGTAAGAAACGCTCTTAATTTACCTGAAAACTCATTTATTATCCAGGCAAACAACAGGCATAAAATATAGCTGACAGGTCCTGTTATGAGTGCGAAAATAAGCGTGTTTTTAAGCGCGAGCATAAACAGGTCGTCTTCAAGGAGCAGTTTTACATAATTTCCCCATCCGACCCACTGCGGCATTTCAAGCATATTAAAATATGTAAGACTCAGCCCCATTGACGCAAACACCGGCAAGACGGTAAACAGGGTGAAAAATGTAAAAAACGGAGCCAACATTAAATACGAAGCCTTAGTCTTTTTTATATACTGCCAAAAAGTATCGCCCTGTTCTTTAGTTTTATTTGCAGGTTTCATTAACTCCCGTCCTTTCCTGTATTTTTATAAAAATAAATTATATTACGGCGATTCTCCATATTGATGTAACCCGAACTCGGCGCGTTTATATCTGATTTCATCATTTATTAAAATAACCTTGTCGGTAAGCTCCTCACGCGGAGACGACATTTCTTTCGCGCTTATGGGGCGGTCGTAGAGCGGCGTCGTCACCGAGTAAAACGCATTATTTACGTTACGGTAGCTGAAATAACCGCCAGGTACCTGCGGTATTCCCTGTATGCGGCTGAATTGCTCACTCAGAGCCGCAAAGTCGGAAGTAGGCCACGGCAATCTCGCAAATGCTTCAAGATTTGCGGTCGGTACACGCGCCGCAGAACCCATGAGGCTTTCCATTTCGCGTCCGAACAATGTCTGGGTGTCGGCGGACGTCCACCATTTTAAAAACTCCCATGCCGCTCCTTTTTTAGATGACATTTCCATTATTACGCACGCTCCGGAATAAGTAGCCGCCACACCGTTCACGCTTCCGTCGGACTGAACGGTTCCCGGTACCGGCGCAAATCCCCACATGCCTTTTAAGTCAGGCGCAGATACCTGAAAGTTATTATATGCCGTATAATCGGCAATAATGAGAGGCGTTTCCCCCGTTCTGAAACGCTCCTCTGCCTGGGTTTCTCTGTCTAACTTATAGTCGGTATAGAATTCGGTATAGATTTTAAAAGCGTTTATCGCCTCGTCCTCGTCAAGTGCGGAACGGGTTGCATCATCGTTATAATACCTTCCGCCGTTTTGGAAAAGCAGTGTAGCGAAAATTTGCTCACTCGGCAACATTCCGAACTCCATTTGATTCTGCGCGAGTATAGCCATAGCCACCCTGACATCGTCCCAGGTTTTAGGTATATCGAGTTCTAATTCCGCTAATATATCTTTTCGATAGAACATCATCGGAAATCCCTGTGTTTCAGGTAACGCATATGTCGCACCGTTAAACTCAAACGGAACCATCGCACTCTCGTCAAATCTTTCTTTAACCTCCGGTAAATCCTCGAATTGACTGAGGTCTGCCACCGCATTACGTAACCCGTAGTTCATGGGTAAATTACCCGCGACTTGAATCGCCGTATCGGGACCCTGCCCGGCAAGCGTCGCCTGCAATAACGTACTCATGTCAACAAGCATGACATTCACGTTCACATTGGTTAAACGTACAAAATTCTCATCTGTCAGTGCCTTTATAATATTAGCCTGGTCTCGCCCCGAACCGACCCAGAGCGTGATTGTGTCGCTTGAATCATCGCTCGCCACGTTACCTATACGGTTATAATCTATTATGAAGGAATAAAATAACCGCGACAGTTCAAACCATATTCGGTGAAAAATATTATTTTTTCGCATGGCGGGTTTTTGGTCGGGAGAAAAGAAATGGATTTCGTCAAACTGGAGCGGTTGAAGCATAGATTCATTAAGCCATGTACCGCAACCTCTGACGGCGATTTTATAGGCTTCTAAAACCCGCGGAAAACGCTCAACGTCTTTAATGAGATAATCGACCTGGTCCCGTGCCGTAATCAAAACCCGTTCATTCGCGCCGCGTTTAACGCCTACTCGGCGCATTTCTTCTATAACTCGGTCAAGTCTGTCTCGCACAGCGACAAGCTCGGAATGAAGTTCGGGCAGACTGCGTTCTATTTGATAATCCCTGTGTCTGTCCGGCTTTACTCCGGTGAGCCTTATGACCTTTCGGTAAATGTGGTTTAACTCATATATTGACTCGCGTACCTCAGAGGTAATCTCAGAAAAACGTCCTAACACAGCTTCAAATCTGATTGTATGTACTGTCCCCGCTTCAAGGTAGAACAGGTACGGTTCGCCGTTTTCATCTTGTAATGTTTCCTGCCGCCAGTTCTGCGAGTAAATAAACCCATAGTCCTCCATCTCGGCAAAAGGCACTTCTCCGTTTATGGTTATTTTTCGGGATATAAAAGTACCGCGCCTGAAGTTTTGTCTTACATTTACGCCCAGACTGTAATATCCGCTCTCAGGGACTGTAAAATCCCATTCTGCCCACTGCCCCGAAAAACGCCACGAGTTCCCCCCTATTGTGTTATTGAGCAATTCTTTCGGGCTTGCAGGTGTCAGAGAAGGTGATGATGAATCCTGAACGGGGTAAAGCATCTGCGAAGAGGTGCGTATCGCGTTTTGCGCCTGCATCGCAAGCATTAATCCGGAAGTAGCCGTAACGCCTGCCGCATCATGCGCGGCTTTATACTCCTCATACGAGGGCGGGGCAGGAGGGTTGTCAAGCGTAATCGCCCGTAAAAGCATAGGCTCACGCAAAGCGTTTATGGTTATTACGTTTAAACCGGGTTCAAAAAACACAGGTAAACGTGACGGGATATAACCATCCGCATCGTACAGATACCGTGAAATCCATTCGGGGGACTCCACCATCCACGGCTTTAAGTCGTTACCTTGGTTATCCTTTTCCCATTCAAGATTGACATAGCCTGTAGCCGTCACTAAAGCGGCTTGCGAATTTTGCCAAATCCTCGGAAACTGTACTAACGCAAGCTCACGGTACGGTAAAACGCCGTTAATAAAAAAGCTGCGCTGAATTTCCGAGCTTTTGCCTTCTACGGGATAGTATAGTAAAGAAATATCGTAAAAACCCGCCTCTTCTATGTATACCTCATATTCAATGAAGGAATCCTCGCTCGTCAAGACCGATTCACCGCTCATGCCCATATAATCCGTCATCATAACGGGCGATGTTTCGGTATCACCCTCCACATACCGCGTGAAATCAGCGGCGTCTATATGATATGCCCTGTCGGGTCTGACAGCGGCATAATTAATTAAATAGTTGTCATGATAAAACCCAAATGCAGAAATAGTGGGGTCGATAGTATAACCCCACAATGTACTGTCAATCTCTTCGCGTGTCAAATCTGAAGCCGCATCTACCGCCAAAGTCGGTAAAAATAAGGCGGATATGAGTACGGAAGCCGTAAATCGCCTAAATCTTTTCATATGTAATATTCTTTCATTCGCTTTTGTAATTTAAAAGGCATACCCCATTAGTATAGATTGTATCACAATCGTTTAATTATGTCAAGACTTTTTTGCAATATCATGGATTTGCTATTCTTTTCGCCTTACGCTTCGCGCCGCCGTCGAACTCCGCTTTTTCCTCTGCTGTTTCGGGGATAAAAGGAATCACGGGAATCTTCACCCCGCTCTGATTAAGCGAGACAAACACGATATAGCCCTTATGTACAAACCGTCTTTCCTTAGTATACGGGTTTTCGGCATAAACCTCGACCGCCGTTTCGACAGAGGTGTTCCCCGTCCATGTGACATAAGATTTAAGAATTACTATGTTTCCGACTTTAATCGGATATTTAAACTCAACCCTGTCCATTATCACTGTTGTAACGATGCTTTCAGCGTGACGCGTTGCCGCGAGAGCCCCCGCAATATCAATCCAGTGAAGGAGTCTGCCGCCGAGCAGATTACCGATAATGTTTGTATCGTTCGGCAGCACCAACTCCGTCATAACGCTTTCGGATTCTTTTCTTTTTTTACCCGTTTTTTCCATAATTTCCCCGTTTTTGCAGATTAACTTTTAAACTTAATAATTAACTATCCTAAGTTCAAAGTAAGCTTGCGGATGTACGCAGACAGGACACTTGCCCGGCGCATTGGCGGAATCAACAATGTAACCGCAGTTACGGCAAATCCAGACGGATTTCTCGGTTTTCTTGAAAACGCTGTCGCTTTCAACATTTTCAAGTAGCTTCAGATAGCGTTCTTCGTGGTCTTTTTCAATACCCGCCACCTTCTCAAATAAAAAGGCAATATCGGCAAAGCCTTCCTCATGAGCTTCTTCCGCCATACGCTTATACATCTGAGTCCATTCTTCATTTTCGCCTGCGGCGGCGGCTTTAAGGTTCTCGGCGGTAGTGGGAATCTCTCCCCCGCATAATAGTTTAAACCAGATTTTTGCATGTTCTTTTTCGTTATCGGCGGTTTCGAGGAAGAGACCGGCGATTTGTTCATAGCCTTCCTTTTTAGCTTTTCCCGCAAAATAAGTATACTTATTGCGTGCCTGACTTTCACCCGCGAAGGCTTCCATTAAATTCTTTTCGGTTTTAGTTCCTTTAAGATTTGCTTTTGAGCTTGCCATTTTGTTTCCTCCTTTAATGTTGTACTTGCTTTAATTATAGTACAAAAATGCAGAAAATGTCAAGCCTTTCAACAAAAATTATGAAAAATCCGGCAAAAATCGGCGAAATTTGCGGGACGCCGTGGGCGGCGTCCCCTACGAAACGGGGGTTGACTTTTGGGGGTGGGTGTGGTAGAATGGGGGTAGAGAATATGATTCCATAAAAGACATCACAATCATGAACTCGGAAATCTTGCCCGGCTCCATAGACGGAAAACTTAGCCGCATGGATATAAAATTAGCTGTTGATAACAGGCTCATAAATATCGAAATGCAAATCGGAAACGAATCAGATTTTAACGATAGGGCGATGTACCTTTGGGCAAAATTGTTCACAGGCGAGCTTAAAAGGGGCGATGAGTACGGCGAGTTGAAGCAAAGTATCTGCATAAACATAATTAACTTCAATATGTTTGATTGTCCCGAATTTCATTCGCATTTTACCGTAATGGAAAAGAACAGACATGAAGTTTTAACCGATAAATGCTCGATTATCTTTTTTGAACTCAAGAAAATCAGCAAAAACGCAAACAAGAACAACCGTAAAGAGTTATGGCTACAATTAATCAATGCGGAAAGCAAGGAGGAACTCGATATGTTAGCACAAACAGGAGTAGAGCCGATTCAAAAGGCTGTTTACACGCTCTATCAGATGAGCGAAGACGAAAAAATACAGGAAATGGCGCATCAGAGGGAGATTTCTCTGCATGATGAGGCTACGAGAATGGGAAGTGCGAGGAGAGAGGGGCGTGCTGAGGGGCGAACAGAAGGGCGTGCCGAAGGACGTACCGAGGGTATACTTAATGTTGCTCGAAACGCCTTGCAAAGAAAAATGCCTATTGCGGATATTGCGGATATTACCGGCTTACCCCTAAAAGAAATCGAACGCCTGCAACAACAATAAAACAACAAAAGCCGTCTGCTTTTTTGAACCGCAGACGGCTTTTTTAATTTAAGTTTTAAAGTTCATCAATCATTCCTGCTACGAATTTCAAAATATTCAGCGCGTCTGTTGCTGTGTATTTGCTGTCGCTTCTTGAGCTTGTAAGGAATTTTTGAAGCGGGTTAAGTTCTGCGTTTCCTGTTAGGGCTTGAAGCAGTAGAAGCGCATCTGCCGCTGTAACATTTCCCGTTCCCGTGAGGTCGCCTGTTTGCGCCACGACTACGATATAGTCTCCCGCGCCGGGTATATTTACTGTAGCCGTTCCGTCCGCATTTACTGTTGCCGCCGAAACTACTTCAAACTCGCCTGTGTCGTCATTGTAAACTAAGAGTACTGCATTCTGCCCTGCGTTCGCGGTTGTTGTCGTGATTAATTGACTTCCTGCGGAGGTCGCCGCGATTTGGGTTGTGGGGAGGTTTCCGGCGATTTCCTGAATTACGGTTACGGGTACATCAATTATTATTTCTTCTGTACCGGTTACTGATTCGTTTTCGTTTGAAGCTGTCGTAGTTGTAGTTGTGTTTGTTGTAGATGTGGGTCTTCTTCCGCTGTTTATCGGGTTGTTAGAACCGCCGCCGTTATCGGAGTCGTCCGGCTCCGGACCGGGTTCATCGGGGTCGGGAGTATGGAATGTGCAGGGGTTTTCTGTTGAGCAGGTTCTCGAAAGTCCCGTTGTTGTACAGACTGAACATTCGGTACAGTTTTCGGTTTTAGGTGTGTGAGGTAACATAGAGTCGATTTCCATTCTCGAATTAGTCTCATCACAGCGTATGCAGGTCGCAGTCTCCGTGCCGTGTGCCGTACAGGTCGCGTTGTTGTCCGGTTCGTAATCTTGGAAATCATGGTCTAACGCCGCTGTCAGTACTGTTGTGCAAACCGTGCAAGTCTGCGCTGTTGTACAAGTCGCCGCCGCGCCGGGGGTATGCGGCAGTTTTGAATCCTCTACGGTTCGTGTATCTGTCGCCTCGGTGCAACGTGAGCAGTCGCTTGTTTCTGTGCCGTCTGCCGTACAAGTCGCGTTGTCGTTATAAACATAATCTCGGAAGTCGTGGTCTAACGCACCGAGCGTATCCGCCCCTACAGTACCGCCGCAATCATCACAAACCGTAACACTCGCACCGCCTGTCGTGCAAGTCGGGGCGGGGTCTTGTATTTCTGTGACGTTGTCATGGTCGCAATCAGGGTCGGGTTCTATATATCCGCAATCGGTGCATATATCTCCCTGCGTGCCTGTCGGTGAGCAGGGTATGTTTTCAACTCCGCAACCTGCTCGTGTGCAGTTGTGTGTGCCGTTCGCATTTGTCGCCCACGTATGACCCAAAGCCGAGCCTGTAACAGTCCTTGTACCGCCTTCTTCTCCGCAACGTGTACAGGTTCCTGTTTCTGTGCCGTCAACTTCGCAAGTGGCATCATTGTTCGGGGCATAATTTTGGAAGTCGTGACTGCTTTCACAGGGGCTTTTCACCGTGATTGTGATTGTTGTGTTGCTTGCTGTGCCGTCCGGCGCGGTTTCGCCCATTGGATTCCAAGTTACCGTAAATGTGTAATCTTTCGGAGCGTGGTCTGCGCCGTAGTTTAGCCCCGCCAGAAATTCTTTATCGAAAGTAATTGAATTTGTACCTGCGGTGTAATCGGCAGTTGTAATGCCGTTACCTGTGATTGATTTTACTGTATTGCCGTTCATTGCGACAGGGACAGCTAAATCTACGTCAGAGCCAAAAGTATATTCTCCGCTTGCTGTCGCCGCGCTGTCGTTGAATACAAGCACCCTGTCATAGTAAACCTGCGACACATTCCCTGCGACGTCCGTCACTTGAATGTACTGGAAACGCTTTTCTCTGGTTAAAATGCTTCGAGGTGTAGTATATGTCTGCCATGCTACGGCGGAAAAGTCCGTGATTAGTGCTGAGGCATGGTAATACTCGACTTTTGCAACGCCGGAAAGACTATCCGCGCCTTGAAATGTCACAGCTACCCCGTCCTTGAAGAACTGCATGGTACTTGAAAACGCCTTAAAACCGTCAGTATTGTACTGCACCTGCGCTGTCGGGGCGGTTTTGTCGATTTTGTAGGCTTCGGTTGCCTGTGCCGATATATCGCCTGTGTCAACGTCTCTAACCCATTCTCTTACATAAAATGTCGCACTGCCATCCGCTGTTTCGTCTGAATAGGTAATTTTATCGCTCCAAGTTTTACCGTCTTTGCTGATTTCATAGTCTTTGTCAAAACTACTCATTGCTGTAATTACGAAATCTCCGTTAGTCCAGCCGTTGTTTAACACCGTTGTTGTGTAGTGTGTGCCTTTTTCGGCTATGAAATAACTCGGCTCAATCTCGCCGTCCTCGAAAGGAGGCTGACCGCTTATTGTGTACTTCCACGAATCAGTACCTTCGATTCCGAAACCGGTCGCTGTGACTGTGTGCGTTCCTACATTGGAACTTGCGAAATTCACCGTGCCGTTCTTGACAGTTACGGTATCGCCGCCTATTACACCGTCCAAAGTCGGAGCGGTTGCGATTGTTGCGGCGGTACTGCCGCTGATAAATCCTCTGTTGCTCACCGTACCGTCTGCGTCCCATGTGAGTTGCTTCGGCGAGATTGTGAAATTTGCAGATGTACCGCTTCCCTGATGTGTGCCGCTTACGAGGGTTGCTATTACGCGGTACGTACCCGGCTCTGTGGGTTTCGTGGGAGAAACAAGGTAAATTTTGCTATTTAACGATTCTCCCTCGTAAGTATAAGTGAACGTGTCGCCGCCCTCGTCCGCTTCTGCGGTCGGGTTGCCGAGAGTTTCGCCGTAGGTGATACCGTCGGGAGGGGTTACTGTGACGGTGGTGGCAATAAGCGGCGTGTCTACATTCACACCAAATGCCGCCGTCGTAAACGTCACAGGTATACGCCCGCCTGCAAGCGTGCCCGTTACGGTGAGGGTGATGTCGTCATCGTCATACGTTCCCGCGAAAGTGACGGTTTTGTCTGCGTTTACCGTGTATTGTCCGGCGGTAAGCCCGTTTACCGTGATTGTGCCTACCACAAGCCCTGCCGGGAAGGTAGCGGTGACTTTGCCTTGGTAGGGGTCATCGTTCGGATTGTGGGCAGTGTCGTCATCGTTGGTCAGCGTAGGCGCGGCATCGAGTTGGAATAGGTTTGTGTCGGGGGTGAAGGCGGTGTTTGTACCGTCTGTTCTGAACTTAGCTCCGTTATTTCCGATGTAGTAGGCGGTTTGGGTGCCGTCTAGTTGTATGACAATCCTTCCATTGTCTATCGCGCCGCCGGTTACATAGATGGTGCTGCTGGATGCGGCCCTTACTATGTCAATAGTGCCATCGTTAATAGTAAGGACAGAACGTGCCTGTGCAGTTATTGACCTGACGTTGCCGCCGTTGACCACAACGGTCGAGTCTGCGTAAGCAACTATAGCTCTACTTTCAGAAGTATCGGGTATCGTTACCGTACCGCCGTTTATGGTAAGGGTAATAGTATTACCAATAGCTACGGCCATGCCCCGTGTTGCCTCAATATATCCGTCTTCGGCGATTTCCATCTCGCCCGCGCCACTTATATAGGTAAGCTCATCAGTATATGCCGTCATAGTTCCCGAATAATGCGCGTTCCATATGACTTTTTTACCGGACTCTATATTCAAGGTAAGCTTACTGTCCGCACTCGTGAACTTGCCCGTCACGGTGACTTCGTCGTTACCTGCAAGCGCGGCTGTGATTGCGGATTCTATGGCTGAAACGGTGGGGTCTTGCACTTTTACGTTGTTGACAAAAATTTCATGCGCTTCAAGTCTTATATATCCATAAGTATCACTCCATGTAAACGCGCCGCTTCCTGTCATTTCGGTAGGGGCGGTGTTGGTCGTGTTCGTCCAGTAGTCGTACACGCCCTCAACGGTTACAGTGCCGTCTGTGCCGCCGAATCCTGCGCCGATTGCGCTTGCGGTATCAGTCCCTGCTGTTGCGGTGATGTTACCGCCTGTTATATTAATCGTACCGCCGCCGCCTGTGTCGACGCCGTTTGAGCGGCCGCCGCCGATTCCCGCGGCGTAATCACCGCCTGTGCCGCGTATCGTGCCGCCGTTTATGGTAATCGTACCGCCGTTGCCTGCGTTGCCGCCGCCGATTCCCGTGCCGTATTGACCACCGTCGGCTGTTACATTGCCGTCGTTTATAGTGACAGTGCCGCCATTGCCGTATCTACCGCCGCCGATTCCCGCACCCCTATTGCCGCCTGTAGCAGTGACCTTGCCGCCGTTTATGGTGACACTGCCGCCACTGACTTGTGTACCGCCGCCGATACCCGCACCCATATTGCCGCCCGTGGCATTGATTTTACCGCTTTCTATAATCAGCGTTCCGCCGTTAGTATTAATCGCCGCACCATTGCTGTATGTTGGTTCTTCCGATGCGCGGTTTATAACTTCAAGCTCGCCTGTTTCGCCGACACTATCGTCCTTAATCGTCAATGTTACTCCGGTTTCAATTTTTATGCCATTAGAGCTTTGCCCAACCGAGTCGGGTATTTCGATTTTGAGTGTATGCCCGTTCAAGTCAAGAGTAAGGCTACGCTCGATTGTAAGTTGGGTCGCTCCGTCAATGTTGGCGGATAGCGTTATATCGTCTGTGCCACCCGAAGCCGCCGCGCTTTGTAAATCGGCGTAGTTGCCGACAGCGGTCACCGCCTGTACCGAAAACGGCATAGCGGGGATAATCGCGAGAGCAAGGGCGAAGGTAACTGCCCATGCGATAGTTTTTGTGAATGTTTTCTTGTTCATGATGTATGCTCCTTTAAATATTTTTTAACAGACTAAAACGCGAAAAGGCGGCTACCCTCACGTTTGCGGGGTAGTCGCCTTGAATATTATATGTAAAATTTGGCACACGGAAATAAAGCGGTATTAAGCCGCGAAGCGATTGATTGATTGATTGATTGATTGATTGATTGATTGATTGATTGATTGATTGATTGATTGATTGATTGATTGATTGATTGATTGATTGATTGATTGATTGATTGATTGATTGATTGATTGATTGATTGAT
>WRKM01000010.1 GCA_009778065.1 Oscillospiraceae bacterium
CAAAAACATCATCAACCGTAGGGGACGGCGCCCTCGACGTCCCATTTCAACGACCGCAAATTTGCGGGACGTCGAGGACGCCGTCCCCTACAGGAACATCGCATAATAAGGAGACGAAATGTTCTTTAAATCACTCGAAATTCACGGTTTTAAATCTTTCCCCGATAAAACGATTTTAAATTTCGACTCTAAGATGACCGCTTTAGTCGGAAGTAACGGTAACGGAAAGAGCAATATAAGCGACGCACTGCGCTGGGTAATGGGCGAACAGGGTGCGAAAACCCTGCGCGGTGATAAGATGGAAGACGTCATTTTCCACGGCACACAATCGCGTAAACAAATGGGCTTTGCGCGTGTTACCCTGCTTATTGACAACGCTGACCGCGCCTTAAACATAAACGCCGACGAAGTAAGTATAACCCGTAAGCTATATCGTGACGGCGAGAGCGAATACTTATTAAATGGCGAAAAAGCACGCCTTAAAGACATTCACGAGCTTTTAATGGGTACGGGTCTGGGGCGTGAGGGCTATTCGATAGTAGGGCAGGGGAGAGTTGCGGAAATTATTAACAGCAAGGGTAAGGAACGCCGTGAAATTTTTGACGAAGCGGCAGGCGTAACTAAGTTTTTGCATAAAAAAGAGCAGGCAAATCGTGAACTCGGACGCGCAAATGAAAATATTCTGCGCCTTTTGGATATAACAAAGGAGCTTGAAGATAGGTTGCCTGTTTTAGAAAAGCAAGCAGAGAAAACAAAAAAAGCTGTAGTTTTAATCGAAAAGGAAAAGAAAATCGAAATATCCGTGAGTATTGCAGACCTAAAAAGAATAGACGAAGGTATGCTCGATACCGAGAATAAAATCTTACAGAACGAGGGAGAATGTGAGCATTATGAGCGTGAAATCGCACTCCTTGAATCGCGGAATGAGCAAAGCCTGAGTGAAAAAATGCAGAGTTCGGCAAAGATGAGCGAACTCAGCCGTATAAACGAAAATGCGCGGGACGAAATCGCCGAAATCGAAAAACAAACAGCAGTTTTTGAAAATGACATAGTTCATAACAACGGGCGTGTTGAGGCGTTACGGGAGCAAATCGAGGGAACGAAAAAAAGTGCGGAAGAATTCGATAAGCAAACCCAAGCCTTAGAGGTTGAAATCAAAGATAAAAACAGCGAGCTTGACAGAATAGGCACAGAATCCGAAGAGCAGAATAAGCTTCTTGAACAGATTACGGCGGAGGGTTCGGTACTTGAGGGCGATGTAAAAGAGCTTGACCGTCAGATAGGGCTTCTCACCACGCGGCGTACCGAAGCTCGGCTTTCGCTCGCCAATTCGGAACAGGCGTGGGCGGATTTAAAAAATCAACTTGATGACATCACGGAGCAGACAGATAACCGTGAAGCCCAAATTGCTGAATATGAACTGAAAAAATCAGAGCTTGAAAAAACAGGCAGACAGCTCGCAGATGAAAAGCAGGAAAACGAAAACAAGCTTGCAGGATATACAAGACTGCTCGAATCAAAACGCATTAAATTGAAAGAAGCGGAAGAAAATCTCTCTAAGCTTCGTATAGGACACAACCAAAAGAAATCTCGCTTCGATGTTTTGTCGGACGTTGAGCGTAACATGACGGGTTATTTTGCGAGCGTTAAGGTGATTATAACAGCGGCAAAAGCTAAACAAATGACGGGAATACACGGTACTGTTGCTGATATAATTAAGGTTGGCGGAAAGTATTCGACCGCGATTGAAACCGCACTCGGTTCTGCACTCCAAAATATAATTGTGGAAAGCGAAGAGACCGCAAAGCGTTGTATACGTTTTTTAAAGGAATCGAATTCGGGGCGGGCGACTTTTCTGCCGCTGACCTCAATAAAAGGCAAAGAGCTTGATACTAAAGGATTTTCGGGGCTACAGGACGAGGAAGGCTATCTCGGCTTGGGGCATGAGTTAATTTCATTTGACGACAAGTACGGCGAAATAATAAAATCATTGCTCGGCAGAACGGTAATCGCTGAGGATATAGACGTGGCAACGCTTTTAGCGAAAAAGCACGGTTATAAATTTAAAATTGTTACTTTAGACGGTCAGGTTATAAATGCGGGCGGTTCGTTCACAGGCGGCTCTTTAAAGGAAACAGCAGGTATAATAAGCCGTAAGCAGGAAATAGAAACACTCGCCAAAGAGCTTGAAAAGCTCGGTGAAAAGCTCACCTCAGCTCAAAACGAACATGCGATGTTAAATGCAGAAGTCAGTAAAATGGCAATAGAAACCGAGGGCTACAAGGAAAAAGCGGCGCAACTGTTAAACGAAGAAATTAAAATAAATGCGGAAACAGATGGAATAAATAATCTTATTGAACAGTGCAGAGAACAATCTGAAAATGCTCTGATTATAATCGAACGCAACCAAGCTCAAATGGCGGCGCAAGAGGAACTAATCGGAAAATGCGGTCAGATTCTTGAGCAGACGGCATCGGCAATAAAGGAAACCGAAGAAAAAGCCGATAAACTCGGAGTTTTGCAAGCCACGTCAAGCGAAAGAAGAGGCAGGGCGAGCGATGAAATCACACGGCTTAATTTAGAAACATTGGCTGTTAAAAAGGATATAGAAAGCCTCGAAAAGCAGATTGACAACCTGCTTGAAAGTAAGAGCAGGCTCGGTGACGAGAGCGGTGCGCTTGAAAAAGAAATAGAAGGTCTGTTGCAAAACAATACAGAGTTGAAAGAAAAAGTGGCTCAAAACAAAGAAAAAGCGGTCAAGCTCGGCGAAAGTTTTAGCGAAAACCGAGAGGAAATAGAAAAAGCCGCTCTTTATATAGAAGAAGCCGAGCGTAAAATATCTGAATTCAATCGCGAAATAAAAGAAAAGAATAAAGAAAAAGAACGCTTTTCAAATGCGCTGACCCTCGCGAAAGAGCGTAAAACTAACGCCGAAACAGAAATAAACAGAATAAAAGACGAGCTTTGGGAAAAGTACGAGTTGACATCCGCTGAGGCGGGGTCGCTCGCAGAGCCGATTGAAAGTATTAGGGCGGCTAAAGCGGAACTGACCGAGGTTCGCAAATCGCTCGCCGCTCTCGGAAGTGTTAATTTTGCGGCTATAGAAGAATTTGCAGAAGTCGGAGAACGATACGCTACATTGACTGAACAGCTTAACGACATTGAACATTCTAAGGCTGAACTCGAAAGGCTGATTGCCGAATTAACCGTGAATATAAAAGAGAAATTTCTTGAGAGCTTTAATGCAATAAACTACCATTTCGAGCGGATTTTCACGGAAATCTTCGGCGGCGGAAAGGCGAGGCTTGAGCTTACTAACCCTGAGGACGTTTTAAGTTCAGGCATAGAGATTTTCGCCGCGCCGCCGGGTAAGTTAATCAAAAATCTCATTTCGCTGTCGGGCGGCGAACAGGCGATGGTGGCAATAACTATATACTTCGCGATTCTGCTTCACAGACCCACGCCGTTTTGTATGCTTGATGAGGTTGACGCCGCGCTTGACGAGGTGAATATAATTAAATATGTCACCTATCTAAAACGATTTTCGGCACGAACACAATTAATGTTAATCACCCACAGACGCGGGACAATTGAAGGCTGTGATGTGCTTTATGGCGTGTTTATGCAGGAAAAAGGGGTATCAAGACTTCTCAAACAAGAACTTGCAGAGGATTTCGAGGAGTTTGATGTGGAGATAATATAAGATTATGATTAATTATATTATGGTTTTAATACTTTTTTCAGCGGCAGGGTATTTTTTAATCTTTATTCCGTTTTCCGCTTTTTACAAAGGAAGAATAAGGACAATAGAAATAATTGACAAGTGGGTAAAAAGCGGTTTTTATTCTTCTGACGAATATATTTACGAACAGTATACTTCAGAACCGATAAACAGAAAAACATATATAGTAATTTATTGTAATTATCGCGGAAAACCGAAAAAGGGACGGGTAGGGTATTGTTCATGGTCTGTATATGATGATTTGGAGATAGGTGAAATATATTTGGTAAGAAAGAAATTTAAAACAATAGTGGAAATATTATAATAGTTGTAAAAAGGTGGATATGTAAATGAAATTACCCATTAGAAAAAATATTCGCTTGCCGGGATATAATTACTCACAATCGGGTTATTATTTTATTACAATATGTGTTGAAAAAAGGCAAAATATGTTAGGAAATGTAGGGGACGGCGTCCTCGACGTCCCATTTAACGGCGTCCTCGACGTCCTGCGTGAATCACCGATTGTTTTATCGGAATATGGAAAGATTACAGAGAAGCATATAATAGCATTAAACGAATATTACGAACACATATCAATTCAAAATTATGTTATTATGCCTAATCACGTACATATATTATTAGCTGTATTAAACGAACATGAAAAAGATGACAAAACATCGAGGACGCCGTTAAACGGGACGTCGAGGACGCCGTCCCCTACAAATGCTGTTGTTCCGGCGTTTGTTTCTACATTGAAACGATTTATACATAAAGAGTGTGGTTTTTCGTTGTTTCAACGTGCATACCATGACCGAATTATTCGCAATGAAGACGAATATATGAGTGTATGGAAATACATAGATGAAAATCCGGTAAAGTATGAAAAATATCCCGAAATTCGGGAGTAAGTATATTAAAATATAAAAATAATTAAGGAGTTACTATTACTATGGGCTTATTCAATAAAATTAAAGAAGGATTAGCAAAGACCAAGAACGCTTTTTCAGACAAAGTTGAAGGCGTTATCGGCGCGTTTACTAAAATAGACGACGAATTTTTCGAGGAGCTTGAAGAAATTTTAATCCTTTCGGATTTGGGTGCGAAAACAGCCTCGGATATATGCGAAAGACTTCGCGATGAAACAAAACGAGGGCGGATTACCGAGCCGTCTGAAATAAAAATGCTTCTGAGGGATATAATCGCAGAAATCATAGATGGCGGAAATGAGCTTGAACTTTCGACGTCGCCGGCGGCGGTTCTCATAATCGGTGTAAATGGCGCAGGAAAAACAACCACAATAGGAAAACTGTCTGCAAATTTAATCGCAGACGGTAAAAAAGTCTTAATCGCGGCGGCAGACACGTTCAGAGCGGCGGCTATTGAACAGCTTGACGAGTGGGCGAGCCGAGCGGGTGCGGAAATAATAAAGCATAAAGAGGGGAGCGACCCCGCCGCAGTGGTTTTCGATGCCTGTAAGTCGGCGGTAGCGCGGAAATCGGACGTGCTTATTATAGACACTGCGGGGAGACTTCATAATAAAAAGCACCTGATGGACGAACTGAAAAAAATCGTGAAGACGTTAAACAGCCAATTACCCGACTGTGCGGTTGAAACGCTTTTGGTGCTTGACGCGACGACGGGGCAAAACGCAGTGAATCAGGCGCGGCTTTTTAAGGAAGTAGCGGATATTACGGGAATAGTGCTGACAAAGCTTGACGGTACGGCGAAAGGCGGGATAGTGATTCCGATTAAAAACGAGCTTAATATACCCGTTAAATTTATAGGCGTGGGGGAAAAAATCGACGATTTACAACCGTTTGACGCGAAAATGTTTGCGAATGCGTTGCTTGGAGAAGAGGAATGAAAAAACAAATCATTGCCGCAACTAACAACAAAGGCAAGCTCGCAGAAATAAAAAAAATCCTCGAATTGCACGGATTTACGGTTCTGTCATTGGCGCAGGCGGGGATTGACGCTGACCCTGAAGAAACCGGTACTACGTTTGAGGAGAACGCCCGTATAAAAGCGCGTGAGATTTACAGAATTGCGAAAAAACCTGTAATCGCAGATGACAGCGGGCTTGAGGTGGATTATTTAAACGGCGAACCGGGGGTCTATTCGGCACGATATGCCGAGCCGGGTAAAAGGCGTGAGAAAGTCCTCGAAAAACTAAAAGACGTACCATATGAAAAACGCACGGCACGTTTTGTTTGTTGTATTTGTTATATTGATGAAAAGGGAAACGAAAAGGTTTTTCGCGGCGTGTGCGAGGGTAAAATCGGATTTGAAAATAAAGGGCAAAACGGTTTCGGATATGACCCGATTTTCGAGGTGAGCATAGACGGTAAGCCGTGCGGCGTGACTTTGGCGATGCTTACTGAGGAAGAAAAAAACGCGATAAGTCACAGGGGAGAAGCATTGAGGCGGTTAGCAGAAACAATCGCCGTTAAAGAAGGGAATACAGAAGATGTTTAAAATCGGAATTTTCGGCGGCTCGTTTAATCCGCCCCACAACGGTCATATAAGTATTGCCGTACAAGCAAAAACCGAGCTTGAGCTTGATAAAATGCTGATAATGCCTACGGGTACTTCCCCGCATAAGGGGAAATCGGCTATGGGATTCAATACCCGCGAGTATATGTGCCGCCTCGCATTCGGCAGCCTTCCCGGCTTCGAGGTCACGGATATAGAGGGGAAAGTTTCCGGAAACAGTTATACTATAAACTCTTTGAGGTTGATAAAAAAACAATACCCTGCCGGTACAGATTTTTTTCTTCTCATAGGCGCGGATATGCTGTTTTATTTTGAAAAATGGCATGATTATGAAACAATCTTAGAAGAATGTAACGTCGTAGCGGCGGCGCGTAAGAAGGGTCAGTTTTCCGAGATGACCGAATATGCCACCGAAATGGGTAGGATAAAAGTACTTAATCTTGAGGTCACGGAAGTTTCTTCAAGCGAAATAAGGGAAAAGATAGCAAAAGGCGAAGATATAAGCGGTCTTGTACCCGAAAAGGTTCTAAAGCTCATCAAGGAGAAAAAGTATTATTTATAATGGAGAGCATAAAAAAATATACCCGCTTAGTAAAAGACAGGCTTTCCGAAGAGCGGTTTACGCATAGTGTAAAGTCGGCTGAAATGAGCCGAGAACTCGGAGTAGCACACGGATTTGACTCTGAAAAGGCGTACATCGCGGGGATTCTGCACGATATATGTAAGGAAGACAGCGAAAAAGAGTTAAAGCGGCTTGCGTTTTCAAAAACGCTTGAAAAGATGGGGCTTGGTCTCGAACCGCTTGAAAAAGAGGACCATAAGCTTTGGCACGCACCCGCCGCAACGGTATATATTAAGGAAGTGCTGGGTATAAATGATACGGACATTCTCTCTGCTGTAAGGTATCATACGGTTGGTCGCGCAAGAATGACGAAGCTTGAAAAAATTATCTACCTCGGCGACCTCGTGGAACATAGCAGGGAATACCCCGATGTTGATAAATACAGGGATTTCGCACTGTCGGACTTGGATTTGGGTATGTACGAGGCTCTTAAATGGGCGATTAACGATTGTCTGCAACGTAAAAAGCGAATTTCCCGAAACACATTTGAAGCATATAACCACTATTTGAAAAAATTCTTATAAGGAAAGGAAAAGGTATGGAAAACATTGAAATTTTAAAGCACGCCGCAAACGCCATCAGCGACAAAAAAGGGAAAAACCTGCAAATCATCAAGGTGGGGGATTTAACAGCCCTTGCGCATTATTTTGTGCTTGCGAGCGGAACCAACACCGTACAGGTGAAGGCTCTTGCGGATGAAACCGAACACAGGTTGTCCGAAAAAGGCTTAAGACCGAAGCGTACCGAGGGTTATCAGGGTGCGAATTGGATAGTACTCGACTATATTGATGTGGTTATTCACATATTTCATGAGGAAACAAGGGGTTTTTATGACCTCGAAAGGCTCTGGCAGGATGGCGAATTCTTAAATCCCGACAATTTTATTGAAAAATGAAAAAAATTGCTTGACAACCATAAATGTTTAATGTATAATATTAGAAGTATGGTGATATACAGTTTGCTTTGATATAGATAAACCACCGAAAAAGGGAGGGATATATGTGGCTGAAATTCGTTTGGGAAAGAACGAATCTTTGGACACGGCTTTGAAGCGTTTCAAACGCTCTTGCGCCAGAGACGGCGTTCTTGCCGAGGTTCGCAAGAGAGAGCATTATGAAAAGCCTTCGGTTAAACGCAAGAAAAAATCCGAAGCCGCTCGCAAGCGCAAGTTCAAGTAATACACACTATAAGCGGGCTTTTTGTCCGCTTATCGCATTTTAGAGGTGCCTCAAGTGTTTAAACCGACAATTTGGATAAGAAACGTGCTTTCTATCGACAGAGATTTTTTGAACAAATACAGAATAAAAGGGCTGATTCTCGACCTTGATAATACTTTGTCTATGCACGGCAGTCCCGCCGTTGAGGCGGGAGTCGGAGAGTGGCTCGCGGATATGCGGAAACTCGGCGTGAATATGGTCGTGGTGTCTAACAATACATCAAAGAGAGTCGCTCCGTTGGCTAAAGAGTTAGGGTTAGAGTTCATAGCGTTCGGGTGCAAACCTTTACCCTTCGGTATTAATAAAGCCGTAAAAAGCTTCGGATTGCCCAAAAAATATATTGCTGTCGTGGGCGACCAAATTTTCACCGATGTGATGGGCGGGAATCTGAGCGGAATCAGAACAGTCTTAGTAGAGCCGTTTCATTTGGAGAACAAGGTTTTATTCAGAATTAAGCGTAAAATTGAAAGTGCAGTTTTTAAGCGGGATTACAGCAAGTTGAAAACTCCCGCACCTCAAAAGAAGGAGAAGTAATTATGATTGTATTTGCGCCGGGAGGCAAACCTATCAGCTACGGAACGAGAAGATTTCCGCAGGATTTAGCTGCTTATTTATCCGAATTCGGGCTTAACGGCTTTGAAATCGAATGTGGCAGGGGGCTGAATATCTCTGAGAATATATACAGGTATCTCCCGTCTCTCGCTAAGCTTAATAAAATAGCCCTTTCTTTACATGCGCCGTATTTCATATCCATTTCGAGCAAGGACGAGGAAGTAAGGCGAAAGAGTATCGGCTATATTACAAGTTCGGCACGTATCGCTAAAAAGCTCGGCGCAGACAGAATCGTGATACATTCCGGTTCGTGTACCGGAACAACGAGGCAGGAATCCCTTAGTTTTGCGAAAGACACGCTCATTAAAGCGCGTGTGGCTCTTATTGAAAACAATCTTCAGGATATATCCATATGCCCTGAAACTATGGGAAAAATAAATCAGCTCGGAACGCTTGAAGAGGTTATCGAACTCTGTAAAACAGACGAGAGCTTTATCCCCTGCATTGATTTCGGGCATTTAAACGCACGTACTCAGGGCGGAATTAAATCAAAAAGCGATTACGAGGATATTTTTAACGCACTTGAAACAGGTCTCGGCTTTAAAAGGACAAAAAATCTGCATATCCATTTCAGTAAAATCATGTATACAGCGGGCGGAGAGAAGAAACATCTGACTTTTGAGGACACCGAGTACGGACCTGATTTTGAGCCGATGATTGAGGTTATTGCACAGCGCGGACTCAAACCTTTTATTGTATGTGAGTCGGCGGGAACGCAAGCTGAAGACGCTTGCGCCATGAGAAAATATTACGAGGATTTTAGAAATGAAAATCTATGTGATTAACGGGGCGAATTTAAACCTTTTAGGGACGCGGGAACCCGAGATTTACGGAAGTAAGACGCTTTCAGATATAAATGCGGAAATTACAAACAAATGCCGTACCCTGAACGTCCCGACTGAATGTGTTTTTTTTCAATCTAATCACGAGGGTGAAATCATTGACAAATTGCACGAAGCCGCCCGAAATGCAGACGGCGTCATATTAAACCCCGGTGCGTTCACCCACTATAGTTATGCCATACGCGATGCAATAAGCGCGATAGGCATACCCGTGACAGAGGTACATTTATCCAACATTCACACCCGCGAGGAGTTTCGGCATAAGTCGGTGGTTTCGGCGGTCTGCAAAGGGGTAATCTGCGGTTTCGGCAGCGCGGGGTATCTTATGGCGTTGGAAGTTATGGTTAACAATAACTAAAAGCGTTATTTTAAAGAGGTGTCAGGAAATGAGCGTAATTAGCAGAATCATGTCAGAGCTTCATGACGGACGTCATGCGGCGTTAATTACCTCTGAAGCCAATCGTTTTTACGCGACAGGCTTTAATTCAAGCGCAGGGACGCTTTTTGTCACTAAAAAGCGGGCGTATTTCCTCGTGGATGCGCGGTATTATGAAAAAGCGGTAACAACTGTCCGCGACTGTAAAGTGGTTTTACAGGAGGATTTAACTGAGCAGGTATTACTTATTTTAAATGCGCATGATGTTCGGTTTATTTCAATCGAGAGTAAGACAATGACCGTAAGTGAGCTTTCGCGGTATATAGAGAAATTCCCCAATACCGAGTTTGATTCTACCTCGTGGCTGTCGGATATATTAGAAAAGCTGCGTGTAATAAAATCAGAAGCGGAAGTGAATAATATAAAGACCGCTCAGAGAATAACAGAACGCGCCTATACAAAAGTTTTAGACAAGCTTGAACCCGGACTCACGGAAAAGCAGATTGCAACGCTTTTAACTTATTATATACTTGAAATGGGCGGCGATGACATATCGTTTCCGATTATAGCGGCGAGCGGGAAAAACTCAGCTGTTCCGCACGCGCATCCGACTAATAAAACAATAGAGGACGGCGAGTTTTTAATCCTTGATTTCGGTGCAATTTATAAGGGGTATCATACTGACATGACGCGGACTGTCGGGATAGGAGCGGTCAGCGATGAGATGAGGCGGGTTTATAACGCGGTTTTGGGTGCGAGTAACGATGCTTTAAAAACGCTCCGCCCTAATATTTCGGGAAAGTTAGTGGATAATGTTGCGCGAAGTACGCTCGAAGCGTGGGGATATGATAAGTTTTTCTCTCACGGACTCGGACACGGGGTAGGTTTAGAGACACACGAAGCGCCCACATTATCAAAAAAGAGCGATTCCACCCTGCGCGAGGGAATGATTGTCACTATAGAGCCGGGAGTTTATATTCCGGGAAATTACGGGGTGAGGATAGAAGATATGGCGTACATAACAGCCGATGCCTGCGTATGTATTACTAAAACTCCGAAGGCTCTTGTATGCAAATAAAAAAAACACTTGCAAAAAATTGTGAAATGGTGTAAAATATAAATTAAATAATTTAATTCGTGATTAAAGAAAGGACAGCACAATGATTTCAGCAGGAGATTTCAGAAACGGAGTGACCTTTGAGGAAGACGGAAACGTAATGCAGGTCATAGAATTTCAACATGTAAAACCCGGCAAAGGTTCGGCTTTCGTAAGAACAAAGGTCAAAAACGTAATAACAGGCGGCGTGGTGGAAAAGTCATATAATCCGTCGGCTAAGTTTCCAACGGCGTTTGTTGAACGCAAGGACATGGATTTTAACTATGTAGACGGCGATTTATACTACTTTATGGATAATGAAACCTACGAGCAGGTTCCTGTTAATAAAGCGGAGCTTGGAGACGCCTTTAAGTTCGTAAAGGAAAACATGACTTGTAAAGTGCTTTCTTATAAAGGAAAGGTGTTTGGCGTGGAGCCGCCTAATTTTGTAGAGCTTGAAATAGTTCAGACCGACCCCGGATTTAAAGGCGATACTGCGACAAACGTCACAAAACCCGCCATTCTCGAAACCGGCGCGGAGGTAAGAGTGCCGCTCTTCATAGATATAGGCGAGGTCATTAGAGTTGATACCCGTACAGGCGATTATATGGAGCGTGTCAACAAGTAAGGGAGGAGCAGAATATGATTCCAAATGGGAAATTAACCGAGCTTAACAGTTTAGTCAAAAGTTTAAAGCTCAGCGAAGAAAATCCGCAGGATAAATTGTTTTTAGCGATAACGAACGCAATTAACGAAATATGGGGGACTTTAGCAGGTCACGATGAAACATTCGATGGAATGGCTGAGGTTATCTCTGACGTTGAGGAGAGCGTCTATGAGTTGGAAAATGAAGTATTCGGCGAGGATATTCCGGGACTCGGTGATTACGGAGATTTTGACGATGATATTTATGACATTACCTGCTCAAATTGTGACAATACTATTACGGTGGATTATGATGCTTTTGATGAAGGCGTGGTCGCTTGTCCCGGTTGCGGCGAGGTAATTGAATTTACGATAGAGGATGATTAAGGTATTCTACACCGATGCAAAACATACCGTTTTTGGCAATAATAAGGAGCAGACTTTTTGTGTCCGCTCCTTTTTCATTTAAGCATACTTCAACCTGCCGCGAGGTTGAGGGATTGCTCTTCCGATTTCCTTTGCTGTTTCAATCCATTCTTGCATAACAATTTCTATATTTGCAAGAGCTTCCATTTGTGTTTTACCGTCAGCCATGCAACTTGCAAGCTCAGGAACTTCGGCGATAAAAGCATCATCTTCATCGCTCCAATATAGAATAATTTCGTATTTATACATTGGTAACGCCCCTTCCTAAATTGTACTTAGTTATCACACCGTCCTTTAAAAATAGATAAAAATTCACTCGGCTCAATCGCCTTAATTTTGCTGTCTTTAAAGTCGGAAATGTTTCTTGTAACGATATAGTCTGCATTGAAGTCGCTTGCACATTCGTCTTGAAGGCAATCTTCAAAGTCATCAAATTTATCGTTGTCGAGTGCAGAAGTGATTTTGTCATTATCAATACTAACAACTGTGAATATACTGCACAGGCGCAACAGTGTTCTTTTCCTTTCAGCAACAGGTATTTCATTTCTTAAAATAAAGAATAAATTCGTAATTGTATGTGCGGCAATACAACCATTAATTTCGCCATTAAGACACAGTGAGATAATTTTCTTTGAGTTGACAAGAAAAGGTTCTCTTTTCATGATAGAATCCAAAATTATATTTGTATCAATTAAGACGTCCATACTTTTCCTCTCGTGCTTCTGCTAATTCTGCTTTCTCGTCAAAATCCGGGCGTGGTTGAATACTACTGCATAATTGTTCTATTTCAGCCCACGCTTCATGACGTTTGCGTATTGAATCGTCACGTTTCTCTTCTGCTCTGTTAAAAAGGATAATAATATTTTCTCTTTGTGGTATCTTGACCTTATGGCTTTTTGTATGAATATAGCCATTCTCGTAATAGCCCTCATATGCTTGCATAATAAAATCTCCTTTTCTTAAAGTATAGTTTCGGTACTTCTAAAATTCTTCCTCAGAGTGAAAAATATTAACTAACCCATTCCCCGAACCGCCAAACCCCCAAAAGCTACCGAAGTGGTCATGGATTGCTGTGTTTGGTCGTCCGGTGTTACCAAATCTGCGGATTTGAATGTTATTTATTCTTATGATTATATTATAACCTAAACGCTTTGAAATGTCAAGAGCTTCTCTTTGTGTTTTTATCCGCTTGTACGTTTGTCAATGATGTGTTACACATTATTTCAAAAAACTTCTCCCGTTTTAAGAAAAGCGTTCAAAACCTCTCTCGGAGATTTCCAATTAAGCGGACGCATCGGAAAATTATTGTAATCCCTGCTTCTAACAGCTAATTGCTTTTTAAAATCATCAAAAGAATAAAATCTTTTAACAGCGTAAAAATATTCGTTGTCCTTGCGATGAGAACGTTCGACTTTCCCGTTGTGCCGAGGGGTATACGGTCTTATGAGCTTGTGCTGAATATTTCTCTTTTTGAGGCGCGCCTCAAAAAGAGAAATATTCGAGGGGTTTTTGGTGGTAAATCGCTTGGTAAATTCATTCCCATTGTCGGTTTGAACGCACTCTACGTTGAATTTAAAGGCTTTAATCATATTTTCAAGGAACACAGCCGCCGAATAGCTGTTGTTTTCCTCGAAGGCTTCAATGTAGCGGTATCGCGAGTATTCATCAATCGCCGTGTATTGGAAGTAACTCTCGCCTTTCGCCTCGCCCACCAAACAGGCGGTAGGAACGAATTTCACATCAATTTGCACACGCTGACCGGGGTAGCTCATTTGCTCATAAGGCTTAGGAATATATTTCGGATTAGGCGGCTTTACCGGCTGAAGCCCCATCTTCCGCAACATTCGCCACAGCCCCGGAATACTTCGGGTGTAGCCCCTCTGCCGCAGTTTGACCCAAAATACCACCAATCCTACGTGTTGATTACGTTTTCGCATATCTCTGATTAGCTTTATTTCGGCTTCTGTGTGCTGGTTTGGGTGGCTGTGCGGCTTGTGCGATTTGTCTGCAAGCGATTGCAAAGTGCCGTCATATCGGCGTTTCCAACGATAAACATACTGTCTGTTGGTTCGATATTTGACTGCGGCGGCGGTTACTCCGTGCTTTTCTGCATATTTCAGCAGGGCTTGACGAAAGCGCATATCTTGTGTTATAGTTGTCATAGCGGGTTTTGGAAACCTCCCTGTTGCTTTTTTGTTTAGCAACTATAACTGTAACACAGGTTTCCTTTTTCCGCTACTCTTTTTTTGCTAAGTGTAACACTTCTATTGTAATCCTACACATCCCTGAAATATGACATTTTTTTGTAATTGACATTATCGCGCAAATATGATAAAATGGATAAGAAATGCCATGACAGCTTTTATGAGTTTGTATTTCTTAAATTATCTTTTAAAATAACATCGTGAGAACTGCCCTCGACTATGCTTGTAGAAGAAACTAAGGTTAATTTTGCCTTTTCCTGCAACTCCGCAATAGTTAAACAACCGCAGTTGCACATTGTACTCTTGACCTTCGATAGTGAACGGTCTAAGTTATCCTTCAGCGGACCTGCATAAGGCACATAGCTGTCAACGCCTTCCTCGAACGAAAGATGTTCCGCTCCGCCCGAATCATAACGCTGCCAGTTACGAGCTCGGTTTGTCCCCTCGCCCCAGTATTCCTTTACATATGTCCCGCCGAGCATGATTTTATTACCCGGCGCTTCATCAAACCGCGCAAAATAACGCCCAAGCATTACGAAATCCGCACCCATAGCAAGAGCAAGCGTAATATGATAGTCATGAACGATTCCTCCGTCGGAGCAGACGGGTATGTATATGCCCGTTTTTTGATAGTACTCGTTTCGCGCCTCACACACATCAATAATCGCACTCGCCTGACCCCTGCCTATACCTTTTTGCTCACGCGTTATACAAATCGCGCCGCCGCCTATACCGACTTTTACGAAATCTGCCCCGCTCTCCGCTAAATACAAGAAGCCTTCCTTATCGACGACATTACCTGCGCCTATTTTCACGGAATCCCCATACTTACTGCGAATCCAGTCTATAGCGATTTTCTGCCACTCGGTATAGCCCTCGGAACTGTCGATGCAAAGCGCGTCGGCGCCAGCTTTTACTAAGGCGGGTACACGTTCTGTAAAATCGCGTGTATTTATACCCGCTCCGACAAGATAGCGTTTATGTCCGTCAAGTATTTCGTTAAAATTTTCCTTGTGCTGTTCGTAGTCCTTACGGAAGACGAAGAATTTTAACCGCCTGTTATTGTCGATTAGCGGCAGGGAGTTGAGCTTGTGTGCCCAGATTATATCGTTGGCTTCTGAGAGCGTAATATCGGCAGAAGCGGTAATAAGCTTTTCAAACGGCGTCATAAACGAGCTTACGAGTGCGTCCGTTGCCATTCGCGACACCCTGTAATCGCGGCTCGTTACGATTCCGAGAAGTTCGGAGTGTTCCGTACCGTCGGCTGTCACCGCCATAGTGGAATGTCCGGTCTTTTCCTTTAACCTTAATACGTCTTTAAGGCTCATATCGGGACGCAGATTAGAATCGCTGTTGACATAACCCGCCTTATAGCTCTTTACGCGGGCGACCATGTCAGCCTCGTCTTCAATAGACTGCGAGCCGAAAATAAACGAAAGCCCACCCTCGCGTGCTAAAGCCACCGCCAATTTATCGTCTGAAACAGACTGCATAATCGAAGATGTAAACGGGATATTAAGGGTTATCCCCGGCGTTTCGCCCTTTTTAA
This sequence comes from Oscillospiraceae bacterium, assembly GCA_009778065.1. GTDB lineage: Bacteria > Bacillota > Clostridia > Oscillospirales > Ruminococcaceae > Ruminiclostridium_E. Next base: position 15,807 of record WRKM01000010.1, read on the forward strand.
ATTTAATGAGCGGGGTTTTCAGCGAAACATTTGAGGGTATACATTCGGTGGACGAATACCCGGGAATGAGCAGATATTCGCCGAAGGTGCGGGAAACATCCTGTGTGTAATGAGCCATTTTATTTCCTTTCTCAGTTAAGACGGTTTTTTTACAATATTTTTTACAATACTCACAATATATTGTATATTTTTAGTATTTTAACACACAAGGGAGTAAAAGTCAACACGGAAAAATAAACAATATTTTGTTGCAAAATGCAGATAAATATGTTATGATTAGCTTATGCGGAAAAAGGAGAAACTTTTATGTTCACTGAAACGCTGAGTGTTTGGCAGTATTTGAGCGAGGCAGACAAGCCTGTAATCATATATGGCATGGGAAACGGCGCGGATAAAATCCTCTCTGCCTTAGAAACCCGCGGGGTTGTTCCCGCCGCTTTCATGGCGAGTGATGAGTTTGTACGCGGACATAGCTTTCACGGCTTTAATGTCAGAAAACTTAAAGATATAGAAGAAGAGTTTGACAATTTTATCATTCTTGTTGCCTTCGGAACAAATCGTCCCGATGTAATGGAAAAAATATACGGCTTGTCCGAAAAATATGAGCTTTATATCCCCGACGTACCTGTCTACGGCGATGTCCTTCAAAATCTTTTCGATGAAAAATATGTTGTCGAGAATTTTAATAAAATAAAAGAGGTTCGGGAGGTTTTCGCCGATGAGCAGTCAAAAGAGGTTTTCGACAGGCTCATAGATTATAAAATCAGCGGCAAAACCGAACATCTGCGTGCAACGGTCTCCGACCGTCAAGCCGCGCTGAAGCTATTGGGTATAAAAAGCGACGGTAGTGAGGTTTTTCTCGATTTGGGCGCCTATGACGGCGACACAGCGCAGGAATTTGCTGAGTTTACGGGCGGAAATTATAACAAGATTTACGCCTTTGAGCCTGATTTCCGTAATTTTTGTAAGTTGAAACGAAGACATTATATGCTCGAACCGACTAAACTTGAGGCAATTAACGCCGCCGCCTCCGACAAAGACGGCTCTGAAGATTTTTCAAATGCAGGCGGACGGCAATCGGCTTCAGGTAAAGGCAAAAAAGTAAAGACGCAAAAAGTCGATACATTTTGCGAGAGCCGAAAAATTAAACCGACATTTATAAAAATCGATGTAGAGGGTAGTGAGAAAAACGCGCTTGTCGGTGCGGCAGAGATTTTAAGAAGGCATAAGCCTAAACTCGCCGTTTCGCTTTATCATCGCACGGAAGACCTGCTCTCACTGCCGATTCTTATAAAAAAACTAAACGGCAGATATAAAATGTATCTGCGGCGGCACGAGTATATACCCGCATGGGATATTAATCTGTATTGCATTTAAGGAGGCGCGAGGCGTTATATGAGAAGGATTGTTTTCATTTTATTAATTGTGGCGGTCATCGCCGTCATCGGATTGTATACTTTTCTTGAGTTCAGAGTCAACGAAATTGTTTTCGTAAACGACCGCATGGAAACATGGGCTCAGGGTAAGGAGATGGTCGTCCGCCGACTGTATAACTCTGACGTGGATATAGACGCCTTTTTCGAGAAGGTTGAGCAGTCTTTAGTCATCGCGGAATTTACCGAGGACGAAATCTACGCGGCGGCACTCAATTCGGGAAACCCGGAGTTTCAACCGGTCTTTTATTTCAGTACATACAGCCCCGATGCGGATGTGAATGTATTCGATGTCTCCTCAAGAGTCGTGCAGGAATACGCGCCGAACCAGACTAATTTTAATTTTAAGGCGGCGAACTTATATATTGAGATAATGACAGACGGACCGATGATTTCCGACGTTGAACTACGAGCCGAAAATCCGGCGGAAAAAATCCCCGGTACGCCGATAATCAGCGATGATAAACGCCAAATGGCTATAGACTTAAACAATGTTTCGAGCTATTCGTTCACCCTCACGGGGACAGGCAGGGTTACATTTCAATATACCTATGACGTAGTGACCGGAAATCTTTTTTCGAGCATGTCGTTAGAAGAACAACTTTTAATCGTACACGCCAATATTTCCGAATGGCAAGACGGGGAATTTAAAGTCGAGTATATAAACGAACCGTTTTCCTCACTTGAGGAGTTTTTATATTAAAATCCGAGGAAGAAAGTAATGAAGCATACCTACATTAAACCCAAAGTAATAAAAAACCATGCAAACGCAAAAAGAGTAACGGCGTTTGTGTTTTTGGCGTGCTTTCTTGTGTTTTTCACTTTTTCACAGGGCTTCGATTTAGCCGCCTCGGCACACGAACGCGAGCATGAACACAGCATGGCAAAGACTTCTTGTGAAACCTGTCTGCATATAAATAATATAGAAACTCAAATTAAGTTTTTTAAAATCATAAATCCGCTCATAATTCTTGTGGTTTTAGCCTTTTTCGCTTCATTTTTGTTTATAAATTTTATTCTTTTAAAGACGGATTTTGTTTCCCTTACATATCTAAAAATCCGACTTAATAATTAAAAATAAACCTCCCAAGGGCGGGCATCATGTTCCCCTGTACCACAGGGTCTGTTTGATGCCGCCTTATAAATTCTAAATTAAACTAAATTTTTGTAGGAGGTTTCATAAATATGAAACGTATTATTTCTATTTTTATTGCAGCTTTTTTGCTTATATCAGTATTAATGACAGCTTGCACTCAAAACGAATCGGGAACACAGGGAGCCGCTTCCGGAAATGCGAACGGAAACAATACCGACGGCGGTACAACGATTAAAATAGTCGCTACGATTTTTCCGCAGTATGACTGGGTACGTGAAATCCTCGGCGACAACGCAGACGATACGGAACTTACCCTGCTTTTAAATAACCGTATAGACCTGCACAATTATCAGCCTTCGGTTGAAGATATAATGAAAATTTCAAATTGTGACCTTTTTATATACGTGGGCGGCGAATCTGACGATTGGGTTGATGACGTACTTAAAAACGCTCTAAACCCTGATATGATTGTGTTGAATCTTATGGACGCTCTCGGAGATTCGGTTAAATATGAGGAAATTATCGAGGGCATGGAGCATGACGATGACGACCATGATGATGACGATGACGATGACGACCACGATGACGATGACGACCATGACCAAGAGTATGATGAGCATATTTGGTTATCGCTTAGGAATACCGAAATTCTCACACTTTTTATTGCCGATGCTTTGTCGGATTTAATGCCCGTTCATACACAGGCATACAAAGCCAATACAACAGCTTATAATCAAAAATTACAGGCTTTGGACGAGGAGTACAAATCCGCGGTAAATACAGCCGCAGTAGAAACGCTGTTATTTGCTGACCGTTTTCCGTTTCGCTATTTCGTTGATGACTACGGTTTAAGCTATTATGCGGCTTTTTCGGGTTGTTCTGCGGAAACCGAAGCAAGCTTCAGCACAATTATTTTCTTAGCGAACAAAGCTGATGAGTTAGGACTTAAAAATATTATGGTGACTGAATGTTCTGATAAGAAAATCGCCGAAACAGTTATAAGTAATTCAAATGACAAACAGCGGAAAATATTTGTTCTCGATTCTATGCAGTCGGTAACAACCGCCGATGTACAAAACGGAACAACTTACCTTGGAATAATGCAGAGCAATCTTGAGATTCTTAAAGAAGCATTGACATGAAAAAGTATTAAACTACAGAAAGGTGCGTTACCCTATGCCTTGTAATTCGCAGAATTACACAAAATTTATTGAAATTTATGCAGGATAGGGCGGCATGGTGTTAAAAATATGGCGCAGTTAGTCTGTCAAAACCTGAGCCTCGGTTATGAAGGAAAAACAGTTATTTCCGAACTCTCTTTTGAGGTGAATTCCGGTGACTATCTTTGTATTGTCGGCGAAAACGGTTCAGGTAAAAGCACGCTGATGAAAACAATACTAAGACTTAAAAAGCCCACATTAGGTCAGGTTTTGACAGGTGACGGCTTATCTCCGGACGAGATTGGCTACCTGCCGCAACAAACCGCAGTTCAAAAAGATTTTCCCGCATCCGTAAGAGAGGTTGTTCTTTCGGGATGCCTGAACCGTTGCGGTTTACGCCCTTTCTACAACAAGTCTGAAAAACAATTAGCAGAGCATAACATGGAAAAATTCGGTATAACAACCCTCGCGCATCGTTGTTACCGCGAGCTGTCGGGCGGACAACAACAACGTGTGCTTTTAGCACGCGCACTCTGCGCTACACGTAAGATTCTACTGCTCGACGAGCCCGCATCGGGACTTGACCCTGCTGTGTCGGGCGAAATGTACGAACTAATTTCGGGGCTAAACAACGAGGGTTTAACCGTTATTATGATTTCTCATGACATTACCGCCGCCATTAAATACGCTTCTCATATTTTACATCTCGGCGGCGGTTCTGCCATGTTTTTCGGCGAAAAATCCGAATACTGTAAGGAGTTAAAATGAGCGTAATAGAAAAATTAATCGAATACTTTCAGTTTCCCATGGTGCGTTACGCCATGATTGTGGGTGTATTAATCGCACTGTGTTCGTCACTTCTCGGCGTAACGCTTGTACTTAAACGGTTTTCATTTATCGGAACGGGCTTATCCAATGTCGCTTTCGGTGCGGTAGCAATCGCCGCGGCTTTTAAGATGAACAACACTTTTCTTTTATCTCTCCCTGTGACAATTCTGTGTGCCGTGCTTTTACTTCGCACAGGGCAAAACACAAAAATAAAAGGCGACTCTGCTATAGCTATGATTTCTGTCGGCGCGCTTGCTATGGGGTATCTTATCATGAATCTTTTTCCGAGTTCGGCGAATCTTTCCGGTGACGTCTGTTCGACGCTGTTCGGTTCGGTATCCATACTCACGCTTACAACCGAAGAGGTTTGGGTCAGCGCAGCTTTGTCGGTGATTGTTGCCGCTGTATTTTTGCTTTTTTATCATAAAATTTTTGCTGTTACGTTTGATGAAGAATTTTCTGCCGCCACAGGAGTCAGGGCAAAAACGTACAACCTTATTCTTGCCGTAGTTATCGCTGTTATAATTGTTTTGGCTATGAATTTGGTCGGTGCGTTATTAATCTCCGCACTTGTTATTTTCCCCGCCATGTCCGCCATGCGAGTGTTTAAAAGTTTTAAGTCGGTAACAATATGTGCGGTCGCTGTGTCTGTGACCTGCGCCGCACTCGGTATAATTATATCAATTATAGCGGAAACTCCCGTAGGCGCGACAATAGTCGCCGCAGATATTGCAGGATTTGCAATATTCAGTTGCATAGGATTTATTTTGAGAAAGGTTTAAAAACGATGGGTAAAAGTCTAAACAAAAAAGCACGCCGCGAAGAGGCGAGAAAAAAAGCCAAGATGAAGAAAGCGATTATTATAACTATAGCCGCATGCGCCGTAATCGTCGTATGCGCTACGCTGTTGAATTTTAACGCACTTCGTTCAAACGATGACCCCCTTACCAAACAAAATAACGCTGAAGACTCCGATGTCGACTATAACCTGAGCGGACTGAGTTCGACTTTGATTTCTTCTCATATAAACAATATGTGGCAGAGTCCCGCAAGATATATGGGAAAAACGATTAAGGCGGATGGCGTTTATTCTTATATGGATATTGAGGGCTATGATTTTCACATGTTAGTGATTAGTGTTACCGACTCCTGCTGTGTAGACCAATTACAGTTTGTTTTAGATGCCGATTCCGAACTGCCCTATCCTAAAGAGGGAGAACGTATTGAAATAAAAGGCGTTTTTGATGAATATGAGTTTTTCGGGAATACCTATTATTACTTGGTTGATGCCGAAATTACCGCATAGTGACAGCTCTGAACTGCCGCATTTATAAAGACGGTGCATCGCAAATGCGGCACACCGTCTTTCTTAGTTTTTGGCAGGAATACTATAACTATCTGCACATCGGCTCTAATTCGTCTACAATCTGTTTCAGACGCCTTATTTCGCTTTCGGAGAGCTCCTTTCCATTTAAAAACAAGGATAAAAACCTCGCCGCGGAGCCATCGAACAGTTTGTTTACTAACTCGGTCGCCTCATGCCGCTGTACCTGCTCCTTTGTGATAATCGCCTTGCAGAAAAAGTTTGAATCGTAGCGTTCAATCGCCCCTTTGGCAATTAATCTTCCTATAACAGTATAGGTTGTGTTACGGTTCCAGCCTGTCTGCTTTTTTAAAATCGCTGAGAGCTGACCCGCCGTTAAATCGCCTTCTTTCCATAAGACCTCTAAAACCTTTAATTCAGAATCGAAAATATTAATTTCCATGATACACCTCCAACTATTGCCGTAGTCACTTTCTGTAATTTAATACTACCACAGTAGTCACCATTTGTCAATAGTTTTTGTTAATAATTTCGTGAAATCTTTGTGAAATTTGGCTGTTTTTTAATTTTCCAAAACTGTAATTAATTACATGCTGTAAAAATGCCGTTTTGTCTTGACAAACAGAGGGATTTCAGGTATTATATATTTAGCGTTACTAATTAAATTTGATTGATTGGATAAACGCAAACGGTGTTTTGCCGAAATTAATTGGAGGTCTTTAAAAATGAAAAAAACAAGAAAATCATTTAGACTGACATTATTAACGGGCATAATAATCACAACCATGTCTTTTGGACTAAGTATCACTGCGGCGGCGGCTTGTCCGCTGACGGACTTATTCTCCGGCGGCGGATTATTCGGGAATAATTCACAAGGTTCCCTATTAAACATCAACTCGCTTTTACAGAATTACTCGAATCTTTTTACGAATAACGTTTTTACTGTTAACAGTAATAATTGTCCGCCGACCGTAACTCAACCACCTACCGTAACTCAGCCGCCTACCGTAACTCAACCGCCTACCGTGACTCAACCGCCGACCGTAACTCAACCGCCGTCCATAACTCAACCACCTACCGTAACTCAACCACCGACCGTAACTCAACCACCGACCGTAACTCAACCGCCGACCGTAACCCAACCGCCGACCGTAACTCAACCGCCGACCGCAACTCAACCGCCGACCGTGAGCGTTCCACCTCAGAACTTGAATACATATGCGGAGGAAGTCCTGAAATATGTAAACGAGGCAAGAGCCAATAGCGGGCTTCACGCACTTGTACTTGAACCCACACTGACAGCCGCGGCTGAAGTCAGGGCGAAAGAGGTCAATGCACGCTTCTCGCATACCCGCCCCGACGGTACGAGCTGTTTTACAGTGCTTCGCGATTTCGGCATCGGATATAGATTCTGCGGTGAAAATATAGCTCTCGGCTTCAACGATGCAAGAGCTGTTGTAAACGGGTGGTTAAATTCTCCTTCTCACCGCGCTAATATTATGAACTCCAACTACACGCAAATGGGACTCGGAAAATCCGATAAAGGTTGGTGTCAGCTTTTTACAGGATAGGATTTAATTTCTGAAAAAATTACATGTTACGACAGCACGGCGGGTATAATTTCCCCGCTGTGCTGTTCTTTAGTTTTGTAGTTCTTGATTTGCGGCAGAAATTATGATATAATAAAAAAAATAATCAACCGAGGTGTAAGCTATGGGTTTAATTTTAAAGCAGAATAAAATCGCTGAGGCTTGCCGAAGCCGTTTTAATGCGGCGAACCTACCGCTCGTCGAAGAAGAAAACGTAGATATTATCGCACTTAGCAGGTCGCGGCAATTTTTCTATTTGAATTTTCGCGAAGAGTTTACTTATGACAGTAACGCCATAGAGGGAAATAAAATAACACTACCTGAAACGTATGAGATTTTAAGGAAAAACGTGACCATATCGGGTAAACCGCTGAAAGACCAGATGGAAATTATAGGACACGCAAAGGCATTTGACTATCTCGTCGAAACAGCCACGAATAAAAAGCTGCCGCTTTCCGATGATTTAATACTGACCGTACATAAGATGACACTAAAGAATAGCGAGAATCCCGCCGGTAATAAGTCGGCCGGCGGCTCACGTTCTATAGCCGGACGTTATCGAACATTCGGTGAGGACGTAGTGGTCGGAGACCCTGTCACGGGAGAGGTATTTCACAGAGGGGCAAGCCCCATGAGCCTAAGCGACAATATTAAAGGGCTGATAGATGATTATAACCACCTCGTAAGCGATAGCAGTATAAATATTATAGGACTTTTGGCGGGGTTTCATCTATGCTTTGAAAGTATACATCCGTTCTGTGACGGAAACGGGCGAGTGGGTAGGCTTTTAGTCAACTTCGAGTTAATCAAGCACAACTATCTGCCCATAGATATAAGATTCGCGGAGCGAGCGGCGTATTATGCCGCTTTTGAAAAAAAGGCGGACGAATCCGTCTCTGACGATTATACGAGAATGACAGAGCTTTTTGTACGCTCAATGTTAAGCTCACAGGCTATGTATAAGCGGCTTCATGAGCAATATGCGAGCGGAAACGCAGAAAGAGCACCCGTTTATCAGGTACGCACCATGCCCGCGGATAGCTGATTTTACAATAAATTATTAATAAATTATTAATTAATTAAAATTCTTGCCAAATCCCGAATCTTATGTTATAATAAAAGGACAAGTAAATTTTACCGAAAGGACACCGAAAGTATGATAAGCTATTCACACGAAGTAGAACAAATGTGCGTGGTCGCAAAAGGCGCGAACCACGGACCGGCACCCATTCCCGAAGAGGGAAAATGGGTAAAAGCGTATGAAATCAAAGACATCAGCGGGTTGACACACGGCGTCGGTTGGTGTGCACCTCAGCAGGGAGCCTGCAAACTGACCCTCAACATCAAAGGCGGAATAGTAGAGGAAGCCTTAGTTGAGACACTCGGCTGCTCCGGTATGACTCATTCGGCGGCTATGGCGGGTGAAGTTCTGCCCGGAAAGACTATTCTCGAGGCTTTGAACACCGACCTCGTGTGCGATGCGATAAATGTCGCGATGAGAGAATTGTTTTTACAAATCGTCTACGGGCGTTCCCAGACCGCCTTTTCCGAGGGTGGTCTGCCAATCGGCGCGGGGCTTGAAGACCTCGGTAAAGGACTTCGCTCTCAGATAGGCACGATTTTCTCTACAAAGGCAAAAGGCGTCCGTTACATGGAAATGGCGGAAGGGTACATCAGCTCATTGGGTCTTGATAAAAATAACGAGATTATCGGCTATAAGTTCGTAAAGGTCGGAAAAATGCTCGAAGACATTCGTCATGGTAAAACCCCCGACGAGGCATACAACGCCAATCTGGGTCAATACGGCAGATACGACGAAGCGGTCAAGTACATTGACCCCAGAGAAGAATAGGTCGCGCCGCTTTGCGGCGGAAAATAAAAAAATTACGAAAGGGATATAATTTATGTCAAACATAAAATTTGAAGGTCAAAACAGAAGACAAGGCAAAATCGACGATTGCCTCAAAGAATACGGAATCACAAGCCTTGAAGCGGCTCGTGATATATGCCTCGAAAAAGGTATAAACGTGGAAGAAATAGTTAAAGGGGTACAACCAATTGCTTTTGAAAATGCAGTCTGGGCATACACGCTCGGTACTGCTATTGCGATAAAGACCGCAAAAAACAAAGCGGCGGAAGCGGCGGCGGCTATCGGTATAGGGTTGCAGGCGTTTTGTATACCCGGCTCAGTTGCGGAGAACCGCGATGTGGGTCTCGGACACGGAAACTTAGGCGCGATGCTTCTTGAAGAAGAGAATAAATGCTTCTGCTTCTTAGCGGGACACGAAAGTTTTGCGGCGGCAGAAGGCGCAATCGGCATAGCCCGTACAGCAAACAAAGCGCGAAAAGAGCCTCTGCGCGTAATCCTGAACGGACTCGGCAAAGACGCGGCTTATATTATTTCAAGGATTAACGGCTTTACTTACGTTGAAACAGAGTACGATATTCCGTCGGATAACCTTAAAGTTGTAAAAGAAATCGCCTTTTCGGACGGCGATAAGGCAAAGGTGAAATGCTACGGCTGTGACGATGTTTGCGAAGGTGTAGCCGTCATGAAGAAAGAATCGGTCGAGGTTAGTATTACGGGCAACTCCACGAATCCGACACGTTTTCAGCATCTTGTCGCAGGCACATACAAGAAATGGGCGACAGAGCATGATAAAAAGTATTTCTCTGTGGCTTCGGGCGGCGGCACGGGCAGAACATTACACCCCGACAACATGGGTGCGGGACCCGCCTCCTACGGTATGACCGACTCAATGGGAAGAATGCACGGAGATGCACAGTTTGCGGGAAGCTCAAGCGTTCCTGCGCATGTCGAAATGATGGGGCTGATAGGTATGGGAAATAACCCGATGGTCGGTGCGACTGTCGCTTGTGCAGTAGCTATCAGCGAAGCGTTTAAATAATATTTAATAACTAAACCTACCACAAACACCGTCTTTAAAAAGCAAAGGGCGGTGTTTTTGTTTGGATAGCCCTTTTATTTTCAGGTTCGATGGCTCGATAGCCACTATTGACCCTAAGTTTATCTGAACTCAATATGAAGCGTTTTTCCCACACCGGTTGCGATTTGTTGAAGGGTTGCGATTGTCGGACTGCAATTCCCATTTTCAATTCTGCTGATATTTGACTGCCTTATACCTGTTTTTTCCGCTAATTCCTTTTGGGTTAAATTTTTTTCAATACGGACAGCGATTATTGACTTAATATATTCGCGTTCGGGGCGTTGCCGTTCCCATTCTAACGCAAATTCAGGTTCTTTTAACTGATTATCCAAATACTTTTTTAAATCGTCCATTTATTATTTCCTCCCCTCATATTCCGCCTTATATTTCATGGCGAGCGCGATTTCATTGTATATATTATATTCCTTTTTTGATATATTGTCAAGGTGTTTTTAAACATTTAATAAATATTAATATAGGGACGATGCACGCCGCATCGTCCCTACATTATGTGGTTTTCGTATCTTGATTCTGAAACGTCGTAACCTAATTTTTCTATCCTGTCGAAAAGTTGGTGTTTTCTTATTCCCGTAGTGTCAAAGTCCACCGCCACGCTGTTTTTTGTAGGATTCATGCTTACAGAGATTACGCCCTTAAGTGTGTTTAGGTCGTTTTTAATTCTTTTTACACCATGTTTCCCTTCTACCTCGTTTACGATAAAGTACGCGCTTGCCTTTGACATTTTGTCCGCTTCCTTTCGTTCTTTTTAACATCTCTATGATTATTCTTAACGAAATATACGGACATTATTCGTGCTTAATAAAAAACCTCCGATAATTAAAGAATTTAATGATACTTTTTTATTTATTCCACCTTCTGCCAATCCGTCCCGTCTTTACGAATATGATAAAGCTCATAAACTCCGGGCGTTTTAGAGCCGTCATAGTATACTAAGTCGCCCGCTATGTTTATATACTTGCAATAATCGTCTTTAAGTATTGTTTTTTCTGTACCGTCAGTACGGATTTTACTGATATAACCGTTATTATCTGCATCATGGAAGAAAATCCAGTCTCCGCTGACGTTGACCTCATAGGTTGCTGAGCCGTTAACCTTTGTTTTTTCTGTCCCGTCGGTACGCACCTTATACAAATACTTGTTGTCGCTCATATCGCTGTAATAAACCCATTCTCCGACGACATTAATATAATATCCTACATCATCGATGATAAGTTCCCTGTCCGTACCATCGGTGCGGATTTTATAAATGGCGTTATTATCATCTAAGTTTTGATAATAAATCCAACCGTCAACTACGTTTACATAGTCGCACCTATCCGTGCCTATATGCGTTTTTTCCGAGCCGTCTGTGCGTATTTTATAGAGTTGCCAGTTATCACTGCGGTTTTGGTAATAAATCCAGTCATCGACCACGCTTGCATCGTGACTGTCGTCATCGTTGAGCTTTTCTTTCCCCGTACCATCGGTATTTATACTGTATATTCTCCAGCCCTCATCAAAATTGCAATAATAGACCTTATCCCCCACAACATTTATGTAGTAGGTTTTTTCATCGTTCAGCTGTACTTTCTCGCCTGTGTGGATGTGGGATTTATAAAGCCAGTTATGCTTATTGCTGTTCTGGTAATAAATCCAATCGCCGTCAAACGCAACAAATCCACCATTTGAGAGGTTTCCGGCAGTGTTTCCGTATTTTACCGCAGACAGCGGTTCAGGCATGACCGATTGTTCGGGTTCTTCAAATACTCCCGAATCAAAAACTTCTTCTTGCTCTTCTTCTTGTGCGGCATCGAAAACCATATCCCGAACATCGGTATTATCTGTATTTTCCGTAGTTTCAGTAATTTCAGTAGTTTCCGTATTCTCCTGCGCGGGTTCATCGTCAGGCTCATATGGGATTTCCGCCTCGTATGATGCTTCCGGTTCGGGCGTATACGGCGGTTCAGGCTCTTCAAATACTCCCGAATCAAAAACTTCTTCTTGCTCTTCTTCCTGTGCGGCATCGAAAACCATATCCCGAACATCGGTATTATCTGTATTTTCCGCAGTTTCCGTAGTTTCCGTAGTTTCCGTATTCTCCGGCACGGGTTCATCGTCAGGCTCATATGGGGTTTCCGGCTCGTATGGCACTTCCGGTGTATACGGCGGCTCAGACTCAACATCAGGTTTAGTATCCGTTTCAATATCAAACTCAAACGGCTCGTCCGATTCGGGTGTATACAGCGGTTCGGATTCAATATCGGACTCAATGCCGGGTTCATACGGCTCGTCCGTCTCAGGCGCATATAGCGGTTCGGATTCAATATCGGGTTCAATATCGGACTCCATGCCGGGTTCATACGGCTCGTCCGTCTCAGGCATATATAGCGGTTCGGGCATATCTCCCGCCGTATTCGGTTGGTCACTGCTTATCCTCATGCGGGAATGTCTCGCCTTTAATATTACCCCCGCGACGACCAACGCCGCCGCCGCTGTTAGAATTAACGGAATCTTTGACATAGTTCACAAACTCCTAAGCTGTAAAAATTATTATATTATAATTATAACCATCCCTGTCCGAAAAGTCAACCGTAAATTTTCCTGTTTAAGGCATTGAAAAAATATTTTAATAATGTTATACTTAAAATACAATAAAAAGTATTTCTAAGTAAAGCGGAGGATAAAATGGCGTATTATCTTGCGGTCGATTTGGGTGCTTCAAGCGGAAAGCATGTATTAGCGCGGATTGTAGATGATAAAATCGAGTTTGAAGTGGTTCATCGTTTTAAAAATGAGTTTATCGAAGTTAAAAATTCCGATGGAACGAATAGCTCGCGGTATTGGGATTTAGATTATTTATTTACCGAAATTGTCGCGGGAATGAAAAAATGCGCCGAAATGGGGAAAATACCGTCTTTTGTCGGAGTCGATACATGGGGCGTGGACTATGTCCTCTTAAACAGCTTCGGGAGCATATCGGGAAATGCGGTAAGCTATCGTGACGAACGCACCTCTGACATACCCGAATATGTGTTTCGGATGATTCCTGAAGAAGAGTTGTACAAAATTACAGGGATTCAGCGGCAACCGTTTAACACTATTTTTCAGCTTTACGCGCAAAGCCTTCGCTCCCCCGAGGAGTTGCAAAGCGCGCAAACCCTACTTATGCTACCGTGTTATTTTAACTATCTGCTGTCGGGCGTTATGGCTAACGAATATACCATTGCGTCAACCTCAGGGTTAGTAAACGCACGAAGCCGTGACTGGGACGATGATATAATCCGACGATTAGGGTTATCGCGCAGTTTATTTCATGAGATTTTACCCACCGGAACTATTTTGGGTGAGCTTACACCCGGAATCGCCGCCGAGGTCGGGTATAACGCAAAAGTCGCGCTTGTCTGTACCCACGATACGGCATCGGCGGTACTTGCGGCACCGCTTACCGAGAAATCAATCTATTTGAGCTCCGGTACATGGTCGCTTATGGGTGTGGAGATTGAAAACGCCGTATTGAACGAGCAGAGTAGGTTAGAGAACTTCACTAACGAGGGCGGATTTAAAGGAAGCTATCGGTTTTTAAAAAACATCATGGGACTTTGGTTATTACGTGCGGTCAGAAAGGATTTCGGAAGCCGCCACGACTACAATTACCTCAGCCGAATAGCAAGAGAAAACGAAGATTTTCCGTCTATTATAGATGTTTCCGACAATAGGTTTTTCGCACCCGCCAGCATGGTGGACGAAATAATAAAAGCCTGTACGGAGTCAGGGATGCAGGTTCCCGAAACGGCGGGTGAAGTCAGTGCGGTCATTTATCGCAGTCTTGCCGCCTATTACGGGAAAACTGCCGAGGCAATCGAAAGGCTCACGGGTAACAGTTATGACACTGTTAACATGGTAGGCGGCGGTACTCGCGACAAGTATTTAAACAAGCTCACCGCAAAAGCCTGCAAAAAACGGGTTTTGGTCGGTCCGACAGAGGCTACCGCACTCGGTAACATCATATCACAAATGCTCACAACGGGAGAACTGAAAACCGTTAAACAAGCACGGGAAATGATAAAAAACTCTGTAGCATTGGAGGAATACAGATATGAACACAGCACGTTTTGACGAGGCACGGAAAATCTACGCCAAAATAGGCGTTGACGCGGAGAAAGCTATCGACACGCTCTCAAAAATAAGCATTTCAATGCACTGTTGGCAGGGGGATGATGTTAGAGGCTTTGATTATATTAAACGTTCGAATACAGTTACTGCGGATACGAGCGGAATTCAGGCGACAGGGAATTACCCCGGAAGAGCGAGGTCTCCGGATGAACTTATGCAGGATATAGACAAGGCGTTAAGCCTTATTCCGGGGAAACATAAGTTGAATCTCCACGCCTGCTACGCAATTTTTGAAAACGATGATTATGCCGACAGAGATGCTTTAGAGCCTCGTCACTTTCAAAAATGGGTTGATTTCGCCAAAGCGCGAGGGATGGGTTTGGACTTTAATCCGACATTTTTCGCCCACCCGAAGGCGGCGGCTATGACTTTATCAAGCGGTGACGAAGAAATTCGGGGTTTTTGGATAAGACACGGAAAAGCCTGTCTTAAAATATCGGAGTATTTTGCAAATGAATTGAACAAACCCTGCGTTATGAATATCTGGATTCCCGACGGGATGAAAGACCTTCCCGCCGACAGAGCGACCCCGCGCTTACGTTTTAAAAAATCACTTGATGAAATTTTATCCATGCCTTACGACAGAGAAAAGGTTTTAGTCTGCCTTGAATCTAAGGTGTTCGGAATAGGACTCGAAAGTTATACCGTAGGTTCTTCCGAATTTTGTCTGAATTATGCAAACAGAGCAGGGATAATCCCGCTTATGGACAACGGGCATTATCATCCGAACGAGTATGTCTCCGATAAGATTTCGTCTATGCTCGCTTTTTTTGATAAAATCGCACTCCATGTCACGAGAGCCGTCCGTTGGGACAGCGACCATGTTGTTTCTTTTAACGATGAAACGCGGGATATAGCCGCAGAAATAGTCTTCAATGATGCAGTCGACAGAGTTATAATAGCGACAGACTATTTTGACGCGAGTGTAAATCGCATAGCCGCATGGGTAACGGGCATGAGAAATTTACAAAAATCATTGCTTTACGCACTTTTACAGCCTGTTGCAAAGCTGAAACAATTACAGGAGAACGCAGAATACACCGAGCTTTTGGTACTCGGCGAGGAATTAAAGACATATCCCATAGGCGATGTTTGGGAGCGTTTTTGCGACATAAACAGCGTACCGAAGGACGACTGGTTTAATGAAATTAAAAAATACGAAAATGATGTATTATTAAAGCGTGATGTAATAATCTATGGGCGATGACATTAAATTGTCCGAAATCTACTCACACCACCTCAAAATCAATCATACCAAAAGCCACATTCACCGAGACACAGCGGACTTTTATCTTGTCGCCTAAGGCAAATCTTTTTCCCGTGGTTTGTTCGGTGAGGCTTATATTATCATCGGCGGCGCAAATTCCGAGCGAGCCGCCCCCTACCCTTCCCTCTACCGTGTTTGCGAGCATGACGAAAAAGCTGTTTTGCGATACACCGGAGATAATCCCGTCAAACTCTGCGCCGACATGCTTTTGCATGTATTCTGCCATATAGAATTTCTCGCAGTCGCGTTCCGCACTTACCGCACGAAGCTCGGCATGAGACGACTTTACTGCCGCTTCATGAACAAATTTTCCGTAGCGTTTTTTCGTCTCTGCCTTGTTTTCCTTTTTAATATAGTCGCTTAAAATCCTGTGAATTATTAAATCGGGGTATCGTCTGATAGGGGACGTGAAATGAGCGTACTCTTTCATAACTAATCCGAAATGTCCTATCGGTTCGTCGGAGTATTTGGCTTTCATCATGGCACGCAGAACCAAAGTGTTTATCACACCCGCTTTATCCGTATTGCGGGCTTTTTCAATAATACCCGCTAAATCCGCCGCACCGCGTCCCTTTAGGATATATTCCGCACCAATTAACGCCAATGTTTCTTTCAGCGCGTCAATTTTTTCTGTCGTGGGGGCTTCGTGTATGCGGTAAACGAAGGGTATGACGGAATCCATAGCAAGCCTTGCCGCACAATTATTTGCCGCTAACATAAATTCTTCTATTATATTTTCGCAGACACCGCCTTCGCGCCGCTGTATATCTATGCAAAGCCCGTTTGGGTCACAGATTATTTTACTCTCACTTGTTTCAATGAAAGGCGCACCCCTGTCTTTACGGTTTTTTTGCAGCTTCTTTGCTAACTCTTCCATAATAGACAGAGAGTCTAAAACCTCTGCGTATTTTAAATTTAAGCCGCTGTCCGAAGAATCGGACAATAACCTGTTTAACTCCGAATAGACGCCCTGTATACGCGATTTTATTATAGTTTTAACGAACATAAACGATTTTAACTCTGCCTCATTATTAAATTCCATGAAACAGGAAAAGGCAAGCCGTTCACTGTTGGGATTTAGTGAGCAAATACCGTTAGACAGCTCCTTCGGTAACATCGGAACTACCATATCTGCTATATAAACACTGGTTCCGCGTTCAAGCGCGGCGAGGTCGAGCGGTGTGTTTTTCCTTACATAATGTGAAACATCTGCAATATGCACTCCGAGCCTGTAACCGTTTTCATTTTTTTCTATACTTATCGCATCATCTATATCTTTGGTGTCTGCACCATCTATAGTAAAAATAATATCGTCACGTAAATCAAGCCTTTTTAGAATCTCCGAATCGGGGATTCTTTTTTCGGCTGTAGATTTAGCGTCCTCCATAGCCTCGCCGGAAAATTTAAGAGGAATATTTTTCTCATCAAGATAGGCACTTACACAGACTCTTGCGCTACTCGCATTTCCGTAAATCGATGTTAAATCCGCTATATGTTCCGAATGACGCTCGCTGCGCTCTCTGATTTTAAAGCTTACCTTATCACCCTCTTTAGGCTTAAAGCCTGCATAACTGAAAATCAAAAGCGGCTCGCACACAAAACTATCAGGCAGAACATAAAGCTCTCCGCTCTCAGTAACGATTACCCCCGTTAAAATATTTTTCGTTTCTTTTTCCACTAAAACGACCTCTGCCGCCGTATTTAACCCTCCGCCGCGTTCTCTGTTTGTCACCTTAGCTAAAACTATATCTCCGGGTATTCCTCCGCGTAGTTTTCTGCCCGGAATAAAAAATTCCTCATTTCCATTTAGTTCTTTTATAAAGCCGTGAGTACGGAAAACCCGCATAATCTCGGCTTCAAAAAAATCTGCTCTTCTTACTAATTTCCAGCCGCCTTTGCTCTGCATAACGAGACCTTCCCGCGACAAATCATTCAGGGCGGGTTTTAACTCCGACGCTTTTTTCGCATTTACTGCTTTGGCAATATCTGCGATATTAACGGATTTTTCTTCATTGTACAGGGTTTTTATAATCCTGTCGGAAAATCTTTTTTTCATTTTTAACATTCCTTACCTTAAAAATTACAGGCGGACTCTATCGTCCGCCCGAATACACATATCAGTTTTTTATTATTCGTCTAAACCGGGTGTGACTCTTTCAATCTCAACTCCATCAATATTAAATCCCTCCGGTAATAAACCCTCTATCATACCGCCCGTATCGAAATCCACGTCATATGACGGAATAGTGTCCGATTCGGCACTTCCGCTGCCGCCTTTGTAATAAATAGCAAAAACATTAACCACGAGCGTAACCACGAAAAATAAGATAGCCGCGGTTTTGGTCGCTTTTGCTAATTTCGCTTCTTTAGTGCGTCCCGAGTTTTTCTGATAAAAATTATCGGAACTACCCCCGGAAATCGCCTGGGACATACCCTTCTTCGATTCCTGCATGAGTACCATTATTATGATAAAAACGCAGGATAGTATTAAGCAAATCGCGCTTATAATTTCAAGAATATTCATTTTAAATGCCTTTCCTCTGCCTTTATTTTGATGTACAGGGTCAATAATATGCTGACACAAAGTTTATTATATCATAAAGAGGTTGACTTGTCAACCTCTTTATGGTAAAATAATAAAAAAAGAAGTAAAAAAATCGAAAATGTGAAAAAGCAATAAAAATTAGTTGCTTCACTGCCGATTTTTTGGGGGAAAAATGAGAGTTATACCGATAAAAAGCATAAACACCCGTACATGTACGCCCGAAAGCTTTATCGCCTTTTCAGAAAAGGAGTATAATCTGGGCGTCACAGAAGCCGCACTTAATATAACGAAGAGTAGCGGCAAGCCGTTTGTGCTTATTACAGGACCTTCCGGTTCGGGTAAAACCGTCACCGCCCACAGGTTGCGAGCCGAGCTTATAAAACTCGGAAATGCGACCCATATTATTTCTATGGACAACTATTTTTTACCGCTCAAAAACGGCACTGACGGGGTTGACCTTGAGTCGCCCGACCGTGTTGACCGTGCTTTATTCGCTGAGCAGGCAGAAAAAATTTTAAACGGCGATGAGGTGACGCTCCCTGTTTTTGATTTTAAAAAACAGGATAGAGCCTTCGGGACGCGTTTTAAACGAAGCAAGGGTGAGTTTGTTATTTTTGAGGGAATACATATGCTTAATCCTGTTGTTTCAGGCTGTCTTTCGGCTCATGCGAATTCGGTGTATGTCAGCGTTCGTACCAGGATAAAAATGGAGGGCGGCGGTACACTGCACCCCTCGAAAATAAGACTGCTTCGGCGTTTTGTACGGGACAAGCTGTTTCGGGGACGTACTTTTTTCCAAACCATGGAGCATTTTTTAAATGTTGAACGCGGTGAAAAGATGTATATTATGCCCTATAAAAAATATGCACGGTTTGATGTCGACACGTTTATCCCTTACGAAGCCTCGGTCTATAAAAAACACGTACTCGACGAGCTTTTGGCGGCTGAGAATAAAACCGAGCTTGTAAATGAGCTTATAATGTTTTTAAAGGGGATAGAAGGCATGGATGAAGAGTTTGTACCGCAGGATTCTTTGGTACGTGAGTTTATCGGCGGGAATACTTTAATGTATTAAATTTTACGGAAAATTTTTTTACTTGAAAGAATGTGAAATTTAAACTATAATTAAAACAGAAACTATAAAAAATAATAAAGAATAAAGGAAAAAGGAAGCGAAATATGAAATTAATAGGTCTTGACGTTGGTTCAACGACGGTCAAAATCGTTGTACTGAACAGTGACAACGAACTTATACATAGTAAATATCAGCGTCACTATTCGGATATTAAAAAAACCCTTGCGGAGGTACTTGAAGAGGGTCTCGGCTCAGTCGATGCGGATGAAACGGCGCGTATTGCAATAACCGGTTCGGGCGGCATAAACGCCGCAAACTGGTTAAACCTGCCTTTTGTGCAGGAGGTCAGTGCGGGTGCGGTCGCGGTTAAGCGTTTTATTCCCGAAACCGATGTAGTAATCGAACTCGGCGGCGAGGATGCAAAAATCACCTACATAACGGGCGGTCTCGAACAACGCATGAACGGAACCTGTGCCGGCGGGACGGGTGCGTTTATCGACCAAATGGCGGCTCTTTTAAATACAGACGCGGCGGGGCTGAACGAAAAAGCCAAAGATTTTAAAACAATCTATCCCATAGCCTCACGGTGCGGAGTTTTCGCCAAAAGCGATATTCAGCCGCTTCTTAATGACGGTGCGCGTAAATCTGATATAGCCGCCTCTGTTTTTCAGTCGGTTGTCAATCAGACAATCAGCGGACTCGCCTGCGGTAAACCCATTCGCGGAAAAGTTGCTTTTCTCGGCGGACCTTTATTCTATCTGTCCGAGCTTAGAAAACGATTTGAAGTAACCCTGAATCTGACCGAAGAGACAATGATTTTCCCCGAAAATGCAAACCTTTTCGTGGCTATGGGTGCGGCTATATCCGACAGTACGCTTGAAGCTGATATAGATGAATTGAAAAAACGTGTTGACGCACTCTCTGATGTAGAAGTACACGAGGTAGAAAGACTCGCGCCGCTGTTTGAAAACGATGAGCAACGCGCAGAGTTTAAAGAAAGACACGACGGGCATAAAATCCCCTCAGCCGATTTCGCCGCACACGAGGGCGAATGTTATCTCGGCGTGGATATGGGCAGCACAACCACGAAAGCCGCATTAATCAATAAAGACAGCGAGATACTTTATTCATATTATGACAATAATATGGGCGACCCCTTAAAATCCGTGACAGGTATTTTAAAAGATATATATTCAAAAATGCCCGCAGGAGGTTTTATATCTAAGGCTTGTGCAACAGGTTACGGCGAGCATTTAGTAAAAGCCGCACTCGGTATAGATTTCGGCGAAATTGAGACTATGGCGCATTATAAAGCCGCACAAAAGCTTCTGCCCGACGTCGAGTTTATACTCGATATAGGCGGTCAGGATATGAAGTGTATGAAAGTCAAAAACGGAGAAATAGAGTCGGTTTTGCTCAATGAGGCTTGCTCATCGGGGTGCGGCTCTTTCATAGAAAATTTTGCCAACGCACTCGATATGAACGCCTCCGAATTCGCGCTTTTAGGGTTAGATGCGATGTCCCCTGTTGACCTCGGCTCACGCTGTACGGTTTTCATGAATTCGCGGGTTAAGCAAGCCCAAAAGGAAGGCGCGAGCGTAGGTGATATTTCTGCGGGCTTATCCTATTCGGTGGTGAAAAACGCTCTGTTTAAGGTCATAAAAATCCGCGACAGTAAAGAACTCGGTAAAAAAATCATCGTCCAGGGCGGAACATTCCTGAACGACTCGGTTTTACGCACATTCGAGCTTGTCACGGGAAGAGAGGCGTTTCGCCCCGACAAGGCGGGGCTTATGGGTGCATACGGCGCGGCATTGTATGCTCTGGAAAACGATGATGGTAAAGGTTCGGGTATTGCCGATTCTGAAAAGCTTGAGAACCTGAAAATTAAAAAAACCACGGCACACTGCAAAAAATGTTCAAATAACTGTCTGCTTACAATCAGCCGTTTCGCCGACGATTCTCTCTACATAACCAACAATCGCTGTGAAAAAGGCGCACCCGAAAATAATAAGGAGAATAAAGAGGAAGCCCTGCCCGATTTATACGAGTGGAAATACAACCGGATTTTTAATCATTACAAGCCGCTCCCCGAAAGCGAAGCGAAGCGCGGCGTTGTGGGGATTCCGCGTGTACTCGGAATGTTTGAAAACTATCCGTTTTGGTTTACGTTTTTCACAGAACTCGGCTACTCGGTTAAATTATCACCCCATTCGAGCCGCCGTATTTATGACCTCGGTATGGAAACCATGCCGTCAGAATCAGTCTGTTATCCCGCGAAAATCGCACACGGACATATTACCGCCCTACTCAACGACGGTATAAGATTTATATTCCTGCCGAGTCTGCCCTTTGAAATGGACGAACGTAACCTCACAGGAGGAGACAACCACTATAACTGTCCCGTGGTAGCCACCTACGGCGAGGTACTCAAAAACTGCGTCCCCGAAATCCGCGAGCATAAAATAAATTTTATGAACCCCTTTCTGCCCGTTTATGACAAAGAAAGAATGGCAGAACGGATTGTTGAGGAATTTAGTGCGAGCGGTTTAACCGATATAAGCGGAGCGGAAATCGGACGCGCACTCGCAAAAGCCTACAGTGAGGACGAAAACTTCAAGACCGCTATCCGTAAAAAAGGTGAAGAAGTTCTCTCACTGCTTCAAAAAACAGGAAAAAAAGGTATAGTTTTAGCCGGGCGTCCATATCATGTTGACCCCGAAATAAACCACGGTATTCCGCAAATGCTCAACGGGTACGGCTTCGCCGTATTAACCGAGGACAGCGTAGCACATCTCGAAAAAGTAAAACGTCCGCTCCGCGTTGTAGACCAGTGGATGTATCATACGAGGCTGTATTCTGCGGCGACGCTTGCGGGTAAAACACCCGAACTTGAGTTAGTCCAGCTTAATTCTTTCGGGTGCGGTCTTGACGCGGTGACAACAGACCAGGTTCAGGAAATAATACAGGGTCACGGCAGGGTTTATACAACCCTTAAAATCGATGAAGTAAATAACTTAGGCGCGGCACGGATTCGTCTTCGTTCATTAGTTTCCGTAACTGAAGAGCGTGAGCGTAAAAATAAAAACCGACCCAAACCGTATGACGGCTATAAAAAGCCGCCGCTCTTCACAAAAGAAATGCGTAAAAAACACACCATTTTAGCTCCGCAAATGTCGCCTATCCACTTTGAGCTTTTAGAGTCCGCGTTTGGTTACTGCGGCTATAATCTCGAAATAATGAAAGACTACTCTAAAAATGCAGTGGATGCAGGACTTAAATATGTTAATAATGATTCCTGTTATCCCGCTATTCTGACGGTAGGGCAGTTTATGGCGGCACTCGAAAGCGGTAAATACGACCTTGACAACACCTCGTTATTGATTACGCAGACGGGCGGTGCATGCAGGGCGACAAACTATGTCGGCTTACTTAAAAAAGCTTTGGCGGACGGCGGTTATTCCCAAATCCCGCTTATATCGCTCAATGTCGTCGGTATAGAGAAAAACCCCGGCTTTAAAATTACGCCCTCTCTTGTTATGCGAGCGTTCGCGGCGGTTATTTACGGCGACGTGTTGTGTCGTTGCCTCTATAAAACACGCCCATATGAAATGGAAAAAGGCGCGGCTAACCGCCTATATGAAAAATGGGACAAAAAGCTTAAAACGGATTTAAAATCTTTAAGCCTTTCCCAATATAGGAAAAACATAAAACAAATCGTAAAAGAATTTTCAGAGTTACCCGTATTCGATATAGAAAAGCCAAAAGTCGGTATAGTGGGTGAGATACTTGTAAAATACCACCCTTTAGCCAACAACAACGTAATAGACTTAGTTGAGAAAGAGGGAGCAGAGGCTGTCGTCCCCGATTTAATGGGATTCATATACTACATTTGTGACCAGTCAAATTCAAAAGCCGAGCTACTAACCGTCACGAAAAAGAGAAAATATTTGTCGAACATTGCCATTAAATTCTTTGAGTGGCTTGAAAAACCTTATTCGGATGCTTGTAAAGACACAAAATTCGGCACATTCATGAAAATTTCCGAGATGAGAAAATTAGTTACAGATATAGTTTCTACGGGAAACATAGCCGGCGAGGGTTGGTTCTTATCTGCCGAAATGCTTGAGCTTATACACTCCGGTGTGAATAATATTATATGTATGCAACCGTTTGCCTGTCTGCCTAATCATGTTACGGGAAAAGGGGTCATAGGCGAGTTAAAACGCCGTAACCCCGATTCAAACATAATAGCGATAGACTATGACCCCGGCGCATCGGAGGTAAATCAGATTAACAGAATTAAACTTATGCTGACACAGGCAAAAGAGCAGATGAAAGACGATACACGATTGACAACAGAGCCAAAACGTGATATGATAGTTGTATAGTGAAGCCCATGTTACAATGACAAAAACCAAAACCCATGTTAAAATAGTAAATATAATTTACTAAAATAAGAAAGGAATAAAAATTATGTCAGAAATCAGATTTTCGACAGGCGCGGGAGGCAAACCCTTAAATGTAGACGGAAAGAAGGCACAGAAATATACGCTATGGATTTTCGTTATAATCGGCTTGGTTATTTTATTATTTAACAGCTTTGCGATTATTAATGAAGGATTTATAGGCGTAAAGTATCGGTTCGGTAAAATAGTAGATGATAACATGAGTGCGGGGCTTCGATTTAAAATCCCGTTCATCGAAGAAATCAGACCGGTCGAGACACGTAACCTTGTCTACCAGCTTGACGGCGATGCGTATACCCGCGATAACCAGACAGTCAATGACTTGAGAATTAAAGTTACTTATCGTTATAATACCGCATATTTGTCAACTCTCATCAGAGACATCGGTATTGAAAACGTCGAGGGCAGATTCCTTGTTCCGTATACCCAAAATATCTCAAAGAATGAAATCGGGCAAATCAGGGCAGAGGAATTAGTACAAGAGCGTACTGTTGTCAGAGACAGAATCCGTAATAATCTTCAAGCCGCACTCGAACCTTTCGGGATTGATGTAACCGAAGTGGCTATTGAAAATATTGCGTTCACTTCTGACTTTGAGGCGGCTATACAGAATAAAGTAATCGCCGAGCAGAAAGCACTCGAAGCGCAAAACAGAACCGAAGAACGCAGGCATGAAGCCGAACAGGCGGTCATAGCCGCGCAGGGCAGAGCGGACAGCTTGCTTGCGGAGGCGACAGCGGAAGCTGAAGCAATTGCTCTTATTCAAGCGCAGATTTCACAAAGCCCTCAATATATTGAATACTTAAAAATCATTCAATGGGACGGTATTCTGCCGCAGGTTATAGGAGACGGCGTTAATCCGTTTGTGGTACTCGGTGCGAACGACAATGCGCCGACGGTCAGGAATAATCAGCCGTCACCGACAGTAAATCAAGAATGAGTTTTAGAGATTTAAAAAAACGCGCCCTTGAGCGGTTTTTCGGCGGTATTAACGATAGGCAGAAGGAAGCCGTCTTCCGCACAAAGGGGGCGGTGCTTATAATCGCAGGTGCAGGAAGCGGAAAGACCACTGTGCTGTGTTCCCGCACGGCTAATTTAATCCTGTTCGGGGACTCTTATAACACCGATTTTGACAGAGAACTTTCCGCGGAGGATTCAACATATTTACAGGATTATGTAAACGGCGATGCCGAAGCTGACAACGAGAGATTGAGTACGCTTCTCGGTTTTGAAAGAGTCGCGCCGTGGCGTATACTTGCGGTGACTTTTACAAATAAGGCGGCGGCAGAACTAAAAAGCCGTCTCTACGCAATGAATATAAACGCGGGTGATATTTGGGCGGGTACGTTTCACTCAACCTGTGTAAAGCTTCTGCGGCGGGGTATCGAAAAGATAGGATATAAAAGCAACTTCACGATTTATGACTCGGACGACTGCTTAAGGGTCATAAAAGCCTGTCTCGCCGAGCTGAATATGTCGGATAAATCATGGAATCCGAAGAAAATACAAAGCGATATTTCACGCGCAAAGGACAAGCTGTTACCGCCTGAAAAATTTGAGACTTATCTTGACGGTAAACAGGACTATGCTTTAGAAAAAACAAAGGCGGTTTATGAAGAATATCAAAAGCGATTAAAAGCCGCAGGCGCGCTTGATTTCGATGACCTTATAATGAAAACAATAGAGCTTTTAAACTCCGCACCCGAAATTCTTGAAAAATGGCGGCGGCAGTTTGAGTATATAATGGTTGACGAGTATCAGGACACTAACCACGCACAGTATAAACTAATATCCTTGTTGGCGGGCGGTGCGGGGAATCTTTGCGTCGTCGGCGATGAAGACCAAAGCATATACCGTTTTAGGGGTGCGACGATTGAGAACATATTGTCTTTTGAAGACGAGTTCAAGGCACATACTATTAAATTGGAACAGAATTATCGCAGTACTGAAACAATCCTTGAGGCGGCGAACGCAGTAATAAAGAATAACACCTCTCGTAAAGATAAAACCCTCTGGTCTAATCTCGGCGTCGGTGAAAAAATAGATGTTAAGACTTTTTTAAGCGAAAAGCGAGAGGCGTCTTTTATTGCGGACACTATCCAGTCGGGTGTTTTGCAGGGTAAAAAATACTCGGACTTTTTAGTGCTTTACCGTATGAATGCACAGTCGAGAACCGTTGAATTGTCGCTTGCGGCTTCGGGTATTCCTTATGGGATTATTGGCGGAGTAAGGTTCTATGAACGTAAGGAAATTAAAGATGTTCTCGCTTATCTCAGCGTTATACAAAATCCCGATGATATAGTCAGACTCAGGCGAATTATAAACGTACCCAAGCGCGGAATCGGGGATTCTACACAGGCAGAGGTCGGAAATATAGCGTTCGGTCTCGGTTTATCGCCTGTAGAGGTAATGGAAAGAGCGGCGGAATTCGGTACACTTTCAAAAAGAACCAAACAACTGACAGCTCTCGCGGCAATCTTTCGGGAACTCGGAGCCTCTGAAAATGAGCGTTACCTGCCCGATTTAATTGACGATGTTCTGTTACAAAGCGGCTATCTCGATATGCTGAAAAACGAAGGCACAGAGGGCGAAATGAGGCTCCAGAATATTCGCGAGCTTAAGTCAGCCGCAGTCAGCTTTTGTGAGGAGAATCCCGAATCGGGACTTTCTGAATTTCTCGAACAGGCGGCTTTAATCGCAGATATGGACAGCTATGAGCAGGGTGAGGACAAGTGTGTTCTGATGACAATGCACTCGGCTAAAGGCTTAGAATTTGATACGGTTTTTATCGTGGGTGCGGAAGAGAATATCTTTCCGTCGTACCGAAGCGCGTTTGACCCGAAAGAGATAGAGGAAGAACGAAGGCTCGCATATGTTGCGATAACTCGCGCCAAGAAAAAGCTTTATGTTTTGTGTGCTAAAGAAAGACTGTTTTTCGGGCAGACCCAAAGAAACAAGCTGTCGCGTTTTATAAGAGAAATCCCGCCATCGCTCATGACCGTGGAAAAAGAGGAGTCGCCCGTATACGTAAAACCGACACAGAAAAAAGAAGTATACGTTCCTATAAGCGGCTTCGACAGAAAAAAGACCGCACCTTCAACCCCGCAGAACTTTTCTGACGGCGAAAGGATTCGTCATAACATTTTCGGCGAGGGGACAGTTATCGACGTAAACCCGATGGGCGGAGATTTATTACTCGAAATTATATTTGACAAAGTAGGGACAAAGAAGCTTATGGCGAATTTTGCTAAGATTGAAAAGATTGGGGATTAAAGCTTCCCGCCGCTTTAAGGAGAATGAAAATGAAAAAAGCAAAAAGACAAGCTTTATCAATTATATTGACTATTTGTATGACTTTAGGGTTTTCATCCGCCCTCATGTTCACTGCCGACGCGCAGTCCTCCTCGCTTATGACATACAGGGTTAATTTCAGCGGCGGCGGCGGAGATGTTCATTGGGTTCCGAGTCCGCAGATTAAAACCCATAACGTACCACTGTCCCTAACCTCACAAGCACCATCAAGAGCAGGTCATACGTTTTTAGGGTGGGCGAGAAATGCGTCGGCGAGCGTCCCCGACTTTCGGATTGAAGATATAAATGCGGGATTAGCTTTGCTTACGGATAATACTAACATCACCTTGTACGCAGTTTGGCTGCGAGACGGCACATCTAATTTCACCATCGTGTATAATTTAAACGGCGGTATAGGCACTTTTGCATCGCAGATGAAACGACCGGATATTCCCTTACAGCTGAGTAGTGTAAAGCCTGTAAGAGAAGGATACGAATTTGTCGGTTGGGGAGTCGCCGCTTCTTCCGACTGGAGTGCATCGTGGGGGGCTCCTCCCGCAGGATGGGATGCTAATTGGTGGAATGTTTGGGACCCCGAATGGGGTGCGCCTCCTATAGGTTGGAATCCGAGTTGGTGGAACAGTTGGGATGCGAACTGGCTAAACAGCAGCGGCGACATTGGTTGGTGGTATGGACGCAATACCGCCGCCGGTTCTGACCCTGTTGTGATGTATCAGCCGGGAGACTTTTATACGCTTAACGCCAACTTAACACTATACGCAGTATGGCGGCAACCGTATACTGTTACTTTTAATGCGAACGGCGGTACTGTCTCCCCCTCCTCTGCGGTGATTACTGCAAACGGAACACTCGCCTCTCTGCCGATTCCGATTAGAGCCAACCACACATTTACAGGTTGGTTTACAGCGACTGTAGGCGGTTCGGAAATAACGAGCGAAACTAAGTTTTCCGAGGATACAATTATTTATGCGCAGTGGTCTTTAAATACACCTGCCAATACTTCTATAGAGAATATAGAAGCTGAGATTACAGCGGCGGCGAACCTAAATAACGGTTCTGTAGTCGCGGCGACAATGGTTGCGGGTTCAACATCGGTCCCGAAAGAAATACTCGCAATAATGGCGGGTAAGAACATAAAATTGACACTTGATTTCGGCAATAGCGGTAGGGTGACAATCGACGGAAGAAGCATAAATTATGTTAACAGTATCGAAGACCTGAATTTACTGTTACAGTATTCAATGTCAACGAGTGAAAATGCGGTGATTCCCGATTATGAGATTCCGATAAGCTCTATTGACTCCGTGTCGGCTCCCGTCCATCAAGTGAAAATAGGAATGAGAGAAATGGGAATCCGAGGCTCTACCGTAACCATGTACCCCGGCACACATTATGCGGGGATGAACGCGCTGTTATGTATTTATAACGCATCGACAGACGGATTTGAATTAATTTCGGGCGGCGTAATAGACATAAGCGGAAGCGTTACCTTAGATTTTGACAGAACAGGCGACTTTGTTTTGATTGTTCGGCATGTCGGAGACGTTACGGGAACAGGAACCGTCACGGCGAACGATGCACTCGAAATACTCAGAGCGGTAACGGGACGAATAACTCTTGACCCGTCTCAAATCTTTACGGCAAATTCAAGACGTGACGGCACGATAAACGCAAACGATGCACTCAATATCTTAAAACTTGTGGCAGGACTTACCAATAGAATCTAAATAAACAAAAACAGGGGTGAAAAACCCCTGTAGTCAACTGAAAGAGGCAATAAAAATGAACAATCATGTTTTCTTCCCTGATTATAAAAACAGTATTTTAGGAATACCGAACTCTATACTTTCCTATTACGGCGCGAAAACTCATCATGCAACTTTACCCGTATTAGATGAAAAGCTGTCGAAAGGCTACAGAAACATAGTCTTGCTTGTTTTAGACGGAATGGGGGTTGACATATTAAATACTCACTTTAAAGACGGATTCCTTGCAGAAAACTGTGTAGCTGAATTAAGCTCTGTTTACCCGTGTACCACGACTTCTGCTTTGACTACTCTTGAAAGCGGATTGACGCCTATTGAACATGGTTGGTTGGGATGGTCATCATATTTTAAAGAGGTTGACGAATGTGTTGATTTGTTCACGGGCAATATCAGCGGAACCGAACGAGCGTCGAAAAATTCCGGTATCGCATGGCAGGTTCTCGCATACAAAAATTTGTTTGAGCAGGTCAAAGAAGCTGATTCATCTGTTGAGTGCTGTCGTGTTTCGTCTTTTGGCGAGTATAAAACCAAGACCAACGAAGAGGTTTGTAATCACATCGAAAAGCTATGTCAAAAAGACGGACGAAAATATATATATGCTTATCATTTTCATCCGGACAGGGATATTCATAAATACGGTCGCAACGATGAGCGGGTTAAAGCCGATATTGTATTATTTGACAGACAAATCGAACATCTTTCCCGAAAATTAACCGACACGTTACTTATCGTTACGGCTGACCACGGATTAACCGATTCGGAGGAACTCTTAATCGAGAATTTTCCCGAAATCGGAGAATGTCTTGCTAAAAGATTATGCCGTGAAGCCCGCAGTATTTCTTTCTTTATTAAACCGGAATTTATGGATATTTTCCCAAAAAGATGGGAATCGGAATTCGGTAACGATTTTATACTGATGACAGGACAGGAAGCGTTGGAAAAAGGGTTTTTCGGGAGCGGAAAACCTCATAATCGTGTAAAGGATTTGATTGGTGATTATGTAGCGATAGCAACAGGAACACGTTCACTACGCTCACGCAACGAAAAAGGCGAAGCGAAAAATTTTAAAGCCGACCACGCAGGACTACGGCGCGAGGAAATGATTGTGCCGTTAATTTTGATTGAGAGATGAAAATTAATTGACTTTCGTGGGGGTGCGGATAAAATTTATATAATGTGAGGCAAGTGATTGTATGGAGAATAAGTTGCCGATAAGGAAGAAGATAAGACTGACCGGGTATGATTACTCACAAGAGGGGTATTACCATATTACGATATGCGTTAAAAACGGACACGAGATGTTAGCACAAATAATTGTAGGGGACGCCGCCCACGGCGTCCCGTGTGTAGAATTGACCGATATAGGCAGAGTTGTAGAGCATTATATTGAAAATATAAATATAGTTTATGGCGATGAAGTAAAATTAGATAAATATGTAATTATGCCAAACCATATTCATATGATAATCGTGTTAAATAATAGCGGGACGCCGTGGGCGGCGTCCCCTACAAAAGCGAAAATTCCCAAAGTCATCAATTCGCTTAAAACATTGGTAACGAAAAAAATCGGGTTTTCAATTTGGCATCGGTCGTATAATGACCGTATCGTGCGGAGCGAACAGGCATATCGCAATATTTGGCAGTACATAGAAGAAAATCCGATGAAATGGCAAGTAGACAAATATTATACCAAACAAGAAGAAATTATATACGGAGAATAACGATAAAACATTTATAAAAACTAACACAGCATTGACGACAGGGGGTGGAAGTTCCCTGTCGTCAAAGTGTTTAAAAGATGTTCATTAATACAATAAATATGTTTGTATTCGTGAAATGTTCTGTTTAATCGTCAATATATGTCCTGCTGTCATAGATGAACGAACCATTGATTATATCGCCCTGTCCCGAAGCCATCCCGAATCTCTTCAGCCCGTATGCACCCGTAACGTCCGGTAAAACTTTTTCCTCTTCCAAAGCCTGTGAGAAAACAAACACAGCGTTAATCTTTATCGTTTTGGCGTTATCTATGAACTCCGACCAGTCGGCGTTTTTGTTGCAATATCCGCCAATCCGCATTTGTACACCCTTCCCTGTGTCGGGCTTCTCAACATATGTATAATCGTCTCCGCTTTTTTGAACGTAGTAATCGGCAGGCTCAAGCACAAATCTCATCGTCTGCTGTATACTGCTGACAGGGTAGCCCAATCCCGAACCGACAAACGGCTTATCTTGAGTGTTTACGGCTTCCTTTGAGCCTTCAATCGTCAGAAAAACATTATTGTTTGCGCCGACATTCACGTTCGTCTTATCCGTCAGTGCGACAGCATCGCCTGTCAGCGTAAACTTAACATCAAGCGTGACATCCATAGCACTGTTATTGATTGCCGTGGGGACAGCGTCACTTACGGGCAGAATCCCCCCTGCATAGGCTTTGAGTTCTTCTGTATCTATGCTCTCGCCGGGTTTCAATCCGCGTACCAAGCCCTGCGGGTCAAGTATAAAATCCCATGCCTTGCTTGTGGGAAGCTCCACCCTGTAGATTTTTGTATCTACCCATAACACCGTGCCTTCCCCGTATATTATAGGGGAACCGCTGTTGTTATTGTTATTATTGTTACCGTTATTATTATCGCCGTCACCGTCACCGTCGCCATCGCCATCACCATCACCGCCATTGCCGGGGTTTCCCGGGTCTGCGGCATCGGGATGTATAAAGTCTGAATAGCGGAACGAAATGGCAGTGCCTGTCGTCTGTAACGTGCTAAGCGAGGACACAGGCGTAGTCACGTTTTCAAACAACGTCACAGCCATGAGATAAGCGGTAGCAACGTCACCCGTTTCTATACTGTTAACTCCTGCTTTGAGCGGCACAATATCTGCACCTAAAGCGGACGAACCCGCCGGAGAAAAATGAAATATATTAGGGTTCGCCGGGTTAAAGGAAATCGGTGTCCCCTTCGGTATGGCTATGTAATATCTGCCTTTCGCACTTTCGGGTATGTATATATGCAGATGCTTGTTGCCGGCGGGGTTTGAATTAGATAAGCTGTAAAACATTTCATGTGATGCGCCGCCGCTAATTGGCGAGCCGTAGCCGTTCATGGTAATGTTCCCCACTCCCTGTAACCCCGGAAAAGCGGTGAGTCCCTGTAGGTTCGGGATGGGAGAAGATGTGTCCCCGTCCCTTGTCAAAAGAGCGCCCCTGCCCATTACGGGGCGTATACCCCACAGATTCCACGGATTATCTGTGCTTTGTAAAAGCTTTTCGGTCTGGACGACCTGACTGCCCAATACTTTACCGCCGTCTGCCGCAAAGGTCTCCATGAACACATAATATGTATTTTCAAAAGCATCGGCGGGGGAAAGAGATGTACCGAGTACGCTGTTATAAGCCGCACCGACATATTGGTTTATTGCGGTACGTCCGCTTATGTAGCTTTGTTTCTGTGCATAAGTGCCATACGATGACATTGAACTCGCAAAATAGGCGTACATGCCCCGCGCATAGGTTCCGTTCGTCTTTTTGTGCATCATCGCGGAGTGAAGATAGCCCATACCGTAGTTTTTACTGCTGTTATTAAAGTTAAAAAGGTCGCCCGCAACGCTTCCGTTTTGGTAGGAGTTGCCCGCCGCCCCTATAACCCTTCCGCTACTGATTACTTCTGAGCCTGATTGAACATAATACATATCGGCAAGACCGCTCAAAGCCTCATTAAGCCATGAATAAACATTCGGTAAGCCATAAGCACCGAGGTGCATGAAGAAAAGCATATGCTGAAACTCATGCGCCAAAGTACCGTTAAATTGTAATTTTTGGCTCGCATCACCTATCAGCAATGAGTAACCTTGGGTTCTTCCTATATCAACATGGAACACATCAATGGGGTGAACATTTTGAGAGCCGCTTGTACGGGGGACGGCGCGGACGTTCCGCATATCACCGTTCGTAAAGTATCCCGCAGTATACCCCGCGCTGTTCGTACCATCGTTAGCAATATCATAAAGCAGGATATTGACCTTTCCGTCCTGTCCGAAGTCCCCGACATTGCTTATATCACTGTAGTTTGTGCTGAAGAAGACGCCCGTATGTGCCGCAAAGCCTGTAGTCGGGTGGGTCATTCGCGCATAAATCCCGTCAAAGTCTTGTGCTATTCCATTAAAATTAATACCCGCGCCTGCGGTCAAGGTGCAGTTGGCATTACATGCACTGCCCGTTTGAGCATGAAAATCCGCATCATCAAGAATCCATACATTAGTATTTGTACCCTGAGCCTTCAGATGCCCTAATACGGCACGTTGCGTCCCGCTACTGTTGATTTCAACTGAGAAATATCTCTCATCGTTAGTACCCATGCTGAAAGGACCTGATTCCTGCCCGACTACAGCCGCCGCAGGTGCAAAAAGAGACGTGACGAGCGGAACGGATTCATAGGGCTTATGTACGGCTCCCCCATCGTCAATGATTAAGGTAGTAAGCGCGAGTTCAAAACCATCGTCAAAGAAAGACTCCCTAAAATCATCGAGGGGGTCAATAAATAATGCAGTATCGCCGTCAACCGCCTCGAACGCCGCCACAAAAGCCATATAGGGTGCGAAAATCACACTTATCGCGATGACTCCGCCCAATAAAGCCGTAAATCTCTTAAATATTTTTGTTTTCATTTTAATTAATTCCTTATTTCTTCTGCCTTTTGTATCAATTATCGGCAAATTTTATGAAAAATTCAGTTTCTGTTCATTTAATTATAATACATATTTGCAATAAATGCAAATTAAAATTTGTTAACTTTACATTTTTCGATAAGATTTTCCTACTACTTGAATTTATTAAAACTTTATGTTATACTATATGTGGATTAGTATATGAGTTTATTTTATAGTGAAAACAGGAGAATTAAAATGAAAAGAGCTGTAAAAAAGGTTTTATCAATAACGCTCGCGGTCTGTATGGCTTTAGGGTTCGCAATCATCCCCGCCAACGGACTTCAGCAGGGTCCGTACAAAATAATCTTTAACGGAAACGGCGATGATAACTGGTCGCTCGAAATGCAGAAGGAACATGACGTACCGATGTTCTTGCCTACCCAAATGCCCCAAAGAGACGGTTTTGTGTTTCTCGGATGGGCGTTGGCGGCGGGGGCTACAGAGCCGAACTACAAAATCGAAGACATACAGACAGCCGCGCTTCGGGGTGTTCGCCTGTTCACGGATAACGCCAATATAACATTGTATGCGGTCTGGCGTTCGATTACCTATACCGTGACATATAACGCAAACGGCGGCACGGGTATACCTATTCAACAAACAAAACGCCAAAACGAACCATTACAGCTAAGCGGTATGAAACCCACGAGGGTAGGCTTTGAATTTATCGGTTGGGGTATCGCGGGTAATGCGACTGTAGTATCTTATCAGCCCAGCGACTATTATTTCGCTAATGCGAGTACAACGCTTTTTGCGATGTGGCGACCGTTATATACCGTTACATTTAACCCGAACGGCGGCTCTGTCACGCCGCTGACAGCCACAACGGGAATGAACGGTATATACACGCTCTCTACCTTTCCTGTTCCGCTCAGGGCAAATCATACGTTTTTAGGTTGGTTCTCGGCGGCGACAGGCGGTACAGAGGTCACGGCTGTTACCATATTCACGACTAACACTACAATCTTCGCACAGTGGGCGGGAATCTATACCGTTTCGTTTAACGTAAACGGCGGCACGGCTTTAAACCCCTCCTCGGCACAAACGATGACCGATGGCAGACTTGCCTCATTGCCCGTCCCTACCAGAGTCGGCTACACCTTTATCGGATGGTTTTCGGCGGCGACAGGCGGAACGGAGGTGACAGCAAACACCGTATTTTCCGCGAACACCACTATTTTTGCACGTTGGACGGACGGTCATACCATTACGTTTAACCCGAACGGCGGTACAGTCACCCCCACATGGACGGTCACTGCGACAAGCGGTAAACCCGAATCCCTACCCACACCGACACGGAGCGGCTATAGCTTTGCCGGGTGGTTCACGGCGGCAACAGGCGGTACAGAGGTCACGACTGATACAATAATAAGCGCAGACACCGTATTATTCGCGCAGTGGTCGCTTTTTGTTCGGGCTAATTCCTCCGTAGACAGCAGAGCGGCAGACATAGCGGAAGCGGCGGCGAGGGATAACGGCTCTGTGGTCACGGTGGTGATGGCACCGGGTTCGACGTCGATTTCTAAAGAGATTCTCGCTGTAATTATGGGTAAAGACGTAATATTGGAATTAGATTTCGGTAATAACGGCAGACTTGAGGTTAACGGAAGAGGGATTGTAGGCGTGGACGGCAGTGAAGACCTTAACCTGTCACTGCAATACCTGTCATCCACGAATACCATGATACCGGGCTATAGTATTCCTAAAAGCGCGATTGATGCGATTAGTCTGCCTATTCATCAGGTTAAAGTGGGAATAAAAAGCACAGAGGCGCGGGGTACTCTTCTGACTGTGCATCCGGGCAGAAATTATGCGGGCATGAACGCGCTGCTCTGCATTTATGATGCGGCGGCGGGTAGGTTCGAGGTAATTTCGGCAAACGAAATCGACTCATACGGAAGTGCGAGCGTTGTTTTAAACAAGACGGGCGACTATATCATAATGATACGGCATACAGGGGACGTAACAGGTACGGGTAACGTAACGGCAAATGATGCACTCGAAATACTGAAAGCTGTCACAGGCCGCACTACTTTAAGCGTGATTCAAACCTACGTAGCCAACTCCAGACGCGACGGTACAATCACCGCAAGCGATGCTTTAGATATATTAAAATTCGTGGCGGGACTGAGCGAAAGTATTTGATGTTGTGTGTAATTTAAAAGGGTCGCCGATTTGTTCGGCGACCCTTCTTTTGCGGTGTTTTTAGATACTGTCTGTTATACCTACTACGAATTTGAGGATTGCGAGGGCGTCCGCCGCAGTTATCGTTCCGTCTCGCCTTGAACTTGCTACATACTTTTGAAGCGGGTCAAGCTCAATTTCGCCTGTGAGAGCTTTGAGAAGTTCGAGTGCGTCCGTTGATTCGACCCTGCCGCTTCCCGTTATGTCGCCTGTCTGCCTGATAATTACTATATAGTCGCCTGCGCGGGTTACGTTTAATCCCGCTTCGCCGTTCGCGCCTACCGTGGAGCTTGTGACTATCTCGAACTGACCTGTCGTTTCATTGTATCTCAGGAGAATGGCGTTTTGTCCTGCCAATCTCGCTCCCGCTCTTATGATTTGTCTGCCGGGTGTGCCGACGCTGAGTTGGAAGACGGGGAGAGTTCCGGCGATTTCTTGAATCGCGTCTATCGGAATGTCTACTATAACATCGCTCAGTCCCGATTCGATTTTATTTTCGGCGGGTTCCGCACCCCTATTTCTTCCGGAACGTATAGGCATAGGACTCGGATTATTGTCTTCTTGACTTCTTCCCGGACTGCCGCTGATGACGCTTACAGTCGCGATTGCGGAAATGACGGAATCTAATCCGGACGCGCTTACCGTTACGAAGTAGTAGTATGAACCAACCGTCAGTTCTGTGGGAATGTTAAATGTCGGGCTGTCATCGCCTACAGGACTCGCATCGTCTCTGCTTGCCGAAGAAGAGGTCATGTACCACTGATAAGATAGCTCCCCTACTTCTTCTTCTTTTTCGCCTCCGCCTGCGGGATATTTACCGAGGTTCGTAAAGTTGTAAGAAATGCTCGTGATTTCAAAGTCAAAGGATATTTCGCCTGCCGCCCATGAACTTCCCAAGTTTATTACTCCGGGCGTCCATCTGTTCGGGAATAACGTATACCACTCGGGAGCAGGATTGTATCTGAAGGTGTACGAGCCGTTTTGAGTCGTACCGCCATTGACAGAATACTCGTATTCTACCGTGATTGTGTCGCCTCTTACGAACTGCGGTTGAAGCGGTCCGTATGTGAAAGCTTCCGATAATGGGAACTCGAACGAGAACGAGCCGGATGTATAGTTTGCCATACTCGTATCCCAAGTGGCTGTAAAGTTAGTGACTCCCTCTGACATCGGGCTTGAATCACCGCTTATAGATACCCACCACGGGTCTTCAGAAAGGTCTGCGAAGAACTGACCCTCTATATCGGTTATACCTAAAACTGTCGGACCTTCATCATCGGTTGAACCTGATGCCGAATCACTTCCTGATTCGCCGGGGTCTGCAAATAACGAATCATTTACCGATGTATCGCCCACGATTTGCGCGACTACTGAAAGAGACTGATTTATACTGCCTTCGGTAACGATTATGCTTTGCGGTTGTGTGACGATACGGATGCCGGAGTCTTCGGGGTCGTCTTCGGGGTCTTCGGGACCGACGTCGTCGCCCATACGCAGATAAGCTTTTATGACATAGAGTCCGTTCCAACCGTCTGTGTTATTATTGGTCACGATGAGACCCTTACTAACTGTCGCCATACTCCATAATTCATAGCCATCGAGCATTGTGAGGTCGATAGTAAGCGTATTATTAATATCATCGAAATGCCCTATGACGTTTGCCGCGTCTGTCTGCTTCCAACCATCGAGGTCGCTCATTAATACCATTGTCGGTATAGCGGCGGGGCGAGCGGCGTACTCAAATACTAAATGGGTCGCCTGACTGAACATATCAATGGGAACAGGGCTATGCGTGGGTGTTCCGTTTTCGCCTGTGGCTCTGTTTTCAGTACCCCAACCCTGCTGTCTTCTCGTCTGACCTGCCGCAATATTCGGCGGGAGGGGCAGAACGTACACGTTTGACGGTGTTTTGAAGTTAGGAGCAGACATATCGCCGATACGCTCTAAGGTCAGAATATCTAAGTCCGCGCCGTCTGCGTTATAGTTTATGATTGCACCGGAGCCCGACCCTGACGCGCCTACGCCGTCATTTATAAACAGCAGTTCAATTATATACTTACCTTCGGGCAGGTACACAAGGTTTTCAGCGGTAATCATCGGTGAAGAAGCCCAGCCGCCTGTTCCGTGTCCCGCAGGAACGATAAACTTAGTCAAGTCGTTGTACGCTGTGTCTCTTACGCGGATTTCCATAGCGGATGAATTATTGTTAATCGCGCCTAATTTCAATTCGTAGCCGCCTGCCTGTGCCACGTTGAGTTCGTAGCGAATCCATTCTCCGGCATGGGTTTTCGTGATGTGTCCGGGTATACCGCCGTAGCTTGCGCGACCTCCCGCACCGTTAGCGGGACCGTATACGGGTTCTGTACGAGGACCGCCGTAGCCGCCGTTTTCGGTAAACAGATACGCTCCTTCAATAAAGCCTGCGGCGA
Organism: Oscillospiraceae bacterium; assembly: GCA_009778065.1. Lineage (GTDB taxonomy): Bacteria > Bacillota > Clostridia > Oscillospirales > Ruminococcaceae > Ruminiclostridium_E. The sequence continues at coordinate 54,112 of WRKM01000010.1, forward strand.
AGTGGTTCTTCGTGTGGTGAGCGAAATAGTCTCTGACTATATATCCGTCGCCCTCCCAGTGGGTGTTAAACATTAAACTGTCTTCCATCCAGTCTAACAGACCCATTGTATATACGCCCGAGGAAGGAATGTTATGTATGTCAGTCCAGGGACGAGGCGTATCACTCACAAGGGACAGGAAGTAGATATACGCGGTATCTAACTCGCCTTTTATAGTGTCGATTTGCGTTTGGGTAGAGAGTCTCACATCATTTACGTCTATGGCTCTGTTTAATACTTCGCGCAGAGTAGCTATTGAGCCGCGCGGGTACTGACCCGCCCACAACCCTTCTGTCGCGGTAGAAAGTGTGCCTAAAACTTGATTGATTAGTGCATCTAACGCTACCTTATCCGTTTCGGGGTCGAGAGCGTAATATGCGTCATAAAGCGCGACATACAAGTCATGAGCAGTCGCCGCAGTCGCACCGGAGGCGGCGGTTATAGCACTTTGGAACGCCGACCATGTAGAGTCGCTTACACCGTTTTGCACTACTGCATTCATGCCTGTGAGCAGTGAGGTGAGGTCTGCCGTTTTGGCTTCTTTGCTGAGTTTTATGCTGTCGTGCATTCTTTCGCCTGTGGTTTCTATAACATATGTTTTGATTTCTAAATCGTTACCGTCTATGCTCATAATTGAGTACTGAGCCAAAGCGTCATGAGCCGCCGGGTCGGTATAGGCTACCCAAACATGCGGGGGTATAACGGACGAATATTTCGGGAAGTCCGCAGGTGAGCCTAATGTTAAGTATATTATACCGGAAGGCGATATGTAGGTCGCCTCACGCGCATGAGGTTCAAAAATGCCTTTTTCATCTGCATCTAATTTATTAGGCATCTGGTATTTTTTGATTGTACCGACATCGTTTGCAGCACTCATACCCTCGCCGCTCATAAACTGAGAGCGTGTATGGGTGTGGTCGTGTCCCGTGATTACTACGTCTACGCCGAGGTCTTCAAGAATCGGGACTAAAACGGTGCGTCTGCCTCCCATACCTGTCGAGTGACCGTTACCGCCGCCGTAGATGTCCTGATGGAACACAGCGATAATCCATGTTGCATCATCATTATCGGAGACCGCGTTTTCTAAGAAAGCAATACGCGCCGCGTTGAATGTCATAAAGTTAGCATTTATTGACAGGTACAGCGTATTTCCGTAACGGAACCATGAGTCGCCGCCGCCGCTGTTCTGTCTGGCTTCGTTAGTTGCCGTACCGAACGGACTGCCGCCTAAAGCGTTATGATTAGGCAGGTTAAAGAAGAAGGGTTGCATTGAGACATCTTCACGTCCCGCGCCTGCTCTTAAAAAGTCGTTTGTATCATGGTTTCCGACTGTTGTGAAGTAGGGCATGTTTTTCAGTCCCGGAGGAGCGAAGAAAGCGTCCCATTCTTCCATGTCGTTCGCATAGCCTGTGGTGTCGCCCGCGCTTAACATGAAACTTGCGCCGCCGAAGTCATCTTCGGCTTTCGTGAGAGCGCGTGCAAATGAGGTTCTCCAGTTCGCAGGTCTGCTTGAACCTGTCGCTAACTGCGGGTCGGACACGAGGATTACATTATATCCATCGTCCGGGTCGTATGTTTTAAATCTGTAGATTTTACCCCATTCACCGCCGACATTGCCTATACGATATGCGTATTCGGTATCTAATGAAAGTCCGGTTATAATAGTTTTATAAGACAGTAAGTTATATGCGGCGGGAGTACCCGTCACCGTTACAGATTTGTAAGAGCTATGCGCGGGGGTATCGGGCATATCTCTATCGTTGACTAATTGGCTCGCTTCTATAATTTCAAAGATTGTATTACCTGTTCCGACGGAAGCCATCCATGCGAAATTCATTTCCGTCTCATTTTTACCCGGAGTCAGTGTTACATAAGAAGCCACTTCGTCTTGTGGGATTACATTTAATGTTATACTCCGGAAAATATTAAATTCGTTTGTGAGATTTACGCCGTTTACATTGTTACGCGAATCGCCGCCCCTTTGGTTGTCTGCTGTATGTGTGTTGTCGTTATCTGTGGTAAGTATTACATAAAGTGTTGTTGCATATTTATTCGCTACTTCATCATAGAGTATTTTTTGAGGAACATTGACACTTGCTGAAGTAGCTCCCGAAGCAAGACGAACTACAGCAGTATCGCCTGCGGCAAGATTAGCCGGCGTGGCAAATGTATAGTCTTCTATATCGGGAGTATTACCTGACAGGTCTGACCAAACAACAACCCGTCTTGTTGAGTTGTGTGCTACTGCAAAAGGAATATCTAACGTCGCACCTTTCGTGGGAAGATTATTGGGGTCAAAGGATAAATCGCTGAGTTTAAGTACATGGCCCGCTACTTTAATTGATAACGCGCCGCCTATACTGCCTATACGATTGACTGTGATGTCATCGGGGTTAATGTCCCACTCAAAGTTAGGATATGCATCCGTACAAGAAGCAGGACAAGTAGAGAAAACTTTTATTCCCGTGACAGCGACTACCACATTAGCACCGTCTGCGTTTCCAAGGCTCAATTGAGTGGTGCCTCCGGTTATCAATCCGGCGATTTGCGCCTTTGTTAAGGAGAACGATACAGTGAACGCTCCATCGGTGTCTAAATTCCCATACGCAGGCAGTCCCACAGCGGTTCCAACTGTATTGTTTCCGTTTTCTAAGCGTATTCTGCCGCGTTCTCCCGCCGCATAAGAACTTAGAATACCGCTATATTCAATCCTGTAAGTATGACCGTCTTTTGTCATTTCGTTCAGTGCGGGGACAGAAAGCCTAATACCTTGTGATGTTCCCGTCCGCCCTGTAACAGTAATTCTTTTCTGACCATCGACCGTAGTTAATGCTCTTGTCCCGGAACTGTTTGTTACCAGTCCGCCGTTACCATTTGCGGTCAATGCGGGGTCTTTTTGCATGTCATACATTAGACGAGTTTTACCCTCAACAAAATCTGCGGATACTGTCACCGTCGCAGTTGGTGTAGAGAGAAATGTCGTGCCGTCAAGCGAGGCTTTTATTGTATAAACAGCGTCAGTCGTCGTGGAAGTATTGGCATCGAAAGTGATTGACACGCTCTGACTGTTTATATTAGCTCCTTGCGTCGCAGTGTAGTTCGTGCCTACCTGCGTCCCTGCGGCGTTAAACACGCCTATCTCGACTTCGTCCTCTAAAGCCGCACCCGCAATAGCGATTACGCTACTACCGCCCGCACTTGTTAAAGTAGCCGGAGTGGCGGTTATACTTGTGATTGTGGGGGAGGAAAGCACATATTTCTCGATTTTAAAGTTCGTGAAAACTAATAACCCCACACTATCCGGAATAATTCTTATTATCTGAGCAATGGGTGTTACCGTTGACTCATAACTAAATTCAAACGATACCTTAGTTGGATTTGAAGCGTCAGTGCTGACGCTCGTTGTATTCTGCCTTCCGGTTCCGGACGTCGCATCGTTAAAACGGACACTGAATCCGGTTACATTAGCATCAGCTCTTCCGGTACTGTCCGTAGCAGTTATTACATCGAATGTAAGTTTATATTGAATCCCCGGCTGTGCTGTAAATCCGTTAATATCGTTTCTACCTCCGGCTGTACCGGAGCCTTCAATTCCTAAAGCTCTGCTACTGCCATCTTGATAGAAGCGGATTTCTCCATCGGAAAGACCTGCGGTTGAGATACCGCCACTGCTACCCGAATTGCTTACAATACCCCAACCGTCGCTGACTCGTACGCCGCCGGGAATAGGAGTAGTAGCACCACTTAACCAACCCGAACTACCCGCCATTGTTGTGGTAGAATCAATAGTCGGCTCCCAATCAACCTCCCAACTACCACCGTCCGACGCCGTGGTAAGTATTGGCAACGTCAAAGCCAATCCCGCTAAGATTGACAAACTAAGTACGATAGATAAGATTTTTCTCGCCTTCATAAATAATTTCCTCCTCATAGTTGTGTTTTCATCGTGTTAAAATTTAAACGAAATACAATTTAGTTAATTATACCAAAATGAGATAGCAGTTGTCAAGCTTTTTGTAAAAATAATAGAATTTTTTATTTTCCGTGTAAATTCTAAGTAAATTTTATGTGAATTAATGGGGGTTTAGGGCGGGTTGATTTCTGCGCGGGGATATGGTATAATGGTTATGGATAATGGAAGGTATATTATAATCAGCGTGAAAACACCGCCTTGAATAGTAAACCATTCAAGGCGGTGTTTTGTTAATGTGATTGCAGGGATTCTACTTCTCTGCGGGACAAACCTGTATCTTCGATAATTTCTTCTATAGGTCTGTTTCGTTTGAGAAGTCTCCTTGCTAATTCGGTTTTTTCCTCTTGTCTTCCAGTCTGTATACCCTTATCGAGCCAGTCGTCTCTCATTCTTTCAATAGCGTGTGTCATTGTGGATTCATCTCCTTCCGTGAACGCTTGTTTAAATTCTTCCTCTAAGTCCGGCGACATATCACCTTTGATTAAAATATGCTTTACCCAACCGAACAAAACTGTTTTATCCGTTCCGGTTAAGTCATTTTTGTATTCCGCTATCAACTTAGGTACTTGCGTGTAATCGGTATCTTCGCCGCGCAATCCGTCTAATAAAAACATTAAGTCTACTAATTTACGAGTGGATTTTATGAAATTCTTGTCTTTTCGGTTAAGGTCAAATAATAAATATTCAAAGTTTATTATATTGTTTCCGAAATTATTATAATTTTCTGTATATTTTTTATACTGCCTTACTGCGTTCCAACTATCCGTACCGTTATATAATATGATTGGCACGATTGCCGGAAGCTTAAAATTCTTACGCTTTCTCTCGTTCTCATCGGTATTCTTAAAAATATCTGTTAGTAGCTCAACCATGTAGCGAAGCAAGCGAAAAGGCATAGTATAATCCACGGAGGATTGTAATTCTAATAAAGCATAGAAGTATACGTCTGAATTATTAAATCTCAGCTTATATATTATGTCCGAATCTATGTGCTTAAATTCGGGGGTAATGAAGCTTTTGTCAATTTTTTCCATATCATCAACGGAAATATTGTCTGCCCATGAAACGCCTATGTATTTTTTAAGGAAGTGCAAAAAATTCTCTTTCATTGAGAACAAGCTCTTGTACCCCTCGTCATGTCTGTTTACTTGCTCTTTTTCGGAAATTATAATCATCCTCCTGTCTTTGTATTCTCATTTTACCATATTTCTACTGAAATGTCAATGACTATTTGTTTTTCGGTGTGGCAAATATGCGTTGATAATTGTGAGGGCGGGTTGATTTCTGCGCGGGGATATGGTATAATGGTTATGGATAATGTAGGGCGAAATAAATAAAAAACACTTGCTTTTTATATAGAATGTATGATATAATAGTATTGCGAAAGGTGAGATAGATATGAAAAGGAAAAAGGATATAAAATATATTGACGTTGGGGAGACGGGTTCTGCCCGTTCGTCCCATTCGTTGAGCAATTCCCGTTCATCGGGTAAACCCCGCTCGTCGGATAAGTCACACTCGCCGAAAAAAACGCGCCTTACCCTCTCTCGAAGAGTGGGGAGCGTTATGGCGGTCGTGGGTACGACGTTTTTAACCATGCTTTTAATCGCGATTATCACCACCTGTATAGTGGCGGTGGCGTTGACTGTTTATGTTATGCAGTTCGCCGAGAACTCCTTCGATATTGACCTGCGTGAAGCGGAGATGAATTTTACTACCCTTATAATGGCGTATGACCCTAATGCGGGGGAAGACGGCGGGGGTGAATATGTCGAGGTTAAGCGGATTTCAGGAGATGAAAACAGGATTTGGACGCCTATTGAGAATATACCGCAGATTCTTATAGACGCTATAGTGGCGAACGAAGACCACCGCTATTTTGAACATGAGGGTGTGGACTGGTACGGAACTGCGGGCGTCACCATTAATGCGTTTTTCTCGGATTCCGTCAGAGGTGCGTCTACTATTACGCAACAGCTTGTAAAAAACGTCACTCACGATGATAAAGTCACGGCGGGCAGAAAGCTCCGCGAGATTTTCCGCGCATTGAGTTTAGAGCAAAAATATACAAAGCTTGATATTCTCGAAAGCTATCTTAATCGTATAGGCTTCGGGGGTACATCCTGCGGCGTGCAGTCGGCGGCATGGTATTATTTTGACAAGGATGTGAGCGAAATCAGTATAGCCGAAGCCGCACTCATGGCGGCGGTCATACCCTCGCCGCATAATTATAACCCGTATAATAACGCGAAGCTTGCGCGTGAGCGTCAAGAAATCGCACTCGGACAGATGTATTATCACGGCTTTATCACCGCTGTCGAGTATGAACAGGCTCTCGCAGAGCAGGTTCGCTTTCGCAGGGCGATAGAGGGCGACCATTTCGGATATGTTGACGAGCGTTATCACGAGTGGGCGGGGCTACAGGGTGCAAGCGGTGAGCATCTTAACCTTTATTATGAAGATACACCGTGGGAGGACATACTACCCAGAGCGTACAAATGGAACGGTGATTATGAAATCACACAGAACTGGTATGTCGATGCGGCTATTTGGCAGGTCGCCACTCATTTATCCGAAATGCGCGGGGTCTCGTATGAACGGGCGTTAGAGCTTCTGCGAAACGGCGGTTTTACAATTTATCTTAATGTAAATATGGAAATGCAGGAGAAGTTAGAGGAATTGGCTCTCGACCCCATGACCTTTTTAAGGTTTCCTGTCGCACCGGAAACGCCCTCGACAGATTTATTGCAAGGTGCGTTCGTGGTAATGGATTACAGCGGCAGGGTGGTCGCACTCGCGGGCGGATTCGGCGAAAAGCCCGGCGACAACTGTTTAAACCGTGCCACGTCGCCGAGCCGTTCAATCGGCTCGACAATAAAACCGCTTTCATTATACGCACCTGCCGTAGACATGAATGTGCTGACCTATTCTACCTATACACGAGATATTTCGGGTATAAAGAGGGTAAACCCGAACGACCCGAACTCGCCTACAGAGTACTGGCCGTACAACTTCGGGCAGACATTTCCCGGCTCAGGGCGGTATCACCCGACATGGTATTCGGTACAAAAATCGCATAATACAGTCGCCGTGAGAACCCTTTCAAAAATCGGATTTCAGGCGTCATACAACATGCTGTCAGACAGACTCGGTTTTTCCGACTTAGACAGCATATCGGATATGAACTGGTCGCCGCTTGCACTCGGCGCGATTACCCACGGTGTAAGGTTGCATGAACTGACTGCGGCGTATGCCATATTCGGGAACGGCGGGATATATTACGAACCGTACATGTATGACCGCGTAGTAGACCATAACGGAAGAATCGTGCTTGAGCAGAACCTGAGCGGAAAACGGGCGATTGAATCCGATACGGCATGGATTGTTAACCGTATGCTTAAAAAGGTGGTAGACGACCCTGATGGCTCATCGAGAAATGCGATGATTCCGGACATTGAGGTAATCGGTAAAACCGGAACCTCAAACGATATGAAAAACCTGCTCTTTTGCGCGATGACCCCCGAATATGTCGCATCGTACAGGTTCGGCTATGATAACGCTAAAGAGATGAATGATTTCGCATACGACAACTGGATAGCTCCGGCGCGGGTGTGGGGACATATTATGGGTGAGCTGTCGGATAATTCCACGCCTAAGAGGTTTACCCCCGACGGTACGGTTATAGAACTGTCATATTGCAAAGATACTGGTATGATAGCAACGTCACGGTGTATGAGTACCGAAATCGGGTATTATCGAGCCACTAATATACCGCCGAGTTGTGACGCGACGGTTCATGACGGATGGGGCGGCACATACTGGGCGACACATGGAGATGCGGAAGATTTCAGACCGTTTTATAACTGATGACGAAATTACAGATGGTTGCACCGTGTCATTTCGGGCTTGAAAAAACATTGGCGTTTGAGGTAAAGCGAGCAGGTGCGGAAAATGTCGAGGTCACAGACGGCAGACTGTTTTTCACGGGGACTCCCGAAGTTCTCGTCAGGGCGTCACTGGGCTGTTCCGTTGCGGAACGAATCGGCGTTGTTTTGGCGCGTTTTAAAGCACAGACTTTTGATGATGTTTTTGATACCTTAAAGAGCCTTCCGCTGGGAGATTTTATCGGGCGGAGCGATGCTTTCCCCGTGGTTAAGGGGCAGACGGTTAACTCAAAGCTTTCGAGTATTCCCGCAATTCAAAGGACGATAAAAAAGGCATTAGCGCAGGCACTCGGCGACTATTATAAAACAAAAACGCTCACCGAATCAGGTGTGCGTTTTCCTGTACGTTTTTTTCTGCACAAGGACGAAATGACGGTTTTTCTCGACTCATCGGGTGAAGGACTGCACAAGCGCGGCTACCGCGAAAAGTCCGGCGAGGCTCCGATAAAGGAAACACTCGCGGCGGGAATCATCGACATAGCCTCTGTGCGTGGCGAAGACTTAATAATCGACCCGTTCTGCGGAAGCGGGACGCTGTTAATTGAGGCGGCGTTTAAGGCTCTAAATATCCCGCCCTGTCTAAACAGGCATTTCATCGCCGAAAGCTGGTGCTTTATACCCCGTAAGTTATGGAAGGAACAACGGGAGACTCTACGCTCCGGTATAAAAAAAGACCTACCCTTTATGGCTGTGGGGTACGACAGCGATTCCGAATGTGTTAAACTGAGCCTTGAAAACGCAAAAAAAGCGGGGGTAGACACATGTATCAGGGTCGAAAAGCGTGATATAAGCGGTTTTTCATTCCCCGAAAAACTATGCAAGGTTATCACAAATCCGCCTTACGCCGAGCGTATGCTTGAGAAGAAAGACACAGAAAAAATTTATCGTGAGATGGGGAAGAAAATGCTCCCCCTCGGCGATAACAGGCTGTACACAATTACTTCCGATGAAAATTTCGAGAGCCTATTCGGGGAAAAAGCGCGAAAAAACAGAAAGCTTTATAACGGGATGATTATGTGTAGGTTATATGTTTATTAATTCCTCAAGCTCTGTAGAGGTGCGGGGATTCGTCCTCCGCGGTTTATGAACGCCGAGGGTGAGAATTTATTAACCGACATAACCGGTCCGCTTCCGAAAAGACCGCCGAAGTCTAAGGTTTGCCCCTCTTTCATGCCTATAGCGGGGATAATCCTTACTGCGGTGGTTTTATTGTTAACCATTCCTATTGCGGCTTCATCGGCAATTATAGCGGATATTATTTCAGAAGGTGTGTCGCCCGGTACAACAACCATATCGAGTCCTACCGAACAAACCGCCGTCATTGCTTCGAGCTTTTCGAGAGATAACGCACCCGTGCGAACGGCGTCTATCATACCCGCATCCTCCGAAACGGGAATAAACGCACCCGAAAGACCGCCTACATGTGACGAAGCCATTACGCCGCCCTTTTTGACCGCATCGTTAAGAAGTGCGAGTGCGGCGGTCGTGCCGTACGCACCGCACTTTTCAAGCCCGATTTCTTCCAAAATATGAGCCACGCTGTCGCCCACGGCGGGAGTAGGTGCAAGCGACAGGTCTACGATTCCGAAAGGTACGCCAAGAGAACGGGCGGCTTCGGAGCCTACGAGCTGTCCCATTCGGGTAATTTTAAACGCTGTACGCTTGATTTGCTCGGCGACTTCATCAATACGCATTCCCTGCATCTTGGCGACTGCGGCGCGGACTACGCCAGGTCCGCTTACGCCGACATTTATTACAACATCGGGTTCGCCCTGTCCGTGAAACGCACCCGCCATGAAAGGGTTGTCTTCAACGGCGTTACAAAAAACTACGATTTTTGCCGCACCGAAGCAACTGTCATCGGCGGTTTTTTCAGCCGCTTCAAGTATTATTTTCCCCATTAAACCAACAGCGTCCATGTTGATTCCCGCGTGTGTCGAGCCTATATTGACAGACGAACAGACACGCTCTGTACTACTCAGTGCAGAGGGTATAGATTTAATCAGTTCTAAATCACCCGCCGAAAACCCTTTATGAACAAGCGCGGAATAACCGCCTATATAATTTACGCCTGTTTCTTCAGCTGCTTTATCTAAAACCATCGCAAATTTTACAGGCTCGCACTGCGAACGCGGTACAGCCGCCGCCGCAATGGATATAGGCGTTACCGAGATACGCTTATTTATTATCGGTATACCGTAACGCTTTTCGAGTTCCACGCCGACTTTTACATGGTTTTCGGCGGCTTTTGTGATTTTATCATAAATCTTTCGGCAAGAAGCGTCTATATCGGAATCAATACAGTCAAGGAGCGAAATACCCATTGTAATAGTGCGAATATCGAGATTTTCATCCTGTATCATTTTTATGGTTTCTAATATATCATTACTGTTTATCATTATTAATTACCTTTCGCATTATGAATTGCCTAAATTTTGTGCATGGAATTAAAAATATCTTCGTGCATGACATGAATCTGTAAATTCATATCGTTTCCGAGACTCTTGAGCGTGTCGGAAAAATAGCCGAAGTCTGTTTTCAGTGCGGAAATATCTATCAGCATAGTCATAGCGAATAAATCCTGCATAATAGTCTGCGTCACGTCCATTACGTTTGCGTTAGACTCGGCACAAATACCCGTGACTTTTGCTAAAATCCCCACGGTGTCTTTTCCCACTACGGTTATAACTGCTCTCATATAAAAACCCCTCTGTTTCTCCATATAGTTTTATTTGTTTTAAATTATATCATGTTTTTAGTTCTTTTGTCAAATAAATTCTGTTAAAACTATTGACAATGTTCATAATCAGTGGTAAAATTTAATATAAATAGTTACCAAATAAAGCGGCAGGAGGCACAAATTATGTCACAAAGAGTTAAAAAAAGTCTGTCAATAACAGCTTTTATTATCGGTATTTTTTTAGTTTCCGCAATTATTTTTATGTTCGTGCTTCCCTCGACAGCCGACGAGGCGGGGGTGACTTATGAACTTATCGGCGATGGAACAATAAAAACCGGTATATATTATCACAACGGCGACAAAGAAAGCTTCTATTATGAAGTATTCGATGACCAAACAATTCAGCTTGGCGGGATTGAGCCTGTTGAATATGTAATCATGACTAATTTTAACGGAGAGCCGCCCCCCGTGGATTCTGAAGAACCCGAATATCAGAGACAGTGGGATTTTATTTACAGATTCGCTGAGTTTCAAAGCGAGAGAAATACGTATGTGGCGGTAGTTATGAACTTTCCGGGACAAGATTCCTCTTTCAAACTTCTTCGCAACTTTAAAAGCTTAGAGGAATATTTTAGTGATGATGAATCAGGTGTGGTTCATTATTATGAGTACATTGATGAAAAAACTATAAGTCATGGCGATTATGTGTTTATGCTTGCCGAATAATTAATCTGACAAATTGCAGGGATTATGCTTTTTATGGCATAATCCCTGTTTTTCATAAAAAAAGTATAGACATTATATTTAATTTATGTTATGATATATTAAAAGATTAAATGAAAGTGAAAAAATCATGAACATTATCGATACTCACGTACATTCAAGCTTTTCCTTCGATGCGGACAATACTCCGCGCGAAATGATTGAACGCGCCTTGGAACTGGGCGTAAGCTCAATGACGTTTACAGACCATATCGACATTGCTCATTATTATGGTTCCTTTTCTAAACAATCGGAGCTAATGCCGCGCGGCGCGAAAGAAATACTAAGCCTCCGTGATGAGTATAAGGATAGAATAAACATAGGCTTCGGCGCGGAAATCAGCGGATTTATGCACGTTCCCGAACTTTCCCGTAAGTTAATCCGCGAGTTTAATTTTGATTATATCATAGGGGCAGTGCATGAAGTGCGAAACTATGAGGATTTTTATTATTTGAATTATAATGAAATAAATCCAAACGAGATTTTACGATTGTATTTTGACGAAATGCTCGAAATGGTGCAATTCGCAGACATAGACTGCATAGCGCATTTAACCTATCCTTTGCGTTATATTACGGGTGATTATAAAATACAGGTGGACTTAAACGAATATACAGACATTATACAAGAAATATTCAAAACAGCCGCCGGACGAGATTTGGCTCTCGAAATTAATACAAGCGGGCTTCGCAAGGCAGGATTTGAGTGTTTGTTCCCTGCTCTTGAACACGTCAGTCTTTTTAAAGAATGTGGCGGCTCGATAATAACAATAGGCTCAGATGCCCATAAAACAGCAGATATAGCGGCAAATTTTAAGCAGGCTACAGAAGTTGCCGAAGCCGCAGGGTTTAAGCAAATAGCTTATTTTGAAAAAAGAAAACCGATTTTCGTCAGTATTTAATAAGGAGGCACTATGGAAAACACAACAAACAAAATTCTGCATATTTTGCGGGGCAATGCACGCCTTACAAACGCACAAATCGCGGCTATGCTCGGACTTTCGGAAAACGAGGTTCGTGCGGAAATCACTGCACTTGAAGAAAGCGGAATAATCGCAGGCTATTCGGCGATTATAAACGAGGAAGAATACGACAAAAATGCGACAACGGCAGTGATTCAACTCAAAGTTTCGCCCCAGTTAGACAACGGTTATGACGCCATTGTCCGTAAAATCGTGCAAAACTCGAATGTTGAGGACATACGGCTGATGAGCGGCGGCAACTATGACTTGGCGGTCACTGTCAAGTGTGAAAACTTCCGTGATGTCGCCACATTTGTGACGGCTAATCTCGCGCCTATGGACGGTGTGTTATCCACGGCGACCCATTTTATATTAAAGCGTTACAAGGAAAAAGGCGCGTTATTCCCTTCGGATTCAGACGATGAAAGGAGCCTTGTTTCTCCGTGATAAATTATGACGACATATTGTCCGAACGAGTAAAAAGCATAGAGTTTTCGGGCATAAGGAAATTTTTCGGAATAGCCGAAACGATGGACAACGTTATTTCGCTGTCTGTAGGTGAACCGGATTTTAAAACCCCGTGGGCGATTCGCAGAAAGGCTATTTTATCGCTCGAAACAGGGCATACGCACTATACCTCAAATTCGGGGTTGATTGAACTTCGCCGCGAAATATGTAAGTATACCGAGGACACAATCGGCGTGAGATATGACGTAAAAACCGAATCATTAATAACCGTGGGCGGCTCGGAAGCTATAGATTTAGCTATACGCGCACTTGTGTCTCCGGGCGACGAGGTTTTAGTGCCTGAGCCGAGTTTCGTCTGCTACTCGCCTATAGTTAGGCTTACAGGCGGCGTTGCCGTTCCTATAGTTACGAAACGCGAGAACCTCTTCAAATTAACTCCCGATGCGCTTCGTGCGGCTATTACCCCGAAAACCAAGGCTCTGATTCTGCCGTTTCCGAATAACCCCACAGGGGCGGTCATGCGGCGTGACGAGCTTATGGAAATTGCCGAGATTATTAAAGACACAAATATAATGCTCATCAGCGATGAGATTTACGCCGAGCTTACTTACGGGGACAAGCACGTATCAATTGCTTCTCTTGACGGTATGAGGGAGCGGACGATTGTTATAAACGGGTTTTCAAAAACATTTGCCATGACAGGATGGCGGCTCGGTTGGGCGGTAGGTCCTGAGCCTGTTTTAACCCAAATGCTGAAAATTCATCAATACGCAATCATGTGTAGCCCGACTACAAGCCAATATGCGGCGATTACCGCGCTGTCTTCGCCTGAGGTGCGGCGGGATGTGGATTTTATGGTCAGCGAATACGATATGCGCCGCCGTCTGTGCGTTAAGTCTTTTAATGACATGGGGCTTGATTGTTTCAGTCCCGAAGGTGCGTTTTATGTCTTTCCCTGCGTAAAATCCACAGGGCTTTCCTCTGCCGAGTTCTGCGAAAAATTAATCATGACCAAGCGCGTAGCCGTGGTTCCGGGAGAGGCTTTCGGGAAAAGCGGAGATGGATTTATCCGCGTTTGTTACGCCTATTCGCTCAAGCATTTGACCGATGCGTTCACAAGAATTGATGAATTTTTACGTGAAATAAAATGAAAAATAGTATAATAACTGTTAAAGCTTATTCCAAGCTCAACTTTTTTTTAGACATTCTCGGTAGGAGAAGCGATGGCTACCATGAAATACGCACGACGATGCTGACGGTTGATTTATGCGATGATGTAAGGCTCGGCGTGAGTGACGGCGATGGGGTGTTTTTAACCTGTACGGAGCCTGAAATTCCGCTTGACGAGAGAAATACCGCTTATAAAGCGGCGAAGCTTTTTCTTGAGAAAGCAGGCGTGAAAAAACAAGTAGATATTGACATAATCAAAAGAATCCCCGTAGGAGGAGGTCTCGGCGGCTCAAGTGCAGATGCGGCGGCAGTTTTACGTGCATTAAATGAGCTTTTCGGTGAGCTTTTCGATTTAAGCGAATTGCTTGAAATAGGCACGAAGGTCGGTGCGGATGTGCCGTTTTGCATACATGGCGGTTTCGCGCTGTGTACGGGTACAGGTACAGAAATCGCAGAGGTTTTCCCTGTCCCCGCTTATATTTTCGTAATAGTCAAGCCAAATTTTTCCTGCTCATCAAAAAAAGCTTACGCAATGTATGATAAAAAAAAACTTTCCGAAACGCCGTTCAGGGGTTGCACCGATGTTTTTAATATTTTTGAAAAGCTATATAACAATCCGGAAATAGAGAAAATTAAAAACAATCTGATACAACTCGGCGCGGTAAATGCGAGTCTGAGCGGAAGCGGGAGTGCGGTTTTCGGGGTTTTCGAGGACATAAATAGCGCGGAGCGGGCTTATGCGGCAATGAAATATACCGAAAAATTCATTGCGCGACCCATAGTGCAGAAATAGATTCTGCCCCCACTTGACAACCCTTACACTTTATAGTATTATAATAGAAAGTAATAAAGCATGAAAGCAGGGGTGTTATGGTCGTCTTAAGTAATCATCTCGGTAATATCCGCATAACAAAGCGATTTTTTACGTCTTTAATCGGTCATGCGCTGACGGATTGTTTCGGCGTAGCCGGTACAAACGCAAGGGGCTTCTGGCAAAATACGGTTGAACTGTTGCCTTTATTAAAACGGCTCAGGTATCCTGTCGTGGGCGTTAATGTAAAAGCCGCAGGCGGTACAATTTATATTGATTTACACATCACGGTCTTATATGGGGTAAATGTCGCCGCTGTTGTGAAAAGTATAAGGCACAAGGTAACATACACGGTAGAGGAACAAACGGGACTAAAAGTCGGGCGTGTCAACGTATTTGTGGACGCTCTAAAATCATAAGCGGAGGAAATTTGTTTTGACGATTAGCGGAAAAATGCTGAAAAACGCCGTGATTTCCGGCGCAAATAACATTATCAACAATAAAGTAACAGTTGATGAAATGAATGTCTTTCCGGTACCGGACGGCGACACGGGTACTAACATGTCCGCAACCTTTAAAAACGCACTGACAGAACTCAGCCTGATGTCCGATGACGCACAGATAGGCGCGGTCGCAGAAGTGGCGGCGTCAGCCATGCTTCGCGGCGCAAGAGGAAATTCCGGCGTTATCCTGTCATTGCTGTTCAGAGGATTCTCAAAAGGACTTGCGGGAAAAGACGCCGCCGAACCGACAGAACTATGCAGAGCCATGAAAATGGGGGTTGATGCGGCTTATAAATCAGTCATGAAGCCCACGGAAGGCACAATCTTAACAGTTTCTCGCGAGGCTGTGGATAAGGCTCTTGAGAGTGCGGAAAAAGGCGGCGGTCTTGACGAGGTTCTTGAAGCACTAATCGTTGAAGCCGAAGCATCGCTTGAACGAACGCCTGAACTTTTGCCCGTGCTTAAAAAAGCGGGTGTTGTTGACGCGGGCGGTATGGGGTACATTTATATACTTAAAGGAATGAAGCAGGTACTGACGGGCGGCGAAGTGATAACCACGGAGGCGCCGGACGGTAACATTCAAAACATCGTCACAAATAAAGCAGGTTCATTCGATGCGGATATAGAGTTTACCTATTGTACCGAGTATATAGTGATTAAAACTCCCGGCGCAAAAGACGCTACCCTGTTACGGGCGCATCTTGAAACTATAGGCGACAGCGTTTTGGCAATCGACGACGACGAGATAATAAAGGTTCACGTTCATACCGAGAATCCGGGTAACGCGCTTGAAGAAGGGCTTAAATTCGGAGCCCTAACAAGCATAAAAATAGAAAACATGAAGGAACAGCATAAACAAGAAACTGTCAAAGCGGAACTTCAGAAAAAACACTCCCTAAAACCCGAAAGACCCGATAAAAAATACGGATTCGTTGCCGTGGCGAACGGCGCGGGGATTGAAACATTGTTTAACGATTTGGGCGTTGACAGAATCGTTCGCGGCGGACAAACTCAGAATCCGTCAACAGAGGATATTTTAGAGGCTGTCTTGGCAACGCCCGCCCATAACGTCTTTGTACTTCCGAATAACAAAAATATAATTATGGCGGCAGAGCAGGCGGTAAAGCTCGCCGACAGAAATGTGATTGTTTTACAATCGCGGACAATTCCGCAGGGTTTGTCGGCTATGCTTTGTTTCGATGAATCCGTCGGTATCAGCGAAAACAGTGTAGCCATGACAAAAGCTCTTGAAAAAGTCGGCACGGGTGCGGTAACTTATGCGGCTCGCGACAGCCTGTTTGACGGAAAGAAAATTAAATCGGGTGATATTCTCGCACTCGAGAACGGTAAGCTCTCTTTCACGGAAAAAGAGGTCTCAAAAGCACTCGTTAAGCTCACGCGCAAGATGATTAAAGGCGATACCACCTACATCACTGTTATTTACGGCTCGGACGTCACCGATGAAGAAGCGGAAACGGCATTTGAGGCACTCCGCGAAAAGGTCAGTGACGATATTGAGATAGGGTTAGTGAGCGGAGGACAGCCGATTTATTATTACATTGTTTCGGTGGAGTGAAGTTTGAAAGAATCGGTGCAAATCGGGGAAAACGAAACTTTCAAATACACTTTTGTGCGGGAAGGACATGGTAAAAGTTTGAAAAAGATTTTAGTCTGTGAGGACGAAGACGCAATACGCGATTTCGTTGTAATAAATTTAAAGAGAGCCGATTATGAAGTAGTAGACGTTAATTCGGGCGAGGCGGCGTTTATTGAATTTAAAAAGGCATTAGACGACCGCCCGTTTGACGTTGCGCTTTTGGATATAATGATGCCGGGTATGGACGGCACGGAGCTTTGCCGTAAAATCCGTGACGAGAGTAAATCAATCGGTATAATTATGCTGTCGGCGAAAAGTCAGGAGATGGACAAAATCACATGTCTGACCATAGGTGCGGACGATTATGTGACTAAGCCGTTTTCTCCGTCAGAATTGGTTGCGAGAGTAGACGCTATCTATCGCCGCGTAAATCTGAATGTTTCGGGCGGCGCGGGTGGGAGCGAGTTAGTTTCGGGACTTTTTGCGGTTAATACAAGAAGCAGGGTAATAACGAAAAACGGCGAACAGCTCGATTTAACGCAGGTGGAATATCAAATCATGGAGTATTTCATCAAAAATGTCGGCGTCGCACTCGACAGAAAGAGTATTTTAATACATATTTGGGGCGACAAGTATTACGGCGATGATAAGATTGTTGACGTGAATATAAGAAGGCTTCGTATGAAGGTCGAAGACGACCCATCCTCGCCTGTATATATTCAAACCGTCTGGGGTTACGGGTACAAGTGGGCAGTTGACAATTGACGGAAAATGATGTATAATTAGTTTATATAGCAATTTAAAATAATATGAGCAAAATCAAGGTTTAACATGTCACGAAAAAGTATCGCAAGCCGTTGGTTTATAAACAGCTTCAGCGTAGTCGCGGTTTTTCTTATAGTCGCTAACCTGAGCGTTTATTTTGCGGTCAGAAATTACTACTACGGCACTGTAAGGCAATACTTAGTCACACAGGTGAATATAGTGTACGGGGTTTTATCCTATATGGATGACTATGTGCCGGGTATACGCCGCTCGATAGAAGAGTTTGATAAAAAAAACCATATGGAACTCATGGCTATTACCGAAAACGGCAGAATTGACTTGACCTCAGGCGGTTTCTCGCCGGAGACAGGGTATGAAATGCCCGACTATGAAAAAGCAAAGCTGTCTGAGAACGGAACCGCCGACTATATCGGCTCTCTGCCTAACTCCGAGAGGTATATAGCTGTCACGGTCATGCTTCCCGGCGATGCTTATGATGCGATTCGGGTCATATCCTCGCTTGACAGAGTGGATACGCAAATCTATACGACGACCGTAAGCGTAGTTATTTTGAGTGCGGCAATAATGCTGTTTGTATTATTCCTCGGAATGTATTTTATAAAGTCCATCGTCTCCCCTCTGCGGCAAATAGGAAATTCTGCGAAAAAATTAGCGGCGGGCGACTTTTCCGGTCGCGTCACCCCTAAAAAGAGAGACGATGAAATCGGCGAACTTTGTACAATATTTAACTCCATGGCGGATGATTTAGAAAACTCCGAAAAAATTAAAAACGATTTTATTTCCTCGGTATCGCACGAACTCAGAACCCCGCTCACAGCGATAAGAGGATGGAGCGAAACAGTACTCGAAATCGGTTCGGGCGAGGACGATGAATCACGCAAAACCTTTACAAAAGGAATGAGGGTAATTGAGTCCGAAACCACGCGGCTTTCCGGAATGGTAGAAGATTTACTTGATTTCTCAAAAATGCAAAGCGGTCGGTTGAAATTGCAAAAATCTAATATGGATATATTGGCGGAGCTTGCAGATGCGGTTTCGGTTTATGCCGAAAAAGCCAAAAGGGACGGGATAAATCTTTCATACACGGAACCTGATTTTGTCGCTATGATTTACGGAGATAAAAACAGAATCAGACAGGTTTTTATAAACATAATTGACAATGCGGTAAAGTATTCGGGTAAACAAAGCAGAGATTTGGCGGCGGGAGCGGGTGACAGCGGTGCGGTTATCGTAGAAGCCGAACTTGCGGAGTCTTATGAAACAAAGCTTGTTATCAGTGTCTCCGACAACGGACGGGGTATTTCTGCTCGGGATTTACCTAAGGTCAAAACGAGGTTTTTTAAAGCCGACAACTCGGTGCGGGGTTCGGGAATCGGACTTGCGGTGGCTGATGAAATTATAATGATGCACGATGGAGCTTTAATAATAGAAAGCGAGCAGGGTAAAGGAACAACGGTAAAAATAACGCTACCCGTAAATTACGGGACAGGTACTAAAGAATTAAGGAACAAGGATAATGAGCGATAAAGCAAATGTTGAAAAACAAGATAAAATAGGTGGGCAGGCACTCTTTGACGGTATCATGATGCGCGGCGAAAAAAGAGCCGCTATGGCAGTACGTAAGAAAGACGGAACTGTTTATACAGAGGAGTGGGATTTAAAACCGAAAAAATGGTATCAAAAAGCTCTTTTTGTCCGCGGGATTTTTAATTTCGTGTTACAAATGCGTGACGGCTATAAATATATGATGAAATCGGCAGAAATCTCAGGCGCGTTCGACGATGAGGGAGACGAGCCGATGAGCAGATTTGAAAAATGGCTGACTGAGAAATTCGGTGATAAACTGATGACAGGGGTAATGGTCATAGGGGTAATCCTCGGAGTCGCGTTCGCTCTGCTTCTCTTTATGTTCTTACCCACCTGGATTTTTACGGGACTCGAATCGCTTTTTAATATTAATGAATCGTGGCGTCCTTTTTTCGAGGGTATAATAAAAATAACTGTTTTCGTCAGCTATCTGTCGCTCACTTCGCTGATGAAGGATGTCCGCAAAACCTACGAATATCACGGTGCAGAGCATAAAACTATTTTTGCCCATGAGTCGGGTGCGGAGCTTAACGTAGAGAATGTCAGAAAATACAAGCGGTTTCATCCGCGATGCGGAACGAGTTTTATTTTTCTGACGCTCGCTATCAGTATTCTGTTTTATTCTGTTATTCCGATTCAAAACAACGATTTTATTGAATGGTTCGGGGTGAGTAAATTTGTAGCCAATTTAATTTGGTCTACTCTTAAAATCCTGTTACTTCCTGTTTTAGTGGGTATTTCCTACGAACTTTTAAAATTAGCGGGGAAATACGATAAGAATATTATAATGCGAATTATATCCGCACCCGGTATGGGAATCCAGCGGCTCACAACAAAAGAACCTGACGATGAACAATTAGAAATAGCAATAGCGGCATTCCTGCCGGTTTTACCCGTGACGGACAATGTACAAAGTACAATTGACAATGGACAATTGACGGACAATGTACAATGCACAATTGACAATGGACAATTGACTGCCGAAGATAAACAAGCATGACGAGGCAGGAAGAAAAATGGCTTCTTGAGTTTGCGGAGAAAAGCGGTTGTGATTTAGATTCGCTGTTAAAACGCCGTGAAAGCGGCGAGCCTTTGCAATATATTTTAGGCGAGTGGGAGTTTTACGGATATAATCTAAAGGTGGGAGCGGGTGTATTAGTTCCTCGCCCTGAGACTGAGTTTCTCGTAGATTTGGCAAAGGAGCATGAAACCGATTTGGTTCTTGACCTATGTGCGGGAACGGGTTGTGTGGGAATTGCTCTTGCGAGAGAGACAAATTGTAATGTAATTTGCGTTGAAATCTCGGAGGAAGCCATATTTTTCTTAAAGCAAAACATAGAATTAAATGGTGTTTCCGATAAAGTTAAAATCATAAAAGGCGATATTTTAAATCCCGAATTTGTTGATAATTTTTTTAACAATCAACTGCCAACTGTCAACAATCAATTGTCAATTGTCAATTGTCAATTGTCAATTGTCGTCAATCCCCCGTACTTAACAAAAATTGAAATGGACGAATTGCAAAAAGAACTCACCTTTGAACCCCGTATCGCACTCTTCGGCGGTTGTGACGGATTAGATTTCTACAGGAAAGTCTTCACTCTATGGGGTGGAAAATTAAAAGCAGATGAGTTATTCGCTACCGAAGTCGGTTATAAACAAGCGGCGCAGGTATACGAGTTAATGGAAAATGCGGGATTTGAACCGCGAATAAAAAAAGACTATTCAGGAATAGAACGTATTATTTACGGATTTAAAAACAAGGAGAATCATAATGCCCAAAAAAGAAGCAACTAAAAAAACTGTAGGTGCGGCATCGGCGGGTGCAGATGAAAAACAAAAAGCTCTGCAAACCGCAATCGCACATATCGAAAAACAATTCGGCGCGGGCGCGGTTATGTACATGAGCGGCGAACATAGTAAAATGAATGTCGAGTCATTGCCGACGGGTTCACTAACGCTTGACATCGCACTCGGAATCGGCGGTCTGCCCAAAGGCAGAATTACCGAGATTTACGGACCCGAAAGCGGCGGGAAAACCACAGTCTCATTACACGCAGTCGCAGAGGCGCAAAAGAGAGGCGGCATTGCGGCGTTTATAGATGTAGAACACGCTCTTGACCCCGTTTATGCGCGTTCTCTCGGAGTAGATGTAGACCAGCTTATTGTTTCTCAGCCCGATACGGGCGAACAGGCTCTTGAAATAATCGAAGCCTTGACTCGTTCGGGTGCGGTAGATATAATAGTGCTTGACAGTGTGGCGGCAATGACCACTAAAGCTGAAATAGAAGGCGAAATGGGTAGTGCGATTGTCGGTATGCAGGCGCGGCTTATGTCGTCGTCACTCCGTAAACTTACAAGCGTTATATCAAAAACAAACACGGTCGCAATTTTCATAAACCAAATCCGTGAGAAAATAGGCGGCTACGGAAATCCCGAAACAACGCCCGGCGGTCGCGCACTAAAATTTTACGCCTCTGTCAGAGTCGAGGTGCGTAAGGGCGAACCGATAAAAGACGAAGGAGAAATAATCGGCGCGAGAACCAAATGTAAGGTGGTTAAAAATAAGGTTGCGCCTCCATTTAAGTCGTGTGAATTCGATATGATTTTCGGTAAGGGTATTTCTAAGGACGGAGAGATTCTCGATATAGCGACTGAAACAGGCGTGACAAGAAAGAGCGGCGCATGGTTCTATTACGGAGACGAAAGATTAGGTCAGGGCAGAGAAAAGGCTAAAGAATTTCTCTTTGAAAATCCGGATTTAATGAGCGAGATTGAACAGAAAGTACGCGAACAAGCGGAGAAAACAGGTGTTCCGACAGGTGCGGAAAATAATGATACGGTCAGTTCTGCCGATAGCAGCGACAATACTCTGCCGCCTGCCGCACCGACCGTTTCGAGAAAATCCAAAAAGACTATTATGGTCGAAGCAGACGATAATTTTGAAGAGTTTTCACCGGACGAACTGTAAAAATTAATTTCATAAATTTTATAAATTATGTAAGCAGGAGGGCGGGCAAATGGAAAGCAGAGCGGAAAAAATAAAAGCGGCAATATCCTCCTTGGAGGCAAGGATAAAGGCGGCATATGAGTATCTTGAGGAAGAGGAACAGCGAGCGAAAGACGAGGGCTTTGAGGTCACGTCTATATCGGACTATAACAGAATAAAAGGACAGATTCCCGTAGCTCATGATAAGCTGAAAGATTTAAAGGCTGAGCTTGACAAACTTCAGGGAGTTGAAGAAGACGCTCCCGCACCTTTAAAAGCAGAAGAAGAGCATACTGCCGAAGCCGAAGAGTCAAGCCCTTCCATAACTACCACGCCCGTCGAAAACTCGACAGCCGGACATACTGCGATTCTCGGTATATCCGCAGAATCGCTGACGAAACGAGGCTTTGCGTTTTTACATGACGAGGAATGGTCTAAAGCGCATGAAAAATTCGATAATGCACTCGATATAAACCCGGAGTATGCGCGTGCTTATGTCGGTTTATTATGTGTTGAACTAAAGGTCGTGAGCGAGGCGGATTTAGCGAATTTAGACGCCCCGCTGACAGGAAACGCAAACTTTAAAAAAGCCTTGCGTTATGCGGGAGAGGAGTATGGAACCATGCTCCAGTCCTTTAATCAGATAATTTCGGGACGTAAAAAACAAAACGAACTTAAAGAGCGTATGAAGCAGGAACAAGAACGGCGCGAACGCGAGGACGAAGAAATACGTCTCGCAGAAGAAGAACGCAGACTCGAAGAGAAAAAACGTAAAGCAGAAGAAGAAATACGTCAAAAAGAAGACGAAAAGCGTAAACGTGAGGAAGAAGAAGAAAAACTCAAGAAAGAAGAAGAACGCGAGCGAAGATTAGAAGCGAAAAAACTAAAAGACGAAGAAGAAAAACGCCAAATCGAAGAAGAGCAAGAATACAGAAAAAACCAAAAAGAGTGGAGGAAAAAAGGACTCTGCTATTACTGCGGCGGAAAGAAAAATGTAATTAAGAAATGCAAGGACTGCGGAAAAACGAGCTGATGGAACTGAGTAACGACCTGTCAAAGGCTAAAAGCCATGCTCTGAAGTTTCTTTCCTTTCGTGACCACTCCGGCGGCGAGCTAATTAAAAAACTCGGAAAATATTACGATAAGAAAACCTGTCTCGACGCATTATCGTGGGTTCGCGATGCAGGGTATCAGAGCGACAGAAAATATGCAGAAGAATACGCCGTGATGTTGATTAAAACCAAGCATTACGGCGTAAGAAAAGCAAAGTGGGAAATGAAGCTGAAGGGGCTTTCCGAAGAGATAACGGAAGCCGCCCTTGAGGGTTTCGACAGTCGGGAAATAACTAAAATAATAATAGGAATAATAGAAAAAAAATACACGCCTTTTCTCGATGACGACAAAGGTCTCAGAAAAATAACAGACGCGCTTATACGGCGCGGATATGAGTATGACGATATAAAGTCAGCCATAGCGAGTGTGTGTGAGGAACGATATGAATAACACCGCAAAAATAGGTATAGTCTCACTCGGATGTCCTAAAAACCAATGTGATGCAGAACTCATGCTTGATAAAATAGCAAAAGCGGGCTTCGGGTTGGTGAGCGAACCCGGGCTTGCCGACGTTGTGATTATAAATACCTGCGGATTTATTCAGAGCGCGAAAGAAGAAGCCATAGCCGAAATTCTCGAAGCCGTAGCGCGAAAAAACGACCGCTTTAATAAGAAAATAATAGTCACCGGTTGTCTGCCTCAGCGTTATAAGGAGCAAATGCAGGAAGAGTTTCCTGAGGTTGACGCCTTTATCGGGATAGGTAAAAACGATGATATTGTCGAGGCTGTCAATTCGGTTTTACTTGATAAAAAAGTGAACGCGTTCACTGAACCTGAAGAGCTTAATATGGAGGGACAAAGACTGCTGTCTACCCTGCCCCATTATGCCTATCTGCGAATAGCCGACGGTTGTGACAATTGTTGTTCTTACTGTGCGATTCCGTTAATCAGAGGGAAGTTTCGTTCGCGTAAGTTTGAAAATATTATCGCCGAAGCACGCGAGCTTGCCCAAGAAGGCGTCAAAGAATTAATCATAGTATCACAGGATACTACTAACTACGGAATAGACCTGTACAACGAACAAAGACTGCCCGCCCTTCTTGACAGTCTCTGCGAAATTGAGGGAATCAAGTGGATTCGTCTTCTTTATTGTTATCCTGATAAAATCACCGACGAGTTGATTAAAACGATTAAAGAACAGGAAAAGGTCATAAAATATATAGAGATGCCTATTCAGCATTGTAACGAGCAAATCCTCCGCGCTATGAACAGGAGCGGTAATGAGCAAACTATCTGGGACAAGGTAGCGAAACTCAGAAATGAGGTTCGGGGTATTATTATTCGCACTACCGTAATTGCGGGATTTCCCGGTGAAAGCGAGGAACAGTTCACCGAGCTTGCGGAGTTTCTCAACAATGCGAGGTTTGAACGGCTCGGCTGTTTCCCTTATTCCGAAGAAGAAGGTACAGCGGCGGCTGATTCTGATGACTTTGAACAGATAGATGAAAGAGAGCGTTTTCACAGGGCTGAAATCATAAATGAACAACAAGAAATGCGTATGGGAGAATTTCACGCCGAACTCGTAGGGCGAGAATTTGAGGTCGTTGTTGAAGGATTTGACAAGTATTTTGAAGTATATTTCGGACGCAGTTATATGTATGCACCCGAAATTGACGGATTGATTTATTTTACAGGGAAAGACCTTAAAATATCCGATTTTATTAACGTGAAAATAACTGATGTGATTGATAACAATCTTATAGGAGAAGTCGTGTAATGAAGTTGAATTTAGCTAATAAATTAACGCTTTTGCGTGTTTTATTTATTCCGTTTTTTGTGTTTTGTCTGCTTAACGGAATGTATTTGACGGCGTTTATTTTATTCGCACTTGCAAGCATAACGGACTGGCTTGACGGGTATGTTGCGCGTAAATATAATATGATTACAGACCTTGGTAAATTTTTAGACCCGCTTGCCGATAAAATACTTGTAATAAGTGCGCTTGTTTGCTTTATTGAAGTTTTTGCAGTTCTGCGTTTCCCCGGCTGGGCTGTAATATTAATAATTGCGCGGGAATTTATAGTATCGGGTTTTCGGCTCGCCGTGGTTTCAAAAGACAATAAAGCCGTAATCGCCGCCGATTCTTGGGGAAAAATAAAAACAGCGGCTACAATGCTTACTGTATGTTCATTTTTGGCACTTTTGGTATTTTACACACACATTCCGCAGTATTTGAAATGGTATGATATAAATATATATCTTCTTTATATCTGCACCGCGCTTACCGTGTACAGCGGCTTCACAATGATTTGGAAAAATCGGAAACTATTCGGGGAATAATATAAATTTATTACAGGAGATTTTCACAAAATGGAAAAATACGATTTTAACGCAATTGAAAAAAAGTGGCAGGATTATTGGGATGAGAACGAAACCTTTCATGCCGAAATTGACCACGAAAAACCTAAATTCTATGCGCTTATTGAATTTCCCTATCCTTCGGGGCAGGGCTTACATGCGGGACACCCGCGTCCGTATACGGCTATGGATATAATAGCCCGTAAGCGGCGTATGCAGGGGTACAATGTGCTGTTTCCGATGGGTTGGGACGCATTCGGTCTGCCCACGGAAAACTTTGCTATTCAAAATAAGATTCACCCCCGCGAAGTCACAAAAAATAATGTCAAAAAATTTAAAGAACAGTGCAAAAGCTTTGGATGGTCTTTTGACTGGCAACGCGAGGTTGACACTACCGACCCTGACTATTATAAATGGACTCAGTGGATTTTCCTGCAATTATTTAAATCCGGTTTAGCCTATAAAAAAGAAATGGCTGTAAACTGGTGTACCGATTGTAAGGTTGTACTCGCTAACGAGGAAGTAGTCGGCGGCGAATGTGAGCGGTGTCACGGCGAAGTCATACGCAAGGTAAAGAGCCAGTGGATGCTTAAAATCACGGAGTTCGCGCAGGAGTTAATTGACGGTCTTGCGGACGTGGATTATCCCGACCGCATAGCTCAATCGCAGATTAACTGGATTGGGCGTTCTACAGGTGCAGAGGTTGATTTTGCAGTCGGTACAGCCGGTAATGTCAGTGCAGACGGAGATGTTCTGCGGGTATATACTACCCGCCCCGATACACTTTTCGGTTCAACATATATGGTCATTGCACCCGAACATCCGTATATAGAAAAATGGGCAAACAGTCTTAATAATATAGACGAAATCCGCGCATACGCCGATAAAGCGGCACGGAAATCCGATTTTGAAAGAAGCGAGCTTGTCAAAGAAAAATCGGGCGTCAGGCTTGATGGAATTAACGCGATTAATCCTGTGACCGAAAAAGAAATACCCGTTTTTGTCTCGGACTATGTATTAATGAGCTACGGAACCGGTGCAATAATGGCAGTACCCGGTCACGACCAACGCGACTGGGAATTTGCGAAAAAGTTCAATCTTCCCATTGTCGAGGTTGTTGCAGGACGTGATGCCCACGGTATACCTTCCAATATAGAAAAATGCGCCTATGAAGATACCGAGGACGGCGTAATGGTTAACTCCGGATTCTTAAACGAACTCAACGTATCTGAAGCAAAATCTAAAATAACCGCATGGCTCAAAGAAACGGGAAAAGGTAAAAAGAAGATTAACTATAAACTCCGTGACTGGGTTTTCTCACGCCAGAGATACTGGGGCGAACCTATACCTGTTGTTTGGTGCGAAAAATGCGGCGGTTGGGTCGCTGTACCGGAAGAAGATTTACCGCTGATGCTCCCCGAAGTTGACAATTATATGCCCGCCGAAAACGGTGAATCACCGCTTTCCGTACTTGACAGCTTTATTAACACTACTTGTCCGACCTGCGGTGGTTTTGCAAAACGCGAAACTGATACGATGCCGCAGTGGGCGGGTTCGTCATGGTATTATTTGCGTTATGCCGACCCGCATAATGACAAAGAGTTTGTCTCAAAAGAAGCCCTCGAATATTGGCTGCCCGTTGACTGGTATAACGGCGGTATGGAGCATACTACCCTTCATCTTCTCTACTCGCGGTTTTGGCATAAATTCCTGTTCGCAGCAGATAAAGTCAACACCCCCGAACCTTACTTGAAACGCACCGCACACGGTATGATTTTAGGTGAAGACAGCCAAAAAATGTCAAAATCACGCGGAAATACCGTAGACCCCAACGCCTTAGTCGCGGAAAGCGGCGCGGACAGCGTTCGGCTTTATGAAATGTTCATCGGCGATTTTGAAAAAACAGCGACTTGGAATACAGCAGGTATAAAGGGCTGTAAGCGGTTCTTAGACCGTACATGGGCTCTTATGGACATACTCGTCTGCGGAAACGAGTATTCAGAAAAGCTTGCGGGTTCTATACATCGTACCATAAAAAAAGTCAGCGAGGATATTGAACAAATGAAGTTCAATACAGCAATCGCCGCAATGATGACGCTGATAAACGAAATATATACAGTCGGAGAGATTAATAAAGCGGAGCTTCGCGCTTTTCTGATTTTACTCTCACCTTTTGCGCCGCATATAAGCTCTGAAATGTACGAGATGACAAATGAGGGAGCTATTCATAACGAGCAGTGGCTCGACTTTGAACCCGAACTCTGCGCTTTTGATAAAGTTGAAATCGTATTGCAGATAAACGGTAAAATAAAAGAGCGTATGATGGTAGAGAGCGGAACGGCACAAAGCACACTCATAGCCGCCGCAAAAGAAAACGAAGCAATAAAAGCCGCCCTCGGCGGTAAAGAGATTATTAAAGAAATCGCAGTACCGGATAAGCTTGTGAATATTGTGGTAAAGTAAAGTGAAAAAAGTTACAGTTTTATTTATATGTGTTTTATTATTATCATCATGCCATCCTATCACACAGGCGGGTGAAGGTGATGCTTACTTGGTGATGAACGAATACGACATTGCCGTAAATCTGACAGAAGAAAGCGAGCCGGAGGACGAGGACGAACCCGCGCCGCTTACGGCGATGCTCGTACCTAAACCGGAGGACGTTATCTCGCCTGAAGAGATTACCGTCCTCTACAGCGGCGGACTTTTCATGTATAATGTAGAAACAGATACGGTGGTTTTCAAAAAAAATGAGCATGGAAGATACCCGCCTGCCTCAATCGCAAAAATCATGACTCTGCTTGTAGTTTTGGATAATGTGTCTGACCTAAACGCCCTCGTAGAAGTTACCTACGAAGCGTTCGCCGATTTTGACAACGGCGACCCTAACATGGAAGATGCGGCAGGTGCGAAAATAGAGCAGGGACAGACGAATTTATCTTACCTTGATTGTCTGTACGCGCTGATTCTTCCCTCGGCTTGTGAAGCGGCAAACATCTTGGCGTATAACGCAGGGGGAGGCAGTATACCGAACTTTATTGACATGATGAACGACAAGGCGACGGAGCTTGGCTGCCTTAATACTAATTTCACTAACGCGAGCGGACTGTATGAAGAGGATTATTACTCCTCGGCTTACGATATGTTTTTGATTACTAAATATACGCTGGATAAATATCCGCTGTTTGAGGAAATATATAAGAGTCCCTTTCACTCTATGCCCCCTAACGATGAAAATCCCGAAGGCTACTTTGTGCGGAACACAAGCGCAGGACTTCGGGTTTTGCACGAAATGGATTTCGCCGAGGGTATTAAAATAGGCAGTATATACGAGTATTTTCACGGCAGTACGCGTATTGACGGGTTTTTAACATTTGTTTCTATGGCAGAAAAGGATGGGTTAACATTTATAACCGTTTCTCTTGACGCAGATTATTACAACGATGAGGGAAAATGGAGCGGTTTTCATTATGACGACCACGCCGCACTTTACGAATGGGCGTATGAGGTGTTCGAGATAGAAGAGTATTAAAAATACTCTAATTCCGAATTTTCACCAACGCCCCCGTTGGGCAAACTTCCGCGCATTTTCCGCAGTTCTCACACGGGGTTAAATCACCCGCCGCTTTGACCTTTGTATCATACCCGCGACCTACGAAACCTAAAACCCCCGCGCCGACTTCTTCTTCGCAAAGCCGTATACAAAGTCCGCATAAAACACACTTTTCGGGGTTTTGGTTTACATTAGGTATATCAGTGTTTACACCGCGTTTATGAACCAAACCGTTGTATTTATCGGGTTTTACGTCATATTGATTTGCGTAGTTTAACAATTTGCAATCAGTGTTAACGCCAAAAGCAGAAATATCTCCGCCCATAGCCTGCCGACATCCGCATTTAAGGCAACGAGAGGCTTCTCTTTTCGCCTGCTCTTCCGAAAACCCAAAATTAATTTCTTTAAAATCCCCGCGCCGCTCCTCAGGTGAGCGGTGCGGCATTTTTACGCGCAAATATTTTTCTTCGCCTTTGAAATCCTCGGCGGTTTTTTCGTCTTTTACTAAATAAGGATTCCGAGGAAGCGAACACTTTGAGCATTTTTCATCAAGATAAATATTAATAGCCTCGGCGGCTTTTTTTGCCTGACCTATTGCGGTTACGGCGATTCCCGCGCCATCGTTTACCGCGTCTCCGATTGCGAAAACGCCTTTTAAATCAGTAGCAAACGTAAGCGTGTCAGCGGCAATCGTTCCCCATTTCGTGAGATTAAGTTCTTCAAAACCTGCGGGGTTCAGCTTTTGACCTATTGCCGATATAACTATATCAACATCTAAAGTCTCTTCTTTTCCGTGGACTGCTACAGGCGCACGCCGCCCCGAAGCATCGGGTTCTCCAAGCTCCATGATTTGCAGATGTATGGATTTCACGTTATTTTGAGCATCGCCGATAATTTTAATCGGGTTGGTCAAATTCTTAAAAACTACGCCCTCTTCTTCAGCTTCGGTTATTTCGATTTCTTCTGCGGGCATTTCGTTTCGGGTTCTTCTGTAAATATTATATACCGTATCGGCACCGAGCCTTACGGCAGTTCTGCAGGCATCCATAGCCGTGTTCCCGCCGCCCACTACAGCAACGGTTTTACCTCTTATATCAGGACTTTCACGTAGAAAATCTATCCCGCCCAAAACGCCGTTTAAGTCCTCACCCTCACAACGTATGGAAGAACTTGTCCACGCCCCGACAGCAACAATCACCGCATCATATTTTTCGCGTAATTCTCCGAGCGTTATATCACTTCCTATGCGGGTATTATTACGCATTTCAACGCCTGTAGATTTTATTACATCTATTTCTTTCTGAAGAAGCTCTTTCGGCAGTCTGTATTCCGGTATACCGTAGCGGAGCATACCGCCCATATACGGCATACTGTCAAATACAGTCACGCCATGCCCTTTCAGTCTTAAAAAATACGCCGCCGAAAGTCCGCCCGGACCGCCGCCAATCACAGCTATTTTCTTGCCTGTGTTCAATTCCGGCTCGTAAACATTTCCCCCGTCGGAAATGGCTTCGGCGGCGTGTCGGTCTCCCGCAAATTGTTTCAACGCCGCTATAGCAATCGGCTCTTCAACCAATTCACGTCGGCAAGCGTCTTCGCACGGGTGCGGACAGACGCGTCCGATTGAAGACGGGAGCGGAATTTTTTCCATGATTAAATCATAAGCTTCTTTTTCTTTTCCTTCGGCTATTAGATTAACATATCCCTGACATTCGGTTTCAGCGGGACAAGCGAGGGTACAGGGCGGCTTACAGTCACCCCTGTGTTCGCTCAGAAGCAGTTCGAGTGCGTTTGTGCGGTTTCTGCGAACCCTTTCGGTTTCTGTGTTGACGACCATTCCGTCACTCGCAACTGTCGCGCAAGCGCGGAATAAGCGTGGACTAACCCCGCCGTGCGGATTGATTTCTACAGTGCAAAGCCCGCACGAGCCGAAAATTTCCACCCGTTCGTCATGACACAGCGTAGGTATTTCTATGCCGTTCAAGGCGGCGATTTCAAGAATTGTCTGCCCGCTTCGGGCGGTTATTTCTTTGTTATTAATGGTAAGTTTTATTTCGGACATAGTTTTCTCCTGTTATATAAAATTCTGCTGTGCTTTTTTATTACCGATTAGGGAACAATACATCTAAATAGCCATAACCGATATAGTAAATATCTGATAAATCACCGCTATTTAACCTGTTTTCTAAGTCAGCCAAAGAGAACACAGGTTCTCCTACGCGGTTATTAAAGAAAACAACATGGCGAATCTTCGCTTTTTCGTCGTCAAATGTTTGAAGCTCATTAAAATCGCCTACGTGTTCGCCATCCTCAAATAATTTGTAATGTCGGACAGATTCCCTTGTCGCGGGAATACTCACCATCATTAAGGTCTTACCGGTATCGGTATTGTACGCCGTTTTAGCATAGGTTATATCGACAAAATAAACATATTGTTTCCGGTCCTTAAAAGGAGTTGTCGGCGAAAACTCTACGATGCTTGTTTCTTCGATACTTACTATATTTTCAGGCGATATTTTCTCTATCGAGTGCAGTTTATCTATTATTCGCTCACTTGCAAAATTACCCTGATGTCTTAACGCTTGACTGATAAAATCTGCATTTATTCTGAACACTTCTCCGACCTGATAATCCGAACAATCGGTGAACTCCGTAAGATTTAGGTTATTATATTTCGACTCGCTTAACGTGAGAAATACACCGTCACCCTGATAGGCATAATCAACAGATAAGTTTTCTATATTTTCCCCGCTGAAATATAATGAGCGTAAAGCTACTTTGGCAATAAAATAAAATTCTGAATAATCGCCCGAAGCTAACCCCTTTTCAATGTCAGAAACGGCTACATCATCATTAACAAGTAAAAGACATTCATAACCGCCGTATGGAATAGAAACAAAACGGTCGTATTCTCCTGTTATTATACCGTTTTCTAATACCGTGTTTTTCTCAATTCCGTGTCTTCCGTATATTTCGCGACCTAAGGTCGATGCAATAACCGAAATGTAACAGCCTTTTTCCCCATCGTACAAATACTTCCACGCATTATATCTTAACTGCATTTCAACCGATGCGCCGTCTGCGGCAGATTCCTCCGCCGGAAACTTATTTTTGTCTATCGGAATTGCTCCAAAGTCGTTTTCTTGATAATATTCGTCTGAAATAATATCAATTTCAGAAATATCTTCAAAAGTAATATATGTTGTTCCGCCTGCGTATCCAAAGTTTATGGTTTCAGAACGAATTATGGCATTAACACGCACTATATCGCCTATTGCCAAATCCTTATAATGTTCGGAATTTGATTCGGAGATTGGTGAAATTTGATGCGCTGTAAGCTCGTAATAAATATTGTTTCCCGCATAGATTACATCTGTTTTTCGCGTTTCTTCAATAACCGTGTTGGGCGGGATAGATTCGGAACAGGCTGTTAAGATTGTGAGTGTTATTAAAAAGATAGCGGTAATTTTAATTCTCATAGTGGAAACCCTCTATGTTGTAACTATAGCATCAAATTTACACAGCTTAACACAATCCCCGCATTTCACACATTTCTCCGAATCAATTACGTGCGGCGTTTTCACCGTGCCTGTAATAGCGTTCGCAGGGCATTTCCTCGCGCAGAGCGTACAGCCCGTGCATTTTTCGGGGATTATTCTATAAGTCAAAAGCGGCTTACAGCTGTGAGCGGTACATTTTTTGTTTAAAATATGGTCTTCGTATTCGTTTTTGAAGTATTTAAGCGTGGTTAATACCGGATTCGGTGCGGTTTGACCGAGCGCGCAGAGAGAACCCGCCTTTATTTCCTCGGAGAGTTCTTCTAAAAGCTCTATGT
Source organism: Oscillospiraceae bacterium (assembly GCA_009778065.1). GTDB lineage: Bacteria > Bacillota > Clostridia > Oscillospirales > Ruminococcaceae > Ruminiclostridium_E. The sequence continues at coordinate 87,181 of WRKM01000010.1, forward strand.
CGTTGTCTTTACCGCCGCCGCCGCAAATCCGCTCAAGAATCTCAAGTAACCTGCGATTTCCCACGCGGCAGTGGGTACATTTTCCGCAGCTTTCTTTACAGGTAAAATCGAGGAAAAACCGCGCCATATCTACCATACAGGTGGTGTCATCCATAACTACCATTCCGCCCGAACCCATAATCGCACCTGTCTCGGCAAGCGATTTATAGTCAATCGTGACGTTTTCAAGTACGGCGGGAATACAGCCCCCCGATGGACCGCCCATTTGCACCGCCTTGAAACTCTTGTTATTTTGTATACCTCCGCCTACACCGAAAACAACGTCTTTAATCGTCCACCCCATAGGAACTTCCACAAGTCCGCCTTTGGCAATTTTACCCGTCAAAGCGAAAACCTTAGTCCCTTTTGAGTTTTCTGTGCCTATTGCCGCAAATGCTTCGCCGCCGTTTCTGATTATCCACGGTACATTCGCAAAGGTCTCTACATTGTTAATGTTTGTCGGTTTTCCTTTAAAGCCTTTTTGAGCCGGGAACGGCGGTTTTAACCTCGGCATACCGCGTCCGCCCTCCAAGGAAGCAATCAACGCGGTCTCCTCACCGCAAACAAACGCACCCGCCCCCGCTTTAATACGAATATCAAAGTTAAAATCACTGCCGAATATGTTTTTACCGAGAAATCCTTTTTGCCGCGCCTGAGAAATGGCTTTTTCAAGCCTGATAATAGCAAGCGGGTATTCGGCGCGGACATATATTATACCCTCATTTGCCCCTATCGCAAAAGCCGCAATAAGCATCCCTTCAAGTACCGCGTGCGGGTCGCCCTCAAGTATCGCCCTGTCCATGAACGCGCCGGGGTCTCCCTCGTCCGCATTGCATATGATGTATTTTTCCTCTGAACCTACGGAATTTCGCGCGGCGTTCCATTTAAACCATGTGGGGAACCCCGCGCCGCCGCGTCCCGCAAGACCGGAAGTCTTAATCTCCTCTATAACCTGCTCGAAGTTCATATTCTTGAGGCATTTTTCGGCGGCTTTATATCCGTCTTTTAAAACATATTCGTCAATGCTCTCAGGATTAATCACACCGCAATTCTTTAAGGCTATACGGGTCTGCGAAGCGAGCAGTTCAATATCCTGTGCGGAGGCTTTGTACGACAGGGCATTATTTTTCTGTCCCTTTAGCAGTTTAACAAGCTCATACGCACCCTCCTCGTCGACCTTTACATAAACATCATCGTCTATATTGACAATAGGCTCAAGATAACACATACCGATACAGCCCGTCACCGCAGACGCACCGCAGGGTGTAAAATCCTCAAGCTCCTTATTGAGCAGGTTAAATACCTTGTCCGCGCCTGCGGCTATCCCGCAAGAGCCTAATCCTACAGTAACTCTCAAGCTTTAACCCCCTTTGCAACTTCATTTAAAACCCGAACCGTGCTTTCTTTGGTCAATTTGCCGTAGGTCTTGTCCCCTATCATCATAACAGGCGACAGACTGCAACAACCGAGACAGGCTACGTTATTATAAGTAAATAAGCCGTCTTCGGTCATTTCGCCCTCTTCGGTATTGAGCTCACCCTTAACCGCACTCTCTATGTCGGCGGAGCCGTTTACATGACATGCCGTACCCTGACAGAGCAGAATTAGATTCTTTCCGACCGGCTTTGTTCTGAACTGTGCGTAAAATGTTACAACACCCATGATTTTAGCGGGTTTTATACCCGTTTTTTCGGATATGAGGCTCAAGACTTCGGGCGGAAGCCAGCCGTATATTTCCTGTGCCTTTTGAAGAATCGGTATTAAATCAGATTCCGTCTTGTTCCCGTTTTCAAGATAGTTTTCTAACTCTTGACGCGGTTCATTTTTACAATTACAACTCATACTTTGCTCTTTTCCATAAATTTTTTAAATCTGCCTCGTAAATATATTATAGCATAAAACCATTGACGGGTCAATATTTTTATTGTTAAAAATTTTTAAATATTAATTTAAGTATTGACATTTATTTTAGATTAATATATAATTATAACTAACATTTTAATAAACACAGGAGTGATATACAAATGAAGAAGTATAAATGTTATATAGCAGTGTTTATGGCTATAGTAATACTTTTTACGAGCAATGATTTTTCTGTTTTTTCATTCATTCATAGGGATTATAATGAAATCGTTTGCATTGACGATACCATTGAGGACGACAATCTTCTTGAGAAAACAAACTTTAACGAGGCAGCAGCAGATGATGTTATTGTAAAAAATGTCTCTATTTCAAGTAATTATAAAGCCTCTGCAAACGAAATGGTTACGCCAAAGCTTTTTGCATCCTCTTCAGGCAGTACAACCATAATAACAAGTCCGTTGAGAATAACCTCCGGCGTGGGTTATCCGGGTGATGTGATAATAAAATCAAGTGTAACTATTGATGCGGGTGCGTCAATGAGTGTTGCGGGTTCGGTTTACTTGGAGGGCGGGTCGATTACTGCAAACGGAGTTTTGTCTGTTAACGGCGCGATTTTAATAGATAACGGAGCGATTGTTTCGACTGAAAGTATTTACTGTGGCAGCTCTTTTAATATAAACGGGACGGTTATTGCATATGCAACTATATTCGTTAACGATTCGATTTACTTAGAAAGCGGGTCACTCACTTTAAATGATTCTACGACTGTTAATGGTTCAGTTTTAATAGAACGAGGTATTCTCGTTGTAAATGAAAATATGCTTTGTTATGGGAATTTTCAAAATGGTATAAATTCTACAGGATATACTCGCATAAATGCAGGGGCGAAGCTGACTGTCTATGGTGATTTCTATACACAATCGACTGCATCGACTTATTT
>WRKM01000011.1 GCA_009778065.1 Oscillospiraceae bacterium
AAAGACTATTGTCTCATTGAAGCCCAAAAAGCGAATTGAAATAAAAAAATTCATTAAGATCGCTGTTTGGGTTATAATCGCAATAAATGTATTTCAATTTGTGAGACCATTTTTTGTAACAATTGAAAAAATTGAAAATGATGTTTTAAAGATAATTCCTATTGGTACAAGTTGGGATGAGGCTGTCGAAATAATTGAAAGTAAAAAAAAAATGGTATGCCAAAACAGGAGAGGGTTTAATTCATTGGGCATCGCTTTCCGAATTTTACATACAAGATTTTACTGAAAGAAAGCGAATAGACCTTTCCCTTAAAGATTATGGAAACTTTCTATTCTATACATTTTTTGCGTTTGATGTAATATTGAAATTCGATGAAGAACTTAAATTGACATCAGTTGAAGGAACTCAATATTTAAGTATATAATATTTAAATCACAGGAGAAATTAAATGATTATAGGCTTTAACAGCAACTCATACACACGAGGGATTTTAAACGCTAATGGGTTTTTCCCCAATCCAATAGGCTCTCTTCCGGGTTGGAATATAATTATTGAAAGAAATTATTTCGGGCATTGAGGAGGATATGTTGATATGAAAATAAAAAACGATTCAAAGACTATTGTCTCATTGAAGCCCAAAAAGCGAATTGAAATAAAAAAATTAATTAAGATTGCTGTTTGGGTTATAATCGCAATAAATGTATTTCAATTTGTGAGACCATTTTTTGTAACAATTGAAAAAATTGAAAATGATGTTTTAAAGATAATTCCTATTGGTACAAGTTGGGACGAGGCTGTTGAGATAATTGAAAGTAAAAAAAAATGGTACGTTCCAACAGCCATAGGGTTAGTTCATTTTTCATCGCTCTCTGAACATGATATACGTATATCAAGCATCATTGAGAAGAAAAGAATACCCCTTTCTCTTCGTAATTACGGACATCCTTTGTTTTATACATTTTTTGCCTTCAATGTAACTTTGGTGTTTGATGAAGAACTTAAATTGACATCAGTTGAAGGAACTCAATATTTAAGTATATAATATTTAAACCTTAGGAGAAATTAAATGATTGTAGGCTTTAACAGCAACTCATACACGCGAGGGATTTTAAACGCTAATGGGTTTTATCCTACGCCTTTAGGTATCTTGCCAGGATGGAATGGTTTTATTATCAATGCTCATTATTTCAATCGTATTGAGAGGTGGTACTCATGAAAAAAAATAAGGAAGAACGAATCATAACATCGGCAGAGATTATGAAAAGAGAAGACCGGAAAAGAATAATTATTGTTTCAATTTCTTTAATGATAGCCGCTACACTCGCAATCCATATATTTTCTGTGATATTTATTAATGTTTTTCCTTTTCTAAGAGTCTGGTTTAGACCAACCGAAAGAATAAAAAGTGATGTTTTAGAGTTAATGCCTATTGGTACGAGTTGGGAAGAAGTTATTAAGATTATTGAAAGTAAGGAAGAGTGGTATGGTGATGATAAACATTGGTCATCGCTTAGAGAATACCTTATACAAGGTATTACCGAAAGAAGGGTAGTACGGTTTTCTCTACTTAATTATGAACACCCACTCATCCAGGTTACCATGACACTGAGATTTGATGAAGATTTAGAGTTGAGTGAAGTTGAAGTAACGCAGTTATTACGTATATAGTAATAAAACACAGCGAGGCATGTATATAATCGCTATGTAATTTTTGAAAAATATAATGAATTAAATTTTTAGATAGTTTCAAATTCAACTATAAGGCACAGTATATAATTTATTGTGCCTTATAGAAATATTTTAGGAGGAGTTATGTACAAAAATATAACTATAATAATCCTTGTAATTATTCTTTTGGTTATAACAGGATGTACAGACGAAAAATCGCATATCGACGATTTGAGCAAGCAGAAACATGAGTTGAATGAAAGTAATAATGGATTATTTTATGAAACGATTATAAGCCGAAATAGTATTGTCGAATCTCCAAATAAAGGGGAGGTGACATATGAAATTAGCGAAAAAATGATTGGAAGATACGAGGTTGTAGACAGTGTTGTGGATTATTACCAAGGTATGATGTTTTTTGAAATAAAAAATGACGGTACAATCGAACTATCACTTCATACTTTTTCCGGTGCTGCAATATATAAAGAAGAATTAGAGTTAGTTGCTTTTTATACCGACACAAGAGTTATAATAAGTTTTCGACTTGCAGAAAATTGCATTTACACTTTTCCGGGGAATTATCTTTCTCTCGACTTCGAGGGCGACCCGGATTGCAACTATTTTAAATCATTAACGTATAAATCACATGCTCCCAATGAAGAATTAATATTTGTTAAACAAGTGTAGATAACCAGTTTTTAAGCAAGAGTGATTAAGACAGGGTAATTGTGCAATGATGTAAAGAAGAGTAAAAAGCATGGGCGGCGTTACAGGGGAAAATCCACAGATATGCGGATAGTCAAAACGAGACGAGCGAGTGAAGATTTTTATACTTTGAGATTTAACTGCTTGTCGTCAATTACATGACGTACATAGTAAGTCGCTGACAGCAAACGGGTATACAGCATATAATATAAAATCAAACCTACAAGGAGATGATTTTATATGAGACCCGTTCTTTCGGGCTATTGGCAAACATGGAATCTGCCCGGCTACGGCAGGGTACCTATTACCTCCGTACCGACTATGTATAACGAAGTAATAATCGCTTTTGTCGCACCGGACAATCAGGGAATCGCACGGTGGGCAGGTCCCGACATTCCCACAAGAGCAAATGTACAATTTTTGCAGAGCAGAGGGCAAAAGGTTCTCGTTTCGGTTGGCGGCGGCGGTGTAAAAGTAACTCTTGATACCCCCGACAAGGTTAGGCGGTTCGCTGACAGCCTGTATTCTATTTGTTACAATTTGGGCTTAGACGGCGTTGACATTGACGTTGAAGACGGAATGGACGTGTCCGGTAACCCGTGGAATCCTACAGGCACGGTTAAAGGCGTAATCGACAGTATTGACGCGGTTATACATTCCTTCCCGAACGGATTTCTGTTGACTATGGCTCCCGAAACATTAAACTTAGTGGGCGGAATCGCCCGTTACGGCGGTCACTGGGGGAATTATCTGCCCATAATCCTCCATTTCAGAAACCGAATAACAAGAGTACATATGCAGTATTATAACAGCGGTTCTATGTACGGACTCGGCTTTAGGGCTTTTGAATCGGGGACGGTGGATTTTATTGTTTACCTGACCGAGGCAATTATCAGAGGCTTCAGAATCGCCGATACGGGCATTTACTACCCCGGACTGCCCGCAAACAAAGTAAGCGTAGGACTGCCCGCAACGCCACGCGCCGCATATAACGGCTACTTAACAAACGCACAGATAAACGAAGCATTCCGCAGATTGACTACGGGATTCCGCGGCGATGATGCGATTTGCCAAACACCCTATAATTGCTTGGGCGGACTTATGACATGGTCTGTTCATACGGATTCTATTATGGGATAATTAAAAACTATTCCCATTTTTCAGAAATTGTGCAGAGCCGTATATACGCATCGGAGTTTTGGGCATAGTACAATGACATTTCTTCACTTAGTCTTTTACAGGTTTGATTAAGCCAATCTTTCCTATTTTGTTTCGACAATTTGGAAACGGGGGTAAAGCTTCCGTCAGGTAAGGCGATGTATCTTTTTGATGCAAGCTTATACCGTGCGGACTTAGCCGTAGGCGGCGGATAGTTGTTCTCTCTTTGATTCTGCCGTGATATGTAAAATCAACTCCTTTCAAAGGTATTTTTAAATATATGCGTTAACGCCGAAATTTAAACGTCAACACTGCTTTGAGTGTTGACGCATTTTGCTTTTCGGGAGTATCAGACATATATGAAAAGCCGTATTATTTTCTGTTTATTTATTGCGTGCCAAATAATCCGCAATCAACAAATCGACCACTCTTCCGTAGCTTTTTACACCGTCCTCTTGTCCCTGCGTTTTGAGGTAAGCATCGTTAACTGCGCTTGATACTGCGGCGATTGCCGCCCCACCCGGCGCATTTAAAAACGACTGCCAATATTCGGTATCAAGGGCATATTGCAACCGAACCTGTTCCGGAATTGTCCGATATATTTGTATGTAATCATCTCCGTCGTAGGCACGAAGGAGATACGAAAGAGCATGTATGTAACCGCTGTACATAAAATCTAAATCCATGCTCTCCCTACATGCTAAAAAAGCTATAAAATTCGCCTCGTCCTCACGCATGAACCCGTTTAGGTGACTAAGCTCGTGCAAGGCAGTGAAAGGTTTGTCGGAGTCGGGCATGTCGGTGTTATAAAGCGATTCAATAGTAAAAGGTGAAAAAATTCCGCAAATCATCAGCGGAGACATAATAAATCTTGAAGAAAACACAGGTTTGGGGTTCGGATAGTATGTATAAAGAACAGGGTAAATCCCGCCAAGCCTTTGCATGGACTCGCGAGCCGTTTTATTGAAAGTAGTTTTATCGAGGACAAAGCCGCCGTCTGCTCCCGTGGTTATTTGCGGTACAAGCAAATCTAATTCACCGATTACCTCTGTAATTGCACCCCGCAAATCATCTCTGCTGTACATTGTAAGCTCAAGTCCGCTGTAGTAGGAAAAAGGGTTTCTTTGATAATTAATCTCACATCCGAACAAGAACATAACAAGTAATGTTGAAACCGCACACGAAAATGCAAGCCCGGCACGAAGCAAATATCTTACGCGCCGTCTCTTGCCTTTGATTAGTTTTATGATAAGAAAAACTATACTTACGATTGCCGTTGAGATTAATATGTAAAACAGTATTTCTACTACAGCAAAGGGAAAAATTCCCGTCACCCTCCCCCAAAAGCCTACGATAAGCGGATAAACCCTCATCGCGTACCATTCTGAAAAAGGAAGCGAAATTCTGCATATAACTCGTATAACTATGTTAATAAATGACGTCACCGCAAGAAAAATTAAGGCTTTTTTCATGACTTTTATCCTAAAAACTCTAAGTTATTTTAATTATACCTTTCTTTTTACGGAATGTCAATAAAAACCGTCTTTTCGTATAATACAATATATGGGAAGGGTTTATGGCGTACTCCTACGCTACATACTCAACTGCTGACTGTGAGGTTGGTGGTTTTGTTATTCTTCGACTGCCGCATTATTTTCAATTTCAAGAATTACTTTCGTGTCTTCAAACTCTTGCACCCACTCTGCGAGTTTTGCTTGCAGGAGTTTTTTGTCGGGTAGATACAAGCTGTACGCAGTAGCGTATATATTTGAATCGGTGGGTAAAGTAAGCTCAACAATGCTGTCGCTTTTCTCGCGGCACAGCAGAATTCCGATGGTGGGTTTTTCGTGTTCCGTCTTAACGTAACGGTCAAAATAATTAACGTACATCTGCATTTGCCCTAAATCTTGGTGCTTTAACGCCGTTATCTTAAAATCGACAATAACATAGCATTGCAACAGCCGATTATATAAGATAAGGTCTACAAAAAATGACTGCTCATCGAAAGTAAAACGCTTTTGTCGTGCTTCAAAAAGAAAGCCTTTTCCCATTTCTAACATAAATTTCTGCAACTTGTTAATGACCGCTATTTCCAAATCGTTCTCGGAATAATCGGAATTGTCATCCAATCCCAAAAACTCAAGCGAGAGCGGGTTTTTTATTATATCTTGCGGTTTTTCAACGGTCAAGCCTTCGTTTGCAAGCCGCATTATTTCATCTTTGTTACGCGACATTGCAAGCCGCTCGTATAAACTGCTTGCGTGTTGGCGTTTCAAGTATTCGACATTCCACTGCTGTTTTAGAGTCTCAATCTCGTAAAACTGCCGCGCCTGCTCGTCCTCAATCCTCATCAAAACGCAGTAATGCGTCCAACTCACCTTGAAAATATTGCGCCAGTAAGCGAATTTATTAGATTCGGCAGTCGATAACTGCCGAATTTGATTTTCGGGAATTATACCCTTTTTATTGTCATTTTTTGGAAGTTTCAATTCGTCAGTTATTAACTGCCGAATTGCCGGAGAATATACTTGGTAAAATTTTCTTGCATTTTTAAGGTTTGTTTGAGAAAACCCTTTTCTAAAGCGACTGTTCAGATACTTTGATAACTCCGCAAGTAGTTTCTTGCCGTACTTTGCCCGTGCTTCGCCGTCTTGCTCCTGCTCGACAATCATGCGTCCGACCTCAAAATAGGTCACGCACATAGTCAAATCTGCGGTTCGCCCAACATGCGTCCGCGCCTGTTCTATAAGACTTGCTACATTCTCGAAAAATTTGTCGGTCATGGGGATTCCTCCATTTAGTTTTAATTGCTTGAAGCTGTCTTATTTCATATTCTTATTATAAAGAATACCGATGCAATCTTTAAAACTCCCGTCTTCGTTTCTTAAATATGTCATAATTAAATTATCGCCTTTGTATATATCTTGAAATTCAATCCCACAATAATCATACAAAAAGAATTTTAATATATGTGCATATTCTTCTTGGCTCCACTTGTCAAATACTTCGCCCGAAACGGAGTGAGAAACAATTGTGTTTAATTTTTCTTCAAACCACGAAACCGTGTAAAATGGATTCTTGTTAAAAAGTATTGATTTATAAAATATTTTAGCACATAATTCAAAATATTGTATAGGGTGAAGTTCTCTATACAAAAATTCTTTCATTTCTTCATGTTCCATGAACAAACCTTTTTGGCATCCATTATCCATTAAATGAGCAATAATACCTATATCATTCATTTTTATAAAAAACGTTTTGTAAAAAGGATTATCATATGCCCAATATTGGGGAGTGAAAGAAGATTCAATTTTAAATATTAGAATACTCCAAGGTTCTTCTATATAATTAACATCATGGATAATGCTTTGAAGAAAGGTGAATTGTATTTCGTGCTTTTTTAACGATTCTTTTGAGTAAATCGAATCGCTTTGCGGTTCACTTATTTTATTTTTTAAAGATAATTCTTTATATAATATCCCATATGATAATTTGTTTAGCCATTTGAAAATTATCTTTTCGTCAAGTTTAATAAAACTATCATATCCAATTGAAACAGCACGTTCTATTGGTTTTTCTAAAGTTTCGCCCATTATTTTATTACATCGAACACAGCAAGGTATCGTTAATTTTCTATACGGAATTAATGAACCATTTAATAGTGTTAATTTTTTGTCTCTCAAATCAAACTTATTTTGTAACCATCTTGGATACACATGTTCATCTGTGCGTATTTCATCGTTTAATAATTCCCCACATAAGAAACACATGGTGTAGTCAAAAGTCATTTGCTCAAAGGGTTTAAAATGATTTTTAGTTAATTCATTATCCATTTAAATGTACCTCTTATCGTCATTATTATTAAAATAGGTCTAACAACTTATTACTTATATAAACTCAAGTTAAATAATACGCTCGTATATATCGTAGGTATTTTATTAATAAAACAAATGCTATAAATGAGATTATCTTTGATTTCTTGGAACGTATTCTTCTGGATAATATTCATTTTTTTGTTTATAATGCTCTCTATGTAGCCCTTTGTTTTTCTGCCGAGAGTTCTTTAAGCGACCCTGATAGTTTTTTAGTTTCAGAATCCAATTTTGTTGTAGCTACAATTGTACTTTTTATATTTTTAGGATAATCCATTGTTGATTGAGACTATTTGTGTTCGTCTCTATATGGAACTATTTGTGGTCGTTCCGTAGCGATATTTGTGGTCTCGCTAAATTACAATTGTTATACTATAAAAACAGAATTTAATCCAACTAATTATACGGTATTTCAAGCTCTGAAAGAGAGCCCCGTCGCCATTCTCTGTCAGCGTCATCAAGTAAATATATTCTTTCTCCGCCATATACTCTTTCACTTTTAATTATAAAAGTTCTGTCTTCAGACGAAAATGAAATAACACCTCCGTTCTGAGAAGTTCTGTCTGTACGTCTTGTTTTTATATATCCCCTCGATGGATAAAAAGAAATATCGCTCTCAATAGGATTAAGCTCACCGCTGGTACGATAATGCCAAATCGCCTTATCGCCTTCAATTTCAATGACTGCCATAGCTACTTTAAGCAAATCATCCCTATTAACATATACTCCTTCTAAAGTGTCTCTCATCTCGTCCACGCTATTAAAAGTAACACGAGAAGATAGAACAGAATGGTTTACGGCAAGAGATGTAATAACAACAGCAACGACCAAAACTATAGACACTATAGCGATAATATGTGATTTTCTTAGTTTTTTTAAAGCCATAATATTCTCCTTAAACAAAAATTATAAACAGAATTAATTTAAACAGCAGTTGTGATGCTGTAATAATAGACACTACGGAATCAAAGGATTATTAAAATAAATTATACAGAATTATAGAATATATAACAGTTGCAAATATAGAAAAATATATTAGAGATTTACCTAAATCTTCATCATTTTTCCCAATATAAACAATCCCTAAAATTATGCCAATAATAGGCAATAATAAAGAAATTACGAAAAGAGATATATTGGAAGATTTATCGAATTCAATATTTTCATCGTCTTCATCAGAGTGGTCAAATTTAATTTTTGTTATATCAAGCTTATATTCACAATATTTACATTTGCTTTCAGATGTCGGGGTTGGCGCATCGCATTTTGGGCATTTAATTATATCGGGTATTATTTTTTCGTTGTCAATTTTTTTCTGCTCTAATTTACGTGGTAATTCATTAACTAACATTTGAATTTCATCATCAGTAAATAATTCTTTTTGGTCAGATAATATTAGTTCAATATCATCTGCACTCATTTTTTTCATTTCTTTAGTAAAATCAGACATCACAATCTACCTCCGTATAATGGTATAGTCCTTTGCAAGTTTATAAAACGTATCAAAGCGCGAAGCCCACCCCTTGGTGAATCCCGCTTCTTTGTGGTTTTGAGGGCTGTTGTCGATAATTTCCTGCGTGTCTTCATCGGAAAACCGCATATCCGGATAAAGAAGCTGTTCCTTTAAACGTGCCGTCCTTCGTCCGTGCATGGGGACGTATATCTTCCGCGCCACCAACTCAAACATTATTTTGTCGATGATTTGGTTGGTGAGGATTTGCCCGTCAAAAGACAGGATTACCTCAAGAAGCGACTTGAATCGCTCCGGGCTTCTGACCGTAGTCGTGAATAATAACGGCTTGAACTCCGATTTTCTCATAAAGCCTTTCACCAAGCTCGGTTAAGCTCTCTTTCGTGATTTTCGTTTTAGCTTTGGCTTCGGTATAAGCGTTTGAAAAATACCAGTCTTCCCATTCTTTTATGGTCTGCGGTTGACACTCCCGAATGAGAGCCATGACCGCGCCGACCTTATTCGGGCGAGAAAGTTGATATGTCTGACAGGCATAATTCAAAACTTTCTCTTTCTTGCCGAAGTCCACCCCGCATTTCTGAGTTTTATCGCTCATATAATATTTATCCTTTTCTTTTTTTGTTTTCCCTGTCCCAATTCTCCCAATTTTTTCTGACTAATTTTGCAGTACCTTTTTTATCATAGTTCCAATTCTCCATATAAGATTCATAATCATTAATTTCTTGTTCATCATCTGCGATAAAATATCCCTCCTTGTCGCCGATAATAGGATACCCCTCTCTTCTCAACTGATCGATTTGTCTTCTTTGATAACTATGCGTGTCTTCGGTCGCATCAAAGTTTGCCGAACTAATAACGTTTTCACGTCCGACACCTTTTTCAAGTAAATGCTTGAGTATTTCTTCTTTTTTCATGAACAGAATCCCTCCTGAAGTTTAATAAATTTTTCCATATACATAAATGGAATTGAAATATCAACATGAGCATACCCATATTTCAACAAATGTGCATTAATAAAGGTTTTGTTATCAAGGTACAAGTACGCAGGTGTGTGACAATCGCCGTATTGCACCGTGTCGCTTTTTAAAAACACCTTTCGCCCTTTGAATTTTTTGTACATAAAATCGACAGCTTTATCCGCTTTTTCAACATCTCGTTTTATGCCTATGAGCCGCACGGTTGTTCCGGTATTAAGCTCCACCACTTCGGGGGAAATAACTTCACGGACACTGTAAAGCTCCTCGCGCTTTTTTGAACCGTCAATATCAATCTTAGAGCCATATTGCAAAGATTTTATGTTCGCAGTTTTATCCAATTTATGGACATCTTCAAATTGATATGGCAGTGATAAAACTTTTCGTTTTATTTCAAGCTTTGAAATAGCGGTTTTGTCTGTTTCAAAGGAAATACTCGAAAAGAAGTCATCTTGCCCGAGTTTAGTTTCAATCAGCGGCATAAAATCACTGTTTATTTCATAATTAACGGAGTTTCGCCCCAACTCACGCGCTACTTTGGCAGTCGTACCGCTTCCTGCAAACGGATCAAGGACGGTTTCGCCCACAAATGAGAACATCTTAATCAAACGCCGCGGCAGTTCATCGGGGAACATGGCTAAATGCTTGTCCTGCTTGCTTCCTGCAAAATGCCAATGCCCGGCAAAATAAGTATTCCATTCCTCATTTGTCATTTTTGAAAGCTCTTTTTGCTCTGCTGTCGGCTTTTTTGACTTACCCTGCTTTTTGAAAAGCAGAATATATTCAAAGTCTAACTTTACAATGCCGTTTCGAGGGAACGGAAAACTCCCCATGACCGCACCGCCGCCGGTGGTGTTCATGGTAGTGCTTTTTTGCCATATAATCTGCCCCATGAAGTCGAAACCTATCGTTTCACAAAATCGAATAATCTCGCTGTGAATCGGAATCACCTTATATCGCCCGTAATAAACCGAGCGTGCAAACTGGTCGCCTACGTTAATGCACAGGCGGCAACCATCATCAAGCACTCGAAAGCACTCTTTCCATACGACATTGAGATTGTTTATGTAGGCTTCATAATCATCGTCAAAACCAATCTGATTAGAAACGCCATAATCCTTTAACTGCCAGTATGGGGGTGATGTTATTATTAGTTGGACGGATTTGTCTGTAACACTACGCATGTTTCGACAATCGCCGTTTATGATTCTATGGGTGGTTTGTTCGCTCATATATCGAAATTTACCTTTCAAGATATAGTTGTACAAATATCATTGTACCACAAATTATATAGAAAATCAATCCTTTTACAAAAATTTTTAATAAAATCGAAATTTAAAAACTCTAAGTTATTTTAATTATACCTTCCTTTTTACGGAATGTCAATAAAAACCGTCCTTTCATATAATACAGTATTATATGAAAGGACGATTAATTATGGAATATAACAGAGAGGCGGCAGTAGCCTATGCGCGGGAGTGGGCATTGCTCAGAAACCCCGCTTATTATGATTTTGAAGATATAGGGGGAGATTGTACCAACTTCGCTTCGCAGGTTCTCTATGCCGGTGCGGGAGTGATGAATTTTACGCAATACTATGGTTGGTATTACATTTCGCCGGACGACCGCGCCCCCGCATGGACGAGTGTGGAATATTTTGCAAGATTTCTCACCACGAACGAAGGCGTAGGACCTTACGGAAGCATCAGACCGCTTTATGAGGCGTTACCGGGTGATTTTATTCAACTTAGCTTTGACGGGGTTCGCTTCGGGCATACGTTGGTCGTCCTCGAAACAGGCGAATTTCCGACGCCCGACAACATCCTCACGGCAAGTCATACCTATGATTCGCTCGACAGGGCTGTTGACACTTATAATTATATGGAATTGAGGTTAATTCATATTGAAGGAGTCAGAGAAGAAACAAGCCATACAAATCATATGCAGTATAGCGAGTGAAAATCTATTTTACTGATTTACTTGCGATTTACCTCGCATCTACATCAACAATGTGAAGTATTTCGCCGGTCAAGGCGCAGACTATTACCGAGCATATATTAAGCTCTTTTGAGAAGGCGCAAGTACTCCACGCAAGCATAGGTATACGCTCATTATTGACATGGATAAACAATTCATTGGGGCAACCATTACCGCAACTATCCCCGAGATTACGCCCTCTGAAAGCTATTTGCTCCGAAACACTCTGAGCAATTTCAAGTGCCTGCTCAAGAGTAATAACCGGCGTGATTTCCATATCTATCCCCGATAAATAGCTGTTTGAAGTAAATGTCACTATCCCGTTTAAATCTGTATGAAATGTTACATTACTATTTATATTAACTTTCAAACCCTTGTAATACTGTTTAAAGTAAAAATAACCGCTGTATTTGTTGAATAAATAAACACTTTCGAGTATTAATTTTGAATCGGCCTCATTTAAGTTTAATCCGAGAACTCCGGCATAGCTTTTAAGCATTGTTTCTGCATCCTCCGCACAAAAAACAGGGTAATCGGATAACACACCTTTGATATAACGTAAACTACCGTCTTTATAAGTATCGAATTCAACCTCTAAATTATCAAGTGTCAGCACTTCTTCGGGAATATTGTTAAAAGGTGCAACGATAAAAGTTCCATCGTCTCTTATTATGAACTTGTCGTTTTTATAGAATATCGTGTAATGTACTGTTACGGGAATACTTTCGGGTCTTGTAACCTCGCCCGTGGCACTGATTATTTCCTCGTTATAACTGATAAAAGTTATTTCGCTGTTCGTTTCTTCTCCTTCAAACCGCAATTCTAAGTTACCGCTTAGATAATTTGATTTATCATACTTATTCGCATAATTAAAAGCTAAATGTCTTTGATAATTGAGATAATCTGCCCAAAGCTCATTTATTTTATCGGAAACAAAATTATCGCCTATACTTTCGGTAATTGTTTTTATTTCGATTATGTCACTTTTTCTGTCATAAATTTCATTGACCGCCCTCCGAGATTCTTGAATCATGTAATAAGAATAGGTCTCGCCCGGCTCTACGTCTTCGTCAATAAAAAAATTAGAATATTTTGTTTGAAATATATGTTCAAAACTATCATTTGCACCTTTTTTATAAATTTTAATAGTATCATCGGCTCCGATAAAACTAATATCCCACATTAAGAGTATATATGGATTATCACCCTCATATTTTATCCAATTAAAAGTATGTCCTTCATCAGCGTTATCGTAATCTCTGCGCCAATTCGCAATACGTTCATACGAGCGAACCATGGTTTCATCGGCTCCTGCTCCAAATTCACTGAAGGCGGTGAGAATAAAAGCAGTGGGTTCAGATTCAAATTCCGGCTCATATTCGGATTCAAGTACCGTAACCGACTGTATAATATCCTGTTCGTGCGATATTTCCGAAACTCCTGAAATTTCAGGAGTTTCAATTCTACCGGAATTGCCACCGTTACATGCGCTGAGTAAAACTACCGCCGGAACTAAAATTAATATGCGTTTCATAGCTTTCTCCCCATATATAATTGAAAAATTGAATTTATTTCTATTTCTCCACCGTGCTTTATTATGACTTCCTTTATTCCTTGATATAAAGCTGTTCTGTTTTTTTCAGGTAAAGCCCTGTGGTCAGACATGGTGTCGAGAAGCTGTATACGTTCATCTGCGCTGTATGTTCGTGAATCTTTGTATAGTTTCATTACTATGTCTGAAAACCCATATTGCTCTAAACATTCAAACCTAAATCCTCTGTAAATTTCGGCAGGACTTAAAAAATCTTCGTATTGCATTTGCGATATTTTAATCGGTCTGTTGTCCTTTTTATAATGATTGTAATAATATTTATCGTAAACTGCTTGTATTTCCTCGTAAGTTTTATTACTGTCATTTTCAACGGCATTATTACGGAATAAAGCGAATACGCCGCCATTCTTTAATAGCTGATAAACTTTTGGACACCCGATTTTCGCATTTACCCAATGAAAAGCGGAAGCGGCGTATATCAAATCATAACTGTCGTCTTCTAAAACGACATCCTCAAAAGTGGCGGTGATTGCGTTGAAATTCGCTTCTCCTTTAAACTTATCAAGTATAAATTTTGTCATGTTCGCACCCATTTCAACAGCGGTTACATTATAACCTGCATTTAGAAAAGATGTAGTTGCTTTCCCTGTTCCTGCGCCTATTTCAAGAGCATTTTTATGCCCTGCTCCCATATATTCAAATATGTCCGAAAACAATTCAACGGGGTAATCCCACCGCGCTTTATCATAGTTTGCGACAATTTCATCAAAATGCACTTTGTTTTCTCGTTCCCACCCCGTTTTTACATTTTTCATTTTATACCGCCTAATATAAATTTTCTTACCCACGTCCCACATCGCTACCGAACGCAGATAATATTCCTACTAATACTATTCGGAAACTCTGATATTTACACCGTCTTCATGGATATACTTTCTTTTTTCGTTCTTATCCATCTTTTTAAGAAGTTCGCTTTCTAAATCGATTCCGAGAATTTCCGAAAGTCCGAGAATATACAATGTGACATCAGCTAACTCCTCACCTAAATCGTCTTTTTTATCTTTATAAGCCTCAAATACTTCTGTCAATTCACCTTGAATATAACAAAACTCTTTATATATATCTGTTATATTGAATCCTTTATCTACTTTATTTTGATAAACTCTTTTTTGAAAAGCAGTTAAATCAATCATTTTTTACTACCACCTATAATATAAATTTTGTTCGCAACCCTACGGAAGTCTATTTGGCGCATACCGTCATGCAATAATATACATCACATCTTTTTTCAACCTGCCACGGCTCTAACTCCGAGCTGTCTAATTTTATAAAACCGGCTCGTTCGTACATTCTTTGAGCCGCAATTAAATCAAAGTTTGTGGAAACAAAAATTTTACGCACATCATTCAATTCTATTCTGTTTATCAACTCATGTAACTGCAAGATGCCGTAGCCTTTTCCTTTATGCTCCGGAACAATACAATTGTCGCCGATGATTGCATATTCGGGCATATTTCTTGGGTCGTATACGGCAAATCCTATTGCCTCACCATTTAATGTTGTTATAAAACTGTATTTGTCGGCGATTTGCAGATTGTCAAAGAAAAAATCATCATCTTCTCTCCATTTTTCTTTACCCCACTGCACCCACTTTTCATCAAATGAGTAAGCCTTGTATAGCAAGTTGAAAATTGTTCCTCTTTCAAAATCGCTTGTTTTATTGAATTTTACTCCCATGTACGAACCTCCGAAAATATGGATATTATCCGCAACCCCGCGAAAGTCGGTTAACGTGTCTAATACTTAAACTGTGCGATACTTTTTTGCAAGTACAGCGTAAAAAGTTACCCACTTATTTTCTTGTCCGACTTTCCCGAAATTACAAGGTTGTTTAGTCAGTGTCCCCTCTAATTTCAACATTCCGTTTTCGTTCTCTTTTTCTTTTAATAGTTTCCACGATTCTGTCAACGAAGGATTATTTCCTACACCTAATATTGATAAAGCCGATATAATTAACGGCAATCCCATACGCATAGGTTCAACGGGGTAGAAATTGTCAATAAACCGCCACCCGATTTTTTGTTTTTCATAAAACGATTTTGATTTATCAGAGGAATAAAAAACATCACGTTTCATAAAATATTGAATTAGATTTTCCGCATTATTTGGCAATATATTATTGCGTTTACATTCCGCATATAACAAAAGACTTGCGACTGCCGCCTTATAACAACTTTTATGTTGCGGGTTCTTATCAAGCTTCATTTTACACATAAAACCGCCGTCATTTAGCTGTGTGTTTGCAAATTTAATAATCAACTTTTTCACATCATCACGTTTACAATATCCAAGCATAACTAATGCTCGAAGTATCAAAGGGGTAGAACACCCTGATAAATCGCCAACATTTTCATAAGCTTGCAACTGACTAACTGTATAATTAACATAGTTGTCTAAGCGTTTATCGCATTGTAATCCGTGTTCTGCAAAAGCTGTAAGATACCGCAATGAAGTATGAACACCATAATCTTTATCGCTCCATAAGCCGCTTTCACCTTGATTTTCCAACATTTTTATAATCGACTTTTGTTCCCAAATTAAACTATAAATGTCTTGACATTCTGAGAACGGCTTTCCGCAAATTTCGGTAAGCGTTCGATACTTTATAGCAGGGTTTTCATCTTCTGTGAGCCGGTCAATTATATTATTCATTTGAACCTCATGTTATATAAATTTCATTCGCAATTCTGCATAAATTACTTGATGTTTTTAAGTATTATAAAGCAAATAATAATGGCTTCTTCCGTTATAATCCTCTGCCTGAAAACCTAATTTCTTTAACGCGCTAACACGCTCAACGGCATTATTTACGGCTTTGGTAGCGATTCCTTCTACTTCAAATAAAGTGTAGAAATTCTCAACGCACACACGGAACAATTCGCTAAGAAACACATCTTTTTCATAAATCGAAGCAATGTCAATCCGCAAAATACCTACTTCTGTCTTGTATTTACCAACCATACCAAACATTTCAATTGTTCCCACGGCTCTATTTGTTGACTTGTCTATAATCGCAAATCGTATATATGCTTCTTGCTCATATTCCATCAACCAATATTTAATACATTTCAACATCTCATCTGTGGTGTTGAATTTACAGTCTATTGGAAAGTTATCAATGTTAAAAAACTCCTGCGCTTTTGGGTCTGAGTAACAAGTAAGTAAATCATCTGCATCATTCTCGGACACAAGTCTTAAAACAAAGTTTTGTGTTTCATACGCGGGACAATTTTTATATGGATTCATTCATATTTTCTCCTCTTTGGAAATTAACGCACGGCGGCTTTACGCAGTCTGTATACGGTGGGTTGCCCCATGTATCGCTTGTTCTAAATCCTCAAAAAGTTTAAACGCAATAAGCTCATAAGGCTCGCCAATCTTCTCAGAATACTGATAGATTTCTTCACGCTCTGCCGGAGTTAATTCGTTGTAAAAACAGTGTTCCGCAATTTTATTAAACCGCTGTACTTGAGTGACAATTATAGTTTGATTCCAAGGGGTGTTATATTTCACATTTTCTTTATATTTGCCGAGTTCTTTGAAAACTCTTGTCGTATAACAAAGTTTTCCTTGGTTCAAACGCTCAATAATCGAAGAATGTTCATTTTCCGGAAAAGTCATTATGCTTTGTTGCATTTTTGTTCCTCGCTTTTTATGTATAAAATAAATTTTACCTACCACCCGCGAAAGTCGGTTGATGTGTCTGATGCTTATTTTGCAATATTTTACCCCTTGCTGTTTATTGTAGGTTTCAAATTTTGATTAAGCATATCAACTATTTTTTCAAAATCTTTTTGCCGAGTATCTTCCTTTTTAAATGACAAATGTCTTCTCACATATGCAACCTTAGCGGAACGTGGCATTTTTATGAAATTTTCATATGCAAGCGGTAAGACGGATAGCTTGTCCGAGAAAGACGCTATTTGCTCATCGGTAATTGTGCCGGAGGGCGAAGCGTCCCACATACCGTTTCTCTTGGCGATTAGGACAGCTTTTCCACCCAATTCGGTCATCATATTTTTCTCTCGAAGCGTTTCTACTATCTTTTTATTCTTATCAGACCACGGGCTTTTTTCTCGGCGGCAAGCAAAATATTTGCGATATTTGGTATCGTCAATACTTTTCATTTGTCCGTCTACCCACCCGAAGCACAACGCTTCTTCCAAAGCATCGTTTGCGGATAAAGTAACAACCTTTTTCGTTTTCCCGAATATAAGCCATACGCCATCGCTTTTTGTTGCATTTTCTTGAAGCCATATGCGAAAGTCATCACGCGACGAAAACAATAATTCAGGTATATCTGTCCTCATACTAAAAATCCTCTCATTATATAAATTTCTCAACCCAAACCCCGAATAACCGCTTGAGCGTTGTGCAATGCACGATAATGTCACTACCCAATTATAACCCATAATCCGCAAAAAGTCAAGCACAAAATTCATAAAAAAGCTCCCTACCAAAAGGGAGCTTTTTAATACACAAAACCCAAAATTCAAGATTAGGAAATTACAGCAACACTATTTCCTCACCCGCTTCAATGATTAACCTGTTAGGTGCTTCAAAACTTTCTGCAACATCCCTGTCGAACGGCGTGTTTAAGTCTTTCGTATGATATGGTATATTGTGTTTAGCCATATACTCAATACCGACTTCCTGCATGATGTTTACCGCCCTGCTTACCTTTTTTCCGCGTTCCGTCAAAAAATATTCCACGCGAAGCGGATATCCGGGAAAATTGACTCTATCGACCATCCCGATGCTTTGAAGCTCGTTAAGATGTTGAACCAGCATTTTTTCGGAAACACCCACAATATCGCGCCGTAATTTAGATAGGGATGTATTACCGAATTGCAGTTGATATACGATAATTGTTTTCCATTTACCTCTAATCATATCATGGACAAGCTCTAAAGGGCAGATATATGTGTCCCGAATTTTCATTTTACCACCTTGCATAATAGAGTTATCACATTTTTTTGGGGGGGTAACTCTATTTTTTTCCTTTCATAAAATTTTAGTTAGAACAGCGAGATTAACTACCCGTCTGTTATAATAGAAGCGGCGTTGCAGATTTGGATATTCACCATACGGCTCGGCTATTCTGTGGAAACGGAGACTCAAACCGCAAAAGCACCTTCTGTTAAAAAGTATAGCATGTTCGTAAACGACTGTCAATTACTTACTTTTTTGTAAGTATAATCACTTATATCGCTCATAAACAATATTTATTAAAAAGCATAATGTACTCATAGATTCATCAGCGATTTCTAAAAATCCCGATATTCCCCGGTACACGCAAATATTGCGTTTCAGAATTTTCGGTCACCACAATGTCCTGTTTTAAATTTTTGCCGTCTGTTTTAAATTTTACTTTCGTTTGAATTTTAGTTTTGCAATATTAAAAACAGCCCCTTTAAAAAGGCTGTCTTTATTTAATTTTATTGTTTTAAATACGATTAGTACCAAGCTTGAATCGCATTAATAGGCAAAACATCGCGACTTATATATTCCTTAATTTTTTTCCCCGCGTTATGCCCATATCGCCCGAATTCGTCTCCGGAAGCTCGAAAAACCACTGTTGCCGCTTGTTTTTCAATGTTATATTCTACCTCTCCGGGTTCACCTTTTCCTTCCGGAAGATACAGATATATAACACGCTTGTTTCCAAATTCCTTTAGAGTAAGCTCGTTCAATTTAAACCCTCCTTCCTATCCAATTCATTGCAATATTCTTGATAATTATATTTTTCGTTAACTATTGTATGCGCCTCTTTATATGACAAATTTTGTTCTGTCATAAGTTTGTTCTCCATAAGTTCATGGCGAAGCATGATTAAATCCATTTCCCTGATGTCTTTACCGTCAATTAATCGTTGCCATGATACCGCCATATCATAGTTTGGGTCAAACGTCTGGGGTATATCACCATCAAGCTCGTATGTGTTTAAAAACACATGCCTTTTAATTTTATGGATGTCTTCCACCGAAAGCCCTGTGTTTTTAGCAATAGCCTCAATATCTGATGTCCTTTTACGTATCGCCTCATAAAACCGCTCTGCGTGTTCATCCATTCGCGCAATATCTTTCCGCGGTATCGCCCCGCTCGCTCCTGTTATCTTCATTTTGTCACCGCCTGCTTTTATTATAGCACTATTTTTCACTTTTGTCAATGCCTTTTTCCAAGTTTTAAACCCGCGGGTTGACATTGCTGTGATTATGTGGTACAATGGTCGGTAGCAATCCTCTTCGTGCTTGATGTGAGGGTAAGTGTGAGGAAAGAAATTTATTCTATGGAGGCTAAAAAAGGTCGAACAGCTTTTAAAGCTGATGACTTCTGCAATTTATATGCGGAAGTGTCGGCTTTTTTACTTCCGTACAAAAGGATGTCTATGTTACTAACGAGAATTATTTTTTCAAAGTCACCAACGTTTAAGTCTTGTCGATTGTATTATTAGTGAAAGGGGGTTGATGATGTTGGCAGACTCTTTGTTGCGTACGGACAAAGAGATTGCGGAAATATATGAGCGTCACAAAGACATGATTTACCGAATATGCTTCGCATACATGAAAAATGTCATGGATACAGAAGATGTCATTCAAGATACTTTTGTCAGTTTGATAAAGACAGGGACAGCTTTTGAGAACGCGGAGCATGAAAAGGCGTGGATAATCCGAACAGCAACGAATCTATGTAAAAACGCATTGCGCCACTGGTGGCGCAAGCGGGAGAATTTGGACGACTACGAAGCCTTGCAAGTAAGTAAAGTCTTTGAGATTGATGATACATTCAATGCAGTAATGGAATTACCTGATAAGTATAAAACCGTGGTATATCTTTACTACTACGAGGGCTATGACAGCGTTGAAATATCTCAATTCCTTCAAAAGCCGCAATCAACAATTCGCTATTATCTTTCACAGGCACGTAAAATACTCCGCGATATAATTGGAGGTGATTTTAGTGGAGAATAGGAAAATAAAAGACTCGTGGAGCAAGATTAAACCTGACAATACCGCACATGAACGAATACTGAATAATATTCTCGAACGGAATTATTCCGGCAAAACCAAGAAAGGAAAGGTATACAATATGGCTATCATACCAATGAGGATTCTCGCACCTATCGCAGCTTGTTTTATCATCGCACTTGCGATATACATCCCAACGCTTCTAAACAATGGCGAAGGTTCCTCTTTGCACAATCCAATTAGTAATGGCGAAGGTTCAATAGCAACTATTGAACCCCCATCTACAGTAAACAATCCCTCTGACACAGATGACGCAGATACCATAATCCCCGGATTACCATGCGAAGATATTCCGGAGCCATTAACCGTAATCAATATAAACGAGTTGTCGGAGATAACTTCCGCGAGGCTTGCTATAGACCTTAGACCGGAAGATTTCGTGCCTATGAACAAAAATGAGATTATCGACTTCTACGGCTTCGATTTTTTCCCGTCAACAATACCGGCAGATATGAAGATTGTTGAAGAAGGCACATATGGAATTTACAAGAGAGATGAAGGAACCGGAGAGGTTTATTACAGCGTGAATATGGCATGGTATGTCGATGATAACATCGACAGACAATTACAGGTTAATATTGACAAGGGAAATTTGCCGCACTCTTGCTTTGCGTACCTTGGCATAGAGTATGAAAACTCCGTGATTAACGGCACGGAGTTACTGATAGGGCGTAGTGTTAACCATTCCGGTACGGAGATATTTGTCGCTGAAATGATGTATGCGGGCAATGGAATTCGGATTGAATCCGGTTATCTCACACAAGCGGAATTTGTTGATGCTGTAACCTCGCTCATCCAAGGCTTGGACGAGACCGCGCAAACTACCGGAAACAAAAAAGATGACAAAAACGCCGAGGTAATAAATCCCGTATATCAGGATGAACAGATTTCAAAAGTAACGTCTGAACAAGTCAGGAGAGTTACTGACGACATGAAATTCGGCGATATTATAGCTTTTCTTGGTGAGACTGCTAACATCGGTTTCGGTAGCCCTATTCTGCAATACGAGGTTGACGGGGATTATCTGTTGAACATCGCGTTTGTCTCACTCGAAACACCGTGCGGATATTCCGGCGAAGAACTATTGGCACAGTTAATTCAAAAATAGTTGCAAAAACCAAAATGGCTTAAACGTGGATACTTCATTAAGAGGTACCCACGTTTCGCTGTCATTGGTTCACCGCCATCAGCAAGTTAAATCCACGCCTCACGCACAGGGGGCGACGCCCCTATGTACTGCTGTGTGTTAATGTAAAGGTGTTATCTAAGCCTATATCGGACAGCATTTTCAAGTATACATCTACGTTTCCGTCTTTAGCTGAACATCGAGATTAAAATCTCAATCAACACAGCCGCCTCGTTCTCGAAAAAATAAATCGCGGCGTATTCGCGGTTGTCTTTCGCGTAGGTGCGGGTGTACTTCATAATTTTCAGCCGCAATTTCTCGGCGTTTTGGCTGAAGTGGTTTTCGCCGATGTGCTTACCCGTGCCGGCGAATTGCGACAACGTCCATATGAGAGTGTTGAAGAGTCGGCGGTTTAGGGTTATGGCAACGGGCGGGGTTTGTCTTTTGGGCATGATGAACTATCATTAATTTTTCAAAGCTTCATGAATACTCGCAAGTGTCTCGTTCAAAACTTTTACCGATATTTCGTACTTGTCCTGCAAAACATATTTCGCCTGCATGGAATCAAATGCGCTATATGCTTCCTTTGGAAGCGGCAATTTGAAAATATCAAAGTCAGCGATTTGTACATCGGGCGAAACGCCGCCGACTCTAACCTGCTCTTCTCGCCGACGAATTATTTCCATTCGTGCGAGTTCGGATTTGTCCGTCAAGAAATTATGTATGCGCGCTTCCTTGAACAACACCGCGATGTCATACAAGTGCTTCGCAAGTTCGACGGGGCGAGACAGCGCGGGAGTGTTTAAGTCGCCCAAATACTTTTGAGCCGCGAACAGCTTGTCAATAAACGCCCGCTCAAGAGTTATAGTCGCCACATTGAACGGCGCGACATCATAACGACTTTCCAAAATTGCTCGTTGATCGGCAGTCGCCAACTTATAAATGAGTGGTTGAATTTCGCAGTCTTCAATCGGCTCGCTCTCGGTGAACGAAGTCGCCTCGACTTGAATTTCACCGGCTCTGCGGAGCGGATTGACATCATAGCTTACCGCCGATTCGTATTTGTAGAACGCAGTCACCGAGCCTTTGCGCTTATCGGTCATGTCGCACGCCAATTGCAAGCCTTCCGTAGAGTAACCCTCGGCGGATTCTTCAAGTTTGTGCTTGTTCTTTTTATTGGACAGAGTTTCATCATCTCGAACGGTCAAGTCAATGTCCTCCGAAAACCGCCGCATATCTGCGAGCTTCTTATATATCGCTGTCCCGCCTTTGAAGTAGGCTTTCAACTCGTCCTGCCTTTGTGAAAGTTGTTCAAGAACAACGCAGACAAAATAATCTTTTTCAAGAATGTCGGCATCAATGTTTGAAGTTTCCCTAATGTTACTTAAAAGCCCCGCAAAGTTTTCCTTATCTAAATGTAGTTTCATAATCAATTCCCCAAGACACAGCGCGCCATCTTCTTCAGATTCCGCTGTCCCATTTTCCTTTCCAATCCTGTTTTATACAAAGTAGCGAAGTCTAGCTGATTGTCATTGAAGAAAGCCTTCATTCTTTTGCCGAGCAGTTCACTCTCGACTTCAATGTTTTCTTTGTTTTCGATGACGTCGATAATCTGCTGATACAAATAATTTTCATTATTCACGGGCAATTTCGCTCGTTGTATTACCGCGCCGTATTTGACGGTTTTGTTTTTGCTTAAGTGTTCGTTCGTCACGATTTCGGTTCTGCGCGGCACCAAAGTAGTCAGTCCTATGTGGTTAAACAAGCGCGCGCCGGTGACGTAGCCCTTTATTCTGCCGTCGCCATCTTGGAGGTACTTGTGCCGCAGAACAACATCGCTCCCGAGCGTAGATGTCCCCCAAATTGTCTTTTCGGGCTTGTAATAAATCCCGCGCTCATAGCGGGCGATAAGTCCATCGCTCTCCAACCGCGACAATATCAGCTTTGCATTGTTGCCGACAAAACCCTTGGAGGCGACTTTCGCCTTGACCTCATCTACGAAGATGGGCGTGTTGGCGTTTATTGAGTTTATATAATTTCTGACGGCTTGGGTTCCGGTCATGCGACCACCTCCTTGATACTATTATTACAAATTATATGTCGAAAATTCCTTTTATAGTATCATTATAGCATATGATTTTTTGCTTGTCAATAACAAAAAGCCTCGAAAAATAAAATTTTCGAGGCTTATACAGGATTATTTCACCCTCAAAACCAACCTTTCTATCAATCCTCCCCCATATGTACGGTGCTATCGGATATTTCAATAATTTCAACCCACACGCCCCACGCACAGGGGGCGACGAGGGATATTTATGCGAGCATTGCCTTGAGGATATATTTCAATCCACGCCCCCCGCACAGGGGGAATATTTTTTAAAAAAACACTTGAACATTCACACTACATTATGTTATAATATGAATCAAGCGCGGTATATCTTTTCTTTAACGCCGCGAGTTCTCTTTTTACAGAGTTAATCCGCGTTTCATAGGGGTGGTTTGTGTGCCGTTCGGCTCGCGGGCGTACCCCTTTAGTGCTGTAGCCGCTTTGAATCCCTGTAACTGTCATTTTTTATTGCCTTCATATTATAATTTTACGTATATGTATTATCGGTTGAAAAAATAAAAAAACTTAAATTGTAAATTAAAAATTTGAAAATATTGAAACCATTTGCCCCTCAATTACGATTAAGTAAGTAGAGGGGCAATTTGAAGGTGGCGCGATTGGAGGTGGTGTCGGTGGATGAGCTTCGGCTTATAAAGAAAATACAGCGAACAGGCGACCGCCATGCCGCCGATGAGCTGATTCGGCAGTACTACGATGCGGTTTACTTTTTCGTGAAGAAGCAGATTAGAGATGCCGACTTCGCCTTTGATTTAACGCAGGAAATTTTTATTTCCTGTCTGCGTACTATTGCCCATTATACCCCGAAAAAAGATGCAAGTTTCAAGACTTGGCTCTATAAAATCGCATCAAACAAAGTAGCAGATTATTACCGCTCCCGTGCTTACCGCGAGACCGCAAAAGTTCTGCCGCTTGAATCTGCCGAAGCAGAAATCCCGCCGATTGCCGAGTCGGAGTTCACCACAAAACTTGAAAACAGTGAATTTGCCGAGAAAGTTTGCGCCTTTGTCGGGCGGCTTCCGCCGGACACCCAAAAAATATTTCAACTGCATATCTTCGGGCAGTATACTTTTTCCGAGATTGCGATTATGTTGAGTCTGCCCGAAAGCAGTGTGAAATCAAAGTATTACCGCCTAATTAACTTATTGCGAAAGGAGTTTTGTGATTATGAATATTATGAATGAAAGTAAAAAAACCGCAAGCATCGAGTATATTCTTGAGCAAGGTTTGCAGAAGCCGCAAAAAATGCAGACGCGTATTGCCGAGATGGCGCGGGCTTTAAGTTTCCGGTACATTTTTTGGGACATCGGTTACAGCATATTTTTTACAGCCGTGACGGTACTTACGGTGCTTCTGATGTTTGTGTTTTCGTCTGCGGATTACCGCTATTCTGCGACTGTCGCGGTCGCACCGTTGCTGTATTTGCTGATTACTGCGTTTGTGGAAACGTCGGAACGGGCGTGCGGGTTGTACGAAATTAAGCAGACCTGCCGCTATACAATTCGGCAAATTACTGCAATCAGAGTCGTCTGCTATTCGCTTGTCGGAGCAGGATTCACGGCGGTTATCGCGGTAATGGGTGCAGAAAACGCGTATGAATTTGCGGCGATGTTTCCGCTGTGCCTATCGGCTTTATTCGCCTGTGCTGCGCTGTCGTTGATTGCGATTCGCTTCATAAAAAGTAAGTGGGCTGTCGCCGTATTTTCGATAGTATGGCTACTTGCGAGTGTCGCCCTGCCGCTTTCGCACAATGAGGTGTGGGAGAATTTTCTCGGTCATGTGCCGATTACCGTGTCGATTATAACTGCGATTGTCAGCATTGCACTGTTCTTTTTTCAAGTATCAAAAATGTTGTCGGAGGTAAAGACTTATGCTTTTGCTCAATAATGTAACAAAAAAATACGGGAACTTCACCGCTTTGGAGGGCATCAACCTTGAGTTTATGGGCGGAGTTTACGCACTGCTCGCCCCGAACGGCGCGGGTAAAACAACACTCATAAAAATGCTGACCACGCTTATTTTCCCGACCAAAGGCGAAATACTTTGGAATGGCGATGAAATTGTCAAGCTCGATGCTTCATATCGTGATATAATCGGCTACCTGCCGCAAGATTTCGGGTATTACAAGAACCATTCACCGCGTGAGTTTCTGCTGTATTTGTCTGCCGTGAAGTGTATTGAGCGTAAGAAGGCAAAGCAGAGAACCGATGAATTGATTGAACTCGTTGGGCTGTCTGATGTGCGTGACAAAAAGATGAAGAAATTTTCGGGAGGCATGATTCAGCGTGTCGGAATCGCGCAGGCTATGCTAAATGAGCCGAAAATCCTTATACTTGACGAGCCGACCGCGGGGCTTGACCCGAAAGAGCGGGTGCGTTTCCGCAATCTTATTTCGTCACTGTCAAAAGAGCGGATTGTTATACTCTCAACGCATATAGTCAGCGATATTGAAACAATCGCCAACCGCGTAATCATGTTCAAAGACCACAAACTTCTCGCTAACGACACACCTGCCGCATTGTGTGCCACGCTTGACGGGAAGGTTTACGAAACCGACGGTGTTACCGCTATGCCCAAAGGCAGTCTTGCACTCACCGAGCGGCAAGACGGCGGCAAGACAATTGTACGCTTTGCAAGTGAGGAAGTTGTCAATTCTGCACAGCCTGTTTCGCCGAATTTGGAAGATGTGTTTTTGTATATTTATCGCGAGGTGTCATAATGGAAATTCTGCGCTTTGAAGTAAAAAAATTAATATGCTCACCTGCGATATGGATTTTTTTTGTGCTGTGTTTGGGGTTGAATTTATTTAGTATTATTAGCGATGTAAACTATGAAAATGACAAGAGCTTAGAACCTGAAAATGTTTTCGCCGACTACGACACAAGCGCACTTGCGGAGTCTTATGTTAATGCACGCGGATTAAACGAATCGCGAGCCGAGGATATGCGCGAAAAATATGCGGCAATGCAGATTGAGGTTGACAAAAAAGCCGAACGCGGCGACGCGCTTTCGCCCTATTTCACCGATGAAACCTACTTTAATCACGGGAACCTTTTCAATTCTGTGATGACCTCTTTGGCTACGCAGGGGATTTTGCTGACGGTTATCATCACGCTTTATATACTCGGTTTTGAAAACTTGAACCGCACAGAACAAGTAGTCTATTCCGCAAAATTCGGTCGCCGAATAACCTTACTGAAATTCGCCGCCGCTGTCTTTGGTGCTGTGTGTATGTACTTATTTTTGAGCGGTCTTACTCTTGCGGTATTTTTTACGCTGAATGATTTCAGCGGAGTTTTCGGCGATAATGTTTCAAGCGGATTTAATTACGTTCGGGAAGCACTCGGGGTGAAGCCGTTTATGACTTGGCGGAGTTTTACGGTCTTGTCGTACTTGCTTGCAGTAATTTGCATGACTGTGGGGTTAATTCTGTGTTTTGCGCTGGCCTGTTTCGCAGTCGGGACGGCGATACGTAACAGCTATATTGCGTTTTTGACGGTTTTTGCGGCGGCGTGTGCTTTAATAACTACGCCGATGGTTCTACCTGCAAATTCACTGCTCTCGTTCGGGTTTATACTGAGTCCGGTGTGGTTGTGGCTGAAGCAATCGGCGTGGTTCACCGACGGCGACTTCGATGTTTTGTGGCGCGATTTTGAAACGCGGGGTGTTGCTTTTTCGCTTGTGATATTGTCACTTTTGTCAATTTTCGCGGCAGTAAAATTTAGAAAGAAGGAAATAGTATGAGAATTATTTTTCACGAAATGAAAAAGATTTGGAACCTGAAAATTATAGGAATTATCGTGATTTTCAGTTTGATGTTTTATGTTGCGTTTTTGAGTTTTTTTGTCGAACACCACCCGAATAATCATCACAGCGCGGCAAACCTTGCCTACTGCGTTATGCTTGTGGAAAAGTACGGCAACACACTGCAACCCGAACAACTTGAGGAGTTCAGGCAGGTCTATGATGAGCTTTTACGAGAGGCAGATATTTTTATCGCCGCAAACCCGCGCTTTGCCGAAATTGAGGTGTATAATTACGCCGATTATTTACAAAAAACCGAAGAGCTTTATGCAGACGGCGGTGAAGAAGAATTAACTGACGAAGCAAACGAAATTCTAATTATGATGTCACGGGAATTTCACGATTTGCCCTATATAAATCTGCCTGACGACACAAAAATCACGGCAAGCAGTCCTGAAAATAATTCGATTGCCAATAACATAATGGCGGCAGACGGTATTTTAAGTCGTTACGAAACCGTGCTTGACCCGAGCGTGTTGCTCGAACATGGTGGAGTGCCGAATTTGCCCGGAACGAACGCCGTTCGCAAGCGACATACCGAGATGGTAAGTACTGACGAATACAAAAGCGTAATACCAAACGAAACAATTTGGTACACAGTTGAGTACGCGAAATATGTCGCCTTGCTTGTCGTAATCGCAACGCTAATCCTGTTGTCGCCGCTACTCACAACCGACCGCATCAGAAAAGTGCATCAACTGCAATACACCGCACACGAAGGTCGCAGAATTATCCGAAAACAATTGGCGGCGGTTTTAATGTCATCGCTAATTCTGACAAGCGCAATGATATTGGGCTTCGGCGCGGTTTTCGCAACTAACAACACGCAATTTTTCTGGAACAGTTATGTTTCGTCTTTTAACTCGTTTTGGTATTTGAGCGTGAAACTTACCTTCGGACAATATGTCCTTGTCATGGTTGGGTTGCTCTATTTGGCAGGGTTACTCGCGGCTTTGCTTGCGTTCATTTTGTCACGCTTTTGCAGTAATTACATCGCTTTAGTGGCAGGGTTAATTCCGTCTGCGTTCGCATTAGGCTTTCTCGGCAACGAGGTCATTTTTCAGCATCCATTGGGGTGGTTCTTCAATGAAACAGGAATCGCGTTGTTTGAGCCGTTTGTCTACCTTGTTTTGGTTGCTATCGCTTTGGTTGCTGTTGGTTGTATTTTGCGGCGGGAAAGACGGGTTGATGTGGGGTGAAGTGAACAGCGGGAAACAACCGAACAAACAAAACAGGCACTTCGATTTTTGAAGTGCCTGTCACGCTCTTGCAGGGTAACCTGTGCTTAAATTTCAAAGAATTATACAAATAAGCCCATTCGGTGTTGGTGGTGGGGTGAACTCGGAAAATATTTTTGAAAAAACACTTGAACCTTCACACTACATTATGTTATAATATGAAGTGTAAATGTTCAAAAGTTTTTAAGGGCGGTGATTAAAATTAATAAATACGAAAGCATAGACGAATTATTAAGCCAAAACAACGGCTTTATTACCTCTATGCAAGTTACACAGGCGGGATTACAACGCCGATTATTAAGTGAACTTGTTGCGCAAAATCGCTTATATCGGGTTGAACGAGGAATATACGCATTGCCGGAAGTGTGGGAAGACGAGATGTATTTCCTGCAATATCGCTTTTCAAAAGGTGTTTTTTCTAATGAAACAGCTTTATATCTGCACGGATTGTCCGACCGAACACCCCATGCCTACTCTCTGACATTCCCTCATGGATATAACTCATCGGGGTTTAAGAAATACAACGCCAAAGCGAAATACGTCACTGCCGAAATTTATGACTTGGGTATTTCAGAAAAGCTCTCGCCTTTCGGAAACAAGCTCCGTGTTTACGATGTCGAGCGAACGCTGTGTGATATTGTCAAAGGGAACAACACCTGCGATATTCAGCTTGTTAATCAGGCAATGAAGGAGTATGCTTCTTCAAAAGAATTAAATATGTCGAAACTCATAAACTACTCCGAAAAACTGCGTGTTAAGCCTAAAATCCTTAAATATATGGAGGTGTTGCTATGATTTCAAAAAATCCTATGCAGTTAAAGGCGTTAATCAAGAATAAAGCTAAAGAAAATAATATTTCGGCACAACTCGTCATGCAGAACTACATGATGGAGCGGTTGCTTGAACGCATTTCATTATCGGAATATAAACACAACTTTATTTTAAAAGGCGGATTCCTAATCGCCGCGATTGTCGGGCTTGACACAAGAGCGACAATGGATTTGGACACCACTCTTAAAAACTATCCGCTGACCCATGAATCAATTAGCATGATTTTCAAGAATATCTGCACAATAGACGTGGAAGACGATGTTATGTTCAAAGTAGAGCGAATAACCGATATTCGTGAGGTTAATGATTATCAAGGATTGCGAGTTCATCTAACGGCGAATTACCCACCGCTTGCTGTACCTTTGACCGTTGATGTAACAACAGGCGACCGCATAACTCCACGAGAGGTCGAATATTCGTTCAAACTCATGTTTGATGAACGTGATTTATCTGTCATGGCATACAACCTCGAAACAACGCTTGCCGAGAAATTAGAAACGGTGTTATCCCGCAACATAGCCAACACAAGACCGAGAGACTTCTACGATATTCATGTTCTCTATGCTTTACGCAGTTTTGAATGTGATACTGACATATTGCGAAAAGCTCTCAACGAAACTACTCAAGGTCGGGGGAGCGGGAATGTTCTAACAGAATACAAGAGTATTATCGAAAACATACGGAACAATCCGCAGTTGCTCGGATTTTGGGAGAAGTACCGCAAGGAATTCGATTATGCGAAGGATATTGAATTCAGCGATACTTGCGATACGATATTGCTGATTATGAATATAATCAGATAAACAGTATTTGTCAATACCCTAAATAACGCAAAAGCCCGTTCTCATCGAACGGGCTTTTTACCTTTATAAAAGCTATAAAATTATGCAAATCAGCCCATTGCAACCGTCGTTGATAATACGCTGAACTGTTTCTTGTAACTTCATCCTCGCATCCTGCGGCATACGGTAGAGCTTATTGTGGAGTCCCTCGTTCACAAGTGAGTGCAGTGATTTTCCGAAAATGTTGCTCTCCCAGATTTTCGAGGGGTTTTCCTCAAACTCTTTGAGTAAATAAAGGATTAGCTCTTCACTTTGCCGTTCGGAGCCGACTATCGGAGAAACCTCGGTCGTGATATTTGCCGCCATCATATGTATTGACGGCGCCGCCGCTCTTAACCTTACCCCATATTTCCCCCCCTGCTTGACTATTTCCGGCTCATCAAGGGACAACTCTTCTATACTCGGCATGACGATTCCGTAGCCTGTCGCTTGAACTTCTTCAAGCGCGCTTTTGACTTTTTCAAACTTCTTTTTAATAACGGCAAGTTCAATCATACATGGCATAAGGTCGCTTTCGTCTTTCAACTCTAATCCCGTAGTTTCGCCGAGAACGCGGTAAAACAATTCAGGCTTGAGGGCTATTGATATGAATCCCGCACCCCTGCCCATATCAATTGTTTCTACTTCGCAGATGCTGATATACTCACAATCGGGTAAACTGCATATGACTTTATTTATTTCGTTTATGCTTTTTATGTTTTGCGCCGCTTCCTTCAGAGCCGCAAAAATATCGTTTTTGAGCCAGTGACCCTTTTCGAGTGCGGTTAGCCATTTAGGAATTTTAATATTTATTTCTTTCACGGGGAACTGCATAAGTATCTCAGCCAAAACCTCGGTGATTCTATGCTCGTCGATTTCGAGACAGTTAAGTGCGACAACGGGTTTTTTGTATTTTTCGCTCAACTCTTCCGCCATGAGTATTGCACCTTCGCTTTTGGGTTCTTGACAGTTTAGAATAATAACGAACGGCTTTTTAATGGCTTCAAGTTCGGTGATTACCCGTTCTTCCGCTTCTTCGTACTCGCTTCGGGGAATGTCGGTAATGCTTCCGTCTGTCGTTATGACGAGTCCTATTGTAGAATGTTCTTTAATAACCTTTTGCGTGCCGACCTCAGCCGCCATATTAAAAGGCACTTCTCCGTCGAACCACGGCGTCACAACCATGCGCGGCGTTTCGTTTTCGATATAACCTATTGAACTCGGGACTATATAGCCCACGCAGTCAATCAACCTCACGTTCATAACCGCGCCGCCGTCAAGCTCGACGGAAATAGCCTCTTCCGGTACAAACTTAGGTTCCGTAGTCATTATTGTTTTTCCCGCCGCCGCTTGCGGAAGCTCGTCAATTGCCCGTTCACGGCGGTATTCGCTTTCTATATTAGGTATGACAAGCGAGTGCATAAACTTAGCGATAAATGTAGATTTTCCGGAACGCACAGGTCCGACAACGCCGATATAGATATTACCATCCGTCCTTTGTGATATATCTTGATAAATAGATGTATTTGTCATTTTCATCTCCTCCTAAACTATCGGAATCAAAAGCATACAGGGAATATTTATTCCTTCGCCTTCGAGGTCATTTTCTGTAATTATTGCATCTGCACTTGTATTATACCGCTTTGCGATACTCCATATATCCTCGCCTTCTTCCGCATAATAGAGTTTAAGAGCGTATTCGGTATTTCTCTCTTTGGGCTTATCTTGATTTACCGCTATATCCTTGATTACATTGATTGAATTGATAAAATAAAGGCAGGCGTTCAGTGATAGATTAATCCTTATATCTACTTTATTATCGCCGCTGAGGCTGAATGAAACATGTGTTATTTGCAGATTCGGCTCCACTCCGTATTCTGTGTTGATTAACGGCGTCTCCACCGCAAGTTCAAAAGGCTCGGATTTTTCGATAAATACAGGCGTCCCGCCTTCGAGTGTGCCTATTGCCTGTATGCTCATTTGCCCCGTTAACGCAAGTTCTGACGCACCCCTTGCGCGGCAAGCCGAATTGCTGACATCTACACGTACATCGAACACTTCCGTAAGATTTCCTTCGGGACACTCGAGCGAGTTTTTTAAGCTGAACTGCTGTGTGATAATATGCGGCAGGGATTCAGCTTTTATCGTTGCTACTGTGAACGAGGTTTCAAATTCCGTCGAGTAAATATCAGATACAGGCGAAACACTGTTCTCAAGATGCGCCGTAACTGAGCAATCCAATGTAAGGTCGCAGGCAAAAATTCTCGTTTCTCCCGCTTCGTTCGGTCGCACCTCAAGCTCACAGTCCATTACCGTTATATTTGCGAAACAAATATGATTTTCGGATACACCCTCTAAGTCTAAAATCTGGCTGACCGGAATAGTCGCTTCCATGACCTCGGCTGTACTCGTTTCGCCGTTTTCAGCATCGGCATCTACGATAATATATAATGCTTTAATATGCGTCTCACCTTTAACTATAACTTTATTGGCTATAATTTTGCAGTCGGTGACGGCTACATTTGCGTCGTGATGTATTATATTTATTGTACCCGAGGGTGATGTTCCTGTTTCAATATCCTCACGCGAAACAAAACGGCGCGAGGTCATAAGCTTCTCGCCGCAGTAGGAAAGTGCGGTTTTTTTAGTTTCGATACCAAAACCTTCCGCACCCGTAATCATCTCTGTTTTACGTGTGCAATTAACCTTTATTTTACAGCTCACCGCCCCGCGCACATCAATTCTGCGACCGCTCGCGGCTCGGCAGTTACAATAATCGGTTTTCGGTATTATGCTTATTACAGCAATATCCGAGGGGACATTCTTGACCAAATCTATTGTCTTTGAATAAGTATAGCGTTGTTCGATGCTGTAGATACGATTGCTTCCGACCGTCAGATACAGCACCTTAATATAAACCACACCATCGCAAAAAAGCTGCGAACCGGAAACACTATGAGATACTATTGCCGGCGTAAGCGTGCATTTAAGCACCTTAAAAATATCGGGATAATAATCCGGCAAAATATAATCGAATTCCACCCCCTGCTCGGTCTGTCCGTCATAAACGACCTCGTTAAGAAAAACAGGCTCTTTGTTAAGTTTTAGCTCCATAACGTACCTCCGCTTTTGAATATAGTCTTGTCTACATCAATATATGTCGGCACGCACTGCAATATGACAAGCAGGATAAAAAATACACAGAATAAAACCTTAAACCATATCAAAAATCATAACACCGTCTATCGAAACATACAGGAATGTCATACGCCCTATATATTTTATTTTGTCTCTTAAAGCTTCGTTGTCGGGATTATTTACTGTTCTTCTTATATGAGAAGGGTATGCAATAAGAAAACCGAATATTTCAGCTATATCCTCATGATAATCGCTCATCGCATAAGCGGTGACAAATGTCGTGCTGTGTTTGCTTCTGTTCCACTTTTCCGCATATTGTTCACCTACATAATCAAAGTCGCCGTTAAAAGCTCTCATTTCTGCCTCAAGAGTTCCTCTACCTATATCATCTTGTATTAGAAATGTTATTGCATGACCTATTTCGTGAGCTAAAACATCGACGCTGATTCCGAATGAGTCGTAAGCTTTTACGTTGTAGAATAATCGTATGGTCAACGCTTTATCAGTCCTTCTTACATTTCCCGCAACATCGTCTTTGTTATTATAATCCTCAAGGCGTATGATAAATCTTCTTCCGCTTTCATTATACACCGAAACTAATTTTCTGATAAATTCCGGTGTAAATCGCCCAAGACATGTCTCTATAATACCCATATGCTTTTTCCCTTCGGAACTTGCCAAATGACCATGCACATCCAAGATTACTATACCGTATACATCTCTTACATCTTCTGCAAAGGCTTCAGGCGAGGTTTTATTTAACTTCACTATGTATATATCATTAGGGTTTCGCGTGATTTCCCCCATTATTACCGTGAAAAGAAAACAGAGCGAGCCTAAAATCATAAGGTAAAACCCTAAACCCGTAAGCAATTCTCTCTTGCTCTTTTGTTTTATATTAGTCATATAAAGCTCCTCACCCAAGCCGCAATGTCTGTAGGGGTTAAAATCTTTCCGTCGGGGCATGCGTCTTGTAATTCATCTTTTGAAAAATCGGCGTTCATAGAACCCTCTATCGCGCCGGGGGAAATATGAAAAACCCGAACCCCCGATGGCTCAACTTCCTTTGCAAGAGCCTTTGAAAACCCTATTAACCCCGCTTTAGCCGCGCTGTAATGCACCTCGCACGATGCGCCGACCTCCCCCCAGAGCGATGAAATGTTGACTATGGTACCCTTTTTTCTTCGGAGCATGGCGGGTAATACCGCCTGTGTAAAATTAAATGCACCGCTTAGATTAACTGCGAGCATTTTCTCCCATTCATACGTTGTGATGTCGGAAAAGAGCTTAAACTGCCAAATACCCGCATTATTGATTAAAAAATCAAAATACGGGTATTCAGATGTTATTTTAAATATAGTATCCCTGTCGGTTACATCGCACTTTACAGCGCGTGCACCGACTTCTTTCTCGAGGCGGGACGCCCTTTCGGAGTTATTTAAGTAGGTAAAGATTACTTCATGGTCACGAGCGAATTCACGCACCAAAGCCGCGCCGACCGTGCCTGAGCCACCGGTAATTAATGCTCTCATTTCGTATGCGCGGGTGCTTTTATGACAACCTGAACCTGTGTCACATAAAGCCGTTCTCCGTCAGAGGATATATTTATACCGCCGAGGTCGGCTTCACCGTTATCAATAATAAGCATGGCGATTTCATCTTCAAGCTCTTTTCTAATCACGCGGCGAATATCACGTCCGCCGAATTTTCCGCCATACGCCTTTTTTGCTATATACTCATACGCAGAAATATCAATACTAAGCTCAATACCCTTTTCGCGAAGCGGCTCGCGCATTTCTTCGACCATAAGCGCGGCGATTTTTTTGTAGCTTTCTTCGTCTAATGGCTTAAATACAACAATTTCATCAACTCTGCTGAGAAATTCAGGACGTAAAATGTCCTTTAGTGCTTTGAGAGCTTTTTCTTTGGAAATATCACCGCTCGTCTTAGCGAAGCCTACCCCCGTTGATTGGTCGGTAGAACCTGCGTTTGAGGTCATAGCTATAATTGTGTTCTCAAAATTTACAGCACGACCATGAGCATCGTTGACCTTACCTTCATCAAGAATTTGCAGCAGGATATTTAAAACATCCGGGTGTGCTTTTTCAATTTCGTCAAACAATACCACAGAGTAAGGTTTTCTGCGAACTTTTTCGGTAAGCTGTCCCGCTTCGTCATACCCGATATAGCCCGGAGGCGCGCCTATAATTCGCGAAATACTGTGTTTTTCCATGAACTCTGACATATCTAATCTGATTAAGGGTTCAACCGAGTTAAACACTTCGTTCGCCAGAGATTTAACAAGTTCGGTCTTACCCACGCCTGTCGGTCCTACAAATATGAATGAAGCAGGTCTACGGCGGCTGTTCAACTGTACCCTTGAACGGCGGATTGCCGCCGCTATGAGGGCGCATGCCTCTTCCTGCCCGATTACCTTAGAGTTAAGTGCGGACTCGAGCCTGCCTATTTTTCCATATTCGGTTTCCATTATTTTTGCCGCCGGTATACCCGTCCATAATTCTATAACCCTCGAAACATCTTCATCGGTTACATTTATCTCCTTTACTAACGGCTCAAGCTCTTTTAACCGTGCCTGGTTACGCGCAAGACGGGTTTTTATTTCGGCTATACGCTCATAGCTTATTTCTTCACCTGAGTTTAATATTTCGTTTTCTTCTTTTTCGAGTATTATATTCTCCGCGTTTAGTTTTTCATGTTCATCGAGGTCTGCGCTTTTTATACTGGCACATGCCGCCGCCTCGTCAAGCAGGTCTATAGCCTTGTCGGGAAGAAAACGGTCGCTTATATACCTTTCTGACAATACTGCACAAGAGCTTAAAATTTTGTCTGAAACATAGATTTTATGATGCTCTTCGTAATACTTTTTAATACCGCGCAAAAGCTCTATGGTTTCTTCAATCGTAGGTTCGTTTATAGTCACAGGTTGGAAGCGGCGTTCGAGTGCGCTGTCTTTTTCGATATGTTTACGATACTCGTTAAAGGTCGTTGCGCCGATTACCTGCATGTCTCCCCTCGAAAGTGCGGGTTTAAACATATTAGCGGCATTCATTGTTCCTTCGCTGTCTCCGGTACCTACCAAATTATGAACCTCGTCAATGAACAGAAGTATGTTTCCTGCGTTTTTTATCTCCTCTATCAGCGATTTTACGCGGCTCTCAAACTGTCCTCTGAACTGCGTACCTGCGACTAAGGAGGTTAAATCCAAAAGATATAGCTCTTTTCCTCTCAGTCTGAAAGGCACATCGTTTTTTACAAGTTTTTGCGCGATTGCTTCCGCTATGGCTGTTTTTCCCACGCCGGGTTCTCCTATCAGACAGGGGTTATTTTTAGTCCTGCGCGACAGTATCTGGGTTACGCGGTCTATTTCTTTTTCGCGTCCGATAACCCTGTCCAACTCGTTGTTTTTAGCCCGCGCAGTCAGATTCGTGCAAAAGGTATCAAGGAATTTGTGCTTCTTTTCGGGTTTATCCTTTTTTGCTTTAAGCCGCTCCCTTTTAGCGTTTGTATCATTTTCGCCATACGCCTTAGGCGGGGGCTTTCTGTCGCTTTTAAAGTCGCTGTTAAAAAGATTCTGCAAAAACTGGGGCATCGTCCCGGCTCCGCCGACCTTGAAACCGCCTACATCGTCATCGTCGTCTAAATCGTCTACCTCGTCTAACTCATCGTCGCCGAAGATAGCCTTATAGCTCTCCTCAAAGTCCTCCTCGGAAAGTCCCATCTGCCTGATGTATTCACCGACCTGCGGGACACCGAGTTCTTTAGCGCAGACAAGACAGAGTCCCTCATTACGCTTTTCGTTTCCCTGCATGGTTGTAATAAAAACTACAGCCATGCGCTTTCTGCATTTTGTACATACCATAATATGTTCCCCCATGTTTAACTTTTTGTTTGTTGTCGATTAAAATTTTAAAGGCTCGAAATAGAATATGTGTTTAAAGATTAGTGTTTCGTCAACGGTCATGGTGTTTATGAAAATAATATTATTTCCCGTTACGGTGATTAATATGTTCAGTCCTATACATACCAACACTATAATGACAATCGATTTGAGTAGCCCGACCGCGCCGCCGAGTGCGGAATTAACAGGACCAATCAGCGGTATACGGTTTATAATCGAGAGTTTTTTGGCAAATATCGCCGCCACTATACATATTATAGCAAATAATATGAAAAAAATCAAGGTGCGAAGAGGAATTGTTACTAAAGGCTTTACTAAGCCGTCTAAGAGCGAATCTATCAAGTTTGAACCTTCGGAGGTTATAGCCACGGCAACGACCTGCGAGATTGCATCGCTTGTCCCGTTATTAAAACTGCCTGAAATTTGCGGTAAAAAGTCCCCAACAGCCGCCGCGGCTTTCGCCACAGTGTCGAAGTCCGCATTTTCTCTGATAGTGCCCGTCAGTATTTTTGCTAACACCAATGCTTCAAAATCGCAGTTTGTAAGTTCGGCGGAGGAGATAACAACTCTTCCCGCGTTTATATCGGAAAGATTTTCGGGATTAATCCCCAAAAACTCTAATTTATCCGAACCCAACTTGTCTATACCGATTTGAGATAGATCCACATTGCTTAGATTAATTTCGATTTTTCCGGCTGTGTCGGGTGTTCTGTCAATGTCGGGAAGCGGGGTACTCCTTGTTATTTCTCCGGCGGTATTGACTTCGTTTATTATTATTTTCGATAAATCAACCTCCGACAGCTTTTCAAAAGCATCGATGTCGGCTATACTACCAAAGTTTTTTTCTATGTAATTTACAGCGTGTTTTTTTATGACATTATCATAAACCGCCGATGTTATAAGCCCGCTCAAAATCATACCGATGAGAAATGCCGCAATTAATGCACCAAGACTCACCAAAGACGCCACAAAACCCCTCTTTATGCCTTTAAATGTTATTCCCAATATAATCGCTGCGACCAATAAATCATAAAACCAAAAAAACTGTGTTCCCATATGTACCTCATATACCTCAAGTAATTAATCTGTTGCAATACGTTCAACACTCTCGTATCCGAGAAGAAGCGCGTATTTGCCGAGTATTATAAAATCGCGGTATTCGTCCTCAAGCTCCGTCATATCGGTCTGCTCTAAGAACATATTATGCTTTAAAATTAAGTCCCCTGTTAAAGTATACACTATTTCTTCGTAAATTTCAACTTTTTTTACCTCAAAGGGCATAATTTCCTCTTTTATTAACCCACTTTTAGTATCAAGGGTTACAAAAAGCGTACTATCTGAGATATAATCGCTCAAAAATACTAAGCTGAAGTCGTCGCCGTTAACATATTTTACGAGTTTTCCTGAGCTAAATTCGTAACCGCCCACCACCGAGCCGTTGTCCGAGTCAAGTGCTGTAACCATACTGTCCGTAAGTACTGAGATGCAGTCTCCGTTTTCATAGACTCCGAGAGCCAACGCTCCGGCAGGAAGTTCACTCTTCCATATTAAATCGTCATCGGTGTCGGTGCGTAGTTTGTAAATTTTGCTTATAATCTCACCGCCCCTTACCATTGAAGTTGCGACAATAATCTCGTTATTTCCGGACGTGAATGTTACTGCGTTTACCTCCTCGTCTATGAATCTTCTGGTATATTGCCACCTTCCGTTTCTGTCATATATATACAGAACATTCGAGAATGCCGCAGAGGTCGTGACCACCGCCGCCATATCGTTGTTTCCGAGTTCCGCGAGTACGATTCTGTCGTCAAGCTTAATCTCGTAGACTCTGCCTGTCCTGCTAAACAGTGAAAACTCCTGCCCGTTAAAATTAAAGACTAAAATTCTACGGTCAGTGGCTCTTTGAAACGGGCGGGCGTAGTTGTGTCTGTACGAGATTACCGGACTGCCTGTGTTTGTATACGTATACAGATATGTATCGCTGAGAAGCAGAAAGTTTGTATCAACACGGTTCATATCATAGCTCGCACTTCCCGAAAGTACTATCGGGAACCCCCCGCTTGTCCCCGGCGAATCAATCCGAGCGGCTATTCCGCGAAGAGGTTCAAATATAGTAGCCCTGAATGTCCAGATAATTAATACGCCAAGTGCCATAAGAATCGTTAAGACAAGCTTGGTTATGTTAGCTTTTCGCCTTTTTTCCTTGCGATAAGCCGCGATATCGTTCGGGTTACGCGCCATTATTTAACCCCCTTCCCGCTATAAAATATTAATAAAAAACCTTGTTTAAATACAAACCGCACGGCGGTAATGTCTTTCCCGCTCTATTTCTGTCGCCTGTTTTAAAGGCGTCTGTTATATCTTCCTGCGTTCTTTTGCCCTCGCTTACATAAATTAACGTCCCCGCCAAAATGCGTACCATGTTATATAAAAAGCCGTTTCCACGCACAATAAGCTCAACAAAGCCGTCTTTTTCTTCAACCTCAAACGAAAAAATCTCTCTC
The DNA here is from genome assembly GCA_009778065.1 of Oscillospiraceae bacterium. Taxonomy (GTDB): domain Bacteria; phylum Bacillota; class Clostridia; order Oscillospirales; family Ruminococcaceae; genus Ruminiclostridium_E. The sequence continues at coordinate 39,973 of WRKM01000011.1, forward strand.
ATTGTTCCGTGTTTCCCGAGTTCATGTTTTTTATTTTCACTTTTACAAAAGGCGGCGAAATCATGCTCTCCTATGAACAGTTTCGCGGCTTCCTTCATTTTTTCGAGATTAATTTCGTGAGGATAATGAAGGCACAAACCTTGTAAAAACACATCGCGGTTGTTTTTATTATTTATAAGATAAACATATTCTTTGCCTTTAGCTGAGAAACGTGCGTTAAAGCTTTGCTCCGCTTGTTCGCAGGATAAAACCGCTATATCGGACGGGAGCATGGAATTTAACGCTCTGACAAGGTTCTCTTCGGGAATCCTGCTTTTCGTAAATGTATTAAAGCAGAAATTTCTTGCATGAACCCCTGCGTCCGTTCTTGAGCAGCCTGTTATTTTCACGTTTTCATCTACAATCTTTTTAAATGCGGTTTCAAGCTGCCCTTGAATTGTACGCTCTTTCGGCTGTCGCTGAAATCCGTGGTATTTCATGCCGTTAAAGGCTATGATGAATTTAAGATTTTTCATAAATTATCCAAACGCAATATTATTAGCAATAATCATGCCGTAAACACATAGAATTAACCCGAGTGCAAGAAAATCAATCGCAGAGCATTTAAGTTTTCTCAGACGTGTACGCCCCTCGCCGCCTTTATAGCAACGGCACTCCATAGCCATCGCAAGTTCGTTTGCGCGTTTAAAAGCCGAGATAAAAAGCGGTATAAGTATCGGAATCAGGGCTTTTGCTTTTTTAATCAAGCCCTTTGCGTCTAAATTCGCGCCGCGTGCTTTTTGCGCCATCATTATTTTATCGGTCTCTTCAATAAGAAGCGGTATAAATCTCAGTGCAATCATCATCATCATGGCAAGCTCATGTACAGGGAAGCGTATTTTTTTGAGCGGCGAAAGCAGGCTTTCTATGGCATCTGTAAGCATAATCGGCGAAGAAGTATAAGTAAGCAATGACATACCTGTAATCAGTGTCATAATCCTGACAATCATAAAAGCCGATGTTTTCGCGCCGTCTGTATAAATGGTTATGAACCACCACTCGAAAAGAACTTCCTCACCTTTTATGAAAAAGAGATTTAAAACACCCGTGAATATAATCAGCGGTACAATGGGTTTTAGGCTTTTTAAAATCATCTTGAATTTAATTCCGCTTGCGGCATAACACATTATTATGAAAACTGCCGCGATTCCGAGACCCATAAAGTTTTGGGCAGTGAAAAGCATAACCGCCGCTAAAACACTGAAAATGATTTTAAACCGCGCGTCAAGGCGGTGGATTATGGATTCCCCGGGGAAGTATTGACCTATTGTGATGTCTTTAAGCATGATAATTAAAAACTATCCTTTTTTAAATTCTTCTTTTTTATGTAAAAATATTTCTGTAATTATTGAAAAAGGTAAAGTATAAATTATTGACCACCCTGCTACGAAAATCGGAGTATATGCAATCACTGCAAAGGGTTCAAATCCCCTCCGAACACTCCACAAAATTCCCGCCGGAATCCAAGAAAGAGCCGATAATATAAATCCAAAAAACAAAAAAATCACATTACAAAAATTGTTTTTATAAAAAGCCTTTAGTCCTTTAATTGTAAAAGGATAAATCATTAGTACTATAATGCATGCCGCACCCAAAGTACTATCATTAGCAAATATTAAGGGAGAGATAAAAAAACTCGGTACAAGTAAATATAAAACAGAAAATAAAGCTTTTTTCATTTTTTACTTTTCACCCCTTATCAGCTCGGTGTGATGTCGTTTTGCGGTGCGATGGCGTACTACGCATGACATACGCACCCTACATTATAGAAATCATCGGCTCGGCGTGGTGTCGTTTTGCGGTGTGATGGCGTACTGCGCATGACATACGCACCCTACATTATAGAAATCATCAGCTCGGCGTGGTGTCGTTTTGCGGTGTGATGGCGTACTGCACAAGACATACTCGTCCTACAACGATTTCGCCTAAAAGTTCATGCTTACCTTTTTAATTTTTTATTTTTAATTATTTTGGTGACAGCAAAAGTTATAATAGAAATTGTCATATAGGGCAAAGCATATTTGTAAAAATACATAATTGTAACCAATAACATTCCGCTCATGCCAATAACCCCGCCATCTATCATAGGTATATTCGGAAAAAACGCTAACACAAACGTAATAAGAATTGGCATTGCTATTCCACTTAGCAGTATTATAAAATTACACGGTTTAAATATAAAAAAGAGAATAACCTCTATAATTAATATAACATGAATTATTACATGAGCCGTATAGTACAAGTTTTGCAAATCATAAATCCACATAGTGGGAGACCACACAAACAACACTAAGACAGTGGGAACTGACAGGTATGCAAGCGATAATATTAGCCTTTTTTTATTCATATTTCCCATTTTTCAAAACCTCAAGGACCCTCGCCTTTGCCCTTTCAACAGTATAAACATCATCTCCTATATTAAAACCTTTTTGCCTTAAAAGTCTTGCGAAACGTGTAATCTGCGGTACGTCAAGCCCGATTTGCACTATCTCGTCTGCGTGAGAAAAAACCTTGTCGGTTTCCTCATAAAGAAACACACCGCCTTTATTCATGACTATAACCTTATCGGCATATTTCACAATATCCTCCATTGAGTGTGAAACAAGCAGAATCGTAATGCCCGAGCTCTCGTGATATTCTTTAATCTTAGATAAAACCTTGTCCCGTCCATAAGGGTCAAGCCCTGCCGCAGGCTCGTCTAAAACGAGAATTTTCGGCTCCATTGCGATAACGCCCGCGAGTGCGACCCTGCGTTTCTGTCCGCCCGAAAGGTCAAACGGTGAACGGCTGAGCCAGTTTTCATGTACGCCCATAGCCTCGGCGGCACGATATACACGCGCTTTTACTTCTTCCTCGGACAGACCTATATTCCTCGGTCCGAAGGCTATGTCTTTAAACACTGTTTCTTCAAAAAGCTGATGCTCCGAATACTGGAAAACAAGCCCTACCTCAAACCTTATGCTTCTTATGTCAACTTCCTTTGACCAAATGTTACGCTCGTTTATAAATATTTCTCCGTCCGTAGGCTTTAAAAGACCGTTCAAATGTTGAATGAACGTGGATTTACCGCTCCCGGTATGTCCGATTATTCCTATAAAATTGCCTTTTTTAATATCTAAGCTTACGCTGTCGACCGCCTTTATTTCAAAAGGCGTTCCCACGCCGTATCTGTATGTTAAACCTTTGGTTTTAACTGCCGTCATCGTCATTTCCCCGTTATTAATTCTGCTATGAGTTCTGCACATTCCTCTTCGTACAGTATATCGGCAGAAAGTGCAAGCCCTGCCTTACGAAGCTCGTATACCAATTCTGTCACCTGCGGAACATCTAAGCCCACTTTTTTTAATTTCTCAACCTCTGAAAAAATCTCGCGTGGTGTGCCGTCCATTATAATACTGCCTTTGTCCATAACAATCACACGTTTTGCCTCTGCGGCTTCTTCCATATAGTGAGTTATTAAGACAATAGTTATACCTTTTTCGTTTAGCATTTTTATGGTTTTCATGACCTCTTTGCGTCCTTTCGGGTCAAGCATAGCTGTAGGTTCGTCTAAAACTATACACTGCGGACGCATGGCGATTACTCCCGCGATTGCCACCCGTTGCTTTTGACCGCCCGAAAGTCTGTGCGGTGCGTGTTTATGATATTTATAAATATCGACAAGCTTCATAGCCTCGTCTATACGCTCTCTGATTTCATCGGGCGGGACGCCTAAATTTTCAAGCGCGAATGCCACGTCCTCTTCCACAATTGCCGCGACAATTTGGTTATCCGGATTTTGAAAAACCATGCCGACGGTTTGTCTGATTTCATAAATTCTGCTGTCGTCAGAAACGTCAATACCGTTTACAAAAACCTTACCGTCAGTAGGTAGAAGAATACCGTTAAAATGCTTGGCGAGCGTGGATTTTCCGCTCCCGTTATGTCCGAGAACAGCTAAAAACTCACCCTTTTGCACTGTCAAATTCACCCCGCAAAGAGCGGAGCTTTTATCGGTAACTTGACCGTTGTCGTCATATATTTCATATTCGTAATCAAGGTTAATAGTTTTTATTATTTCCATAACTTAAGAACACTTTACCTTCCTTCTTTAAATTTTCTGTTCAATATATTTCTTTATTTCATCGTAAAACTCTCTCGCTTCGATAAGATTATAAATTACCGTTTTCTTTGATACCACATATAAATCGTCATAATCGGATTTAATCCTGATATGCTCCGTGCTGAAAATTAACTCCGAATATTTTTTATCGAATTCGCCTGTTTTGATGTAGTTTTTATTAAAATATGCTATAACGCCGGAGTGCTTTTTAAAATCAACTCCTTCGATTGCGAGAACACTGCGCAAAGCGTAATAAATCGCGTAATAAAGCCTGTTCGCCGCTGTCAAAATATCTCTTTCTATTAATTCTTCCGCCAATTCTAAACACTCTTTAGCACGGTTTAATCTATAGGCTATAAGCTCTCTTTTCATTTCATCGAGCAATTAAACGCACCCCCTCATTTATTACATTTTTATAAAAAGGTAACGCTTCTTTATATTTTTCAAAATGTGCGTAGCTTGTAACATTGGATGAAATATATGAGTCGGAATTCCAACCGGCTTCGTTAGCGATTCTGACCACGGGACGGATATAATCGTCGGTTTCTTCGCTGGGTATATCCATAAGAAGCATGACGTCAATATCTGATTCTTTGTCATAATCTCCCCTTGCATAAGAACCGTATAGAATTATATCAACTAATTTATCGCCGAATGTTTTCTTTGCGTTTTGCAAAAAATTGTTTAGCATTAAATCAAGTTCGCTTTTACACATGTTTTTCTCCTAATCAAAAACTACCATCGCACTGCTTCCGCACGGTAGCGCAAGTCCCGTGGTTGTAACAGGCAGTCCTATTTCATCGGCTGTTATTTCTGTTTTATATTTTTTCCCGACAGTCATTTTAAGCAGATACGCCATAACCGATGGCGACAATCCCGTTGTATAGCTGTTCAATAGTATAAACAGAGGCGTGTCCGATAAAATTTCCGTGCAGTCGGACATTAGAGCATGAATTGAATCCTCTAATTTCCACATCTCGCCGCCTGTCCCTCTACCGTAACTCGGAGGGTCCAAAATAATAGCGTCGTATTTAACATTTCGCCGTTTCTCCCGCGCTATAAATTTCATAGCATCGTCAATTAGCCAGCGGATTTTTCTGTCTTTAAGTCCCGACAAGGCGGCGTTTTCACCCGCCCACTCAACCATGTTTTTAACTGCGTCAAGATGACATATCTCAACATCACTGCACGCCGCCGCACACGCTAAAGTCGCGCCGCCCGTATATGCAAAAAGATTTAAAATTTTAAGGGTTCTGTCCGCTTTTTTTATAAAATCGACGCATAAATCCCAGTTCACAGCCTGTTCGGGGAAAAGCCCCGTATGCTTAAAGCCCGTGGGTTTAACTTTAAAGCTCAAGTTTTTATAAGTCACTACCCAACTTTCGGGTAATCGCTTGTTAAAAAGCCATTCTCCGCCGCCTGATGACGAGCGGATATAACGCGCATCTGCATTGCTCCAGAGGGGAGAGGGTTTCGGATTCCGCCAGATAATTTGAGGGTCGGGGCGAATTAATATCACATCACCCCATCGTTCAAGCCGTTCTCCGCCCGTCGCATCTATTAACTCATACTCGCGCCAACCGCTTGCTATACGCATAGCTCATTCTCAACTACTTCCTTGATTTTTTTAACCCAAAGTTCAACATCACTTTGGTCTTTTCCCTCAATCATTATCCGTAAAAGCGGCTCTGTTCCGCTTGCTCTTACATTAACCCGTCCCTGTCTTGAACCGCCGAAGTATGCCTCGGCTTCTTCTATAACCTCTGTAATTCTTTTATTCTCAGACCAAGTTGCACGCATTTCGGGGCTGATTTTTACGCCGATTAAGATTTGGGGGTAATCCTTTATATACGCCGCCAATTCCGAGAGCGGTTTTCCGCTTTCTTTTAATAACCGTAAAAACCGTGCCGCTGTAAGCAGTCCGTCTCCGGTCGTGGCATAGTCTGAAAGTATAATATGCCCCGAATTTTCTCCGCCTATATTATGAGCGTTCTTCTTCATCTCTTCATAAACATAGCGGTCTCCGACCTTTGTACTGACAGTGTTTATCCCGTTTTCCCGCATAAATTCGTGAAAACCGAGGTTCGACATGATAGTAACAACAGCAGTGTTGTTTTTTAATTCACCCTTCTCTTTCATAGACTTAGCAAGCAGTGCAATAATTTTATCGCCGCTTACTTCCGCACCCTTTTCATCGATGAAAAGGCATCTGTCCGCATCACCGTCAAAGGCGATACCTGCATGATAATTACCTGCTTTTACTTTCTCTGACAGTGCGTTTAAATGCGTGGAGCCGCAGTTTTTATTTATGTTTAAACCATTCGGTTCGTTGCCCGTAAAATCGCAGACCGCACCCATCTCAGAAAATACCTCGGCACATGAACATGCGCTACCGTTAGCGCAGTCAAAGATAAGCCGTAAACCGCTTAAATCACCGCCTGTGCTTTCCTTCAGGTAGTTTATATACGTGTCCTTACCACTGTACAGAGAGCGAATTATACCAACCTCCGCACCGCTTTTTATAAGAATTTTCTCCGGCTCGTCAAGTATATACTCTTCTATTTCTTCCTCAACCTCGTCGGGGAGTTTTTCACCGCTTCCCGAAAATAATTTTATACCGTTATCCTCAAAGGGGTTATGCGAAGCGGAAATCATTATCCCGCCATCCGCGTCGAATTCCTTGATAAGATAAGCGAGAGCGGGAGTAGGTACAACACCGAGCAGTTCCGCACACGCACCTACGGATGCAATCCCTGCGATTAACGCGGCTTCAAGCGTATCGGAAGAAATGCGGGTATCCTTCCCTATGAGTATGGTAGCTTTTTTTTCATTATTTTTATACTTGGCTAAAACTAACGCCGCCGCGCGTCCGATGTTCATTGCAAGCTCACAGGTAAGCTCTGTAATTGCCACTCCGCGAACGCCGTCTGTCCCGAATAATCTGCCCATAAATTGCCTCATTTCTGTTATATTTTAATTTATTCTCTGTTGTCCCGTTTGTTCTATTCCGAGGTGGTTGTATGCGAGTGCGGTCGCTGTTCTGCCGCGCGGCGTTCTCGCTATGAAACCTAACTGCATCAGGAACGGTTCGCAGACGTCTTCAAGTGTCACCGCCTCTTCCCCAAGTGCGGAGGCAAGCGTATCAAGCCCTACGGGACCGCCGCCGTAACCTTTTATAATCATGCCGAGTAATCGTTTATCAAGACTATCAAGTCCCAAATCATCAATTTCAAGCTTATTAAGTGCAATTTTCGCTAAATCCTTAGTGATTTTACCGTCTCCCAAAATCTCCGCAAAATCCCGAGCACGTTTCAATAACCTGTTGGCGATACGCGGAGTACCTCTCGAACGGCGGGCTATTTCTCTCGCCCCGTCATGTGCGGTAGGAATCGCCAAAATTACAGACGAGCGGCTGATTATATCGCAGAGCTGTTCTTCGGTATAGAGTTCGAGCCGCATTATAACACCGAATCTGTCGCGTAAAGGTCCTGTCAACTGCCCTGCGCGGGTGGTCGCGCCGATTAATGTAAAGCGTTTTAAATCTATTTTTATTGACTGTGCGGCAGGTCCTTTACCTATTATTATATCGAGAAAATAATCCTCCATGGCAGGGTACAAAATCTCTTCAACCTGTCTTGAAAGTCTGTGAATCTCGTCAATAAAAAGCACGTCGCCGTCCTGAAGATTTGTGAGCAGTGCCGCCAAATCCCCGGGTTTTTCAATCGCGGGACCCGAAGTTGATTTTATATTTACGCCCATTTCGTTTGCGATTATTGATGCGAGAGAGGTTTTTCCGAGTCCGGGCGGTCCGTAGAGCAAAACGTGGTCGAGATTTTCGCCGCGTATTCTTGCCGCATCAATGAAAACTTTTAGGTTTTCCTTGAGCTTTTCCTGCCCTATAAATTCGCTGAGCCGCTTAGGACGAAGCGAATACTCCAAATCCACGTCCTCAACGGCAAATTCGGGTTCGACTATTCTTTCGTCCGGCGGGGACATATTTACGCTTACATTCGATTTTTCTATCAATTTTATATCCGTCCTTATGAATTATTAAAATACAATGCTATTTTTCGGCTCATTTCGATTGCCTGTTCATCGGCACTCGCGGGAATATCGTCTGTTTTGAGCGAAAGAGCGGTATGTTCTTCAAATCCTTTTGCATTAAGATACTTGAAAATAATTTTAGACATATTTTCAGCAGGTTTCGGTCCTCCGTCACCCCCGCCAACGAGTATTAGCCCCGCTTTTTTTTCCGAGATTTTAATCTTGTCTCTCAGAAATCTTGCGGCACAATAATAAGCCTGAAATCTGCTCGCTAAACTGATAAGGGGGGGCGTCAGATTTGACATATACAGCGGGGATGCAATCAAAACATTGTTAAAATCATCATTATAAATTAATTCCATATCATCTTTAATTACACAGCCTTTTTGTTCTTTGCACATTCTGCAATCGTTACAAGACCGGATTTTTATTTTTTTGTCAAAAACCCGTATTTCAATTATTTCGTGGTTAATATGTTTTTTAAACTCCGAAAGTAAAAAAGCCGTATCTCCGTTTATCCTCGGAGAACCATTGATGATTAATGTTTTCATGCTTTATAGATTATATACCCTTCTGCGCTTAACTACCCAACTTTTTAAGCGCGATTTTCACAATTTCCGATGTTGTCAGGCTTCTGTCTACGCCTTCGAGGGCTTTTGCTGCCTGCCCTGACGTAAATCCAAGCGCGGTAAGTGCGGCGATAGCCTCTGCGGGAGCAGACCTCGTGTCTGTTCGCACACCCGGCAATACATCCGTACCCGAATCTAAACCAAAATCCGATGAGCCGATTTTGTCCTTTAATTCAAGTACTATCCTTTGTGCTATTTTCGCTCCGATTCCCTGTGAGCGGGTCAATAGCTTGCTGTCTCCGCTTGCCACGCAAAGCATAAATCCCTGCGGCGACAAATCGGATAAAACCGACAGAGCGGCTTTAGGACCGACCCCCGAAACCGTTATCAGCAGCTTAAAAGCGTGCAGCTCGTCATGCCCGTTGAATCCGAAAAGCTCCATTGCATCCTCACGAACATGTAAATAGGTGTAAAGCTTCGTTTCAACCCCTGTTTGAAGCCCCGATAATGTGTTTGCCGTTGTGCGGCAGGCATAGCCCACGCCGCCGCTTTCAACTACCGCTAAATTCGGCTCTATATGCGTTATAATGCCTTTTACGCTGTAAATCATATTAACCAACCCTGAAAGTATAAAATATTTTATTATTTTGTTAGCCTTGATATATTCGTATGTGCACAACAGATTGCGACTGCGAGTGCATCTGCCGCATCATCGGGCTGTGGTATTGCGCTGAGTCCGAGGATTCGAGCTGTCATCTCCTGAACCTGCTTTTTAGTCGCCTTTCCGTATCCTGTGACTGCTGATTTCACCTGTAGAGGGGTGTATTCAATTATCTCTATCCCGCGTGTTTTTGCGGCAAGGATTATAACTCCCCTCGCCTGAGCTACGTCTATTGCGGTTTTCTGATTCGTTGTGAAAAAAATCTTTTCGAGCGCCATAAATTCGGGACGGTATTCGCTCAGAATCAAGCCCAAATCAACGTAAATCTCCTCAAGCCTGTTGTCGAACTTCATGTCCGATTTTGTTCTTATTACACCATAATCCTGTGTTTTAAACCGCATTCCGTTATAATCAACCGCACCATATCCCACTATTGCATATCCGGGGTCAATCCCGATAATTTTCATTTTTCCCCCTGATTTTTTTCTTTAACCTAAGTAAATTATAACATAAAATCGTTTTCGCGTCAAGTACGGCGTTTAAATATGAGAATCGCGAATATTATTTAGTTTAAAAAATTTTTTTATTTTTTTAAGAAAAACTATTGACAACATTAAAATGACCTGTTATAATGTATATAATGTATATATACAAAGAGAGGATTTTTATGGACATAATAATCAGTAATTCAAGCGGTGTGCCTATCTATGAGCAAATAACCGCACAAATCAAGGCGAAAATCATAGGAGGCGAATTGTCGGAGGGGGACGCTCTTCCGTCGATGAGGTTTCTCGCAAAAGAACTGCGAATCAGCGTAATCACAACAAAACGCGCGTATGAGGAGCTTGAAAAGCAGGGCTTTATCGAGAGTTATACCGGAAAAGGAAGTTTTGTAAAAGCGAAAAACACTGAACTTATAAAAGAAGAGATTCACAAGCAAATCGAAGATTTGCTGGCTCAGTGTGTCGAAAAAGCGCGGCTTTGCGGAATTTCGGAAGATGAACTTTGCGAAATTATAAAAGTATTATTTTAAACAATTTTTTGAAAGGATGGTTTTTAAAAAATGGAACACGCAATAGAGGTTAAAAACCTTGTAAAAAACTATGACGGCTTTAGCTTGAAAGACGTCAGCTTTAATTTACCGTGCGGTACGGTTATGGGCTTTATAGGACAAAACGGGGCAGGGAAGACCACGACGATAAAGGCTATATTAAACCTTTTTAAAAGAAACGGCGGCGATATAAAAATCTTCGGACTCGACAATATAAAGGACGAGGAAAAAATAAAAGAAGATATTTCAGTCGTTTTTGATGAAATATGCTTCCATGATACGCTGAACGCCTATCAGCTTAATAAAGTTTTCTCGTACATCTACAAAAACTGGAGCGAGAAGACGTATCTTGATTTTATCGAAAAATTCGAGCTTCCGCTCAAAAAGAAAATCAAGACCTTCTCACGCGGCATGAAAATGAAGCTGCAAATAGCTGTCGCATTGTCTCATGAGGCAAAGCTGTTAATTTTAGATGAGCCGACTTCGGGTTTAGACCCCGTGGTGCGTATTGAGGTTCTTGATGTTTTTAGGGAATACATGCAGGACGAAAGCCGTTCAATTTTGATTTCGTCGCATTTAACAGCAGACCTTGAAAAAATTGCGGACTATATTACTTTTATTGACAAGGGAAAGATTCTGCTGTCCGAAAGCAAGGACAAAATACTCGAAAGCCACCGTATTATAAAATGCGGCAAAGACAAGGTTTCTGAAATAAAAGCCGAAATAATAGGCTCACGCATTACCGAATTCGGTGCGGAAGTTTTGGTGAAAGATTTTGCAAATAATCCGGGGGCGACACTCGCCTTGGGAGATTCGTTTATATGCGAGGGGGCGGCTTTGGACGATATTATGCGATTTTACTGTAAAGGGGGCGAGACCGGGTTATGAACAAATCAGCGTTAAAAGGTTTATTACTATATGATTTTTACTGTGTTAAAAAAGTAATTGTCATTTTTGTTCGTATATTTCTGATTACGTTTGTTGTCGGCGGCTTGCTCCTTTTAAGCACAGACTACGGAAACTTGAAGGTAATCAACGAAGACAAAGCCCTGACAAAAGCATTAGCGGGCATAATGGTCTTGTTTGCGCCGATGATTTGCGGAACCGGCATTTATACTTTTACCAACGAAAAATTTTTAAGCAACCAAAAAACAGGGTGGAATAAATACCTGTTTTCGCTCCCTGTATCTGACAAATTACGTGTCGCGACCACGTATGCTTACGCACTTTTTTTGACATTTTTTACATTTTTCGGGACAATTGTGTTTACCGGTTCTTTTTATTTCATAGCAGGGGATTTGAGTCTGGGGGCGACTTTCGCCTTTGCGGTCATGAAGCTGCCGATTGCGATTTCCTGTATTGTCGCTGTTTTTTCATACATCAATATAGCAATCAGTTTTATATTCAAAAACGCCATGAGAACATTGCTCTTTACATCAGGGTGGGGTGTATTAATATTGTATAGTGCCATTTACGCACAAATAAACGAAAAATCTTTGGAGAACATGGAACTCGTAGACAAGTTAAACGAAATGCTCAGCTTTGTCCTTGAACGAATGTGGCTTATGCCTATTCTGTTAATAACCTCGTTTGTACTGTCGTATATAGTTTCTTTAATCGCAATTAAATGGAGGGATAAACTTTGAAAAATATCTACAAAATCCGGGAAAACGAAAATTTTAAAGTACTTTTGTGCGGAAAGGACGTGAGGAAAGTATGTTGAGAAAAGTAAAGGGTCTAATCCTAAAAGATTATTTTTGTGCAAAGCATTTCTATAGTTGTTGTATTTTAATGCTTGTTTCAGTCGGAAGTTTACTTCTCTCCGCTGAGGACGAGGGCGGCGCTCTAATCACTTTTATGCCCTTCGTCTTTACGGCACTTATGCCGAATATGTGCTTCTCCTTAGACAAAGCTTATCGCTTTAACAGTTATGCCGCTACACTGCCTGTCACAAGGCGCGGCATAGTTCAGTCAAAGTATCTGCTGATGGTTATAAATTACAGCGTTTGTTTTATTGTCATGAGCCTTATGTTTTTTATAAGCACGCTGATTCATGGAACGGTGTTTAATATCGCGCCTATTGCGACGTATTTTGCGGTTGCTGTACTGATTGATTCGGTTTTTTACGCTTGCCTGTTTCGGTTCGGGATTGACAAAGGCAGTTGGTTTCTCATGTTTTTATTTATCGGGGGAATCGCCGTGGTGTTCTTGTATTTGCTTTTCGGCGATTTGTCAATCGTTTTCGGGTCGAGCGGATTTGATGATTTTATTAAAAATTTAGAGTCATTCGGTTTTATGCATATTTTTAATAAACTATGGTTACCGGTATTAATAGCGGCAGGCGTGTTCTTTGTAATAGGGTATAAGGTTTCATGCGTCTCGTATCACCGCGGACTTGAAATCGACATGAAATAGGCGTTACTTGATAAGTTTTATCAATTCTGCAAGTAATATATTGTTTGCATGGGTATCGAAAGCGAAAACTAACATAATAAGCACAGGTACCGAAAAGAAAAATAAAGCGATTTTTCTTTTTCCGCTCACTTCATTCCATGTGTTTTCTATTTTATATTTTCTGATTACGGGGATTTTCTTTAAAAATGCGGCAACTCCTACAAAAATTAAAACCAAAGCCGCGAAATAAAAAATGTTATAGGTCGTATTAATTAACTTGTTCTCCCAGTTGGTCGCTTCTCTTAAAGACTCAGCGGCGAAAAGGATTGCCGTTACGCCATTGACTAAAGCGTGGAGTATAGTTACTATAAAAAGCGAATTTGTTGCATAACGTATATAGCCGAGTGCTAAACCGAGTGCGGTTGTATATAAGAGCATTGAAACCCTTCCGTGCATTAAACCGAATAAAACAGCAGTTACAACAATAGCGACACCGTTACCGTAGGGTTTCAGCGCATCGTACATTATTCCCCTACAGAGCAATTCTTCAAAAACCGGGGCGAATACCACAAGCGACAGGACCATAAAAACCACGTAAACAGCATTTGCCGATGCTTCGATTTCCGGAGATTTAAAAACATCCTCGAGCTGTGCCGATACATTTGTGAATTTCGATATAAAAAGCATTGTCAGCACGGTAAAAAGAGAAACGCCGTAACCCAAGCCATACACAGCAGGAAATGTTCCGAGCTTTTTAGCGAGTCGGTCGGGCTTTTTATAAAGTCCGCCGATTTTCCCGTTATAATATCCGAAACTCTTAAATAAAATTGCGGCTACAAGAAGCGGAACCATGTAAATCAGCATTACACCTACGATTCCCGCTGATAGAAAATATGCGGTTGTTCCTATTTCGTCCGCTAATTGACTTATTAAATAAGTAATAAAATCTCTTATAAGCACACAAACGTAAAAAACGCACATAATAAAGCCGAGCTTTGCGCATACGATTTTATAGGAGCTGAGTTTAGATTTTTCTGTTATCGTATTTGTTTCGTTCATGTTCGCTTTATCCTTTTCGTTTAATTAAATAACGGTGAAATCGGTTTATCGGTATAGATTCGCTCTACCGCCTGTGCGAAAACTCCCGAAACGGGTAAAAAACGAAGCTTTGAAATTTTCTTCTCGGCGGGTATGTTTATTGTGTCAAGTATTACCACCTCTTTTAAATGTGATTTTTCAATTTTTTCAATCGCACTACCCGAAAGTACGCCGTGGGTTGCGGCGGCGTAAACCTCTTTTGCCCCGCCCTTTTCAATTACGGCGGCGGCGGCGTTACAGAGCGTACCTGCTGTGTCTATCATGTCGTCCACTATAATAACAATCTTTCCGCTTACATCGCCTATTATATTCATTATCTCGCTGACATTGGCTTTTTGTCTGCGCTTGTCTATTATCGCAAGCCCCACCCCGACGCGGTGAGAGAAGCTACGGGCTCTTGCCACCGAACCGAGGTCGGGAGAAACACAGATTATCTCCTCCGGACTATCTTCAAACCTCTCTTTAAAATAGGGAGCTAAAATCGACATTCCCTGTAAATCGTCCACGGGAATACTGAAAAAACCCTGAATCTGCGGTGAATGTAAATCCATCGTGAGAATCCTGTCTGCACCCGCGACCGAAATCATATCCGCTACGAGCCGTGCCGAAATAGGGTCACGGGCTTTTGACTTTCTGTCCTGTCTCGAATATCCGAAATACGGCACAACCGCAGTTATTCTACCCGCGCTTGCCCTCTTAAATGCGTCTATCATAATTAAGAGTTCCATAATATTATCGTTCACGGGAGCAGAGGTTGATTGTACCACGAAAACATCAAAACCGCGAACGCTTTCGTTTATATTTACCGCAATTTCACCGTCGCTGAATGTTGTCACCTCGGAATCTCCGAGCGGTAAACCGAGTATACCCGCTATATCCTTAGCCAATGACGGGTTAGAGTTTGCGGTGAAAACTTTCATGTCCCTGCTGTGAATGTTCATGTCTTTTTACCTCCCCTACGCATTTATTTTGACTTTTTATCTTTTTTTATCCTTAGTTCGTTTTTATACCAGTTTTCTTTTATATTGACCTGTCCCCGTTCAATGGCAAGCGCGGCGGGCGGGACATTGTTCGTTATGGTGGAGCCTGCGGCTGTTGCGGCGTTTTCCCCTACCTCAACAGGCGCGATTAAGTTAGTGTTACACCCGATGAAGGCGTTATCGCCTATTTTTGTTCGGTATTTTTCTATACCGTCATAATTCGCCGTGACCGTTCCGCACCCGAAGTTAACATTTTTCCCTACATCGCTGTCGCCTATATAGGTTAAATGAGCGAGAGCGGTTCCTTCGCCTATTTCGGAGTTTTTCACTTCAACAAAATCGCCTATTTTTACATTCTTGTTTAAGGTGGTACCTGCGCGGATATGTACGAACGGTCCCGCCTTTACATTGTCACAGATTTTTGCGTCAAACGCCTGAACACAGTTAAGCGTAACATTCTCGCCTATTTCGCAGTTATCTATTTGGGTATTCGGACCTATTACACAGCCGCTTCCTATTTCGGTTTTTCCTCTTATAATCGTGTTAGGCATGAGCAGTGTATCACGTGCTATTTTAACGTCCTTGCCTATGATTACGTTATGTCCTATTATGTCGACGCCCGCGGCATAATGACGGCTGTTTATGAGTTCGGTCATCATGTCGTTAAGCTCTCGGAGTTGTTTCCTGTCGTTCGCACCGAGAACTATAATACTGTCGTCCGCCATATAGGTAGAGGTGTTTTTTCCGAGCAGTTTCACCGTATCGGTAAGATAAAACTCACCGCTCTTATTATTATCGCGAAGCTGCGGTAAAGCCCACAAAAGACGCTCCGCCTTAAACCAGTACGCACCGCTGTTTACTTCGGTTATTTTAAGCTCATCAGGACTACAATCCTTCATTTCTACGATTGAACTCAACAAATTCGTATTCCTGTCGCGTTTTATTCTGCCGTAGTTACCCGCAGGGGCTACGTTTGCGGTGATTACCGTAACATCGCTGTTTTGCTCTTTATGGAGCTTATAGGCGGCGTTAATTGTTGCGGCATCCATGAAAGGCGCGTCCCCGCAAAGTATTAATACATCTTTAGAAATATCCTCCACGAGCATACTTTCCGCCTGCATGACGGCGTGACCCGTACCTTTCCTTTCAGCCTGCAAAAAAGTATGATACTTGCCTCTTTTTTTTAGATACTCTGCCACCTTATCCGCACTGCTGCCCGTGATTACGCCTACGTTTTCATCGCTAATCCCCGCTTCTTTTACCGAGTCTAAAACCCAGCCGAGCATCGGCTCGAACAGCACGGGCATTAAAACCTTAGGGTTTGCGGAGTTCATGCGTTTGCCGTCTCCCGCGGCAAGAATGATACAACATCTGTCTTCCATAAAATACCTCTGTTTAAATTAATTTCATATTATTTTTATTTCATTCGGCTCAAAATAATACTTTTTATCACAAAAATGACAGCAGACTTCGATTTTTTCATTAGTTTCAGCGAGTTTTCGGAGTTCCTCTTTGCCGAGACTGACTAAGAGTTCTTCTGTACGCGAACGTGAGCAGTCGCACTTATAAAAAACTTCCCACTCGTCCAAAACATTACCGCCGAATCCCCGAAGACCGCGTAAAGCTATTTCTTCTGCCCCCATACCGCTTTCGAGCATCTCGGTAACAGCGGGTATGTCTTTTATGCTTTGTTCAACCAAACGGATTGTCTCTTCGCTGACAGGCGGCAAAAGCTGAATCAAATAGCCCCCTGCCGCTTTTATGCTCCAATCAACGTCTACAAGCACTCCGAGGGCGCAAACCGTCGGAATCTGCTCACTGACCGCATAGTAACTCGTTATATCCTCGGCTATTTCACCGGAAACGAGCGGAACCTGCGCCGCATAAGGCTCTTTTAACCCTGTATCTCGTATAACACCGAGAAGCCCGTCTTTACCGACATACCCGGCTACGTCAAGCTTTCCCTTTTCGTTAAGAGGTAAATCAACATTACAATTTCCGGCGCAACAGCGTACATTACCCCTGTAGTCGGCGCTAACGGTTATTATTCCTGCGGCTCCTTTACCGTCAACCCGCAGAGTCAGCAGGTCTTTCTCGTTTTTCATCATAGAACCCATAATTACTGCCGCCGTAGAGAGCCGCCCCAAAGCCGCACTCGCCACGGGGGTGGTCTTATGAATTTTGTATATTTCGTTTACTATATCTTTGGTGTCTGCGGCGGCGCAGAGTACACTGCCGTCTGCCGATAAGGCTCTGACTATTTTTGACATTTAAGTTCCTTTTCTGTGCGATATATTCGGCGGGGAATCCCGCCGTTACAATTTTATCGCGACAAATACCGCTTTTTCGCTTAATTCGTTCGCAGGAGCGTTTTCGAGCCAGTCATACACCCGCACTTCTCCGAACCCCGCATCTTTCAATAAGAGCGAAATTTTTTCAAGCGGGTACGCCGTTTCCGAAAGGGTTTCGGTATATCTGTTCCATGAATCTCCCTCACGTGCGAAAACATCGAGCGTCATCCCGACCCTTCCGTCTTCGCAATACGAGTTTTGCCAAACGCAAAAAATATTATCAGGCTCCGGCAGGTCGAAAACGTAGTTATTGCCCGAAAGCGACTCTTCATGCTTATACAGCGTGTTTACATCGAACGCCAACACCCCGCCCTTATTCATAAATAATGACAAACGAGCGAAAGTCTTTCTGATATATTCAATGTCGGAAAGATGATTCAGCGCATCTAAAACGCATATACAACAATCTATAGCCACAGGAAGCTCAAGCTCCGTCATGTCCCGACAGATATACTTTATGGCGGGCTTATCGGCGGACTGTTTCTTTTCAGCTTCCGCCAACATCTCAGATGATATGTCCGCTCCGATTACATCATAACCTAAATCGGCAAAATACCGCGAGAGCGTCCCCGTTCCGCAGGCTAAATCAAGCAAAACCCCACCGCTTTTACCGTTTTCTTTCAACAGCTTATGATAATAACCGCCGATTTCGTCATAATCGGCTTCCTGAAGCCTGTCATAAAAGGACGCCCACTTATAAAGACTGCTTCCGCTCATTCGTCCGAGTCGGGTAAACCGACGCCTTTTTCGGCGAGCCGCTCGAATATCACCTTATACCCGTCGTTTCCGTAGTTCAATGTGCGGTTAACGCGGCTGATAGTAGCCGTGCTTGCACCTGTTTTCTCAACGATATAATTGTATACGCGCTTCTCGGTCAACAGCTTTGCCACCTTTAGTCGCTGGGCGATGGATTTAAGCTCCAGGATAGTACATACATCCTCAAAAAAATCATAGCACTCCTCAAGACTTTTTAGCTCTAAAACCGCGTTAAATAAAAAATCTATGTTTTTGTCCTGTAACTTCTTGTTCATAACGTCCTCCGTTGTTGTGTC
Source organism: Oscillospiraceae bacterium (assembly GCA_009778065.1). GTDB lineage: Bacteria > Bacillota > Clostridia > Oscillospirales > Ruminococcaceae > Ruminiclostridium_E. The sequence continues at coordinate 58,314 of WRKM01000011.1, forward strand.
GTTCGCTTTATATATTAATTATACCTGTTTTTAGCGATTTTGTCAAGGTGCTTTTATTTAAACCCCTCTTAAAGAGAAAAACCGAACGGTCTGCGTTCGGTTTTTCTGTTATAACTTTATAAATTTAAAGTGCGTAGCATACAGGTTCTAAGAGATGATTAAATCTAATTCTGTACTTACACTGTTTCTGCTTTTAAAATCGGAGCCTTCTTTTTCATATACATGAACTGTTAAAACTGCCTTATACTCGCCTTCGAGCGGGGTACTAAGTAACATAAACTTTCCGACATTCTCGGTCGGCGCGATAAAATCCGATACATACAGCTCTTCATCTGTATCCTTTAAGCGAAGCTCAAATCGGACATAAAAGCCGCTGTTTTTCGGGTTTTGTAACGGGACGTTGAACCACGCTTCGGGTTCGTCCGCATAGACTGTTACGCTTTTGTAACATTCGAGCGGGAAATTAAAGTCTTCGTTTTCCTGCATAAAGACGATAGCCGAGAGCGGAACCTGCGCGTCTTCTATAGATATGTAGTCCGTATCATCATTTTTATTCACTATACCTTGAAATACAATGATAGCGGAAAGCGACATAACCGTAACAAGCGATGCAGACAGACTCTGATAGAGAACAAGCCGTTTTCTGCGCTGAAGCTTAATTTCCTCGGAACGACAAATTGCGCGTCTCGCGATTTCTTTATTGTCGAACATAATAAGTTGTACCCACCTCCATTCGATATTTATGCCTTATAAATACTTAGAGTGTGAAAACCGAAAAAAGTTGCGGTTTTTTTCAAAATATTTTTACAAAGGTTTTTCTCAGTAGTTAAAGCCGTCTTTTTCGAGGATTCTTTTCAGCGCGGCTTTAGCTCTGAAGGCTAAGTGTTTTATTTGCTTTTCGCTCTTGTTCATTGCCTTACCCGCCTGTAAATAGCTCATATCTTTAAAGTATAGTAGCTTCAGGACGGTATAATGGTCGTCTTTAAGTATCTGCATGGCTTCGCGGAGCTGCTGCTTGTTTTCTGTCCGCTCTAAAAAAAATTCGGGTGTATGCTCGTCGTCCGCTTGTGTGTCTGCGATGTCCTCATATGTGATATGTTGTCCCTGACCTCGCTCTTTCAGACTTCGGGTCGCTAAGTTTCTCGCTATTGTGAACAGGTATGTCTTGAGCGACGATTTCCCCGCGAATTTACCGCCGCCGACCGCGAGCTGTGCGAAGGCTTCTATAGTTAAGTGTTTTGTCTCGTGATAATCACGAACAATGCCGTAAATAAAGCAAGACAGCTCGTTTTGATATAATTCGACAAGCTCCTCAAAGGCGTTTTCGTCTCCCGAGCGAAAACGGCGATACAGTTCTTCGCCCGATACGGCAGTTTTGTTTTCAGACTTTATATCCGGCTTTATATCCTCCGCCCCCTTTACGAAAATATCATACCTTTATACATTATACTTCATTTTAGAACGAAAAGGGGAAAAGGTTTTCAAAAAATTACCTTTCGTCCTTGCTTTTATGCACATACTTACATATTGTTTACAAATTCTCGCATTTATTTATTACACTTGCACAAAACGGTAGCCCACACCGTATTCGGCAACGAGCGTGTACCCGGAGCCGTTTATTTTTTTACGAAGGTTTGACACCGCGACCTTAATGGTGCTTATATTCACGTTCGCTTGACTATTCCATACCTTTTCATATATATATTTCGCGCTTATGGCTTTTCCCTCGTTTTGGGCGAATAACAAAAGCAGAAAAAACTCTTTTTTAGTCAATAATAAGTCGTTACCGTCCGAAAATGCCTGTCCGCTGAACAGGTCTATACATAGCTTTCCGCGTATAATTCGTTCCGGGACACGTTCTGCTTTTTCGAGCATTTTTCCGATTCGCGTAATAAAAACATCATGAAGTACAATACCTTCAATACGTAAATCGCGAGACAGCCGCTCCCGAGCCGCCGTCAAGGTTCCGGCGGTAATCACGTTGTAACCGTTTTCGGTAAGGATTCTGCGGTTATTTTCTGAAATATCAGATTCGCCTTCGATGCTCAAAAGAGCTTTTCGGTTTCGGGAAAAGCTACTATCCATTATTTTTCTCCGTTCACTTTTTCGCGGGTTATTTTATAAAGGATTTTTGTGATTAAATCTCTCTTTTAAGAACGATAGTTAACTCGTCTCCTTCAATTTGCGCCTCCGCATGGTCGCACATCATACCAATCAGCATCATCTCGCTGTATTCTTCCGAGTTACCCATAAGCTCCCAAAAATCCTGTTCCATCTCCCTTTGGCGCGGTGCGCTGAGGTATTTTCTCAGCTTTTCTAAGGATTCATCCGAAATCGTTACGGGACTTGCCTTAACCTCGAAGACGTTAGCACTGTCTATCCGTTTTATATCGAGATGATAATCCGTCGCACCATACAAGTGGCAAAACGACAAAAGATCGCTCGCCATTTTCATTTTTTTCTCAAATTCAAGCTTCATTATTATCCGAAATGTCCTTTCTGTAAAAAAGATAAGTGAAAAAAATTCATTTTCCCCGATTTTGCAGATTAACTTTCAAGCTTATCCTTATCCTTTTTAAAAGTAGATAAAAGCGGTAACATGAACATAGCGACAAACCCCGCGGCGAACCCGTTGTTGTATAGGTTTAATCCGCTGTTCATTTCACTTACAAACATAGCTACATTTACATGTAAAAATCCCGCAACAGCACCCCAAATCCAGCCGTAATGACCCGAAATAGGCGCGAGTGCCGCCGAAAAGAGGATTGCCGCCACCTTCGAGGGAGATGTGAACTCCCATTCGTTTAAATATGCCGAAATAATTGCACCCGCTATAACGGGGACTACATTTCTTAAATGTTTTCCGAAACAGGCGAATCCCGTCATAGTGAATATTCCCGCGATAGCCACTCCGTTTAGCTGTGCGCCCATTAACAGTACGACCGTAGTCGCGAACGCGCAAAGCACCCCCATATTTATGAATACGCTGTTTTCATACAGGAAATAATAATCGGTAACCAACCGACCCGAGTGAGTGAGAATCTTCCTGAATCCGCTGATACTCTTTTTAAATCCCCCTGCGAAAAATCCGACGCAAACTAAAATAACGGAAACGCTGTATAATATAACAGCTAAAACAAGGTTATTGCCGCTGCTCCAAATATCGGCCGGCTCGATGCTTATTCTGAAGCTCCGCAGAACCGTCGAAAAAATCACCGCAATCAGTCCGCCCGCGAAACCCATATTATATAGGTTATAACCGCCGTGGATTCTTACCGTATGGGCAGAAATAGAGGGAAAAATAAAACCGATAACGAACCCGAACAGAATCCCCACCGATATTTCGATTATGCGGGGAAATGTTCCGAGAAAGCCGATTTCACTGACTACCGGTGTAAGCGTCGCCACTAAAAGCGCGGCGAGCGAGTAATTAACGAAGGGTTCTCGCTTATATTTGGAAAAAAGCCAAACACCTATCGTAAGCGGGAGCATATTAAACAAGTTCTTACCGAAAAAGGAGAACCCCGCAGTCAGCCACAGTGCCATTATCGTCGCACCGTTTGGCTTTACCCCCGAAAGCATGAGGATTAATATACTGACGAAACCCACGAGCGACACGTTAAGCAATGCCGAACCGACCCCGCCGACCGCTATATAATCGGTAACTAATATTGAACTCGAGGTGACGATTTTTAATAAGCCATCCAACAACTCCGATGGCTTTTCTAAAAAGAATGCACACAGAAAAAAACCGAAATTTATCGAAAATAAAACAACGTAAGGTAAGTAAAACCGTCTGCGAAGGCGGATTTTATTTTCCACAGAATTCCCCCTTTATGACCTCCTTACATAGCCGTGCGCCGTCTTCGTACTCCATAATCTCCGCCGCTTTAATAATGTCACAGATTAATTTGCCGTATTTGTCGTATTCGTCATACTCGTCGCAGGAAGAGTTTTCTCTGAGTATGGCGACTTTTTCATCGATTGCGTCACAATCGCCGATTGAGAAATCACGCGCTAAGACTCGTATTATATCCTCTAATTCTACTAATTCGAGCGGCGATTCGTGTATCGAACCCTCATGGTCATCGTCCTCGCGCGGGAGTGCGAGCGAGACCCTCTGTGACAGCCACCTCAGACGGTCGCAGAATCTGCCGTTGTTCTCGTTGCAGAATATTTGATTTTTTTTGCTTGCCTCTGTTTCGAGTTGTTCGGCAATATCTCCTATTGACTTTGCGCCGATATTATACAAAAGGCTCTTTATGCCGTTTATTACTATAGTGTAGTTCAAAAAGTCGCCGATTTCCAAATACTCCGTAAGACTATCGGTATAGTCATCCGTTTCATAGGCAAGCCGCCTAAGCAAATTCATGTAAATCTCAATGTTTGAACCCATATTATTAAGAGCTTCGTTAAAATTAATCTCGGTAATAGCAACAAGCTCTATGGGGAGGGCGGAAAGAATATCGACGTCTTTTTCTTCCGCAAATCTGCCGAGTGCGGACGTGATTTTATTATGCGGTAACCACTTACTTAAAGCGTTATTTAATTCGTTCGGGTCTATAGGCTTTGCCAAATAGTCGCTCATACCCTTGAAAATTAACATATCCCTGACCCCGTGGACTACGTTTGACGTAACCGCAATAATGGGCAGAGACGTATACTTGCCGCCCATCTCTCTGATTCTTTGGGTGATTTCCACGCCATCCATACCGGGCAAAAACTGGTCCATAAAGACGAGGTCGTATTCCTTTTCCCGAATCATAGTGAGAGCTTTGTATCCGTCTTTTGCGACATCGGGGCGAATATCGTGGGTCGACAGAATACCTAAGGTGACGGTTACATTTATCGTATTATCCTCGACTAATAAAATTTTAGCGTTTTTAGCATAAATCTTTTCGCTGACGCCTGTTTCTTTAATCAGGCTTTTATCGCCGACAACCAACGGGAAATAGAGCTTGAAAACGCTTCCGCGTCCTTCTTTACTGTCGAATTCTATTCTGCCTTTTTGCATTTCCATGAGCCTTTTGCATATGGCGAGTCCGAGTCCCGTGCCTTTTAGTCCGCGGTCTTTGGTAGAATCGGGGTTCATAAATGCGTCAAACATACGCGGAATATTTTCTTTGCGTATACCTACGCCTGTGTCGCTGACAGTGAATAACAGCGAGCAGCCGCCATCGGGATTTGCTGTTGTTTCAACCTCTAACGTAACGCCGCCCTCGCGGGTATATTTAACAGCGTTGCTGACGATATTGACTATCACCTGCTTCATTCGGGTTTCATCACCGTATATGACCTCCGGCAGTTCACGGGATGTAACGCTTTTAAACTCTATACCCTTATGCCGTGCGGAGATTCTTGCCGCTGAGCATATATTTTCCGTAAAAGTGCTGAGGTTGAAATGCGTGGGTATAAGCTCAAGTCTGCCGGTTTCTATCCGTGAAAAGTCCATCACATCGTTGATGAAATTAATCAGCATGTGGGTGGTTTCTTTTATATCACGGAAATACCGTGCCTGTGTTTCGCTGAGGTTTTCGGTGTCGAACAGCTCGCTGATGCTGATAATAGCGTTCATGGGTAACAGCATTTCGCGAGTCATACGGGTGAGAAATTCGCTCTTTAAGCTGACCGCCGCTTCTACTCTCCTGTTTGTTTCAGCAAGGTCGGCGGCGCGTTCGATTGCACGGAATTCGAGAGCCTTAGTCGCCTTAATCAGATTACGTTCAATGCTCTGATAGTACCCCGCGAGTACGAATATCTGCATAAAACAATAGAAAATCACGGTAACAGGGAACAAGTCAAAGCTCATGAGCAGTAAAAAGCCGAGGTTGTTAAGTACCGCACCGCATAATAAAACTAAAATGCTTATGCCCTCCAAAAGGGAATAATTACCCTCTTTTGTGCGTATGGCTTTTACTGTGTTCATCGTACTCAGCACTAACGCCGCCACCGCAAACGCCAATGCCGTCGCATATATAAAGGTACGTAACGCGCTGACATGATAAGGTGAAATCACCGCTATAATGATACACTTCAGCAATATAAAAGCCGTGAGTACCTTTTCTATATGCTTTAACTTGATATACCTTTTTATGATATGAATGGATGCGAAGTATGTACCTACCGAGAGTGCGATATGTTCAAGGGCGTACAGCACCCTTGCGCTGACTTCCGGAACCAAATGGTAGGCGTGGTTTTCTCCGAGGTTCGTCAGTGCCAGATACAGTCCGCAGAGTGATACTATCGCGAAATTGAGATATTCGCCTTTATCTCTGTTACGCATGAAAATAGCGAGGAAATATAACACTAAGACCGTCACCGCACCTATAGACATCCCCGTAATCACCTTAATATACCCGCTATAATGGGCGATTGTATTGGGAAAACCCAAAAAGATGGCGTTCGCCAATCCTGCATCCACATGGTCATAGCTCTGAACGTGAACTATGACCTCAAAGGAGTCGGCGGAAACCGGTCGGATATAACCTGTGCTTCCGTTATAGGCGAAATAATGCTCGTCTATGTTCTCGGAAACATTTCCGCCCTCGCAGACCAAGGTGCCGTTAAGGTAGACTCTGTAGGCTCCGTACTGATATTTTGAGAAGACCCCGACGCCGTTGATTTCTATCGGTGCGGCGATAACCATGCGATAGGTGGCGTACCCTGAGCCGTTCGGCATATATACAGGCTCGTCCCTCCAATAATGCGGATAGCTTCTGTACACCATACCATCGGGGATTCCGTCGGCAAAATCAGCCGAATATAAAAGTTGATTAGGATAAAACTCCCATTCGCCGTTCATCATAAACAGGTCTTTCGCATAATCGAAATCGCTCCCCTCTCGCAGGCTGATTTCACCTCTGTTTACATCGGCGTTTCTGATAACGAAAACCGCGGGCGTCGCAAGAGTCAGACCCAAATAAATCATTATTCCCAAGGAAACAAGCAGAAACACGAGCTTTATCATGCTTTCGGATTTGATGTTAAATACATTTTTCTCCATTATCGTCCTCCACCTCTTTCAACCAACGAAATATTGATACCGAGGATTTCCGCTGTCATCTCGCGAAACTCTTTTAAATCGCAGGGTTTTCCAATCACCCCCGCCACGTTTCCGTAGCCTTCGAGCTTTTTTACGATTTCTTTCTGGGGACTCTCGGTAATTATTAAAACCGGAATATCCCCATAATCGCCCGAATTAAGCAAAAAATCTAATAATTCATATCCGGAATTATCAGGCATCTCCAAATCCGATATTATGAGCTTTATATTCTCTGCCTTTTTGAGTGCGGCTTCTGCCGAGTTTTTTGATTTTACGGCGTAAACCCGGACGAAGTCCGAAACGGCATTTCGTAGAGAGAGCCGTTTTTCAGAAAGGTTGTGAATAATCAGAACTGCGTTTCGCGCTTTCTTGATGTCTGCTGAATCATTCATAATATGTTAACCCTCCATGATGTACTTAAATATTATTATAACAAAGTTTTTATGTAATTACAAGTCTTTTTACATGATTTAATTTACGATTTTATTTAGTTTAAATCGCTTGACAGTTAATTCTTAAAATGTTATACTTATTTGGGTAGAATTACTTGTCGCAGAGCAAACATATAATGATTATAATGCTTGCGGAGGGATTGCTTTGTTTGTTGATATTATTAATACGAGGGTAGATTATGTCGATAGCGGCGGTAAGAATCCCGTCTTGCTCCTGCTTCACGGTTGGGGCTGTGACAGCCGAACCTATCACGCGCTTACAGATGAGCTTTCGCTTACCTTTCGCGTAATCGTCCCCGACCTGCCCGGCTTCGGAAACAGCCCCGAACCGCCCGAACCTTGGGGTGTAGGCGAATATGCGGGGTTAATCCGTGCATTTTGCGAGAAATTGAACCTTCAGAGTATTACCTTGTTCGGGCATAGTCTCGGTTGCCGTATAATTATTAAACTGCTTGCAGACGGTTTTACGCCCGCAACGGGTAAGGTAGTCCTTACGGGTGCGGCGGGAATTAAAACCCCGAAAAGCTTGCCCCGAAGAATAAAAACTGCTGTTTTTAAAGTAGGGAAGCTATTTTTAAAGCCGTTTCCGAAATTTCTTGAAAAATTACAAAGCAAAAGCGGCTCTGCCGATTATCGTGCGGCGTCCCCCATGATGAGAAGATGTCTCGTGAAAATCGTTAATGAAGACTTGACGCCGTTATTGCCTTTAGTAAACCGTGAGGTTTTATTGATTTGGGGCGAAAACGACGACTCCACGCCGCTGTCTGACGGGCGTTTAATGGAGTTAAAAATGCCGAATGCGGGGCTTGCCGTAATAAAAAACGCAGGGCATTATGCCTTTTTTGACCAGCCGGAGCAGTTCGGGAGGGTTTTAAGCTCTTATTTTTCGTATGGAGGCAGTTAGGCTGTGGATATTTCTACTGTAGTTTTTATTATCTTAGTTGTAATTTCTGTTGGCTTTTTTATCGCCGCTTCTGTTTATTGGTTCGTTCGCTCAATGCACATATTTCAACTAAACTCATATAAAAATGCCGCACACATAAAATGGCTTTTTAAAAACGGTTATATTAAGCTGCTTAAGGCGAAAAAGGCGAAGAAACCGCTTGTCTATACACACAGGGTACAGCGAATGTGTGTAAGCTCTGCTGTAGTTTACGGGGTTTTGCTTTTTTGTGTGGTTTTTGCGGCTCTTACCGTTTCGATTTTTTATTTTTACGGAGCGTTGTTTTTACCGTGGCTTGCAATCCTGCTCCCCGTGTTAGCAAATATAATAAACGCCCCTTTTGAAAAAGCTAACAACAACCGCTATATAAACGAAGCAAAGCGAATTATAGATTCGCACAAGAGCCTTGTCACAATCGGCATAACGGGCAGTTACGGAAAGACATCCGCAAAATATTTTCTCCATAAACTGCTTTCTGAAAAATACAACACCCTGATGACCCCCGAAAGTTATAACACAACCCTCGGCGTCGTTAAAACTATCCGAAACGAATTAAAATCCACTCATGAAATATTTATCTGCGAAATGGGTATGAAATGGAAAGGCGACATAAAAGAAATCTGCGATATAGTAAAACCCAAGCACTCAATGATTACCTCAATAGGTCCTCAGCACTTAGAAACCATGAAAACAATCGAGAATATTATTAAGGAGAAATTTTCTGTTACAGACTGTATAGATGACGGCTATGTTTTTCTTAACGGCGAAAATGAGTATATCCGAAATAAAAGAATTAATAAAAATACTGTTAAATACGGAACACAGTCCGTTCAATTCGACTACACGGCAGAAAACATAGGCGTTTCGGAAAAAGGCACGACTTTTGAAGTCACCTCCCCCGACGGCGAGATTGTAAAATTTTCTACACGACTTCTCGGCAGCCATAACGTGGTGAACATAACAGGCGCAATCGCCGTAGCAAACACCCTCGGAATCGGGATGAAAGAATTAGTCAAGCCCGTAAAAATGATTGAACCCGTTCCGCACCGATTGCAAATAATAAATAGAGGAAACGATATAATAATCGACGATGCGTTTAACTCAAACCCCGTAGGCGCGAACGCCGCCCTTGACGTTTTGAAGATGTTCAGCGGAATAAGGTTCTTGATTACCCCCGGCATGGTAGAACTCGGCGAAAAAGAGTTTGAGCTGAACCGTGCCTTCGGGCAACACGCCGCCGACTGTTGCGATTATGCGGTTCTTATTGGTGAAAAGCAAGCGGTTCCCATAAAAGAGGGTTTAATAGAGGGCGGCTTCCCGGAAGACGGGATTAAGATTTTTAAAACCCTTGATGAGGGGTTGAAGTTTACGGACGGGACGGATTCAGGCGGAAAGCAGAAAATAATCCTGCTTGAAAACGATTTACCGGATAATTATTAATACCGGAGGAGAATATTTTGAGAATAAAGTTAGCTGTTTTTTTCGGCGGAAAAAGCGTTGAACACGAGGTTTCGGTAATAACCGCCCTACAGGCTGTCCGTTCACTGAACCCCGATAAATATGAAGTGATTCCCGTCTATATTGATAAAAACAATTGTATGTATACGGGTGTCATGACAGGTAGAATTGAGTCATATTCGGATATAGCAATGCTTAAAAGGCAAAGTATACGTGTCGTTCCCGTCCGTGATGGTGAGAGGGTTTTCCTTGTAAAATATCCGGGCGGCTTAGGCAGAAAAATTATAAGTGAAATTGATATTGCTTTTCCCATGGGGCATGGTACAAACGTGGAAGACGGTGTTTTGCAAGGTCTTTTACAATTTCTCGGTATACCATATGTAGGGTGCGATGTTCTTTCGGCGTCATGCGGCATGAGCAAGTATACGCAGAAAGTTTTACTTAAAAACGAGGGAATCCCCGTTCTCGATTGTATCAGAATAAAATCCGCCGATGTTTTTTCCGACAGCGAGAAAGTTTTAAAGCTCATAGAGGAAAAAATCAGCTTTCCCGCCGTCATAAAACCCAATAACTTAGGCTCAAGCGTGGGAATAAAAATAGCACGCAGTCAAGCGGAAGCAGAAGACGCACTTGAACACGCCTCACTCTTCAGCGGTGAGCTGATTGCAGAACCTGTTGTTTCTAATTTACGGGAGTTCAATGTCTCGGTACTCGGCGACAGAGACGAAGCCGAAGCGAGCGAATGTGAAGAGCCGATTGCGGCAGAGGAAATCTTGAGCTACCGCGATAAGTACGAGAATAACGCAAAAGGTAAAGATGGGAAAACATCGGGCTTAGCGTCTCTTTCGCGGAAAATCCCCGCCGACATTCCGCCTGAATTGCGGGAGAAAATACGCGGGATTGCGATAAGAGCCTTTCAAGCACTCGGTTGTTCGGGCGTTGCAAGGATTGATTTTCTTTACGATAATAAAAGCGGCGAGCTTTTCTTTAATGAAATAAACACCTTACCCGGTAGCCTGTCATTTTATTTATGGGAACCCACAGGCTTAAAGTATCCCGATTTGTTAGACAAACTCATTAACTTAGCGATAAAGCGTGAACGCGAGAATAAAGCGGTTAACTTCTCGTTCGATACAAACATATTATCAACTTTAAGATTCGGAATGAAAGGAAACAAGACGTGAAAAAATCTTTTATAGCCAACATCAGCTTCGGAACATGGAAAAATCAAATATGGTTTATGGGCGACAGCGAAAATGCGGCGGCTTTTGAAAAAGCCAAAAAATCTTTGTCTGTCATCGGTGCGGATTGCACAAATGCAAGCGATTTTTTCAACCGCGTCTGCACCCATTTTGAAAGTCATGGCTTTTTGCGTATACAAAAATGAGGGAAGTAATAATCGGCGAAAACGACTCGGGACAGCGGCTCGACAGATTCTTGGCTAAAGCCTTTCCGAGGCTTAGTCAAGGTATAATAAGAAGCGCGCTTCGTAAAAACCGCATAAAAATTAATAACAAACACAAGGGTGTAAAAAGTGCGGACTACCGCCTTGTAGAAGGTGATGTTTTACGGCTTTATTTGGATGAGCTTATTTCCGACAACTCCGATAATAAACACCGGAATACGATTCCTCGCGGAATACCGCGTGAGCTTAATATTATATACGAAGACCGAAACCTGCTCATCTTGGACAAGCCGCCGGGGCTTCCCGTTCATGAGGATAATGATAATTCGCCCGATACCTTAATAAATCGCATATTATTGTATCTGGAAGAAAAGGCGGAATATATTCCTGAAGACGAACTCAGTTTCCGACCCGCTTTATGTAACCGAATAGACCGTAACACGGGCGGGATAGTGCTTGCCGCGAAAAATGCCGAAGCCTTACGAATCATTTCGGCAAAGTTGAAAAACCGAGAGTTGACAAAGCTTTATCTCTGTGCCGTTCATGGAGTCCCCGAAAAAAAAGCCGCTGTCCTGACAGCGGAGCTTGAAAAATTCCCCGAACAGAATAAGGTTCGCATAACAGATAAAAAAAACCCGTACATTATGACAAAGACAATAAAAACCGCATACAGAGTGCTTGACTCCCGCGGGGATACTTCGCTATTAGAGATTAATCTTATGACAGGCAGAACCCACCAAATCCGCGCGCACTTAGCCTTTATCGGGCATCCTCTGCTCGGAGACGGTAAATACGGGCGTCGAGCCGGCACAGGCGATACAACGCACAGATACCAGGCACTTTACAGCTATAAGCTGCGTTTTGATTTTAAAACAGATGCAGGGATTCTCGAATACTTGAAAAATCGGGAATTTGAGGTTAAAAGTATTTGGTTTTTGGAAAAATATTATAGTACAAAGTAAAATTTAATAATCTTTAAAGAGGTAAAACGAATGAAATACTTAATTCTTTTATGTGACGGAATGTCCGATTATCCGCTTGAAGAACTCGGCGGACTGACCCCAATGCAAAAAGCCGACAAACCCTATATGGACAAGTTAGCCGCCATATCGGAACTCGGCTTGGTTAAAACAGTGCAAAACGATATGAAGCCCGGAAGCGATGTGGCTAATCTGTCCGTCCTCGGTTATGACCCCGCGATTTATTATTCGGGCAGAAGCCCGTTTGAAGCCGGAAGTATCGGCGTGGATATGAAGCCGACAGATGTTTCTTTGCGGTGTAATTTAGTTACTCTGTCGGACGACGAGATTTATGCGGATAAAACTATGCTTGACTACTGCGCTGATGATATATCGAGCGAGGAGGCGGCTGTCCTGATTGAACATATAGATAAAAACCTCGGCTCTGTGTCTGCCGATGCAGACGCTTCATCATTTTCGTTTTACAGCGGGGTGGCTTATCGTCATCTTTTGTTGTGGGGGAACGGTACTGTAGATGTGGGAACCCTCATTCCGCCGCATGATATTTTAGATAAAAAAATCGCCCCCTATATAGAGTGTCCGAACCTGCATAAAGCCTCAGACACAAACAAGCGAATGCTCATTAAGTTAATGGAAGAATCCTTTAGTCTGCTTAAAGACCATCCCGTAAATGCAGAGCGGGTTAAAAAAGGAAAACGCCCCGCCAACTCAATTTGGCTCTGGGGCGAAGGTGTTAAGCGTGATTTCCCGTCCTTTAAAGAGAAGTTCGGAAAAAAAGCTGCTATGATTTCGGCTGTGGATTTACTCAAAGGTATCGGAAAATTCACAGATATGGAAGTACTCAACGTCAAGGGTGCAACGGGCTATCTCGACACGAATTTTAAGGGGAAATGCGCCGCCGCCGTAAACGCTTTAAAGACAGGTACAGACTTAGTTTACCTACATATTGAAGCCCCCGATGAGTGCGGTCACAGGGGTGAAACAGCAGGGAAGGTTAAGGCTATAGAATTAATAGACGAGCTTGTTTTAAAACCGTTTCTCGCCGCTTTTAGAAGTGAGTCGATTAAAATACTCATATGTCCCGACCATGCGACGCCGCTTTCGCTTCGCACGCATACCCATGACTTAGTACCATATTTAATATATGACAGCTCAAAGCCGCAAAAAAAAGCAGAAACTATTACATCCTTTTCGGAAAGTACGGCAGAAGCAAGCGGAAACCGCATAGAAAAAGGGTATACGCTTATGGAGAAATTCTTAGGGCTTTGAAGCAGGGGTGTATTTTTTAGACTGAATTACCTATTCAATCGTGCAAATACTACTGCAACAGTTCCAGTATTCCTCACACTCACGCTTTGAAGGACGGCTCATTAATGCCTTGAGTGCTTCTGACGGTTTCGCGTTTTCAAACAGAACCCGACATAGTTGTTCAATAATAGGCACATCAACACCGCAGGTTTTAGCAAGCTCCAAAGCGCAACTCGCACAACCGTAGCCTTCGACGGTGCCAACCTTTTCGACCGCCTCACATGCAGTAAGCCCACCGCCTATAAGCTTACCCGCACGGTGGTTTCGGGAAAGTTCCGATGTACAGGTGACAATTAAATCGCCCACACCGGCAAGCCCCGTGAATGTCTGCCACTGTGCGCCGAGTGCAACGCTGAGACGTGTAATTTCTGTAAGCCCTCTCGTCATGAGAGCGGCTTTTGTGTTTGCGCCGAGTCCCATACCGTCTGCGATTCCGCAACACAAGGCAATGGCGTTTTTGAGTGCGCCGCCAAGCTCGCAACCTTTTAAATCGGCAGAAAGGTAGATACGAAAACTCTCGCTCTGGAGGGTGTCCTGCACATAATATGCGGCAGATTGAGAATCGGAGTCACAGGCGCAAACAACGGTTGTCGGTACACCGCGTCCGACCTCCTCGGCATGACAGGGTCCTGTCATAACCGCTATCGGATTTGTCGGAATTATTTCGGTTATAACCTCTGATTGCCTTTTTTTGGTACTGCCCTCAAAGCCTTTTCCCACGCTCAAAAGTATCGTGTTCGGCGAAATAAATTCGGCGGCTCTTTCAGCCGTTTCACGCACGAACTCTGACGGTATGGCAAAAACTACAATATCGCTGTCTTTTACAACGGATATATCAGCCGTAAAGTTTATAACGGACGGCAATTTAATACCTGGGAGCAGTTTTTTATTCTCGCCGTCGCGTCTTATCGCTTTTATTTCTTCGTCAAATTTAGTCCATGCGGATACCTGATGCCCGCTATTTTGCCATAACGCCGCCAACGCCGCGCCGAATCCGCATCCGAGAACCGATATTTTCGCCATAAAGAAATCCGTCCTTTCCTGCTTTTTATTTCTTCTCTCCTAATTTCTTCTCAGTTTTGTTTATGAGCCGTTTTATATTCTCTTTATGTTTCCAAATCAAAATTACCGCAATTGTCGTTGTGAAGATTGTCCCAATAAAACTCAAAGAATTCGTATTTTTGCCTGATATAACGCCTAAGTTCTCCGTCAAAAACACACAGACAGGATATAGTGCGGCGGCAATAACAGAACCGAGCGAAACATACTTAGTTATGGCTACTATTATTATAAACAGAATGAGTGCGATTAAAGCCGCCTGCCAATTAATAACAAGTCCTGTGGCAACAGTGACAAGTACAGCCTTACCGCCTTTGAACTTATAATAAACAGGGAAGCAATGCCCCAAAACCGCAAACAGAGAAGCAGTCCACAGAAAAACATGAAGTATGAAGTAGTACCTCCCAAATTCATCATTCCCTGTTAAAAAATTCATGGCATCTATTAAAGTCCATGTTGCTGTGTCAATCGTAGGGGGAGGGAACAGTAACAAATAAAACGAACGAACCGCTAAAATAGATATAATCCCTTTCAGAACATCGAAAAGCAGAACAAGAACAGCCGTACTTTTCCCCCCTGTGCGAAGCGCGTTGGTGAGTCCCGGATTCCCGGAACCCATTTCACGTATATCTTTTTTGTTTTTAATTCTCATGACGATGATTGCAGGGTTGATACTGCAAATCAAATATGGTACAACGACCGCAAAAATCAAGCAAATAAAGAAAATAATTAATCTCCCCTCTCACGCGGAATAATTACAATAGGTGTTCCGTCCAGCGAAAATGTTTCACGGATTTGGTTTTCAATATATCTTTGATACGAAAAATGAAATAAATCAAGCTTGTTACAAAAAACCACGAACGTGGGCGGTTTTACGCTTGCCTGTGTTATATAATAGAGCTTCAGCCGCTTACCCTTGTCGGTCGGCGGACTCACCCGTGCCGTGGCTATTGCGAGCATATCGTTGAGAAGCCCCGTCGAAATTCTGCGTGCGTTTTGTTCGTAAGTATATTTGACTAACTCAAACAGCTTGTCAATTCGTTGTCCTGTTTTTGCCGATATGAATACAAAAGGCACGTATTTCATAAACGAAAAATCTTTTTCAAGCTTTTCGGTGAACTCTTTCATGGTTTTATTATTTTTTTCAATTAAATCCCATTTGTTTACGGCAATTATGCTCGCTTTTCCCTTATCGTGGGCATAACCCGCAACCTTTGAATCCTGTTCGGTGAACCCCTCCGCCGCATCAATCATCATAACGCAAACGTCAGCGCGGTCAACCGCCGTATATGCCCTAAGCACGCTGTATTTCTCCACGTTCCCGCTGATACGGCTTTTTTTGCGAAGCCCCGCCGTGTCGATTAAAACAAATTTCTCCCCTTTAAATTCAACAGGCATGTCTATAGCGTCACGGGTCGTTCCCGCTTCGGCGGAAACAATTACCCGCTTTTCACCCGCGATTTTATTGACGAGAGAGGATTTTCCCGCGTTGGGTTTACCTATTATGGCGACGCTGATTGATTCGGACTCAGCCGAGTCGGAGTCGCCGTCTGTATCAAAGGGCATATACTTTATAACCTCATCGAGCAGGTCGCCCGTACCATGTCCGTGAACCGCCGAAACCGGAAAAGGCTCGCCAAGTCCTATGTTATAAAATTCGTATAACTCAGCAGGCGTATCGCCCACGCTATCACATTTATTAACACACAGGACGACAGGTTTTCCGCTTTTTTGTAATATAGAGGCTACATCTTTATCACTTGCAGTCACACCGCTGCGTATATCAACTACGAATATTATTACATCGGCGGCATCTATGGCAAGTTCCGCCTGTTCACGCATTTCGGTGAAGATTTCGTTTTTCTCGGATGCCGTCTGAACCTCTATTCCGCCTGTATCGACGAGGTTAAATTCATGACTGAGCCAGTCCGTCTTACCGTAAACGCGGTCACGGGTAACGCCCGGAGAATCGTCTACAATTGAAGTACGGCGACCGGTTAGCTTATTGAATAACGTGGATTTACCTACGTTTGGACGACCAACGATAGCGGCTAAAAACACGGTTCTCTCCTTTAATAATGTTAAAATAACGCTTCATACAGCTCCGCACCGTCAACTTTTACAACCCTCACGTCTATTCCTAATGCGGCTTTTACGTCATTCACCGTTACATCGTCAAGAAAGACGTCTCCTCCCGCCCTAAGCATGGATACAGGGATAAGGAGTTCCTTACCGAGTTCGTTTTTATGAGGTGCAAGTTGATTTATTAAGTCGCTCCCCGATACGAGTCCCGCCACTGTGACCGAATTTCCGAAAAAATTGTTTTCAATTGCGTAGACCTGTACATTCGCATCTGACATTTTTATAAGTTTTTCAATGAAAGGTGCGGCTGATACGCCTGTCGCCAAAGATTTTTTTGGTATACTTGCGGGTTTCGGAGCATCGCGCTTCGAGTTCAAGCGCTCGATAAACTCCTGCTCTAATAGTTTTATCATACCTACTCCATTTTCATATTGCGGGAAATCGCAATAATGCTCAAAATCGGGTAAATCCCGCTCGGCTATTATGTAAAGCTCGTCCGAGGCGTAAACATCATCGTATTTTTCGATAATATCTAAAACAGCACGTGCGGTTTCTTTGGTAAAAGGCGTGAGAGGCGTAAGATTTCGGCTTTCGCGGTGCTTGGTCAACCCGACAGGAACACAAGCCACGCTATTTACATTCAAGGCGCAAAGCTCTGACAAGGTTTGGTTAAGAGCCGCCCCGTCGTTTATTCCCGGACAAATCACAACCTGACAATTAAGCGGCGAGCCGCCCTCGGCAATTTTAAAAAGGTGTTCAAGAGCATCGCCCGCCCTCGGGTTTCCGAGCATTTTTACGCGGAGCGATTTATCTGTCGTATGTACGGACACGTTTACACCGAGCTTCATGTTTATTATACGCTTTGTTTCGCGTTCTGTCAAGTTTGTCAGCGAAATATAATTTCCCTGCAAAAACGAAAGGCGCGAATCGTCGTCTTTAAAGTACAGAGTACTTCTCAAAGGACGTCCCGACGGTGTTTCGTGCGGAAGCTGGTCAATAAAGCAGAATATACATTTATTGGCGCATTTTCGTTCTTCGCTCATAAGAAAGCTGTCAAACTCCAACCCCAAATCCTCATATTCATCCTTTTTGACGGTTACTTCGCGGTCACGAAGTGTCAGGCGCGGGTCTTTCTCGGCGGTATAAAACATATAGTCGAGAACATCGTATATTTCATTTTCGCCTATCATAACGAGAAATTCACCGCTTTTTATTCTCGCCCTGTGAGCGGGCGAGTTTTTTATTACGTTTTTTATTTTTACCATAATTAATGAATTAGGACGCGATTTCGCGTCCTAAAAGGTTTTTGTTTACGCTTCATCCTGCGCTATTATTTCCCTGCCCTTGTAATATCCGCAAGAGCGGCATACTCTGTGCGGAGCTTTCAGCTCGCCGCATTTCGTACAGCGGGAAAAAGCGGGCACGGACAATTTCCACACCTGCGAACGCCTTTTATCGCGGCGCGTGCGCGAAACTCGTTTTTTCGGTACCGCCATTTTTCTCACTCCCTTAAATTAAATATGACTGTATAAATACGGCGTTAGACCGCCGCCGACCTTTGTCAGTCGGTACAGACGCTAACAACAATTATAACATGAAAAAAACAGCTTGTCAATAGTTTTATTTCGAGTTTGTGATTTTTATCGGAAAAAATTTCCATTTTAACAATCCGTAGAGTTGAATCCCGACAAAAGACAGTAAAAACCACATCATGGTAGCCCACAGACAAATTTGCCCCATGATATTAAACGGCAGTTCAGAGTAATCCCAAACGGCAAGTCTCAGCCAAATATTTACAATTAAGCCGCTGATAAATTCAAGCGCGGTAATAATCACCGCTCCCGCCGCCATTCTAAGCAACAGCGGCTTTTTTTGACCAAGTGCGCCAAGCAGTAAAAAGCACATACCGCCTACTATAAACATGGATAAATGGGTGTCTCCGCCTTTATACAGTACTTCTATCATGCCATATATAAACGCTCCCGTTAAAAATAAAAAGAGAAATTTCATATATTTTGCTCCTTGGTTTATTGTTTATCTATATTTTTTACGCTCTTTTTTCGGTTATACATAAAATTCGACAGTTTACGAAAACTACCTTATATAATACAGGAGGTAAGTCATGAAAAAAATTTTTATTCTTAATTTAACAATAATAACAGCGATAACTGCGTTTATATTCGGTTTTGGCTCAACCGCTCTCGCTGTGAGCGGTGAAAACGATGAAAAGCCGCTCCCCGAAGCAAAAGCTTACGTTCTGGCAGAAGCGGAAACAGGCGAAATACTACTCGCAAAAAATGAAGCCGAACGGCTCCCCGTCACCTCGCTCGCTAAGATTATGACATTACTTTTAGTTGCGGAGGAGATTTCGGCAGGTAATATAACGCTCGAAGACTCCGTACCCGCTCCGGCGGAGGTAATGGCTCTTAAAGCTCCTGTTATTTGGCTTAATCCCGGCGAGATTATGCCGTTGGGTGAGCTTGTTAAGTCTGTGGTCATAAGCTCTTCAAACGATGCAGCCTTGGCTCTTGCCGTTTTTATTGGGGGTAGTGCGGAGGAATTTACCGCCCGAATGAATCGCCGTGCCTCAGAACTCGGCATGAACGACACTTTTTTTGCTGACCCCGGCGGATTTGACCAAAACAGCTATTCTACCGCCCGTGACGTTGCTCTTATGACTGCGGAGCTTTTCAGCCATGAGCTTTTCGGTGAATTTTACAAAACGCGTTTGTCTGCGGTTCGAGAGGGTACGGAAAGAGAAACCCAGCTTGTAAATACCAATAAGCTCGCACAGTGGTACAACGGGATTTTAGGCGGTAAGGCGGGGCAATCGCCGTTCGCGGGGTTTTGTGCGGCTGTTTGCGCCGAGAGAGATGATATGCGCTTAGTGGCGGTTGTGATAGGTGCGGAAAACGATGACAACGGGTTTGAGCTTTGTGAAGTTCTTCTCGACGGCGGATTCAGAGATTATGAATTTGTCGAGCCTGAACCCGACACAACCCGCTTTTCTCCGGTAAAGGTCATGAGGGGGGTTGAAAAAACGGTATTTACCGTACCTGAAAGTCCTGCACGATTCATCGCACCGCGCGGGTATGGGAGCAGAGCCGAATTTGAGTATTCTGTAGCTGAGAGCATCGCCGCACCCGTGAAGGCGGGGCAGGTTGTCGGAAATTTAATTGTGCGGCTCGGTGATAAGGTCGTATTTGAGAGCGATATAATCACGCTTTACGATATAGAGGAGCTTACGTTCGCGAAAAGCTTCGCACTTGTTTCGCAGGGTATTTTCTGCATGTAAAGCTCCGTCTGTAAAAAATATTAAATATTTTATGATTTTTACTTGAAAAAAATATTATATCTGCTATAATTAAATTATACCTTATGACTTAGGAGAATGATATGGCAGTAAAATTAAACGAAAAGTATCTCAAAAGCTTTATAAGTACGCACGAACTCAAAGGCATAGAGGGTGCAGTCGCCCTCGCTCATAAACAGTTGAGCGAAAAAAGCGGTCTCGGTAATGATTTTCTCGGGTGGGTCGATTTACCGAAAAACTATGACAAGGCAGAATTTGCGAGGATAAAAACAGCCGCAGAGAAAATAAAGGCTGATAGCGAGGTTTTAATCGTTATCGGTATCGGCGGCTCTTATCTCGGCGCGAGGGCGGTGATAGAGGCGTTACGTTCACCCCTGTATAACTCGCTCGTAAGGCGGGACGACTCCGGAAAATCGGCGACGCCCGAAATATACTTCGCGGGTAACAGCATAAGCCCGACCTATCTTAATGAGATTATCTCGCTCGTGAAAGGACGCGATTTCTCCGTCAATGTAATATCCAAATCCGGTACAACGACAGAACCCGCACTCGCGTTTCGGGTATTTAAAGCCTTGCTTGAGGAACGATACGGTACGGATGGCGCACGCGAGAGGATTTACGCGACAACCGATGAAAAACGCGGTACGTTGAAAGAGTTGTCCGATAAAATGGGTTATGAAACCTTTAAAATTGCCGACGATGTAGGCGGTAGGTTCTCGGTGTTGACAGCGGTCGGTCTGCTTCCCATTGCTTGTGCGGGATGCGATATAGATGCGCTGATGAAGGGTGCGTCGGACGCTGTGGACGAGTATTCTCAGCCCGGATTGACCGATAACCCCTGCAACCGATACGCCGCGCTTCGCAACATTCTTTACCGAAAGGGCAGAAAAGCAGAGATGTTAGTAGCCTATGAAAACTCGTTCATGATGATGAACGAGTGGTACAAGCAACTCTACGGCGAGAGCGAAGGCAAGGACAAAAAGGGCTTGTTACCTGTTTCGGCTATATTCAGTACCGACCTGCACTCATTAGGTCAGTATATACAGGACGGCTCTGAAATCCTTTTCGAGACCGTTATTGATATAAAAAAGCCGCAGGAAGACTTTTTCATTGAAGCAGACCCCCAAAATGCAGACGGATTAAATTTCTGTGCGGGACGTAATATGTCCGAGGTAAACAGAAAGGCGTTTGAGGGGACTGTTTTAGCGCATGTGGGTGGCGGCGTACCGAATATCGTACTCGAAATCCCCGCTCTTAATGAATATGAGTTAGGCTATTTAATCTATTTCTTTGAAAAAGCCTGTGCAATATCGGGCTACATACTCGGAGTTAACCCGTTTGACCAACCCGGGGTCGAGAGCTATAAAAAGAATATGTTCGCGCTACTCGGTAAGCCGGGGTTTGAGGCTGAACGCGCAGAGCTTGAAGCCATGTTAAAATAACGATTAAAATAAAATAAAAAATCAGGAGGTACGCCGCCATGGTTAAACTAATTCCCGGGAAAAGAGGTTCGGGCAAGACTAAATTATTAATCGAAGCGATTCACGAAGCCGAAAAACAAAGCAAGGGCAACGTCGTGGCTATTCAAAGGGGTTCATCGCTGAACCATGAAATCTATCACCGAATCCGACTAATCAATATCGAGGACTACAAAATAAAGAGCTACGATGATATGTATGGGTTTGTGGCGGGGTTGTTGGCTTCTGATTACGATTGTACAGACATATTCGTGGACGGACTACTCAGGATAGTCGGCAGAGATTTAGACCAAATCGCCAAGCTGTTAGACAGAATCGGAGAAATAACCGAGTACACATGTGTTACATTTACTATTTCAGCTGAAATTGATGAACTTCCGGATACTGTGAAAAAGTATTTGGAGAATTAAAAGCTCAGTATTTATTATTCTTTTGTTAAGATACCGCTCCCGCCCCGATTTTTTACATCGGGGCGGGAGTTATTTTTATTTTATGTTTAGATTTTATCTGCGGCTTCAAGCGTTCACCGTTTTGCGGGCGATTCTCCGAGGTACATTCTGTCTTTTTCAATATTAGTGCCGTCGCTTACCAGTGTGCCATCGTAGAGTAAAAATATAACCAAGTCGTAATGCTCGTTTTCAAGCAAGGGATAAAATTTTTGATTCCCCGCATTGTCAAGATACAGATAATCTACGAATTCAACTGCGTTTGCAAGATAAGTCACAAACGGGACTGCAAAAGAATCCCCTATCAAAAGAACTTTATTTGTGTTTGGTGCTGAACCAATGTTTCTGTACCGTTTATTATTACGAACTGCATTTAAATGAACATATGTGAAATCGCTGTTATTTCCAAGCAACTTGGGAGTAAAAACTTCCGCGAAATCGCCCGATGCCAAAATTTCCGCTTCATCATCCGGATTTTCGGGTAGTGGGAGTATTTCAAATTCGGTTTTGAATTTCGGAACAAGAACGGTAATATCCTCGCTTACATTACTCACTCTTAGAGACTCGGTTCCGACAAAAGTTTTGTTTAATGTAATCTGCTCGTATTCCAATGGGTTCCAAGTCCTGTCGTCTAAGTTAAAGCCATAAATTTCATTCATCAGCGTCCCGGCTTTTCCAAAACCCCAAAGCGCAGCGGGAGCAGTCCAGTGGTGGTCGCCCCAATAAAACATTTCCGTGAAATCAAAACCCTCGTTTATCATTTCTTCGCGCAGGTCAAGCGTATCCACGCCGCCTGCGTTCAGCATAGCCATAAAACGTGCGGAGTCTTGAAAACCCGTGGATTTATATCCTCTCGGAATTTCCGAATTATCTTTCAATTTATTGGGACATCTGATAAACAGGAAAGGGGTATTTTTTTCCGAAAGATAATTATTAAGCTCAATTATGACATTAGCCCTTTCGGACAGAAGCGTAGGTCCGGAGGGGCTTTCGAGGTTTAAGTGTAAACGCCCGTCGTTAAGGATATAAATGCCGTTTATATAGCTTCGTCCGGTCGCATATAAATACGACCGATATAACCGCTTTAACAAATCTTCTTTCGCAGGTTTGCCGAAGTAACTTTCAATGGCTGCTCTGCTTTGGTTAAATTTTTCCGCGTAAAGCCCCGACATTCTTGGAAAAAATATCGTAATCAGAGCAAGCACGGCTATTGTTGCGCAAAATCTGTTTAACACAGCTTTCTTTGTCATATTTTTATCAAGTCCTTTCTTCATAAAAGCGTATTGTTTCGGCTCTTCTGAACGTCAAGTTAGCAAGAAGCGGACGGATTGAACCGCCGCTTAAGGAAGACCGACCGCTTTCACTTCGCTTAGAAGCGGCGGAATAGCCTACGGTGCAACCGTTAAAAATTAAAATATATAAATGGGTTGAAGTTACTTCCGCTTAGTAAAACTAAAGACAAAATCAAAACAACAGCCGAATACGACCATTTTAAAAACACCATAACGGGCATATCGGAAAACCGCGTTGAAGCAAGCTTTTTCGCAATCGGAAAACAGGCGATTATACCAATAACCCATGTAAAGGAATACTCGAATATAAGCATATATACGTCATCGTTTACGAACGGATTATTATTTAACCCAAACATCGAAAGAAGATAGCTCATTGCACTTGCTCCTCCCGTTGAACGAAAAAGCGTCCAACCGAGCATAACGCAAATCAGCATATACATATTTCCGATGACGGGTATTCTTTCGATTAGCTTGCCGAAACCTGTTATTTTTTCAAACGCGATTAAAAAGAAAAACATCAGCCCCCAACCGACAAACGTCCATGACGCTCCGTGCCAGAACCCTGTTAAAACCCAGACTACGAACAGGTTAAACACCAATCTTCCTTTGCTTTTAACGCGACTGCCGCCGAGCGGGAAATAAACATAATCCCTGAACCAGCTTGACAGAGAAATATGCCATCTGCGCCAAAATTCGGATATGGAACGGGATATGTACGGATAATTAAAGTTTTCTAAAAAGTGGAATCCAAACATCTTACCCAAACCGATAGCCATATCCGAATAACCCGAAAAATCAAAATAAATCTGCAAAGCATACGCCCCCGCTCCGACCCATGCGGCGGCGACAGACAGGGAAGCCGGGTCATTATTAAACGTATAATTTGCGGCTTCGGCTATAATATTCGCGATTATCACCTTTTTTCCAAGCCCGATAATAAAACGTCCTACGCCTTGTGAAAAATCGTCCCAGTTGAATTTACGGTTATCCAGTTCATGCTCAATCGTTGAGTAACGTACAATCGGACCCGCAACCAATTGCGGGAACAGCGATATGTACAAAGCGACATAAGAAAGCTTTTCCTGCGGCTTGACCCTTCCGCGAAACACATCGAACGTATACGAGAGTGCTTGGAAAGTAAAAAAAGATATGCCAATCGGCAAGGCTATACTCGGAACAGAAAGCTCGAATGGTAACACCCGATTGATATTTGCGATTACAAACGCGGCGTATTTATAGTACGCAAGCAGTCCTAAATCGGCAATAACGGTTAAAGAAAAAGCGAGTTTTCGGAATTTCACGCTTTTCATACCGCATATAGTTTCGTTCCTGTCGGTAGCCGCGCATATAACTCCGAACCACCAGTTCACAATTATGCAGGCGAGCATGACGAATACAAAAGTCGGCTCGCCCCATGAATAGAAGAACAGACTCGCGAATAATAAAAGTATGTTTTGCCGCTTTATATTGTTTCGGAAAACGACGTAATACAAAATTATAAGCGCGGGTAAAAAAAATTGTAAGAATACAAAACTTGGGAAAACCATAATTTATGTCCATCTCCATATAATAACAGAATTTGGTATTTTTGCAATAAATACAGAAAAGGCGGTTATCCTCCGCTGATGCGGGGAATAGTCGCCTTATATTTTCATATGTAAAAGGGTATGCGGGAATAAGACGGCGTTAAGCCGTGTGCTTGCTTGCTTGCTTGCTTGCTTGCTTGCTTGCTTGCTTGCTTGCTTGCTTGCTTGCTTGCTTGCTTGCTTGCTTGCTTCTTTTCTAATTATAGCACATTTTAGCATATAAGTCAATCCTTTTAAAAACTTTAGTTCAATTGTAAATATTATAGCACATTTTAAGGAGATTTGTCAAGAGTTTTTTAGGACGTGGGGCGTGAATTTGCGGGACGCCGCGGGCGGCGTGTCGTACGAAATGGGGGTTGACTTTTGGGGGCAGGTGTGGTAGAATAGGCTCTATAAAGAATAAACCTATTGAAACGTAGGAGTCGCCGCTTTATGATAACACTCAGCCAACTTTTTATAACGGAAACTACCGAATATGAATTTAAGTCCCAACTTGAAGTAAAACGTCCGAAAAGTTGGCTAAAGACTGTTAGCGCGTTCGCCAACGGTATGGGTGGTAGTTTATATTTCGGCGTGGATGATAGCGGCAAGGCGGTCGGGCTTGCAGATGTAAAAGCGGCTTCCGACCAAATAAGCAGACTGATAAAAGAGCGGATTTCGCCATTACCGGAGTTTAACCTAACTGCACATCGTGTAGATTCTGATAAAGACATACTCGTTCTGAAAATCCCGCGCGGAGAATCGCCGCCATATTATTATGTTGGCGATGGCATGACTACTGCATTTGTAAGAATAGGGAACGCAAGCAACCCTGCATCGCCGCAACGCCTTAACGAATTGGTAAGGTGCGGAGCAAACCTCACCTTTGATTCAATGCCCGTGAAACACAAGAAAACCGACCTTTCTTTTGCGATATTTGAAGCGTTATTCAAAAAGGAAAACCAAAAAGAGCTGACATTGAAAGAATATATTTCTTTCGGGCTTTGTAACGCCGATGAGACTTTAACTTATGCGGGTTTATTGTTCGCTGATGACTGTCCTCTTTTGCAATCACGGGTTTTCTGCACTCGTTGGAACGGGCTGACAAAAAGCTCTATCGGTGATGATGCTGTCGATGCGGAAGAGTTCAAAGGCGATATTATAACCCTTTTGAAAAACAGTCATAATTTTATCCGCTTAAATTCAAAAGTGCGGTGGAAAAAGATGTCCGACCACCGTATCAACAAGCCCGATTATGCTGACCGCGCTGTTTTTGAAGCACTCGCCAATGCTCTTATGCACAGAGATTATTCGATTGTCGGAAGCGAAGTTCATGTTGATATGTACGATGACCGCCTTGACATTTATTCGCCCGGCGGCATGGCTGACGGCTCATTAATTCAAGAAATGAACATCGAGGAAGTGCCGTCAATTCGGAGAAATCCGATTATTGCTGACATATTCAGCCGATTAGATTTTGCCGAACGTCAAGGTAGCGGTTTGCGTAAAATCCGCGAAGAAACGGCGCGACTTCACGATTACACAGACGAGTTAGCACCGAAATTTATTTCTACACCGTCGGCATTTCATGTTGTTTTGAAAAATATGAATTTCGACTTGCACGGTAGCGCCACGCAAGATACCACGCAAGTCACCACGCAAGAATTAAGAATCAAACAACTTCTTGATTTTTGTTGCGAACCGCGTACCAGAGATGAAATGCAACAATTTGTCGGTATTGTAAATCGGGAACACTTCCGCAAGGCAATTTTAAAACCGCTTCTTGATTCGGAAGAAATAAAAATGACGATACCCGACAAGCCAAACAGCCGAAATCAAAAATACAAAACTAATATATGAATGTTTTAGGTAAAAAACAGAAGCCATACTGTGAGTAAAATCACAGTATGGCTTTAATAGGGGTAGAGAAATTGAGAAAGGGTGATTTTTTATGTCCAGCAAACAGGCTTTATTCAATGAAATTGAGACGTTGCCTAAAAACATAGTTGATGATGTGTTTCAATATGTGTTATTTTTGAAACAAAGGTCAGTATTTTTGCATAAAAGTCAATCCTTTTAAAAACTTTAGTTCAATTGTAAATATTATAGCACATTTTAAGGAGATTTGTCAAGAGTTTTTTTCGTAGGGGGCGGTGTGGTGAAAATTTGCGGGACGCCGCGGGCGGCGTGTCCTACAAAAAATAATATTCCTTATTATATCATACAATGTTTTATTGAGGGGCGTGGAGGTTGTAAAAACATTTCCCAAACAGAAAGGAGATGTTTATTTAATGTACGGAGCGTGTTATATCCGTGTTTCGACAGAGGAACAGACAGAGTTTTCGCCCGATGCACAGATTCGAGCATTGAGAGAATATGCTGATAAAAACGATATTGTTATTTCAAATAATCATATCTACATTGACGAGGGCAAAAGCGGCAGAAAAGCAGAAAAACGCCCCGCTTTTATGAAGATGATAGTAAAAGCAAAATCAAAACCCCGCCCATTTGACGTAATTCTTGTACATAAATTTGACCGTTTCGCACGTTCCCGCGAGGACAGCGTTGTTTACAAATCTCTGCTTAAAAAAGAGGCGGGAATAAAGGTTATATCCATAACCGAAAGGATTGAGGACGATAAAATATCTGTCATTCTTGAAGCAATGCTTGAAGCTATGGCAGAATATTATTCTCTTAATTTGGCAGAGGAAGTTGTGAAAGGCATGACTGAAAAAGCCCTCAGAGGCGAATTTCAATCCTCGCCGCCATTCGGTTACAGAATGATTGATAAAAAGCTTACCATCCACCCGCAAGAAGCCGAACACATCCGCTTTATGTTTAATAAATTCGCAGAAAAAGAAATGGGATTAAAACGGCTCGCGATGTACCTAAACAGCGTAGGAGTCAGGACAAGACACGGAAATCCATTTGAAAACAGGACAGTTGAATATATTTTTAATAATCCTATATATATAGGAAAAGTTCGCTGGACGCCTACAGGAAGAACACGGCGCAACTACAAAAACCCCGACAGTATCATAAGTCAGGGTACGCACGAGCCGATTATTAATATTGAGTTGTGGGAGCGGGTTCAAGAAGTATTGGCATTAAATAAAGAAACATATCCCCCAAGAAGCCACTATAACGCCGGACTGTCAACATGGCTTAAAGGTTTGGTTCGTTGCAATGCCTGTAAAGGTACGCTTATAAACAGCACGCAGGGTTATATGCAGTGCGGCTATTACAGCAAAGGGGCGTGTAATATCAGTCATTCTGTCAGGGCTTCTGTTCTTGAAAACTTGATTTTAGAGCAAATACGAGAAAGCTATAAAAGCCGTCTTGATATTGCTGTTGTTCCTAAGACATGCGATATGTCCGCATATAATCAACTCGACTTTTTAAATGAAAGAATAAAAAAGTTAGGAGCTAAGGAACAACGCATAAAAGAAGCATATCAAGACGGTATCGACACTAAAGAAGAATACAGAGAAAATAAGCAAGGCTTAGACGCCGAGCGAAAAGCCCTGCAAAAAGAGCTGAAAGATATTGAAAACTATCTTTTAAACAGCGAGGGTAACGCGAGTGAAATAGTATATAAGAGCATGGAAAATGTTTATACCCTTTTGACAGATGAAGCTGTTGAGCTTGAAATAAAGCACAAGACCGTTTGTTTTTTAATCCGTCAAGTGGTTTTCGATAAGCCTGAAAAGTCGCTGTTTATTGAGTTTAAGTAGGTTTTGGGTTGTCTCAAACCTCCTTGATGACGTCTTCTTCAAATACAAAAAGCCGCATATAACGGAACAGTCTTTTTTCCGCCTTCAAACCCAAAATTCTTCCCCATCAGCTTAATTGCATATGCCGGCTTATACGAATTAATATAAACATTCAAGCTCTTCGCCTTAGTATTTTCAGCCGACTTAACCTCAATTGGAATAACCTTACCCTCACGCTGAATAACAAAATCAACCTCTGCACCCCGTTCGCTCTGCCAGTAATAACAAGGATACCCGTTTGCGGCTAACTGACCGCATACGTAGTTCTCCGTCATGCCGCCCTTGAAGTCGTTTAAATCACTTGACATATATATAACGTCCTCTGCGACTATATCCTTTTTCGCGCAAAGCAAGCCAACGTCCGAAACATAGATTTTAAAAGCGTCAATATCACGATAATTTTCGAGCGGCTTTTTAGGATGCTCGACCTTGTGAATACGAGTAACAATCCCCGACAATGCAAGCCATTCAATCGCATTTTCAAACTCAACGGCTCTCGCTCCTGTTTTAATCAGCTTATATTGAAAACGAGTATTCTTTTTTGAAAGCTGAACCGTGATATTATCATAAACAAGCCGAGTTTTCTTGATTTCGTTTTCCTTGTTGTATTTACTCATATCGTTGAGATAATTAACTAAAATTTCAGATTGTATATTGCGGATAAGGATATAGTCTTTTGTCTGAATAAATTGCGCCACACATTCAGGCATACCGCCTACTGCAAGATATTGACGATAATATGCCATAGCCGCATCGTGCAAAAAAAGCGGCATAGGCGAATCCGCCGCAAAACAATCGCAGATTCTTTGTATCAAATCCTGTTCGCCGAAAGCGAGTAAAAATTCCTCCATATCCATCGGGTACATCGTCAGCGTGTTAACCTTGCCGACAGGGAATGAAAACTCTTTCCGGTTGACGGCGACACCGAGTAAACTGCCCAATGCACAAATATGATATTCCGGCTCTTCCTCGCAGAAGTATTTGAGAGAAGTCAACGCACGTTCGCAAAGCTGAACCTCATCAAACACAATCAAAGTCTTTTCCCTGACAATACTTTTCCCGGATATGTTGGACAAAAGCGGAATAAGATACCTCGGGCTAATATCGCCGGAAAAAACGTCACTAAGATTTTTATTCCGTTCAAAATTAAAATAAGCCACGTTTTCATACTCTTCGCGTCCAAATTTTAAAATTGAATAGGTCTTGCCGACCTGCCTTGCTCCTTGAAGTATAAGCGGCTTACGATAAGGAGAATTTTTCCATTCAAGCAAGTGTTTTTGTATTTTTCTTTCCATATAGCATCACCTTTCGTGTAGATATATGAATATCATAGCACACATTGATGTAAATGTCAAGTGTATTATTCTGATATTTTGCATTAATTTACACGAAAGGCTTAATTGAATTTTTTCCGCGTCTTTTATATGTGCGAATTATAATATTTCCCGAACTCTGCGTCAACGGTTTTTATGTGCCTTATTATCCAGCCGATAATTGAATTTCTTAAGGTCAGTGTGAATTCAACGGAAGAGCCGTTCTCGTCAAATTCTTTTTTTAACCTTTTAAATTCAAAAATATACTGCTGATGCAAGCGTCTGTGAATTTCATAATTCGGGTAGCCGCATTGTTTTTGCAAACTCTCCTCATCGGAAAAATGCTTAATTATATACTCGCCTAAAAAATTAAGGGTTTTTTGTGTTTCTTCCTTTAATACTGAGTTTAGCCCCATAGAAGTAACGGCATTAATTCTATTTACCAACTCCATGTGCTGTTCGTCGATTTTCGGGATACCGGTTATCATGTCATTTGATATTGTTATCATAACTTAAACCTCCTTGCCACATGAATCAGTGTTCACATTAAGTATAGCATAGCGTTCACTATTTGTCAAGTGTATTTTATCATATTTCTGCATTAATTTACATGAAAATATAGAAAAAAAGCCAACCGCCCGTTTTAATTGCACGGTTGACTTTTTTGTTTACCCTAAAGGGTTAAATAAATTTTATTACCTCTAACTACGCGCCTGCGACAAGCTTCAAAACTTCAAGCGCGTCGCTTGCGTTAACTACGCCGTCGCCGTTTACATCAGCGGCTTCGAGTGCGTCACCTTCTAATTTCTCAACGCCTGATACGTGCTTTAAAATCGCGAGTGCATCGCTTGCGTTAAGTACGCCGTCTCCGTTTATGTCGCCTTTAATCTGCGTTGTCGTTGAGGTTGCGGCGGTAGGTACTCGACTAATAGCCGAGGGTGGGCGGACAGACGGGACATAATTTCCGGGGTTGTAATTATTGCCGCCGTTATTATTATT